>JAIVFU010000140.1 GCA_020829485.1 Nostoc sp. CHAB 5834 | reverse complement strand
GGTTGCTGAGCCTCGTCCATGAATGGTGCGGGTCTGGGTCCGTATGTTGGGGATACGTCGGCCATCGTTTTGGCTGGTTGGTGGGGAAATGGTCTACCGAGTTGATACGCCCGTAGAACCGATGAACAGGCGACCAAACTGCTGAACAAAGCGACCAATACAGAACGAACCAGCAACCCTTATGCGAAGGATGTTTTCATAGTTGAAGGTGATATAAAAGAGGGGTGGATAGATGACTACTTTTTCTGCTGTTACCAGACCTTAATTCGCTGGTCAGGAGCCTTGTACATTTTCTGGTTCGGTTGCACGCTGAACGCTTCGTACCAGACATCAATATGGGTTAGCGGGTCATTGCAACGATACTGGCTGGGTGCGTGCGGATCGGTCAAGAGTTGTTGAGCCTGCGATTCGGGCAGCATGTTGGCCCGCCAAACCTGCGCCCACGACAGGAAGAACCGTTGGTCGGGTGTGAACCTGTCAATCTTAGCGTTACCCTGACCTTGCGTAGTTTTCTTAAAGGCATCGTAGGCAATGGTTAGACCACCGAGGTCGGCGCTGTGGCAATGAGGTTAACCGAATCGTGACCAGCCAGTAAGTCAACTATTTTTTGGCCCAGCAATCCGTTTGCACCGGTGAGGAGGATTTTTGTTATTGAAAAATGTACCCAAACTGTTTTGTAATCTTCTTCTTTTTGATCCACTCGCCCGAAACCGTTATTTTAATATCGGTGGTTGGTCGGTCGGCAGGGCCGCGGGGTTGTTTGGCAATGCTGTCGATGACGGCCAGATTGTCGATCACTTCGCCGAAGACCGTGAAGGCTCCATCTAAGTACGGGGTTCCGCCGATAGTTTTATACACTTGCCGTTGGGCTTGGGTAGGTACCCGGCCCCCCGGTATCCGGCCCCCGCCCCATTTTAGCCCGTGTTCAAGCTGGTCGTTCAGCGACGAATCGGTCCAGACGAGGCCCTGGACCAGGTAAAACTGACAACCGCTCGATGCTTTTTCAGGATTTTTGCTTCCTGCAGCCGCCAAGGCTCCCTTACGGTGAAATAAATTGGGAGCAAATTCTGCTGGAATCCGGTAGCCGACATCGCCATAGCCTAGCGATTGCCCGGCCACAGCCGTGCGCGATTGTGGGTCTCCACCCTGAATCATGAAATTTTCGATAACCCGGTGAAACAGCAGTCCATCAAAAAAATGCTCGTCAGTAAGTTTAATAAAGTTGGCTTTGTGCTTCGGTGTTTGGTCATGCAAAATCAGGCGCATCGTGCCGAAATCAGTCGTCATCGTGACTAGGTAGTCTTTTTTCTGACGAAGCCCAGCGTTTGGGTTCTGAGCGTTAGTTAAAGACGAGAGTAAAATGAAGAAGAGAAAAAAAGCGCTAAATGCAGAGACAGTGAAGGTTGGCCAATAGGCCGTCAACATGGCCTGAAAACCGGCCGGTGAAGAGGCCGGTGTTTTCGGAGCCGCCACCTTAGAAGCAAATCGGGCCGCGCTCGGTCGCTTACCCGGTTTGCCTGGAGGAGTAGCCGCCATCAAACCAGCCATCAGCATAACCGCAGCGAGGAATGTACATTGTTTGTTCATGGAGGCATTGGGATTGAGTTGGGACGTTTTGTTAGTTGGTGGCCGGTTTTACGCCAAGCAATTCTACCTCAAAAGCAAGGGTACTATTGGGGTAAAACAAAGGACTGGACGTTGCTATATTGTAAGCATACAAAGACGGAATAACCAGCTTGATTTTGCTCCCAACCCGACATAAGGGTAGGCCAAGTTGGAACCCCTTGATTAATCTGGACAGTGGAAACGTGATGGGTTTGTCGAGTTGCTGCCAAAACACAGCCTTGTTATGGAACTGATAGCCATTAACGAACACGACAATCGAATCCGTCAGACTGACCTGTTTGCCCGTGCCCTCCCGCATCATGGCGTAATATATACCGTCTTTATAGGTAAGCTTTTCTGATTTACCTTCGACAACGGCGTTCTCAATCTGCTCCTTTTCCCGTTTGTACTGCTCATCGCTATCAAGGTAACCATCCTTGAAGGTAATTACGGGTGCTGGCATAGCGGTACTTGATAAATTTTTCCAACTACGATCGGTCCGCCGGAGCCATACCTCGGTGAATCGGGCTGCTGAATCCGCTTTGTTGTTAACTGAGGTAAACGTGGCTGGATTTTTCAGCGTAGTTCGTTGCCCATCAATCAGACAACTACCAATTAGTTTCCACTTGTTCTCCTCTGGCATGAACAGGTAGCCCGAGTAAAGCATGTTTTTGGCAGTCGTATCGGAAAGCGCGACCACCAGCATGAGCTGATAGGTTTTATTGGCCTGCCAGTCGACAGGCCAGGCTAACTTACCCGGCCCCGATGGCTGCACATCGATGCCGGTTGCCACCACCGTAGCGCCAGCGGGGAAGCTAAAGATGACGCTCTTTTGTTGCCCCCGGGCATTCAACCAGACAGCCCCCAGGTCGGTTTGCAGGCCAGCCTGGAAGGGCTTGGGGTCTGTCTCGCTAACCGTTAGGCTGGTCAGTAAAGCGCCAACCTTGACACTGTCGGGTTGGTCATAGCTAGTTACCAAGGGGCTCGTTGGTGGTGTCTGGGCAAGGGTGGCGGTTGAAAAACAGGTAAACAGGCCCAGCGTAAGCAGTAAATGGGAGTAGTTCATAAAAGAATGGTGAATGGATAAAACCCGTTGGGGCGAACGACCAGCAGCGCAAGCTTGACCAACGCCGGGAAAAACCTGACCACGCCAGCCCGGGGTGAATCAGGTAAAGGGTACGCGTTTGGGTAAAAGAAACCGATTAAATAGGGGCTCGTGTCCTGAGGCTATTGTCCTCAACTGGCCGGCATGTTTGTCGCTACGTTTCGCCATTAGTATAAGCGTCAAGGCGTATCAGATCTGGGGTTATGCGTACTGGGTAGCGCCCACGGCAACAGAAAGCAAGAGGGTGTCGACAGCGTGGCCGACTGGTGAGAATGGGCATGGCGATTCGTCGTTTAGGCGGCAATCCAGACAATGGTACGCCTTTAACTTGGACAAATCACCTACCATTTAATAGTCTGATGGTCAATGATGTATATACGTAAGTAGACTAGCATGATAGATTATTAGCCATAATGGGCCATTTATTAGCATGTGAAGCTGTTTTTGGTTTATCTAATCAGTAGCACGGACTATAGTTACAAAAGTAGATTCATGTTTTTTTCATGCCCTCCTCATCAACAGGACACTGATTAATCCCGTTACAACTATCTTTTTTGAATTGATAACCGTGATGGCTTAGCAACTCGTATGCGTTAAATAGTTATTGACAATGGATATAATTGTTATAGTTACTAAAAATGCCTAATAATATACTTTGGTTCATAAAAACGTCCCATTAATTTCAGGTAAGAGTAGGCATTGAGCACTCAGAAGGACGAATCGAATGAAGTTTTTATCAAATTAGAAACGGTTTCTGTTCGTTACCCTAACGGTTCGGTAACCGATTAGAAACCGTTTCTATCGGCTCAAAAACGAGTAACCAACGGTTTTATCTACCACTTCTCGAGATAGGAGTCACGTTGCCTAGGCCAAGGTAGCCGATTCTAATGCCGTTTGGGCGTATGCCTACCGACAAGCCTGGACTAGCGCAATTATCCCCAATGGAATGCGAGCAGACGTATCTTTTTTACGTTTAACGTACCAAAAGAGGATAGGAAAAATAAGGTGTTTTTGGGCATGAATGGCTGCTCTGTCGAATGAACGCTCGATTAAAACCATGAACTCGTCGCTCGGTTGACACGACTATATTCACCCCTTGCTCATCAGCAAGGCCTAAAGCCATAGGATTGGCGGATGCTGACGTATGCCTGACCGCCACGGGCAGCCCTTCCCGTAGCGAACGGATGGAATACGTTTTTGAAATTACTGGTTATCGCGACTTACACCCACGTCTACAGGTTGGCCATTTACGCCAGCCTGGTCAATGACTCAACCAACAGGCTATTTTTATGCCGGACGACGATGGTTAATGACCTGGTGCCGTCGAGAATACGTCATACCCTGGCTTCTTGAGCACCCAACGGGGGTTGTCAGGGTTGCGGTAGATAGACACTGAAGGTTGTACCCTGTCCCGGTTGGCTGGTAGCCGTGATCGCTCCCCCGTGGTTGAGTACAACTTTTCGGGCGATGGCCAGACCAATGCCTGTTCCCCTATACCGGGACCGACCATGCAAGCGCTGGAAGAGCTGAAAGATTACCTCCGCCTGGTGCTGGTCAAAGCCAATGCCATTATCGGCAATGTCAATCTGGTGGTAGGATACGGAACGGTCGACGGGTTGAACCGACGCGGGCAAATCAGCCTGCAGCACCTGTCTAGCGCGGATATGAACGGCAGGAGCAATACCCGGTTGACGAAATTTCAACGCGTTACTGATCAGATTCTGGAAGAGTTGGCCTAACTGGGCGGGATCCCCCATAATTTCGGGTAACGGATCAATCTGAACATGAGCCCCCGTCTCCTCGATACTAAAATCCAAATCCCGCAGGGCCAGCTCAAGGATACCGTTCAAACGGAGCCGTTCCGGCACGATTGGTTCGGCGGAGAGTCGGGAAAAGTTGAGCAGGTCCGTAATCAGGGTACTCATTCGGCCGGCAGCCGCCTGCATGCGCTCTACGTACTGCCTGCCTTCACCCAGCTGTGCGGCATACTGGTTTTTCAGCAACTCCCCAAACGATTGTATTTTCCGTAGGGGTTCCTGTAAGTCGTGGCTGGCCACGTAGGCAAACGCCTGGAGGTTTTCGTTGGATTGCTGCAATAACTGGTTGGCGCTCTCGAGTTCCTGATTGGCGGCGGCTAAGGCCAGCGTCCGGGTATGTACCTGCTGCTCGAGATCAATGGACAGGAGCCGGTAGCGTTCTTCGCTCTCGCTCAAGGCCCGTTCGGCTTGCCGTTGGCGGGTGATATTGGTGTGGACCCCGACCCACTCCCGGATCGATCCATCGGCTTCCAGTACGGGGACGGCCCGGATTGAAAACAGTCCCCAGGTGCCATCCACCAGCCGGAGCCGGTGTTCAAACAGAAACAGGCGGCGCTCGGTGACGGCTTGTTGCCAGGCTCTGATGGTGGCCTGGCGATCATCGGGATGGACCGCTGCCGCCCAGCCATATCCCTGGTACTGGTCCTGGGTTTGCCCCGTGAGCGCCGTCCAGCCCGGCTGTATCCCTACCATCTGACCCGTTGCATCGTTGGTCCATAAAATACCTTCGACGGCTTCGATGGCCGCCTGAAACCGCTCCTGGCTTTGCTGCAGGGCCCCGTGGGGGTCAGGATTCGCAAGCATTATGAGAAAAGAATTGATTCGTTGAGTGTCGACCAACTACCTAGGCCAGTGGTCGATCGTGGACGAAAGATAACAAAAGATGGTTCTTTTATAGCAATACGGATGTAACTGACCGGTGTTGAGCGGTACTAAAATGATATACCCAAACTATATTTTACTTTACTCCCGTTCAGCAGAACGGTTTGTAGACTTTAAAGAGAGATACGGTCAAGTCGTTGTGGTCACGGGTTATGTACTCGCGAGTACCGGTTTCCAATCCGTTGCGTAACCGGTTGTGTAACGGATTGAAACCGTTTAAAAACCGTTACATAACCGGTTACGCAACGGATTGATCCAATCATTTTACCCCCACAAACGTCCTGAAGACGACAGGTCGATGATTATACGGATACAGCAGCTATCGAAGCCAAACTAACCCCCTAAAATGACAGTCGCCGTTTACGTCACTGTGGGGCAGGCTTTGCGTTTATCGAGGGCAGTAGGCCAATTCGTAGATAACCTACGAGCCCGGTTTCGATCATACGGGTCAGCACGGTAAGGCAAGCTAGCGATCCGTTTAGTTTGGGGTTGATTGGGGAAGCAATTTAACGACCGGGGTAGTCAAGCCGAGTTGTTTCTCCCGAGCCTCGGTCCAGTCCTTGCAGCCGGCGTACAACTGCGCTTTGTTGCCATTCATCCAGCCCTGACCGGCCAGAAAATCGACTAACTTCTGGTAGGCGCGCTGGCCCGACTCATCCGTATGCGGATAGTGAATCATAAATCCGGCTGGCCAGCCATCTAAATACGCAATGGCTTTGTCAACCAGACTATCACTGTTAATAATTAGGTAATTGTAAGCCCCAACGGGTGGTTTATCGACTGTAATGAATGTACCAAAATCAACCAGGCTATAAAAAGTATGCCAGGGCGCTACAATACGCTCGGCTTTGAAGATAGTTATATCTTTGGTACCTACCGAGCGCTTGGCCCAGTCGCCGTAGCGCCGGATCTCATACCCGCCCGAGACGTTGGGCACCCCAAAGCCGTAGCGCTTCTTCTCATCGCTGCCCACAAAGGTGATATCTTCCAGGTAAGGAGCTACGCGCTCGGCATTGACGCCCCGCGTCCCCAAGTACAAGGCAGCTGGGGTGAGCGAACTACCCCGCCCGTAGACGGCGAATGGGGTGTGCTTAACCAAGGTGAAGGCATGGGGTTCGGGCGTTATCACCGGCACACGTTGAACAGGCGAGTTACTACTGCCCGTCAGGCCCATTACTTGCTCAATAAAGGTTAAGGCTTCTTTAACGTGTTGGCCATCGAGTTTACCTACTAAGGGTAGGCCCGAGTGTAATCGAAAGGCCAGATCAAGGATATTCCCCCCCTCCCCCGTACCGTGATCATACCAACCATAGGCATCGCGGGTGAGCTTGAAGGAGGGCGTCTTCTCGATTCGGCTGGGGGATCGGTACCATTTACAGCCGTTGCTGGTCTTGGCCACCTCGCAGCCTAAGCGCTGTAGGAGCTCATCAATGGGAATAGTCTTGGCCGTTTGAATGTCCATAGCTCAAGTTAGCAGAAAGGCGAAACAATGCTAAAAAAAGCAAAAGGGAATACACATGATTTTAGTATCATATGTTCATTTACTAAATAAATCGTTTTCTTTTCAACAGTTTTTTAGTACTAATAAAGGTATTTTTTAGTAAAGGGTTTAACTATAGGTTTGTGTGACTATTCCACGGTGACAAGTGTGACTACTCCACGGTGGAAATAGGTGACTATTCCACGGTGAATAAGTGCCTGATTAACAGGGTTATCCACATTAAAAACGGGGTTTACCGTGGTAGTGTCACACTTTTGAGTCTAATAAATTGATAATCAACTGTTTAGGTATAGGAGTTGGGCTGTTGAATAGCATCAGACCGCGTGTTCCTTTTTCCTCTATTCTTGCATCTGTGTATAGGCTTTTAACGATTTGCCATGTTCGCCTGAAGCTAGCGCGAAAATCAACCATTCGACTGTACTCAGCCCCAAATTGATCCTTTAGTGTTGCCCATGCCAAAAACTGCGGTTTTCCTCTTGGAATACGGTGAAGTCTGTGCGCTAGAAAACAATAAAGATCGAATGCGCTGGAATTATTGGACAGAGCTGCTATGTGCGTTCTGGAAAGCGGCACGGCATGCTCGACAAGGTTGTTAAAATACTGCTCAGAAAGCTCAATCTGCTCCGGCCAGCGTTGAACCTTCCCTCCATCTTTAAATACCGTGAAACGGCTTATGATCGGTAATGTCGAATTGTCCTGCCATTCTTCGCCGTCGAACGTCAGACGCATAATACAGTTTGATAGGCGAGCGATTTGCTCCCGCACCATTGTGATTTGCGTGCCGCCGTCTGTCATGTCCATTTCTTTGACGAACTGCGTCAAGTTATTACTGGACACGTCAATCACGCGGTTTTGCCGCTGCACTGCCACCGTGTTGATGTTTGCTAATATGATCCGCGCCCGTGTGCCATATGGTAGCCCTAGAAATTCACTTTTATGCGTTCTCGGATTAGTGAGTGGGATTGGTATCATTGACATCGAAAACTTGCCACTGTCGGTCTCCCATAAATCGCTGGGATCTGGCAATTCCTTTTTTGGCAAATACACCTGACACATGGCGGCAGCTTGAAAGAGCATCTCGCGATCATCTGGTTCCTCCTGAAAGGCTTCGTACGTGAGTTTAACCCTGCGCTTGGCAGCGCGTGAAAGCTCTTGCTTTTTATCGGTCATGTCTAAATGTATCCAGATTATATATTGTAGCTCCTGGTCTCACTTTCTGCACGTGGCTGTCCGCAGTTGCGGGCTTAAGGCGTGTCATCTGCGAGGACGAGCCTGTAATCAAATAGGCTTCAAATTGAATACTTCTTCGCCTCGCGCTGCATCTTTTCCTCGATGGCTTCCAGCATCCAGTCATGTGTCGATATACCCAGCTTCGGACTAGCCAGCTTTCGCGGACGTTTCGCTCTGAATTCCTCAATCCGTTTCAGGACGCCGGCAGTCAAACGCAAATTAAAGAACTTAACAGTGTCGTCCTCTGTCTCGGGTGCGGTGGCCTTCTTGGTCGTGCTACCACCTTTGAGAATAACGGCTTCAATTTCGGCTTCTGTGGGCTGTTTCTTACGCGGTGGCGGGAGTGTTGTGGCCATGTAAAATATGGTTAAAAAGTGCATTGATTTCTGCGACAGCTTTTAAGTCGGGCGTCTCGGCTTCGAACACGGCCAGCCCCACCCCTGCTGCATTGCTGAATGCCTTGCGGTTACTAATCGGGTGAGGCAGATATTTAATCTGCGGATAATTTGCCAGTGCCTGGGCGACTTCCCGGTTATCTGCGCTCTTGATATCGGCGCGGCTCAGGAACACGTACGGGGTGATCGGTTCGGCACGAACAGCCTGAATTTCGTCGATCAGCTCTATGACCTTGTTAATCGTCCACAAATCAAAACTACGGGGTGCAAACGGGATCATGGAGACATCCGCCACGGAAAGAGCTGCTCGTTGACTGGTGGTATCCCTACCCCCTGTGTCGATGATGATGTGGTCGTATTTCTGCCGCATGCTATCGACCTGTTTGCGCAGATTGGCACCCGTCATGTTTACCAGCGTAAAACCTGTTTGTCCTAGCGTCTGTTCACGCCACGCGGTAAAATCGCTAGCCGTCTCCTGCTCGTCGCCATCAACCAGCAACACGTCGTAACCTTCACTCACCAGCCATGCAGCCATATTCACAGCCAGCGTTGATTTACCCACGCCGCCTTTGATCGAATTAAAGGAGATCACCATTTAGATTGGGATTTAGAATGTTATTCGATGCAGTAAAGGTATGAAAAAAGATTAAAAACCAGTACTTGTTAAATAATACTTCTACATCTACTTTAGATTAAGAAATAGATGTAGATTTAGTTGGATTTAGAATCTAAAAACATGGGCCTAGTTTTTTGTAAATCTCTGAAAAATAAGTATTTATTCTCTGTGATCCCTGATATATAGCTACCCATTATAATATTACCTGACTAATTTTTACAATCTCCGTTCTAGACAATTTTTTATAAATTTATGATTAGGTAAGTCTCTTCAAAATTGACCTGTGCTTCAACCGTATAATCGTAACGACCCGACCACGTCTTAAGCTGCTCCAGAAATACCGTATGAGAGCGTGAGACAATGGTGCCAAAATAAATTAGCTGTTCTATATCACGCACCACGACTTCAGGCTGCGTTAGGTTGATTATTTCGATGACCTTCTCACTGTCATCTAAATCAATCAGATCATATGCTCCAGCTTGTTTAGTTTCGTCAGGAGCAGGCAGATATCAACGCCATTTTCGATGGAACCAGTGCGCACAGGATATCATTCTCACCGTTTAATCATTTGAACAGTACACTTAGGACCAATCAGCGACATTTTAGTACCTGCGCGGCGCGGGGTGGGGGAGAGTCTTACACCCAAGAGTATCAAGAAACATCTGCGGGATCTGCTAGCTGCCGCCGATGTTTCTTGACACTCTTGGGTATAGACCATACACTATTCTTTTGACCTATTTCGTAGCCCACGATGGTTTTCCACCAGGGATTTATTGTGGGAGTGACCTGTTCCCAAAAAGTATTCAGGAACAGATTATTCGGTAATGGCTGAAGTGTGTTGATCAATCACGAGTGCGGATAAGAGATAAAGCACAATATCCTAACTATCAACAGCTTATTTTCTATAAAACGTTTGAAAGACTACCGAGCAATAGGTATTATCAATACACTTCAGCCACTACCGAAATGTCCAGTAGTCTGAACCTAACGTTTGGTTATACAGTAGAAAGGACACATCCTATAACGCTGAAGTTGAAACTATTCAATGCACCCGCTCCGACAATTTATTGCCAATTATGTCCCGTGTAACGACTTGGACTGGGCTCAGATCGAGCCCTGTTTGAAAAAGCAGATTGTCCCTAAAAACACACTCATCTTAACCGAGGGGCAAGTCTGCCGACCCTTGTATTTTTTGGAAAGGGGCCTGTTACGTTTTTTTGTCCTCAGAGGTGGCAACGAGATTACGAAATACTTTACAGATGCGCCTTATGTGTTTACGTCACAAAAAAGTTTTACCGCCCAGCAATTCGCCCAGGAAAGCATCAACACCTTGGAAGACTGCATCTTGTGGCGTATGACCTATGATGATGCATACCGGTTGCTTGAAATCAGCTCGTGGAACACATTCATTCGGAAGCTACTACAGGAAGTGCAGCAGTATACGGAAGAAATTTTAGAAGCCCTACAGACCCAAACCGCCGAGACCCGTTACCAAACCATGTTAGTTAATCAGGCCTCACTTATACAGCGGGTGTCGCTTAAATATATTGCGTCTTACCTTGGTATTGCCCCGCAATCCTTGAGTAGAATCCGAAAAAATACCCGCTGATCCGCTCAAAGTTAACATAGGTGCAGTAGCGGTAGGTGTGGCGAATTGATATTTGCAGAAAATCTTAGAAATCATGCAAATCTCTCTGCTTGGGCTAGCGTTGTTATTGTCAACACAAACAGTCGCTCAACAATCAAACACGCACTTTAGCCACACCGTTAAAACAACTGCCGCCCCAGAGCTCATCTGGCGTATTTGGACAGACGTGCCAGGATGGAAAGAGTGGGATGAGGGACTAAAGGGGGCGGAACTTAATGGTTCCTTCACGGCTCTTACCAGGGGTACACTACTTCCTGCCAGAGGGCCTAAATCTAAATTCGTCCTCATTGAGGTTATACCCAATCAGACCTACAAAACGAAGCTGCCATTGGGTGCCTTGTATGTTAAACGCTATTTAACAACTCAACGTGGGGAAACTACTTTTACCCATGAGGTTTGGTTGACAGGAGTAACGAAGGGAGTTTTTGGCCGCGCTCTGGGTCGCAACTACCGGAAAATATTGCCGGGTGTGATGGAAAAAATTAAGACTATCGCCGAGCGTTAACTCAATGAACCATGTATAATCTGGTTTTGATAAACATAATTTACACGGCCAATATCCTGGTAGCAGGCTGGATCAGTGTTACCAGTCTGTTCAGACCTCGCATCGCGCAAATGACCGTTTTCGGTAACCGTATAGCCTATTCAGAAGCGATTCGGCTGGTGGGCGCCTTGTGGGGTGCTATATTTATCCTATCTGTATTTGGGTTGTTTTTCCCCCGGCAAATGATCTTGGTTTTATTGTTTCAATTTATCTACAAGTTAACTTGGATGCTATTTGTCGCTCTTCCCTCACAAATAAATCACCAACCTTACCCCAAGAATATGGCTATATTCTTCCTAGTTTGGTTGATAATCTTGCCATTCAGTATTCCGTGGCGTATACTATTCGCCCAATAAAAAGCAGTTACCAACGAAACACACGGTTTGACGCCGATGATGGAGCAGGTGCCCGAGCGTGATAGGCAGCGTATCGAACTGCGGGGTCTGGTCCGGGTCAGCCTGAGCCGCTCGACGACAGGAGCTGAATTACGCGACGACTTGCGGCTGCACGGCCTTCGGCTGATCATTAACCCCGACAGTTCAGGCCAGCCGCGCGGCATCACCTTTGAGCAAACGCGCCAGACCGAATCCGGCGAATCGCTGACGGTCGCCTTCAAAGGCTCTAAACTGCACCAGCATCTGAGTGTAGACCCTATTCAAGCGCAGTTAGCCCAGAATAAGCAGCAGCAGGTGCAACAGCGGCTCCAGGACGCGCAGAAACAGGCCCAGGAAGTATGATCTATCCAAAATAAGTGGGCCTAGTCTATCTTTATTCATTGAATGAAACTGATCCGGAGCGGGCAGCCGCTTGGCTTTTACACCCGTTGCCTTAATTAGCCAGGCTGGTTGTAGAACAGTCCAGTAGTAGCATCGTTTTTAGGCTTGTACCGCCTTGCTCCTCACTGCTGTTCAGTAGGATGGCCAATATTTTGCGAAGGCACGTAATGATTTAGCTTGATTGCATAAAACAAATTAACCGTGACTAATCCCGTACTTTTACTGGCACCATCGAAACGAACTACTTATGTCACGAAAAGGCCCCATTTTCTTAATTGAGGATGACGAAGACGATCAACTGTTAATTAGTGAAGCGATCAGGAGCTTGGATACGATTAATCCCATACAAGTATTTCACGACGGCCAAGAAGCGTTGGAATACCTCAAAGTGAGCAAAGAACAGCCATTTCTGATCTTGTGTGACATCAACATGCCTCGACTAAATGGGCTGGAGTTAAGGGCTGAGATTAATCAGAGTGAGTACTTACGAGAGAAAGCCATTCCCTTCGTGTTCTTGACAACAACCGCTAGTAACGCGGCCGTTCGGGAAGCCTACAATGAGTCAGTACAAGGGTTTTACCAGAAAGCAGCCACTCAAGCGGAGCTCAAAAAACAAATTCAGCTCATTCTGGACTACTGGCGAAGCTGCTTACACCCCAATAACTGTGAGTCGTAACAAATTCAATCCATAAATAAAGGGTAGTGGCACTGTATGCCACTACCCTTTATTTATGGATTGAATTTGTACATTCTTTGAGCGCGTGTTCTACTGATTCTACCTAACAGATTTACACTCGTTTTCATGCCGCAGCCGTTGATTCCTCAAATTGCATTTTTGCCTGTCAACCACGTTTCGTTAAACTCCATATCCTGAATGCAGGTCGTGTCAAGCTATTTAGGTGTAATGCTACCTATATGAATGGATTTTCAGTGGAAGGGAAGCCTACCCAATTTACGGGGGAGAGTTCAAGTTAAAAGCCTCTAATCGAAGCCCTACAAGCTCAATTTCTTTGTCAATCTGACGAATCTGCTCGGTTAAATCATGCGTATTGAACACGACCGTCTGTTCAATCCCACGGGCTAAACGAGCCAGCGTTGGCATGCCTGCGCTCGAGGCCAGGCCCGCTAGTTTGTGGCCCACCCGCTGTAGACCTGCTAGCTGACCTGCCTCGAGCTGTTCTTTGAAATCTCTCCTGTGACACACTAACTCGCCCGCAGCTAGCGCGATAAGCTCCGCAATCAGCGCCGGGTCATGACCCGTAATCTTATAGATGAATTGCGCATCGAAGTGATTGTCAGTCGATGGATGGTCAAACGGAGTTGACGATTCGCGACCAGAGACTGCCAGCCATTTCTCCACTACCTGGCGTAGGGAAGCGCCCTGGAGTGGTTTGGCCAAAAAATCATCCATTCCCGCGGCCAGACAGGTCTCCCGCTCGCCCTTGACGGTACCCGCCGTCAGGGCGATGATGGGGGTACGCGGCCCGCTCTCCAGTTCCAGCGCCCGGATGCGTTGCGTCGCTTGATAGCCGTTCAACAACGGCATCTGGACGTCCATTAGGATTAAATCGGGGCGCTGGTCTTCAACTTGAGTCAGGGCTTCCAGGCCGTTCGCGGCTTCCACGACCCGGGCCCGGGGAACAATCTGGCCAATCAGGGTCCTGGTCAGTAACTGGTTGACTCTATTGTCATCAACGATCAGTACGGTTAGGGACCTTTCGTCTACCCGCAGGGGCGGGGCCAGACGGGGAAGGGGCGCGGGGGGAGACGGCTGTCGGGTTAGCTGGTCTAAGGCGCCGTATAAATCAGGCAGCTTGACGGGCTTTAACAACCGCCCCTGAATGGCCAGTGACTCACAGGCCCGCCCGATGCGCTCGTCATCCGAGGAGCTGTGCAAGAGGATGACGGGCTGCAAGGCGGGGGGTAGTCCTAAGGTCTGCCGTATGTTTTCGACCGTTTCCAACCCATCCAGGTAGGGCATGTGGTAATCCATCAGGATCACATCGTAGCGCCCCCCCCGGGCCAGTAACGCCAGGGCTTCCAGGCCATTACTGGCCTCTTCGCTCGTAATCTGTTTGATCAGCAACAGCTGCCGGATAATGACCCGGTTGTGGGCGTTATCGTCCACAATCAGGACGTGCCGGATCGGGCTGCCTTCGTTCCACAGTAGGGGCTCACCCACACGAGCCGGGAGCCGGATGTCGAAGAAAAAACGGCTGCCCACCCCCAACTGGCTCTCAACCTGGAGGCGGCTGCCCATCAGGGCCAGTAACTTGTTGGAAATAGTCAAGCCCAGACCCGTTCCCCCGTACCGTTTGGTCGTGGATGGATCTTCCTGGGTAAAGGCATCAAAAATGGTGGCCAGCATGGCGGCTTTGATGCCAATGCCGGTATCGCGCACCTCGAAGCGGAGCAGGACGGGGGACTCCTCCGGGGGGCTTACCGCCGTAATGGCCAGTTCAATCTCGCCCCCTTCGGTGAACTTGACCGCGTTGCCCAATAAGTTAACCAACACCTGTTTAAGCCGAATGGCATCGACCTCAATAAAGCGCGGGAGCCGGGGTGAGAGATTAAGCAGCACTTCAAGCCCTTTGCTTTGAGCCTGATAGGTTATAATATCGGCAGCCTGACTGGTCAACTCATACAAATCCACTTCGTCCAAGACCAGTTCCAGCTTACCGGCTTCAATTTTAGAGAAGTCCAGAATATCGTTCAGGATACCCAACAGGGCGTTCCCCGATTGATTGACAATGGAGAGGTATTGCTGTTGCGTTTGGTTCAAGTCCG
>JAIVFU010000013.1 GCA_020829485.1 Nostoc sp. CHAB 5834 | reverse complement strand
TTTTGTTTTCCTCTTTAGTCAGAAATACCCTCAAACGAGCGCCCATATTTTTTGTTACCTCGGTAGATATATTCTCCGTATTTATTTATTGTTACATAGTTTCGTTTTTTCCTGCCGACCTACTTACTGGCAAAGGTCGTAATGTTTACTACTCTAAAGCTGACCTGTTGGTGTTAACAGTAATGGAGCAGTTACTGTCAATTGGGTTAAATTTTGAGGTTTGCCATGCAGCTTTGGAAACACTGCGCGAACAGGAACCTTGGTTATTTAATGAGTCTCTTCCCGAAGAAAAGATGAAGCGACTAATGTTATTAACCACGCGATCGCCTGAAAAACCTTTGCAATTGGCAGAGTTTGACAAGCAAGTAGCGCTAGAAGCTCTTTGTCAGGGGCAGACTGTAATTCCTTTTTGGTGCGATGCCTGCGGCAAGCTACGCTAACGCATTCATCAACAATTAAGGGACAATCTCAAAAGCTTTAGTAGCTAATTTGACTTTGAATATATAGGTTTGGTGGTTGCCACATAGGACAATACTAGTATTTTCACACTTAACATCAGGCAAAATTGGAGTGTAGAATTATACCAAAATTCCTCTTAACCGAAAGCCGATCCTTTTATGTCAGAAGCAATTGACAAGAAATCTTTGAGTGAACGTGATATTTGTACAAAGTACATTACACCTGCTCTAACTAATCGGGCATGGGATATCAACACTCAGATTCGTGAGGAAGTGACGCTGACAAAAGGTAGGGTGATTGTTAGGGGTAAGCTTGCTAGTCGAGGTGAGCAGAAACGCGCTGATTATGTGCTGTATCACAAACCCGGTGTACCACTGGCTGTAATTGAAGCTAAAGATAATAATCACAGTGTCAGTGCGGGAATGCAACAAGCGATCGCAACTGGTGAACTAATTGATGTACCATTCATCTTTAGCTCTAATGGCGACGCTTTTATGATGTGCGATCGCACGATAACGGAAGGACAGCGAGAGCGAGAAATCCCCCTTGAGCAGTTCCCGACACCGCAGGAACTTTGGCAAAAATACTGTGATTGGAAGGGAATTGACTCGGAGATTCAGCCGATTGTTTCTCAAGATTACTATCCTAGTCCTGATAAAAAACAGCCACGCTATTATCAACAGATTGCCATTAACAGTAAACCAAAGCCAGGTCAACGGGATAAGTATGGTAAACCAATTCCCGACCAAGTGTATAATCAACGAGATTTTGATAGAACTCTGGTGCTAGAGAAGCGCACTGAGCTAGTTGCACGGATTATTTCTGATTATCTTAAATCAAGCGATCGCTTTGCCAAAACTATCATTTTTTGTGAGACTACTGACCACGCAGAACGGATGCGGGTGGCATTGGTAAATGAGAATGCTGATTTGGTGGCGGGGAATAGCCGCTATATTATGCGAATTACTGGGGATGATGCTCAGGGGAAGGCAGAATTGGATAATTTCATCGATCCAGAAAGTAAATATCCCACGATTGTTACTACCTCTGAGTTGCTGACGACGGGTGTTGATGCTAAAACTTGCAAATTGATTGTTTTAGATCAGCGCATCCTGTCAATGACCAAGTTTAAGCAAATTATTGGTCGCGGGACTCGCATTGATGAAGACTATGGGAAAATGTTCTTCACAATTATGGATTTTAAAAAAGCGACAGAGTTATTTGCTGACCCTGATTTTGATGGCGATCCTGTACAAATTTATCAGCCTAAGCCAGTTGATCCAATTGTTCCGCCTGATGCTGGAGACGATGAATAGGATATGATTTCTCTTCTAGGTTAATTCTGCCAATCAGCGATCGCAGTCTCATATTATGTCAATCAGCACTACAATTAAGACTATTCAAGATATCATGCGTAAGGATGCGGGCGTTGATGGTGACGCGCAACGCATTAACCAGTTAGTTTGGATGATATTCCTCAAGGTTTTTGATGCCCGTGAAGAAGAATATGAACTACTAGAAGATAATTATAAATCTCCGATTCCTGAAGGTTTGCGTTGGCGAAATTGGGCAGCAGATTCCGAAGGTATCACTGGAGATGGTTTACTAGATTTTGTAGATAATGCTTTATTTAAAACCCTCAAATAACTAAGAACTACGGCAACTGATCCGCGTGGGCAGATGATTGGGAAGGTGTTTGAGGATGCCTACAACTATATGAAAAATGGCACTCTCATCCGCCAAGTAATTAATAAGCTCAATGAAGTTGATTTTAATAAAAAAGACCAGAAAAAACAGTTTAGCGAAATTTACGAGAAAATTCTCAAAGATTTGCAGAGTGCGGGGAATGCCGGAGAATATTATACTCCCCGTGCGGTGACAAAGTTTATTGTAGATAGAATCAAGCCGCAATTAGGGGAAATTGTATTTGACCCTGCTTGCGGTACAGGTGGCTTTTTAACAGCAGCAATTGATTACATTCGCCAACATTTTCAAAGTGCTGATGTACCAGAAATTCTGCAACGCACGATTCGCGGTACTGAGAAAAAGCCGTTACCTTATAACCTTTGTGTAACGAATCTGATTTTACATGGTATTGATGTGCCAGAAGCAGAACATGATAATACTTTGGCACGACCATTGCGCGATTACAGTCCTCAAGAACGGGTAGATGTAATTATTACTAATCCGCCTTTTGGTGGTATGGAAGAAGATGGGATTGAGGACAATTTCCCCGCTACTTTCCGCACGCGAGAAACGGCAGATTTATTTCTGGTGCTGATTGCTCATTTACTCAAAGAAGGCGGTAGAGGCGCAATAGTTTTACCAGATGGAACGCTGTTTGGGGAAGGTGTGAAGACGCGGATTAAAGAAAAACTCCTACAAGATTGCAATCTGCATACAATTGTTCGCTTACCAAATGGCGTATTTAATCCCTACACAGGTATTAAAACTAATCTGCTATTTTTTACCAAAGGGGAACCAACAGAAACGATTTGGTATTATGAACACCCTTACCCAGCAGGGTATAAATCATACTCGAAAACTAAGCCGATTCGCTTTGAGGAGTTTGCAACAGAGCAAGAATGGTGGGATAACCGGGAGGAAAATGAGTTTGCTTGGCAAGTTTCAATTGCAGATTTGAAGGCGAATCATTACAACCTAGATATTAAAAATCTTCACAAAGTTGATGTAGAACACGCTGATTTAGATGAGATGTTAGCGGAGCATCAAAAACTTATGGTTGAGTTGGGTGAAGTGCGGAGTAAGTTGAAATTTGAGTTGATGGAAGCGTTGAATGATCAAGTTGATAAAACTATATAATAGTAGATAGAAACAAAATATCTGGAGATTAGATTATGCAGATGGAAGTAGTAGAATTTCAAGGTATTGTCAAAGATGGTGTAATTCAAATTCCTGAAATTTATAAAGGAGAGCTAGATGGAGAGTCTGTCAAAGTAATTGTTATGAAAAAAGTTAGAAAAACAGCAGCAGTAGATATTATTGCTCAACTCATCGAGCATCCGGTAGAGTTTGAATGGCCTCCTTTGAACCGAGAAGAGATTTATGACCGCAATTCATGAGAATGGCTATTTTCTAGATTCTAATATCTGGATTTATGCTCTAGCGAATAATCAAGATATTAACAAACGCAATATAGCTTGTCGTCTAGTTGATACTGAAGGGGTAATCATTATACACAAGTTATTAATGAAGTATGTCTAAATCTAATTAAAAAATCTTCTTTCACTGAGCAACAAATAACACAGTTAATAGAGGCATTTTATAAAGGTTCTCACATTATTTCATTTAATCGTGATATTTTGGTGAACTCTTCTAATCTTCGCAGTAGATATAATTTCTCTTTTTGGGATAGTTTAATTGTTGCTTGTGCTTTAGCTGCGGGAGCAAGTATTCTCTATTCTGAAGATATGCAGGATGGGTTAGTGGTAGATAATCAATTACAAATTGTGAATCCGTTTAAATGAAAGTAGATACATTTCAAATAAATATATCTATTACTATCTTCGCAGCAAGTCATTTATTGAGTATGTTGAATCTCAGATGCTTGGAATGGCTTATCCAGCTATCAACGACAGTAATTTATTCAAAGGATTAGTACCATTACCACCACTTGCAGAACAAAAACGGATTGTAGAGAAGTGCGATCGCCTCCTCTCAACCTGCGACGAAATCGAAAACCGCCAGCAGCAAAGGCAGGAGAGCATTGTGAGGATGAATGAGAGTGCGATCGCTCAACTCCTCTATTCCCAAAATCCCGACGAATTCCGCCAACACTGGCAGCGCATTTGCAACAATTTTGACCTATTTTACAGCGTTCCTGAAACGATTCCTAAACTGCGTCAGGCGATTTGAGAATGCTGCCAGAATAATATTATACATAGTTGATAAATCATGGTTAAAATATTGTCTTGATTCTCAGGTGGTTCAAAATCAATTTTTTGATAAAATTAATCAGCTAGGGCAACCAAAACTGGCTCTAAAGAGAATTGCGTCTGTGTTGATTCCCCTTCCACCGCTTGCTGAACAAAAACGCATTGTAGAGAAGTGCGATCGCCTGATGTCTCTGTGCGATACCCTAGAAGCCAAATTGAAACAAGGGCGAGGCAACAGCGAGAAGCTAATGGAAGTCGCAGCAAAGCAGGTATTAGCAAGTTAGCGCAATCTCCCAACTATTTCAAAGCCATCAAGATGCGATCGCTTCGTTAACAAATTACGATTTTGGTGGAATTTTCCCCTCATTCTGAGCTTGTTTAATCGCTCGTTTCACAATTAACACCGCCATTTGAGATAAAGAACGCTCCTCTGCATCAGCCAAAAATTGCAGGGCTTCTTTGTCTTCTTCTTCCATATGTATGTAGGCAGCACAAGCAACTGTCTTACCAGTTCTTGATTCCCCAACAACTCGGCAGGATTTTCTTGCCTTGCGCTTACCATCTAACCAATCATGGAGAGTTTTTCCATGCTGTAAAGGCACAATACTTTTACCCTTGAGACGAGCAATTTCAGCTTGCAACCACTCATCATCTGGTTTTACCCCACCCAACTGCTGGGCGTTCCTGAACATTAGATCCGGTGTATCCAGGAAGCGTTGAAAATAGTTGGTCATTTAATGTTTTGAAGGGACGTTCCACTACTCCACCTTCAGAAGGGCGATCGCGTAAATGACAGACAAACCCTAATTGCGCCCCAATCTGACTCAAGTGGTTAGAGCGAAAGTCTTTACCGCCATCAGTATAAAAATGTTCTGGTTTTCCATAGGTTCCCCACTCACAATGCAGTTTGTACTCAAAACCGTACTGTTTGGGTAGAATTGCATGGCGTAACGCTAATGCTACTACCCCAGAACTGGGCGCATCAAAGCCCAAATTGATACCCATAATGCAACGAGAGTAAGTATCAATTACTGTTGTTAGCCAGGGACGACTTAGCAATTCACCATGTTGATCCACCAGCAATACATCCACGCGGGTATGGTCACATTGCCAAACATGGTTACTATAATCAACCGATAAATCTTTCCCTTCACGGGTTTTAACTGAAAGCGTAGTTCCTCTCCAACCTGGGCTACGGATACTCTTGGCTTTTTCTTGCTTTTCCAATAAAGGCGCTAATACCCGTAACACAGTTCTGTAATTGGGCGGCTTAGAGTCCTCCAACTCACGGGCTTTAGCCTGGACTCTGAGAACAACTTGTTTAGGGGTCATGCGTTTACTACCCTTGTTACCATCCTTGTAGGTTTTGGTAATGAATTTTTCCCAAAACTCACCAATGCGATGTTTTCCTTTATCAGCCCTACCTGTTTGAGTGAGTCCGACTAAGCCATCGTGTTCCCAGTTTTTCACCAACCTTTGTACCGTTCGTAACGATACACCTAGTTTTTCAGCAGCTTCTTTCAACTTCTGCCCATAAGTAGTGCGATCGCAGGGTTCCAGTAAACTTTGGATTACCTCTAGCTTTACTTGGGCTTCCTCTAATAGTTGTGTGGCAATTACATTCTTCTCAGGAGTTGTAGCACTTTCTCCTAGTAAGCCTTCCATAGGAATTGCCGAGGGATGAACAGCTAAATCAGGATTTTGCTGACTGTTCATAATATAAAACTTTTTTATAAAAACATACTGTTATTCTAATTATATAGAAAGCGACAGTCAATTTGTCATTATGAAAATACACAAAAGCTTTTTTCTATTAATGAAGCGACAGCTAATTTGTCACTATTACAGAAAATGACAGCTAATCTGTCACTGCTAATGATGTTATTCTAGTACTGCTAAACCGCTATAACCTATACTGAGTAAGGATTTAATAAATGACATTAATTTGTCACGGCGACATTTAATTAGTCACTGTACATCTTTTTGCATAATGATAAATGAACACACACGGTAATGCCGATTGGTGTCAACTTAACCTAAAAATCATGTCCCCCAAGGAACTCAATTTCCTTGCTAATAGCAAAAGTCATCTGAAGATGAGTAAGTATATACCTAAGAATCTTTAGTCTACTGAAGTAGACTAAGGCTTGTAGCCTGGAACTAAAGTTTCAGGCGGGTGAGGAAACCAACAGTTAAGGGACTTCCAAGTAAAAAATATTCCATTGCTATTGTTCACTGTTGACCGTTGACGGTTCACGAGTTTTCAGTCAACAGTCAACAGTCAACAGTCAACGACTTTAAGTGGAATAATTTATTTTTTGGAGTTTCCTAAGCTTAAGTTGACACGTATGGGTAATACCGTGTCCCTAGCTGTGTAGTTTATTCAAAAGAAAATCGCTATAGAAGTAAGCAATTCCACTGGAGTATTTGATAAAGGATTAAACAATTTCTGTTTAATCCTTTATCCATAGCCGGAGTTTATCAAATTTGTGTAAAAAAGTTACTGAATCTCTGAAGAATAGATTGATACTATTGTTTACCAAGGTTAAGCTGGTAATAATATGAACAGGAAACCTTTTGATCCTGATAACTGGAATGACCGCTAATAGTTTATCAATTAGTCAGGAATATCCGCATTGTATTACGTCTAACTCTAGACAGGTAAATGTGCAAATTGCACAAGAAGAGGTTTATAGCTTCTTCATAAAAATTGTCAATACAATGTCGCCAGATGAAGTTTTGTGCGAATTCAAAGCTTTTTTCATAGACGGTCTTGATTTAGAATATTCTCATTCTGTACCTGAGATATACAAGATTTTTTTAAATGATAAAGAACAGGATTTCCATAATACACTTAAGCGGTGTATATATATAATAATTAATACTTGGAAAACTAATAGAAAAGATAAATACATCCAAAAATTAGTTAATTTATTTGTTCTTAATAATTTAAAAGTAAAAGCCAATTATTTGCCAGGTTTAAATATTTGTAAAAGCTGGCTAGAGAATTTTATAGATAGCAAAGATTATCAAGAAATAAAACTATTTGCTGCTAAATATGACGAATTACATAAAGGTCATTGGGCTAATCGCTACACTTCCTATTTCTTAGTTGCTCAATCTGTTAACGAGAATAATCCAAGAGAGCAACAAGAGGCTGCCAAAAAGCTTTGTAGACAGATAAAAGACAAATATAAGTTTGAACTGGCAATGTATATCGCTCGTTCTCAATCTGCCGTTTCAAGCACAACACGCTACAAAAATCCTAGTGTCTTGGGAGATAATGTTCTGCGTTTAATAAAAGCTATTGTTTTAAAAAAGGGTGCATTTAGCCATGAAAATATTGCCAATATATTTATCAAGCAAATTCAAGGGCAAACCCTTGAACAGTTGAAAGCAAGTATAGAAAAGTATCTATTTTTTTCTGTAGACAATCAAGAATTAGTTAAGACTTTACGGCAGCAGTTTGCAGAAATTTTATCTTTATGGAAGAAAGATTATAATCAAGAAATTCTCACTAAAGAATTGTTTTTGAGAGCCTGTAATCGAGTGATTGATTGTTTTACGACAGAAAACGGGAAAGAACCTTCGTTATTATTTGTATTACTACTTACTCAAGGTCACTCTTTAACATTAGTGATTATACTCTTAAAGACTATTTTGATTTCTAGAAATTCCCGTAGGCATTTAGAAATCAAAATTGCTCATTTGATTCGCTATTACGAAAAATATCCTGAAGATGAGTGTAAGTGGGTAATCAATTTTATGGAAATTTTTAATATAACGTTTGCAATTTACGCAGAAAATGTAGAATACAACTTGATTAAGATGGAAGAAGACGAAAGTAGTAATCCGCAATTAAATCTGGATGCTTATCGGGTGTTTTCACAGATGAAGGTGGATAGACAAAAATGAGTGTTGTCTGATTTATGATTTAGCAAGGCGTTCGTCTAAGCAAGCTAAAGCAGCACCCGCAGTTTCAGCTAGAATACTAATGAGGCGATATAGAGCGATCGCACTAAATACTAAGGCAGATGGAAAGTGGTGTCGTAAAAGTTCATAGGCAGTCGCTTCAAACACACCTAACCCACCAGGCGCACCCGGAATCACAAGCCCTAACAACCAAGCGCAGCTAAAAGCCCCTAATAACAAAGGAATTTGATTCACATTCAACGAACCCAAGGCAAACATAGTTAATATAAACCCAGTGGCGCGTAGTCCCATAAAACCTAATTCTCCTAACAAAGGCCGTAGAGGATAGCTTTTAAGACTGAAGGGAACAGTTGGCTGAGTGGTAGCAGCAGACTTTTTTGCTTTTAATTTGTACAAAAAGCGAATAACTGGGTTTAAAAACCAAGGATGAATCGCACAAAGAACTATAGCTAAACTCAGCAATTGTAATATTTTTAGAACAAAAGTACTATTAGCTGCTGCAAATTGGCTGCTGCATAAAACAATGATAATTAAAGCAGCCGTTAGCATCAGTAGGGGTTCTAGCAAAACGCTTAAGGTGGCTGCACCAGCAGAAACATTGGCATTTTTGGCGGCGATAATTCGCCCGTAGTAATGCCAGATATTACCAGGTAAATACTTAGCTATGTTCGTTTTTAGATAAACCTGGATGAATTCAGGAGGCGACACAGGTTGATTTAATTCTTGCAAAATCCAAGTCCAGATCCAGCCTGCCCAAGTATGTGCTAGTAAAGTAACGCCTGTAGCGATCGCTATAATTGCCCATCCTACCCCATCAATGCGGATAGCAGTTACTCCAATCCAATTATCCTTCAAAGCTTTCGCTAAAAAAAACAGCGTTCCGCCCAAAATTATCCAACGTAAAAATTGCTTCATGAATTTAGTAATTTAACGGTTAGAGCAACAAGGGGCCAATGCCTAAACTATTACAGTACATTAACGACCTATTAAACCAATTCGCAATTCGCAATGACGCTCGTTCGCGCAGCGTGCCGTAGGCAAGACTCGCTAACGCTGCGCTAACGCAATTTGCAATTACGTTTTGTAACGGGGATTTAGATTTAGGCATCAAAACGCGCTGTTTGATAGAAGCTCTTTACTAAAACCCCTAAACTAGGTTCAAAGCTTTTGAAGTATCAAACAGGTTGATGTAGTTCTTTTTACGAAACTTATATTACTTTATTTTATATCTCTCTAGAGTTAG
Source organism: Nostoc sp. CHAB 5834 (assembly GCA_020829485.1). The sequence continues at coordinate 107,849 of JAIVFU010000013.1, read as the reverse complement.
ATAAAAATATTATTTTTGTAGTAATTAAAATGTAGCCTACGCTAGAGGTCAAGCTCATTTTATTATTCATATCCTTAAAACAGGTTGTCGAATGAGCGAACCAAGACAAGCACAATAACTTGCTGACCACTCCAAAGATTCAGCAAACTCTTAACTTATTAATATTTTGGTAAGGAGGACTACGTGAACGCTGTAAGACTATTCTTGAAAAAAATAAGATTGCGCCAGATAGTAACTATCTTTTTAGCTGGACTATTGTTGATAGTTAGCACTGCTTGTAGTGGGGCAAATGCTCAAGGTGCAAATCCACAAAATCCTGCCGTACAAGCTGGTGGAGCAAACAATCCTTATAAAAATGGTGGAGACAACTATACCAACAACAGATTGTCTACCGATCCCAAAATAACAAACCCAAAAGCCAATAAGGGACGCGACCAAGCTAGCTTACAACCAAGTTCGCAATTGTTGATTGCTACAAATAGAGAATCCGAGATACTTTATCCTGGTGCCGAGACACCAGCAGGTCGAGTCCAGAAAGAAGCAGAGTTACCATTAATCACAGATAAGGACTTCCAACAACCTGAACCAGGTGGTTTGATTCAGAATGAACCAAACGTAGGAGATCGGATTCAAGATCGGATTGAGACTGTAAAAGAGAATGTTGAAGAAGCTTCCGGCTTTTTGAAAGATAAGGCAGGTGAAGCTGCTGCTAGACCTGAATTACAAAAAAATCCGGCAGCAGGCAGATAAAACTCTTATTTTTTCTGAACGCCTTGGATGTAAAATTAATTTCAAATGCCGTCTTGGTTGAAGTTTAGCTAAGTCACAAAAATGCACGGAGTAGAAGTATGAAAAAAGCAATGAATTGGCTCAAAAGCATTCGTCCCTTGAAAGTTTTAACTGTTTTTTTTGCAGGAATGTTCTTATTTATGACACAAGCTTGTGGTGCCCCAGGAGTAGCAACACAACCACCACAGCCTGATGATCAACCAGCTTATACCAAACGATATGATCCCACAAAAGATTATCCTCTCTCATCTCCTGAGGGTGGGATGAATAACTTTAGTGATGTAGATCCCAGAGCAAAATTAGATGAAAAAGCAGCTAATGACAAAGCTGATGCGCTGGCGAAAAATTCCCAAAAAAATATTGATCAGAAGGGAATTGACAGCAGCGAGCAATATGGTCGAAATTACAACCAAGGTACACCCTTGGGTGAAAGAGTGAAGAACCTGGGTGAAGATGTCGGCAGTTCGGCTGAAGAAGTTCGCAAAGGTGTTGTTAAGGGAACTCAGCGTGGAATTGAAAATCTTAAGGGAAATACCCAGAATGCAGCCGAAGGCGTGACAAAGAATGTTCAGCGTGGAGCTGAGGATGCTAGTAAAAATGTTCAGCGCACAGCTGAAGATGCAGGCAATGCAGTGAAGAGCGCAGTTGATTAAAATTAGTTATTCAATCTCCTGCAAAAATATGAAAGCGCCCACAGAGCTTTAGTCTGGGGTTATGTAAACAAAGCCTGCATTAGCAGGCTTTGTTTTGATGTCAGTTTGATTGCTTATGAAATAGCTGATTATTACCCCACCCTAACCCTCCCCTTGTAAAGGGGAGGGAACTAGATTAGACATCTCCAGAAATTAATTATGCGTTACCTGAAACCCTTGTAGAGACGTTGCAATGCAACGTCAAAACAATTCATTTTCGGAGATGTCTATTTAATATTGGTCTACGATCGCACCCTTAAACTAAGAGGCTTTGTCAAACTGAAGCCCCTGCATTCTTCAACGTTATCGTCTTATAGTGCCTCTAGCTACCCTCTCCTTGTGTGATCCTTCAACGATTTGGTAAAGTTTCTCTTCAAATTTTTGCATACATGCCGACCAATCAAAGTCAAGTATGGAAGGGCGAGCGTTCCGAGTCATATCTGCTTTCAAATCGGGATTTTCTAAAATCGCAATCACCTTTTGGGCGAAGTCTGTAGGGTTATTGGGTTGGGCAAGAAAGCCGTTGTGGCCAGGAGACACCTGTTCTGAGGTTGAGGGTGCAATAACTGCAACTAGAGGGGTTCCAGATGCTAGTGCTTCATTATTTGTAGTGCAAAAGTTTTCTGTAATGGAGGGATTTACAAAGACATCTGCTCTAGCAAACCAACCTAAAAGTTCTGTACCGTGAGACTCGCCCCATACAGTAATACCCGATCCAAATTTTTCGGCACGCTGACGAATTTCTTTATCTAGTGGGCCACTACCAACAATCACCAAATGAACATCAGGAATTTTGGCAGCAATGAGCGGAAATATATCAAGCAGTTGGTTGACATTCTTTTCGGGCGTGATGCGTCCGACAAACAAGAGAGTTGGTCGGTTGTCGTTAGGAATAGGGTTATAACAAATGTTTCGCGGGTGAAATTTTTCGCAATCGATACCTTGATAAGGGACATATTCGGCACGTTGACATTTCAGTTCTTCGTATTTAGTGAGTTGTTCTTTAGAAGAAAAGTAATTGTAGTCATAAGACTCACTAAATTGCTTAACTAAAGCGGGAATGATGGGACGAACAAAGTTAAAGAATTTATCCCCAAAGTAATATTTGATATATGCAACGATATCTGTATGGAAGAGTGATATTGTTGGTGTGCCTGTTCGTCTTGCGTATTTAGTACCAATCGGGCGACCATAACCTTGCAAGAAAAATGAGTATAAACCTCTCATTTGGGCGGCTTCTTCAACTATGATAATATCCGGCTGAAATCTCTCCAGTAACTTTGTATCGCTCCAATGTCGATAGTTCAATGGTTGAGGCAGAGACTTGTAAAATAGCAGTGGTTGTGTGGGGAATGCGTAAGCAGAGAAGTTAGGGAAAGACTGAATTTCCTTTAAACCAGGCATGGGGCGATCGCCTACATTTTTGGGGTAGCGATCGTTGATTTGCGGATGGATTAGAAAAACCTCATGTCCCTGCTCTAGCAACCAACGAACCCGTTGGTGGACTGCGACAGAAACTCCAGTTAAGAAAGGAGCGTACAATCCTGTAAACAGTGCAATCCGAAGTGGTTTCTTAGTCATAAAAAAGGAATATTTCACGAAAATACTGGTTTTGAATTTAGAACTTAGGCAGGAAATGCTTTATGAACATCCTGATTATTTGGCTCAGAAATTCCCACTAATACAGTTAGACCAAAAATTTACGCCTTTTCAAATAACCGAAGTTCTTGATTATGAAGAGGATGTTTTTAAACCTGGATTAGAAACTATCAAAACCTCCAAAATATAAAGTCAAAATTTCCCTCAATATATTTGTCTAAACCCTTGCTATTAATACAAATACACTTAGGCAATTAACAAGCGAAAACGTGTATTTTAACAAAGGTTATAACTAATATGGAACTTCCAAGTAAAAAATATTCCATTGCTATTGTTCACTGTTGACGGTTCACGAGTTTTCAGTCAACAGTCAACAGTCAACAGTCAACGACTTTAAGTGGAATAATTTATTTTTTAGAGTTCCCTATAGTTCTGCTAAATATAAGATTATATAATTTAAAGACTAGGGAATGTTTAGTGTAATAACTTTCATGCCCTAGTTCATATTTAGCAATTTAGTTCAAAGAGAAATCTTGCTATCAATAGGCTGATCCAACCATTGATAAGGGCGATATTCGACTAGCCGGACATTCCAGGGCCCTTGAACCCGATAGGAAACACCGCGCCAAGTAACTGTTGAAACCCACAGAGATGATAGCATCGCTAACCCATAAACCCACTGTGTCAAGGGAATCGCAATCAACATTTTAATGATTGTAGCAGCTGATAATTTTGCGATCGCCTGGTCATTAGAGCGAACCACTCGCTGTATCTCTAATTCCAACACGAGCATGATCAAAAGTAACCCTACAGTATAGACACTATAGCAGCTTAACAAGAGAGTCGCAGCTTCCCATTTTGCCTCTAACAACGACTCAAGAACTAAAATGATCAGTGCAGTAGGAAACAAAATGCTAGAAACAGCTTCACTAACTAAAGCTAACCAACGTGGGTGATACAGTCGAGAATAAAGTAGGAGGCGCTTGAGATAGTCTATTAAGTTGAATAAATTAGTCTCTTCACGATTTACTATCAGCAGCGAAGGCACAAACTTTACCTTCAACCCCTGTTTTTTCAGGATGTCGTGCATCATAAAATCTTCGCCTAAAGCTTGTCCCCACTTATCAAGCAGTTCTGTTTGGCGAAGCACTTCTGTTTTCATAGCCAAAGTCCCACCCCAAGGAATTTGGAAGAGAAACATTTGCACAACTGTGGCTACATTGCCGGCGTAGCGCACTATAGATCCCCAATACTTACCTGTAGGTACATACCAACGATAACCTGTTGTTGCCCCTACTTTGGCATCGCTTAAAGGACTGACTAATTCTCGCAGCCAATTCACATGAACTATAGTATCAGCATCTACTAAAGCAACCACTTTGTAAGAATCATCCAACTCACGGACAGCTTGGATTAAAGAACTGCATTTGAGACTACAATTGTTGCGTACTATTCTCAAAGGGCTGATTTGAACGTTGGTTGCTTCTTGCTCTGTGATGGTTTCGCTGGCAATTTTCCAAGCGGGATCTTCGTGACTATCAACGATTAATTTTAAATCATATTGTGGATAGTTTTGATTTAGGAGCGATCGCAAACATCTAGGCAAAAACGGATCGGCTCCGCGTAAGCAAAGAATCACTGCGGTTTTGGGTAACTGCTCATCTGGTAATAATTTTTTTTTAGATGAGCGCAGATACCATATAAAGACAAGCGTTAAACACACCTGAATAACCAGCCAACCCGTCAAAGACTTAGATAGAAATATAGCCAAATCTTCCATTAAATTTTTAGTCTCCGGTAGAATATCGGCTTGTTTATATGTAGGTGTGATCTAAACCGTAATTCTCAAGAAAGAGAGGTGACAGGGAACAGGTTACAGGAAATAATCTGTACCCTGTAACCTGTCCCTTATTCCCTTTAAGAATCCAGAGAATATTTGATGATGATGTTGACAGTTGTATTTTTGTTTACAACAAAGCTGGCATCACGAAACTTTGGTGTACCTGTTTGTATGGATACAGTTGGATTTTTGGAAATCCCAAAACCTTCTTTGGGAATACCAAAAAAGTCTTTATTGAGTTTGCGATCGCCATTTTGATCGTCAACTACGGTAACAGCATAAGTTCCAGGCTTCAAACCGGAAAATTGTTTTTTTACAGAATTTCCAGTAATTTTAGCGCAGCCACTTTGAGATCCGCTAGAATTACTCATTGGGAATCCTTGTTCGCTTGCGTAAACTCTGAAGCAAATCTCACCTTTTTGGTGATGTATTCCATTTACTACAACATTTAGTGTTGCAGTTGGCTCTGCATTCGCTGTTTTTGCAAAGCTCAAGCTCACTAAAGTAGCAAGCAAAACATGACAAACTTGAGATAGTTTCAACATAGTTTTGTAGTGAATAATAGGTGATTTTTTGGTTGTCAAAAAGCTGTATTTACCAGCTTATTTTTATGAAGTGATTCGTTCAAAGTCTGACTGGCTGTTTTTTAATTAATCCTGATCGCCAATCTTTCCACAGTCTTTGCACCACCATTAGCAAATCTTTCAGCAGAAGATATTCTGCCCCTATTAACTGCTGATATAAACTTCTATGACAACATAGCCGCTCATAGAAACTCAAGCGACTACGCCATATAGAGAGTAAATACTCCCACAGTATTCTCCAATGTGGCAATAAAATTTGTCCTTTCTTTGCTGAATCAAACCACACTGTATATGCATAGAAATCAGGCAGCATACTCAATGAGTGTTTTTTTATGTTGTTAGTAAACAACAAATAATTAGGGAAATACATACTCATTGATTGTTGCGGATGGCTTCTGGCAAAAAATAGGTATTCAGGAATTTCATAAAACCTACCGAGAATACCAAGTCTTAACAAAAAAATTCCATCTGCATTACCATAACCACCCATAGGCGGTGTCATTCTCAGGGCGCTGGCGCGAATTACACCGTAACATTGATAACATAAATGCTTGGTCAGCAATTCGTGAAACCGCTCGTGTGGTTTTAGTGCATCTGCCTTGAGTTTGATATCATAGTTTTGAAGAAAACTCCCCCTTTCATCAATGAAATATGTCTGGGAATGACACAAGATTATAGTAGGATCTTGGTCAAGCACCTCAACACACTTCTTGATAAAATCTGGAGCATGTAGATCATCATAAGCTGCCCACTTAAAGTATTCACCCGAAGACAATTTAAAAACTTGATTGAAGTTACGGGCGCAACCGATATTATTGTCATTGCGGTAGTAACAAATACGTTGGTCTTGCTCGGCATAAGCTCTACAGATTTCTTCAGTTTTATCTGTAGATGCATTATCTGAAATAATTAGCTCAAAATCTTCAAAGGTCTGAGCCAAGAGTGAATCAATGGCTTCTTTGATAAATTTTTCACCATTATATACAGGTAATCCGATGCTCAATCGTGGCTGATTGCTACTCATATAAAACAAGGATTATGAAAACCTGTGGATTATTTGATGCTTAATTGCAGATAATTGTTAGGCAGATGCAACATAATAATCCAAAAGTCAGAAATTAGTAGGTTGAGTGAGGAACGTAGCAAGATTAATTATCAAGGCTTTCTTGGGTTTCACTTACGCTCAATCCAACCTACTATTCTAATTATCCCTACTCCCAAAAGACTATTTAATCAAGCTTTGAATATCTGTTTTTTGCAGCCATTCATGTGTTCGCTGCATTCCTGATTCTAGGTCAATTGTTGGTTTATAATTTAACAGGCTTTCTGCTTTGGCAATGGAACAAGCATAAGGACGAGTCATAAAATCTATAGACTCTGGTAAAATATCAACTTTTTTGCGAAAAAGTTTTTGTCCTTGAACGCGTAGCTTTAGAAACAACTTAATTTCATCTTTCGGCAATGAAAGTGGTGCTGATAAACCTTCGATTGCTGCTAAACGCATAAAATATTCTTTCCACGAAGTTTCTTGTCCGTCGGTGATATTAAATATTTCACCAAAGGTTTCTTTTTCTATCGCAAGAAAGATACCATCAATCAAGTTATCTATATATACATGATTGATTACTCCTTTACCATCGTTAGCATAGGCAAATAATTTTTGACGCATCATCAGAATTGGTCTGACTATCCAGGGAATACTTCCTGGGCCGTAAACATCTCCGGCTCGAATAATGATGATGCCAAAATCTGGAGAATTATTGAGTTCTAAGAGTGCTTTTTCAGCTTCTATTTTCGTTTGGCAGTATGGATTATTTTCGCCAGAGAGTGGCCCGGATTCTGTAATACCATTAGGATAGTTGAAACCATAAACCATCACGCTGGATAGATGCACAAATGTTTTGACACCAGCCTGTTTAGCGGCTTTAGCTATGTTGACAGTACCGCCAACATTTACATCACGAAAACGGTTAATTGCGCCAGCTTCTTCGGCAATTTGCTCTGTATGTAAAACGATATCTACTCCTTGGCAAGCTTTTTGAGCAATAGCAGAATCAGTGATACTCCCAATAATTACTTCAACACCTAAATTTTGTAATTGTTTGTGCTGTTCTGTAGAAGTTTGCAGTCCACGGACATTGATTCCTTGCGCTATAGCTAACTCGGCTGTACGCAAACCAACAAGTTCATCAATCCCAGTGATTAGGAGAGTTTTGTTTTTGAGGTTCATAAATTTGAGCTTATTGTTAAATAGGTGAATTTGATTTATTAGATAAAAAGTTTCAAAGTTATACCAAATCTGGATTTCAGTAAAGACTTTTAACCTAAAATCTAAAATGGGTATAAAGAGCAATTTTTCTGTGGAGAGTCTGCACCAATGCTTACTTATGAGACTATATCAACGCAAAATAATTTGATTATTTTGCTGTTAAGAATAGTTAGAAAATATCTCCCGGATCTGCGGAGCGGAGTTTGTTGATAGCAAGCGCTCCAGATGCTATGCACATCAAAACTGTTGAAGTTAAGACAATGAGTGCATTATTAATGGTCATAAATATTGGTAATTTAGTTGCTTCTGCTGCAAAGCTATATAACAAAACAGAAGTAATAAATCCTGGAATATAACCTAAAATTGCCAAAATCAAAGCTTGCTGAAATACCACATTTAATAAATATTTATTGGCATAACCTATGGCTTTTAAAGTGGCGTAAGCAACGAACTGTGTAGCAATATTGCTGTAAAGAATTTGATAGACAATTACTACACCAACAACCGCAGCCATTGTCAACATCAAGTTAAGAATAAAACCAATGGGTGTTCTGACAGCCCAATATTTTTTCTCAAACTCAATAAAGCCTTGGCGTGTAAAAACTTGGACATCATTAGGCAAAGTTGCTTGCAAATTTTTCACTACTGCTTCTGCATCAGTACCAGGTTTGAGGGAAATCAAACCGATATCTATCATATCTGCCGGACGAGTATTGGGATTTATCCTCAAGAAAGTTGAGTCACTGACAAGTAAATTACCGTCTACCCCAAAGGAAGGCCCTAAGCTGAATAAGCCACCAATTCTGACTCTATAGCCAACTAATGAATTGAAGGGAAATATTTCAATTGTCTGTGTAGTATCTCCCGCATCAAATTTTGTAGCTATTGGGCCAAACTCTGGGCGAGAACTCCGGTCAAAAAGCATGACATCGGGAATTTTCAGTTTATCTAAATTTTTCTCAACTTCTGGGAGGTTCATCACAGGTCTACCCGGATCGAAACCAATAACGTATATTGAATATTTCTCACCGGTTGCCGGATTTTTCAGTTTGGCAAATTGCAAATACATGGGGCTAACTGACTCTACGCCATCAAACCCCAGAGATTGGTACAAACGAGTCCGCGAAAAACTTTGATTTGAGGTCAAAGATTTATACTGAGAACTAACTAAAAATAAATCTCCTTTGAGATTCTGATGCACTGCGGTTGCACTTGAATAGAGGGCATCTTGAAAACCAAGTTGCACAAACATTAGCAGCACAATAAAACCAATCCCAGCTACAGCTACTAGTAAACGAACTTTTTGCTGGGCTAGCTGTAGCCATCCTAAAGGAATTTTGAAATTCATGGATTTATTAGTTGTTATTTGTCAGAGACGCGATTAATCGCGTCTGTACAATGGTCATTTGTCATTTATGAATGACCAATGACTAATGACTAAATCTGAATGGCGACATCCACTTGTAAGTTAGTTAAACGAGCCACCCGCTCACTATCTGCGGGATTATCGATGGAGATTTTTACTTCAATTATTCTGCGGTCTGTATCTGAGCCAGGGTTTAGGCTGAAGATGTTTTGCTTGTCAACTTGCCAACCAATTTCTTTTACAGTCCCTTTTATTGTTCCAGTAAATGCAGTGCTGGTAATTGTGGCTTTTTGTCCTACACGCACTTTTTGAACATCGGTTTGATACACCTCTGCAATCACATACATTTGAGATGTCTTACCTATTTCAGCAAATCCTCTATTGGTGCTGATTACTTCTCCAGTTTTGGCATGAATTTTCAAAATTTTGCCATTTATGGGAGATTTGATATAACTTAAATCTAAGTCGGCTTTTGCTTGTTGAACAGAAGTTGTTGCACTGTTGACTTCGGTTTGTGCTACCTGAACATCTACAGTACGCACTTCGCTAATACTGGTGAGTTGCGCTTGTGCTTGCTTGCGTTGTTCTTGGAATGTGTCTTGAGTCCGCTTGAGAGTGGCTTGAGCTTCTGTTAACTGCTGTTGTGTAGTCTTTAGTTGCAAAGCTTTGCTATCTGCTACAGAAGCCGCGATCGCACCTTGTTTATATAATTGCTGGTAGCGATTATTCTCGGCTTGAGCATTGTCTACTTCCGCCTGGATACGGTCGATTGTTGCCTGTTGGGTAGCAACGTCCCCTTTATATTGTGGCTCTAAACGCGCGATCGCTGCCTTTTGAGCATCGATATCTCCGGTTTTCGCTCCAGATTTAACCTGCGCTAGTTTAGCTTTGGCAACTTGCAGTTGGTCTAAAGCTTGTTGCAATGCGGTTCTAGAACGACCATAATTTTCTAGATATGCCAGTACTTGCCCTGCTTTAACCGTATCTCCTTCTTTTATCAACAGTCTGTCTACTCGCACCCCGTTATTGGAAGCGGGAGCAGTCAAAGAAGTAACTTCGCCTTCTGGTTCCAAACGTCCCAAGGCTGTCACAGCAAGTTTTGCAGGCGTGGCAGCTTTGGGAGGATTCGCTTGCGGTGTCACAACTTGAGGTTTAGACCAAAACGGTATCAAACTATAAAAAGCTATTAATCCTGCCGCCAAGGTAAGAGAAGCTGCTAAAATTACTTGCGATCGCCCTACGGGTTTTGTGAATAATCGGCTTTCTTTATTTACTGCCATCTTTTCATTCCAATTCTGTTTTCTAGGGGATAGCCTGGTTATATTTAATCGCTTAGATATAGACTCATCCGTAAATTACCAAGAGGGCTTTTCCTCTAAGGTTTCTACCTTAATAAACTGGATGGGTCTAAATTGGTTTTATATGAATTGTTGTACGCTTTTGCCGCCCAAACTCACTATTGTGGCGTGAAAATTAATGGTGTGTTACTTCAAAGCTTCCTAAGTTATATCCTAATTTGACATCTAATCCCGTAGCGTAAAATACAATAGGGCTAACCAGAAAACTTAACTTTCAAGAACAACGAAGCGCTAATAAAAATGATCTCAAAGTTGGGATAAACTTTTTATTAACAATGACACAAAATTTGATTTTTGTCAACCGATTAACTTTCCATAAATCCTGATTCTCTCACTAAAATATTTCATTACAGTCAGATTAGAGACTGAAGAAATTTACTCATCATTAAACCCTTGTCTGCTAATTGAATACCAAAAGATAGTTCGTTATTAAGCATATTTGATATTACTAACAGATTATTATTAGCAAGGTTGTGTAGTATTAGACATTCTGATCGGCTTTGTTCATAAGCTGATGCGCGTCTAAACTATATAAACACTTTTGATGTCGTTAAGTGTTGACTGTTGACTGTTGACTGTTGACGGTTAACAGTCATCAGTCATCAGGTAAATGTACAATATTATTTGCGTAACAGCTTAGTAATTAAAGGCATATCTAAAAATACACGACTATACTGTGGCGGAAGTTTGTTTACCTTGAACAAGGGCTGACTTTTCACGTTATGTGGAAAAGCTAACGATTCACCTAACCCCCTTACCGAGCCGGGAAGGTGGAAAATTCAAAGTCTCTCTCCTCTTAGGAGAGAGATTTAGAGAGAGGTTTTCCATATACCGTGAAAAGTCAGGAACAAGGGGTCAAATCCTTTGTGATTATCAACATACTTATAAATCTTCTGCTTCGTTGCCATCCCACCTTGGAATTTATTCCAAGGCTAATAGCTAAAGTCCTCTGAAGAGGACTAAATACAAAATTTGTAGCGATGTACAGATGAAAGGGAAATTTAAGTTCACGCTTAGTGGACTTGAACTATAAGCCGCAGAAGTTAAGTTCTGGGCGGGATATCAGCCAGCGCGATACTTTGACTGTTACCTGCGCCCTTTTGAAGGATGTAATCATAATTATGTTTACCAAGCAACATACTAAAAATTAACATTTGCTTTATAAATAACCGCTTTGCGTCTTAACTTGACTTATATTGAAAAATAACCCAAAACTTTGATTCAATTATGATGTTTCTCTGAGAAAACATACTTATAGTTATTCAATTTATCTATGTATTCATGGAATTGTTACTTACTAGACAACAGATTTGCATTGTTAAGTTAATCCAGTACAAATTTTTGGCTAACCCTTAGACAACAAAATATCTCACACATTTATATCGTCATAAATTATACTTGGATGCAGAATTTTATTCAAAATTGACATAAGTAATAGTGCAAGCTTCTTTATAAAATAACTTTAAAGAAATGATTTAGTTTATGTAAAGTGTGTTATTGTTTTTATTAATTCAATGCTTAAAAGCAGTTAAGCAAACTAGTTATTTAATTGAAATTTTAAAATTAAAAATAACTAAACATAACTGCTTATCCATCACCTTTTGATCGTTTAGTTACTTTTAAACTTGCATTATCTCGGATTAAAGGTGGTGTCTTTTCTGTAACGAAGTTGTCAACTTTACTGGGTCAAATCCCATAAAATATATTATCCTGGACGTTGAAACTGGCTATGACGTTGATCAAGATACAGAACATTGTCATTAATAACAGCTATGTTGCTGTGGTTAGGCTAGATAATCAAACGGGTTCAGGCAAAAAAAGCGTTTCTGTTTCCTTAGTTACTCTTCAGTTTTTATTGCTCCAGTTGGATACCATTGCTCAAAATCTCTACTATTACAAATGGATTGAATTCACTGGTCAAGCAGCTATTACACTCCAAGACTATTTTACCAGTTTTAACAACGTCATCGACCGTAGCAATTTTAGATTTTAGATTTTGGATTTTGGATTTTTTTGGTTCGTTCTCCACTTATGCTGGGTGAAACAAATCTAAAAGATGCTGGATTACTCGCTAACGCTAACGCAAATCTAAAATTGCAAATCTAAAATCCAAAATTGGTTGACCTATTGCCACAATATCAAGAGTCTAGCGTTGGATAACATTTTTGTGCGATGTCTACGACGGGCTACGCCTACGCAGTGTGCCAAAGTCGCCTGGAAACATAAGGTTTTACCCCGGCAGTATGTATCGTGTGGTGTCGATTTCAAGACAAGCATTTAGCAAAGAGAAGATAGCTAATTGCTTACAAAACGAGAGTTTTTCATTAATTAGTAGGCAACAGAAATTACTGTAACTACACAATCCACAGTACTAACTATGCCCTATGTCTGCTTATTCAATTGATACTGCCTTAGCGGAGTTAGAGAGCCTTATCAATAATTGTGAGAAGGCTGTGATGAGGTCTATAGAGGAAAAAAGCATGAAGTCAGATAAATCAGATAAATCAGTGTCAATTAACAAAATTAACAGACAATTACAACACAATCCTATAGCCATTGTTGGGATGGCTTCTCTATTGCCTCAAGCCAGAAATTTGCGGGAATACTGGCAAAATATAGTAAACAAAATTGACTGTATTACTGATGTTCCTTCCACTCACTGGAGCGTCGAAGATTATTACGATCCGAATCCCAGAACTACTGAAGATAAAACCTACTGTAAAAGAGGCGGGTTTCTTCCAGAGGTAGATTTTAACCCGATGGAATTCGGCATACCACCCAGCATTTTGGAAGTCACAGATGTATCGCAACTATTAAGCTTAGTAGTTGCAAAAGAGGCGATGGAAGATGCAGGTTATGGCGAAAAACGGGAGTTTAGCCGCGAAACTGTTGGCGTAATCTTAGGCGTGGCTATGGCCAAGCAATTAGGAATGCCACTTTCTGCCAGGTTGGAATATCCGATTTGGGAAAAAGTTCTCAAAAGCAGTGGTTTATCCGATGAAGATACGCAAAAAATCGTTGATAAAATCAAAAGCGCTTATGTGAAGTGGGATGAGAACGCGTTCCCTGGAATGTTAGCTAACGTAGTCGCGGGTAGAATTGCCAATCGCCTCAATTTTGGCGGGATGAATTGTGTAGTTGATGCTGCTTGCGCTAGTTCCTTTGGTGCTTTAAAAATGGCAATCAGCGAACTAGTTGAGCATCGTTCTGACATGATGCTGACTGGTGGTGTTGATACCGACAATACCATCATGGCTTACATCTCATTCAGCAAAACACCGGCTGTTTCTCCTAGCGAAAATGTCAAACCTTTCGATGCTAAATCTGATGGGATGATGCTGGGTGAAGGTATTGGGATGATTGTCCTCAAACGGTTAGAAGATGCTGAACGAGACAACGATAAAATATATGCCGTAATTAAAGGTATTGGTACTTCCAGCGATGGACGTTATAAGAGCATTTATGCTCCCCGCAAAGAAGGTCAAGTCAAAGCCTTAGAACGCGCTTATGAAGATGCCGGCTTCTCTCCCGCTACTGTTGGTTTGATGGAAGCACATGGCACCGGCACAATGGCTGGAGATCCGACAGAATTCGGTTCTTTAAAAGACTTCTTTGATGTACATGATGACAAAAAGCAGCACATCGCTTTGGGTAGTGTGAAATCGCAAATTGGACACACAAAAGCGGCTGCGGGTGCGGCGAGTTTGATTAAAACTGCTTTGGCTTTACATCACAAAGTATTACCGCCCACAATTAACATCACCGAGCCGAATCCCAAACTCAACATTAAAAATTCATCCTTTTATTTGAATACTGAAACTAGACCTTGGATTCGTCCAGAAGGGGAAGCACCAAGACGTGCAGGTGTAAGTTCCTTTGGATTTGGCGGAACCAACTATCACGTCGTTTTGGAAGAATATGAAGCTGACCAAAACCACGCTTACCGCTTACATAGTGATGCTAGTGAAGTGCTGTTGTTTGCTCCCACAGTAGACCAATTGTTGAGCAAATCTGAAGAGATTTTAGCTAAGTTGCGATCGCGAAGTGACTCCGCAGGAGTATCGCCAGATGCACTTACACATTACGCACAATTAGTCAATGAGTGCAAATCACAACAAATTCCCCTTTCTGCTGCCAGATTTGGATTTGTAGCTGAGAATCTGGAAGAAGCTTGCAAGTTGCTGCAAACTAGCATTGAGTGGCTGAAACACAAAGGAACAGCAGCATCTTGGGAGCATCCCCAAGGGATTTATTACCGTTCCTCTGGTATGGAATTGGGTGGAAAAGTTGTCTCTCTATTTTCTGGACAAGGTTCTCAATACCTGGAGATGGGACGCGAACTGGTAATGAATTTTCCTTTGATGCGCCGTCTTCATGGTTATATGGATAGCCTGTTGCTCAAAGATAATTTGCAGCCGTTGTCAGAAATCGTTTTCCCTCATCCTGTGTTTGGAGAGGCAGAAAAAAATGTCCAAATTGCTGCCTTACAACGCACAGAATACGCTCAACCAGCCATCGGGGTGTTGAGTGCAGGGATGTACAGCATACTGCAACAAGCTGGATTTAAGTCAGATTTTGTTGCCGGTCATAGCTTTGGTGAACTAACAGCGCTATGGGCTGCGGGGGTTTTGAGTACAGAAGATTACTTGTTCTTAGTGAAAGCTAGGGGTCAAGCAATGGCTGCACCCGAAGATCCAGATCATGATGCGGGTAGTATGCTGGCTGTCAAAGAAGACATCAGCAAAGTGGAAGCAGTGCTGAAACATTTTCCGCAAGTTGCGATCGCTAATCAAAATTCTCCGACTCAATTTGTCTTGGCTGGCCCCACCGCAGAAATAGCGAGAATCAAAGAGGCTTTACACGAGAAAGGATATACAGCTGTATTGTTACCTGTATCAGCAGCTTTCCATACACCGCTAATCGCCTTTGCTCAAAAATCCTTTGCGATCGCTACCAAGTCTGTCAAATTCCAAAGTCCCAAAATCCCTGTTTACAGCAACGTTACCAGTAAGCAGTATCCCAAAGAACCCCAAGGTATTCAAAAAATCCTAGAAACGCACCTTTCCAACTCAGTGCTGTTTAAACAGGAAATTGAAAATATCTATGCGGCGGGTGGTACTTGCTTTGTGGAATTTGGGCCACGCAGAATTCTCACCAACTTAGTCAAAGATATCCTTGGCGATCGCCCTCATATCACCGTATCTCTGAATCCCAGCACCCAAAAGAATAGCGATCGCTCCTTACGGGAAGCAGTTGTGCAGTTGCGGGTAATTGGTCTGACTTTGAATAACCTCGATCCTTACCAACTTCCCCAAACTATCCCCCCAATTGAAACGAAGAAGACATTAAATGTCCGTTTAAACGGCATCAACTACAGATCCGAAAAAACGAAAAATGCCTTCGCTCTTGCTTTGCAGGATGGGCATAAAGTCACATTACCCACTCCCGAATCTTATGAAACTGTGGCTCCTTTATTTAGCAGCCCCGGTGTAACTCCACCTGTAGCAGTGATAGAGACTAACGGACATAAAAAACTTACCCCAGCAATGAACGGTGTGAGTTCTAATATCATCACCCAGCCAGAGCAACAGATGAATCCTGTTACCCTGTCACAACCAGCCCAGGAATCTAAGATGCAACCAACACCAGAAAAACTTACAAATTACCAACAACTTTTAGCAAGTTTAGAATATCTCCTGACACAGTTCCAAGAAAATCAAGCCGAGAATTTACAAGTTCACGGTACTTATCTCAATCATCAAATGGAATACGCTAAAGCGTTTTTCCAACTGATGCAGCAGCAGAATTCCTTGTTGAGTGAAAGTAAATCAACAGCCGAAACTGCCAAAATGAAGCTAGTTGTCATGGAAAGCTTAGAGCGCAGCATGATGCAGTTTCACTCCCAACAAGGTGAAACCCTACGCATCCATGAGCAATATCTTCAAGAGCAGCTGGAATATACTAAGAGCTTTTTCCAACTCATCCAGCAAGAGTATTCTCAAATCATCTCAGGTGAGGGAGTAACGCAACTAACAGAGAAACTAAGCAATTTCGCTCCATTTGCCACAGAAACAACTGTTACTGATGCACCCGTACCCGCTACTACCAAGATAGTAGAAAGCCAGCCTTTGCCTGTAACTGAGCCTGTAGCTAAAAATGGCTTAAATGTTACTCAAGAACCTCTACCGCCTGCTGTAGAGCCTGTAGTTGAAACTCCTGTATCTCCAAAGACCCAATCAATCGCGTCTCTACTTCCCACACCGCACTTCGCCACCGTTGAGACGGTAGAGCCTGTAGTCGCGCCACCAGTTGTAGAACCTCAAGCTGAGGTTGTAGTCAAAATTAGCTCACCTCCAGCCAACGAAGTTGTTGCCTTCACTCCAGAACCAGCACCCACAACTGCTGCACCTGTATCTGGCGCAACCATCGATATTGTTGACTTGGATAAAAACCTGTTAGCCATCACCAGCGACAAAACCGGCTACCCAGTCGAGATGCTGGAAATGGACATGGACATGGAGGCGGATTTAGGGATTGACTCCATCAAACGGGTGGAAATCTTAGGGGCGCTACAAGAAATGTACCCCAGCCTACCCAAGCCCAATTTAGAAGAACTGTCAGAAAAACGCACCATCGGTCAAGTTGTAGAGTATCTGCGATCGCACGCTTCCAAAGGTGTTGCGGTAGAAATTGCAATTCACGAAATACAACAAGCAAGCGAGATTCCAGTAGAGGCTGCACCAGTAGTTGAGGTAGTCGCTGCACCGGAACTAAGCGTAGTTGTTGCATTCACCCCAGAACCAGAACCAGAAGCCGTTACAAGTGATGAATTTGCAAACTTAGGTGAAACCCTGTTAGCCATCACCAGCGATAAGACCGGCTATCCAGTGGAGATGCTGGAACTGGAAATGGACATGGAAGCCGACTTAGGAATTGATTCCATCAAACGGGTAGAAATCTTAGGGGCAATGCAAGAAATGTACCCCAACTTACCCAAGCCAAATATCGAAGAACTCGGAGACCTCCGCACCATCGGTCAAATAGTTGATTACCTACAGCAGTTGGCTGGAGGTGAAAAAAAAAAGTCTGAACCTGAGTTTGTCCAACAGCAGCCACCCCAATTAGAACATGAACTAGAGCATAATATCCAGCGCCATCTCGTCAAACTCAGAAGTCTACCACAGCCCGATTACTTGGATTTCACGTTACCAGAGGGACACATCGGTTTAATCACCGATGATGGTTCCCTCACCACTTATAAATTAACCGAATCCCTAATCGAGAAAGGCTGGAAAGTAGTAGTTATCAGCTTCCCCCAATCGCTCATCGCCCAACAAGCGCCCTTACCTACAGGAGTAACCCGCGTCACCTTAGCAAACTTAAGTGAAGAACATCTTCAACAACAACTACAAGCGATCGCATCTCACTGCGGAGCGATTGGGGCCTTCATCCACTTACATCCGATGTTTGTAGGAAATCACACCGGAAGTATTTCTTATAACGAATCAGAAAAGGCGATCGTCAAGCACGTATTTTTGATGGCGAAACACCTGAAACCCTCTCTCAACGAAGCCGCAAAGCATGGACGTAGTTGTTTCTGCACAGTTGCTCACCTTGATGGAGCCTTCGGTTTAGAGTACAAAGTTAACTTCGGTGCGATCGGCGCTGGTTTGTTCGGATTAACCAAAACTCTGAGATGGGAATGGCCAAAGGTATTTACTCGTGCGATCGACCTAAGTCCCAGACTTGATGCCAAACAGTCAGTACAAAACATAATTGCCGAACTTCACGACCCTAACCTTTATATAAGTGAAGTTGGCTACGGCTCACAAGGACGAGTCACCATTATCGCCGATTAATTAGTTCTTTGATATAGCAGTCTTATTTGAGTTGTGAAAATTCCTGTTTTTAACGAACCGCAAAGGACGCAAAGAGCGCATTCGCGCAGCGTCTCGTAGAGAAGAAAAGAAATAAACAGAGAATTTCACAAATTTTTAAGACTGCTATTAGTATGCTTTTTACTTTCTTGCTACTACAAGAATATTGCTTATCTCTCTTACTTTGCGTCCTTTGCGCCCTTTGCGGTTCGTATATCCAAAAAACCCAATTTATGCAGGTATTCACGAGGATTTATGACACAAACAGCCCAGCTTAGTCCATCATCTGTCTTTGTCGTGAGCGGCGGTGCAAAAGGGATTACGGCTGAGTGTACTATTAGATTAGCCCAACAGCAACCCTGCAAATTCATCCTCCTCGGTCGCTCCGAACTATTAGAAACCGAGCCAGATTATGCTCAAAATTCTGATGAATCCGCATTGAAAAAATGCATCATGGAAAATCTTCTTTCTCAAGGAGAGAAGCCCACACCCATGAATGTGCAAAAAATATATAACAAAATAACCTCCAGCCGCGAAATTAAAAAGACTCTTGCAGCAATTGAAAAAACAGGAGCTAAAGCCGAATATATCAGCGTCGATGTCACAGATACGCCAGCTTTACAAGAAAAACTTGCCACTGCTGTGCAACATCTTGGCCCAATTACAGGAATTATCCACGGCGCTGGAAACTTAGCTGATAAGTTAATTGAAAAGAAAACACAAGAGGATTTTGAAAAAGTTTACACCGCCAAAGTTCAAGGTTTAGAAAACCTGCTAACTTGCGTCAATCCTAATCAACTTCAGCATCTAGTTTTGTTTTCTTCAGTAACAGGCTTTTACGGAAATCCTGGACAATCTGATTATGCGATCGCAAATGAAATTCTGAACAAATCAGCCCATATATTTAAGCAAACTTATCCCTCTTGTCATGTAGTCGCTATCAACTGGGGCGCTTGGGATAGTGGGATGGTGACAGCAGAATTAAAGAAGATTTTTCAAGAGCGAAAAATTGAAATAATTCCGATTGCAGTTGGGGCGCAAATGCTGGTTAAAGAAATGGATAATGCCAACCATGCAACCGCACAAGTTGTTATTGGTAGTCCACTAGTTCCAATGGCTACAGAACTACATTCAGAACTACGAACTTATCGTATTCGCCGCCAAATGACATTAGAGGCTAATCCATTTTTACACGATCATACTATTGCTGGTTCTCCAGTTTTACCAGCAACTTGTGCAATGACATGGATTATCAATGCTTCTGAACAATTATATCCTGGTTATCGGTTGTTTAATTACCAAGATTTCAAAGTTTTAAAGGGGATTACTTTCAATGAAACATTAGCGAAAGAACATATTTTAGAGATAGAAGAAATTTCTAAAGTTAATCTTGAAAGAATCGAACTTAAAGCTAAAATTTCGAGTAAAAATCCAGAAGGCAGAATCCATTTTCATTTTAGCGCTCAACTCAATCTCCAGCGAGAAATCCCAGATGTACCCACTTATGAATCTCTCAATCTTGAAGAAGATAATATTATCACTGCGACAGGAAAAGATTTTTACCAAAATGGTGGGGCTACATTATTTCACGGCCCCGGTTTTCAAGAAATCAAAAGAGTCTTAAACATCAGCCCTGAAAAAATCACAACAGAATGTCTGTGGACAGAACTCACTGCACAGGAACAAGGACAGTTCCCCGTGCAATGGGTTAATCCTTACACCACTGACTTGAGTATGCACGCCTTATGGATTTGGACACAACACTTTCATCAAGAAGGTTGTTTACCTGGAAAAGTAGAAAAATTTGAACAGTTTGAAGCGATACCACATAACGAAACATTTTACGTTTCTTGTGAAGTACTAGCTAAGACACCAAGCAGTGCGATCGCAAACTTTATCATACACGATCGCCAAGGTAAAATATACTCACGAATGCTCGGCGCTCATGCCATTATTTGGTCAATGAAAATGCTCAGAAGCTAGTAATCTGTGAAATTCAAAGTTTGTAGTAAGGACTTTAGTCCTTGTTTTATAAGTACAGATTTGTGTGAACTCGTGGCGAGTTGAGGGTTAAATTTTAAACGCAAAGGGGCGCAAAGGGAAACGCAAAGGTTCGCAGAGAATTCATGAAATGTTGTACTAAGCAATAAAGTCTTTACTGCAAACTATCAAAGCTAGCTTAATCTTAGGATTGCTATAACTTGCCTCGTTCAAAGTTTGGGGAACAGCGTAAATCCTGCCTTTTAATTATCTCTTGCTAAATACCCAAACTCGGAGCATATAAATCGTGGAAAAAATAGCCATCATCGCATTATCATGCCTATTCCCCGATGCTAAAAACCCTGAAGAATACTGGCAAAACATTGTTAATCAAAAAGATTCGACATCCTCTGCAACCGTCGAAGAAATCGGAGTAGATCCGACAATATTTCACAATCCAGTTAAAGGTACACCAGACAAAACTTATTCTCTTAAAGGCGGTTACATCCGCGACTTCCAGTTTAATCCATCTGAATACAATCTACCATCAGAATTTGTTGACAGTTTAGATAACACCTTCAAATGGTCATTGTATGCCGCTAAACAAGCAATTGTACAAAGTGGTTATTGGGGTAATCAAACTGTCTTGGCAAAATGCGGCGTAATTTTAGGTAATTTATCATTCCCGACAAAATTATCTAATCAATTATTCTCTCCAATTTACCAGCAAGCTATTAATCCTGCCGTTAGAGAACTTTTGCAGTATGAAGACTTTGATTTAACTGTCCCAAGTGCAACTAAAGCGTCTTTATACAATGCGATGATATCTGGTTTACCAGCATCTATCGTTGCTCAAGCTTTATCTCTATCCCAGATTAATTTATGTCTGGATGCTGCTTGTTCGTCCTCATTTTATGCTATTAAACTAGCATCTCATTACTTGTGGTCACACAAAGCTGATGTTATGTTAGCTGGAGCCATCAGTTGTGCAGATTCCTTATTCGTGCGAATGTTATTTTCCGGTGTTCAAGGGTATGCAGAAAACGGTATCAGCCGCCCCTTAGATAAATCCTCTAGAGGGCTAATTCCCGCCGATGGTGTTGGGATGGTAATGCTGAAGAGATATTCTGATGCAGTTAGAGATGATGATAATATTCTCGCCACTATCTGCGGTAATGGACTCTCGAATGATGGCAAAGGTAAACATTTACTGAGTCCGAATCCTAAAGGGCAAGTTTTAGCTTTTGAGCGAGCCTATAATGAGGCGAAATTTAGTCCCAAAACAATTGATTATTTAGAGTGTCACGCCACTGGCACATTACTAGGAGATACAACCGAATTTAACTCCATCGAAACATTCTTTGGTCAAAATCAAGCTGCGCCTCTGGTGGGTTCTGCCAAAGCAAATACAGGTCACTTGCTAACTGCTGCTGGCATGGTTGGCTTGACTAAGGTGATTTTGAGTATGTCTCATGGTGTAATTCCAGCAACTATGAATGTTTCTGAACCTTTAACATCAGAAAAAGGTACAATTTCCGCCGATAAAATTGTTAGAACAGCTACAGCATGGCCGAATAATAACGCACCAATTAAACGGGCGGCTATCAGTGCTTTTGGTTTTGGCGGTACTAATTCTCATCTGATTTTAGAACAAGGAACTACAACAGAATCAGTTGAATCAACTCCACCTGTTCCACCTACCAAAGTTGCCATTGTTGGCATGGATGCCTTTTTTGGTAACTGCAATGGCTTAGATGCTTTTGAACGGAGTATTTATGATGGAACACAGCATTTTACTTCTCTACCGCCTCAAAGATGGCATGGTATAGAAAATCAAGAAAGTGTCTTGAAAGAGTACGGTTTAACAGACGGTAAAGCACCACTAGGAGCATACATTAAAGATTTTGAAATCGATACTTTATCGTGCAAAATCCCACCGAATGAGATAGAGAAATTAAACCCACAACAATTGTTGCTTCTGAAAGTTAGCGATCGCGCCCTAAAAGATGCGAAACTACAGGAAGGCGGCAATGTAGCGGTTATAGTCGCCGCCGAGACAGAATTTTCCGTGCATCAGCTACAGCAAAGATGGAATCTCTCTTGGCAAGTTAAGGACGGCTTACTCAACCAAGGAATTTCTCTACCTGCTGAACACCTGGCGCAACTGGAAACCATTGTTAAAGATAGCATTCACCAACCTGTAGAAATCGGCGAATATGTGAGTCACATCGCCAACATCATGGCGAGTCGGATTTCTGCTTTGTGGAATTTCACTGGCCCTGCATTCACCGTCAGCGCTGGCGAAAATTCTGCTCTCAAAGCGTTGGAAGTTGCCCAAATGCTACTCGCTACTGGAGAAGTAGACGCAGTGGTTGTGGGTGCGGTAGATTTAGCCGGTGGTGTAGAAAACGTCTTATTCCGCAGCCAATTTGCCCCAATTAATACGGGTGTCAATACGTTGGGTTATGACCAACAAGCTAATGGCTGGACGGTTGGCGAAGGTGCAGGTGCTGTCGTCCTCAAGCGCTACGAAGCTGCTAAAGAAGACAACGAACGCATCTATGCAGTAATTGATGCCATGAGTTTCGCACAAGGTAATTCTACTTTAAGTGATGCTTTGGTAAAACCTGATGCTTCAGCTATCAGCAATGTCTGCAAACAAGCTTTCGAGATGGCGGAAATTCAACCCACAGAGGTTAACTATGTGGAAGTCTTCGGTAGCGGCGTTCCCCAGGAAGATGAAGCCGAAATCACAGGTTTACTCCAAGCTTATCCGAAAGTGGGCAACGGTCTGCACTGTGCATTGGGCAGCGTCAAAGCCAATATCGGTCACACCTATACAGCATCGGGAATTGCTAGCTTAATCAAAACCGCTCTCTGTCTTTATTACAGGTATATTCCCGCCACACCCAAATGGTCTGGTGTCAAAACACCGCAAGTATGGGAAGGTAGCCCTTTCTATGTGGCAATGGAATCAAGACCTTGGTTTGTCGATAAAGGCGGCACACGCAGAATAGCAGCAATTAATAGCATGGGTATAGATGGCAGTTACGCCCATTTAATCTTATCGGAAGAACCTAGCCAAGAGGAACGCGACAACAGATATTTGCAACAAATGCCTTTTCATCTGTTTCCTATAGCAGTTAGCGATCGCACCACCATCTCCGATCTTCTCAACAATCTCCAAAATACCATAGAAGCGAGTTCTTCTTTATCAGCTACCGCCAGCGAAACATTCGCTACTTTTCAACAGCATTCTAATCCAAAATACGTCTTATCAATTACAGGACGTAACACAAAAGATTTACTCAAAGAAATTGAATCTGCCCGTAAAGGTATAAATAATGCCTTTGAAAACGGCACAGATTGGCAAACACCAATAGGAAGTTATTTCACAGCAAAACCATTGGGTAAAACTGGAGCAGTTGCTTACGTTTACCCCGCAGCAGTCAATTCTTATATTGGCATTGGTCGGACTGTTTTTCGCTTATTTCCTAAAGTCTTCGAGGACTTAAAAAGTAACAATCTCTACAATCGGGCTGCTGATGTTGAAAAGTTGGTTTATCCCAGAAGCTTACCTAAATTGACGACTAGACAACTAGAAACACTCGAAAAGCAATTGTTAGATGATTCACTGGCAATGTTTGAAAGTGAAATCGCCTTTGCTAGATACATGACAGCAATTTTCCGAGATGATTTTCAAGTCAAGCCGCAATCTGTATTTGGGTATAGCTTGGGTGAAACTAGTATGATGGTTGCCCAAGGGGTTTGGAGTGATTTTGAGGGCGGAAGTAACACCTTAAATTCATCACCTCTATTTGGCGATAAATTATCTGGGCCGAAAAATGCTGTGCGGGAATATTGGGGATTAACAGATTCACCAAACAACAATTTTTGGAATACCTATGTTCTCATGGCTACTCCATCTCAAGTTAGAGAATGCCTGAAACATGAGAATCGCGTCTACTTAACTCAAATCAACACACCAGAAGAAGTATTAATTGCTGGTGAAGATGCAGCCTGCAAGCGAGTGATTCAAACTTTAGGTTGCAATTCTTTCCCCGCTCCCTTCGACCATGTGATACATTGTGAAGCGATGCGATCGCAGTACGAGGAAATCAAGAAGGTAAACACCTTACCATCGCAAAATCTTCCCGGTATCGTTTTTTACTCAGCCGCCGATTATCAACCAATTGTACTTGATAGTGATGCGTTCGCCCTTGGCGTTGGCGTTGGCGAAGCCTCTCGTAGAGAAGCCATCGCGCATAACATCGCTAAAGGATTGTGCCAAGAACTTGATTTTCCGCAATTAGTAAATCGTGTCTACGGCGATGGGGTCAAAATATTTTTAGAAGCAGGCGCGGGTAGTGTTTGTTCACGATGGATTGATAAAATTCTCGGCAGCAAAGAACACATTACAGTTTCTCTAAATCGTAGGGGAATGGATGACCATGCTTCGATGGTCAAAGCATTAGCAAAACTACTCAGTCATCAGGTGAACGTGGATTTATCACCGTTGTACAGCAAAGCCCAAGAAAGTGCTAATTCAAGTAAAGCAACATTGAGAACAGTTACCTTGGGTGGGAAAGCGATCGCAGCTACAATTTTGAGCGAAGAAAATCGTAAACTTGTTGAAGATTTTGCTGGGGATCTTAGGAGCGATCGCTTCAAAATACAGCATCCAAAGATACCTAATCTCCAACCATCTGAAATCACAGATTCTCTTAATATTTCCAACCAAATAACCACAGAAGAGAATTACTCCCCTAACATCTTGCCTCAGCCAGAAGAAGTAAAACCGAAAAATATCATTGATAACGTTTTTGAACCGAGAGAACAATTACAATCTTCTGAGTCAAGCGCAATTAGACAGCCAATTCCTGTTTCTTTCCCACCCGTCAGAACTCAAAAAATTAGTAGCATCATCAGCATGTTTGATTTAAATAAGACCCAGTATCAAAAGCTCAATGCTAATAATTCAAAGATAACTAAAGCACACACTGCTTTTTTACAAGCTAGACAAGATTACAGTCAGCAAATGAGCGAAATCATTCAATTACAACTAGCTTGCGCCCAAAACTTACTTAACGACGAATCTTAATATCTCATACCAATTCTCTCTCAACTTGCACCGACTAATTCTTAACTTATCTCTTCCTTTGCGCCCTTTGCGTCCTTCTCTAACGAGACGCTGCGCGAATGCGGTTCGTTTAAAAATTATTACGTCCATCTTCATGGAGAATTGGTATGAAAATATAGACTCCTTTAACTTTATCATCCATTGTTTGTATAATCCGAGGGATAACTACCGTGACAACCGTAGATACGGTACTAAGTAAACACGATAATGGTCTTAACTTCTCCGCTTGGTCGCATAACAAAAACCAAGTTTGGAAAGGTTCTTTAGAAACTGTATCTTTTGAGAAACAAACCATCAAAGATAAATTGATGGTGTTAAATAAACCCTGCTACATCGTGAAAGTTGCCGGAAAAATCGGTGTCACTAATGAGGGTTATTTATCCCCTGGTGATAATGGCACAACAGCACAAGTAGAACTGTTAACATTTGCAGCCCCAATCCGTATTCAACAGTTTGGAGATCCGAATTTTCTCTCCTCTCATGGAGTAAAATATGCCTACGTTACCGGCGCAATGGCTGGCGGAATTGCTTCCGAAGAAATGGTCATTGCACTCGGAAAAGAGCAAATTTTGAGTTCATTTGGTGCAGGTGGTTTAACTCCAGAACGTTTGGAAGCAGCCATAAATTGCATTCAACAAGCCTTACCTCAAGGGCCCTACGCATTTAATCTAATCCACAGTCCTAACGAACCTGCGATTGAACGCCGCGCAGTGGATTTATATCTCAAATATCAAGTGAGAACAGTAGAAGCCTCTGCATTTCTCGACTTGACACCCAACATTGTTTATTACCGGGTTGCTGGATTGGGGTTGAATAACGCCAATCAAATTGAAATCAAAAATAAAATCATTGCCAAAATTTCTCGCCGAGAAGTTGCGACTAAATTTCTGCAACCAGCACCAGCCAGAATAATCAAAGAACTTCTTGAACAAGGGTTAATTACTGAGTTACAAGCAACCCTTGCAGCCCAAGTTCCGATGGCTGATGATATTACCGTCGAGGCTGATTCTGGAGGACATACAGATAATCGTCCCCTGGTTTGTGTATTACCTTCTATTATTGCCTTGCGGGATGAAATTCAAGCACAATATCATTACCAAACACCCATTAGAATCGGCGTTGCAGGGGGAATTGGGACACCACAATCAGCATTAGCAGCTTTTATGATGGGTGCTGCTTATATAATGACTGGCTCAATCAATCAGTCATGTGTTGAATCTGGGGCTTGTGAACATACCAAAAAGTTACTAGCCCAAGCTGAAATGGCTGATATGATAATGGCTCCAGCAGCCGATATGTTTGAAATGGGAGTCAAATTGCAAGTTCTTAAACGGGGTACAATGTTCCCCATGCGAGCGCAGAAATTATTTGAACTCTATCGCGCTTATGATTCCATTGAAAGCATCCCCCTTGCAGAAAGAGAGAAATTAGAAAAACAAGTTTTTCGCAAAACTATTGCCGAAGTATGGGAAGGAACTGCGGCTTATTTGTCCCAAAAGAATCCTGAGAAACTTGGGAAAGCAGTCAATAATCCTAAACTGAAAATGGCGTTGATTTTCCGTTGGTATTTAGGATTATCTTCTCGCTGGTCGAGTTCTGGTGAAAAAGGTAGAGAAGTCGATTATCAAATTTGGTGTGGCCCGGCAATGGGCGGTTTCAATGACTGGGTACGCGGTTCCTACCTGTCTGAACCAAATAATCGTGGTGTAGTTGATGTTGCTAATCAAATTATGACTGGTGCAGCCTTTTTGTACCGTGTTCAAAATTTGAAAATTCAAGGACTGCAAGCTTCCGATTATTACAGTCAATATCACCCTGTTCGTTCTACATCATTGTTGGAGCTTTAAAAATGACTATAAAACAGTCTTTCACCGCAGACGATATTCAAATATTTTTGGTATCTAACTTAGCTAAGTTGCTAGGAGTAGCAACTGACGAAATAGATGTCAAAGAACATTTAGAAAACTATGGGTTGGATTCAGCCCAAGCAATGATTCTAGTAAGTAACTTAGAAAAGTTGCTCGGATTTCAACCCTCTCCATTGCTTCTGTGGCATTACCCAAATATTGAGGCTCTTTCACAGCGTTTAGCTGAAGAAGTGCAAGAAGGTTCACCAGTTCAAGATACAAAGGTAGTAGCCTCTAATGCCAACACTCCACCCTCTGTTCTAGATTTAGGTGCTGAGGCTGTTCTTGATCCTACCATCCATCCTGGTGCTGCATCTAATGTGCTTGTGGGTGAACCCAAGAACATCTTTTTAACTGGAGGAACAGGCTTTTTAGGAGCTTTTATCATCCGAGAATTGCTACAGGAAACTAATGCGGATATCTATTGCTTAGTGCGTGCTGCTAATGCTGAAGAAGGCAAAAGCAAACTCCAAAATAATTTGCAACAGTATGCAATTTGGCAGGAAGAATTTAAATCCAGAATTATTCCGATTGTCGGCGATTTATCTCAGCCATTGTTAGGTATTGGTTCGGAACAGTTTCAAATTTTAGCTGCCAATATTGATACTATTTATCATAGTGCTGCTTTGTTGAATTATGTTTTCCCATACTCTGCACTGAAAGCAGCCAATGTTTTAGGAACACAAGAAGTTTTGAGATTGGCTTGTCAAATTAAAGTCAAGCCTGTACATTACGTTTCTAGTGTTGCTGTTTTTGAATCCACTGCTTATGCTGGTAAGGTTGTCAAAGAGCAGGATGAATTCAATCATTGGGAAGGTATTTATCTTGGTTACTCACAAACAAAATGGGTAGCCGAAAAGTTAGTCAAAATTGCTCGTGACCGTGGACTGCCTGTAACTATCCACAGACCACCACTGATTTCAGGTGATAGCAAAACAGGCATTTGTAACACACATGACTTTATCAATTTGATGACCAAAGGCTGTCTACAAATGGGATATTTCCCTGATGTAGATTATATGTTGGATATGTCACCTGTGGATTATGTAAGTAAAGCGATCGTTTATCTATCACGCCAAAAAGAATCCATAGGTAAGGCTTTCAATTTACAACATCCCCAACCCGCAGCTTTGAAAATGCTAGTTGAGTGGATACGCTCTTTCGGTTATTCAGTTGAAATGATTCCTTACGAAAAATGGCAATCTGAGTTAATCAATAATGTGACTTCTGCTGACAATCCTTTGTACACTCTGCGGCCATTTTTGCTAGAACGTTGGTCTGATGAACAACTGACTATTCCTGATTTGTACTTACAAGCTAGAAGACCCCATATTAGCTGCCAAGATACTCTCCATGCACTAGCAGGTAGTTCTATTGCTTGTCCTCCAATTGACTCTCAATTGTTTATGACTTATACCGCCTACTTGATTCAAAGTGGTTTCTTGAATCTCGCTTAGGAATTTCAACTTGCGTAGAATGTTTAGCTGTGCTTTTAGGCACTTAGAGATCCCCCCTAACCCCCCTTAAAAAGGGGGGAACTGGAGTCAAACTCCCCCTTTTTAAGGCAATACAGTTCAGTTAAGCAATTTTTTCTTTCTCTTTCTTTTCTCTGTGTCCTCTGTGCCTCTGCGGTACCCTGCGGGAAGCCGTTCGCGTAGCGTCTCGTAGAGAAGCGTCTACGTTAAAAAAATGACTTTGACAAAGACCGCTAGCCTTAACTGAACCATATTACTTTTTAAGGGGGGTTTAGGAGGATTTCTAAGCTTAGGAACATAACGCGCTATCTTGATACTGTCGGTGTGTTTAGGAAACCGTAACACACCCAAAAAATAATTTTGTTTAGTCCATGTTTTTTAAAACTCAGTACTACTGAACAGTTAATATTTCAGATGCCAGCAACAACTTATATACCAACAGTGGCAATATAATTGCCCTGTTTTTTTATGCTCAATAATGTAAATTTTTAGGATTCACCACTTGACAGAAGCAATTGAAGATAGAATAGTTAATGTCGGGCATAAAAGTTTGATTTTGACTGCTGGCTTTTGTAAGTAATCAAAAGCCAGTGCTAGTAGCTTGAAATCACCAAACTTCTTTAATGCTCCACTTATTCGATGTATAAGTCCTAAATTTACGTTTGGACTTGTTACATATATCCAAGGCATCACACAAGTATTTGAAATGCTAATAACTCAAGACAGTTATTGTCGGTTCAAATATTACGCGTACTTAATTGTAGAACGAGAACCACTGTAAATGCAAGGCAGCTTCATCAAGTTGAATTCACCAATATTTTTACATGAACAAAACACATCAAATTCAGAGCAAAAAAACTGCTCTTATTACTGGGGCAGCCGGTGGAATTGGCTACGAATTAGCCTGTATTTTTGCTACTCATGATTACAATCTAGTCTTAGTAGACAGAAACGGGCTAAAGCTAGTAGAAATTGCAGATAAATTCCAAAAACAATTTGGAAATCTTGTCAAAACTATTGTTAAGGATTTATCTATATCAACTGCTCCTGAAGAAATTTTCACGGAGTTGCAACTCGCCAATATTAATGTTGATGTGCTGGTAAATAATGCTGGATTTGGTATACATGGATTATTTCACGAAACAGATTTAGCGACTGAACTGGAAATGTTACAGGTAAATTTGGTGTGCCTCACCCATTTAACTAAGCTATTCGTGAAGGGGATGATAAAGCAAGGTGAAGGTAAAATCTTAAACGTCGCCTCGGCTGCTGCCTTTCAACCAGGGCCTTTGATGGCGGTTTATTTTGCTACTAAGGCTTATATTTTATCTTTTTCTGAAGCGATCGCTAATGAATTAGAAGGTACAGGTGTCACTGTGACAGTTCTTTGCCCAGGCTCAACAGAATCTGGTTTTCATGAAAGAACCGGGATGGCTGACTCGAAGTTGCTCAAGGGTAAGAGGATGATGGATGCACAAACTGTAGCCGAAATTGGTTTTCGCGGCTTAATGAAGGGCAAAACCATTGTTATTCCTGGTTTTATGAATAAACTACTTGCAAAAAGCGTCAGATTTGTACCTAGAAAACTAGTGACAAAAATTGTGCGAAATATGCAGGAGGATAAGTAGGGCATTGGGCATTGGGGAAGAATAACTAATGACAAATGACAAATGACAAGTATTAATACTGCCAAAACTTTAAATTCCAGCCTAAATTCGCCACTGCAACAGCAGCAACATAATTGTTAGCAGGTACTAGTTCAAAAAGACTCCAGTCTTCAGTTACCCGTAACTTGGCTGGTTCTGTGGGAGTCAACGATACTTCAATTTGCTCTAACTGGGATAGTCCGTCTCCAGTTGCTTTTAAATAAGCTTCCTTACAAGTCCAGTAACGGAAAAATACCTCTTGCTGTTGGTTTGCAGATAGCGATCGCAACATTTCATATTCTCTCGGTAAAAAGAACCGTTTGGCAAGAGCTTCCAGATCAGACATCGGGCGAATATATTCTAGGTCTACACCAATTTCTCCAGTACAATTCACCGCACACAAAGCCAACTCTTGAGAATGAGACAAGTTAAACGCCAGTCCACTATCGGCAAATGTATCTGCTAATACTGGTTTGCCACGCTGTTGATAATTAAACTGCACTTGTAGGGGCTGGATACCCAAATAGCGACCTAATATAGTTCGGAGAATACCACGACCAGCAATGAAACGCTGCCGATGTTCCTGAAAATAGAACCGTTCAGCACGAGCCATTTCGTCACTGGAAAGAGTCGCTGCTAAATTTTGCAGCTGTACTTCTGGTTGGTCAAGGTCTATACGCCAGACATGAATCTCATCCAGTTGCAAAGTTAAATCTGTCGGTGCAGTTAGCCAAATATGATTATGAGCGGTCATTGAGTCCAAAAATCAAGGGAGTTGTACCCTAGTACTTTGTTTAACGTATCGCGGAAGTCCCCACCAGTAAACTCTTAGTAGGGTGGGGATAGGGAGCGGACGGCGACGATTCCAACTCCGACCAATATCAACCGTCA
The DNA here is from genome assembly GCA_020829485.1 of Nostoc sp. CHAB 5834. Next base: position 76,436 of record JAIVFU010000013.1, on the reverse strand, counting down.
GGAAGATTTATGGAGTGGGTTGGATAAGGAGTCGTCAATCTTGGGGCTAGGCAACCTATCGATCCAATCTTCGACCAACTGTGTAACTGTCTTTTCTTTGCTGTTCGCATAAGCCTTAAGCTTGTCATTTCGTTTTTGCGATAACCTAACTCTAATGGATCTTTCTTTCATAATGTATCATCAGAATGGATACATCTATGGTAATATATAAATGGTTGTTGACCCACCCACTCGACTCATATAACAAACGGCCACAGTAGCGGTAAAACGCTTGCCTAGACTAAGAGCGAGAGAAAGGGGGAAAGACCTTGGTCACTGGAACGCACAGGTTACGTCCTACGGTAAAAATAAGCCATACAAAGGTGTACGGAAAAGTAATAAAACTGTCTGCGGAAGGCGGACGGCTGCGCGGGTTCTCTCTATGAAGAGATAAAACTGGGCAACCAGTAGAGACGCTGTGTAAGACCAGACGCTCGATGACTCGCTAACGCTGCGCTATCATCGGGTTTAGTCCCGAATATCCTTGTGATATACCCAACGTGGCAACGGCGAATGAGACGCGAAACGATGATGGTTGTTATTTTGAAGCTCCGGCTTCAGCGTAGCAAGCCGGAGTACTTCACTTACGAGGATTATTATCGGTGGATGTGGTTTGACGCTTTAGCGCTACTATACTATGCCCCAGACCAATGCGGTAAGCGTAGCCATGCCGTCAAAAAGAGGAAAAGGGGCAGGGAGCAGGGGGGAAATCCCCATAAATAAATTAAGTCTGGCTATTAGGACTTACGCAAAACTCTCTCAAACTCTTATTACTTTGTGACAGCAGTCGCTCATGGGGGAAACCCCCAAGACCGCGCTGCCTCTCCTTTGCGTCCTTTGCGGTTCGTTTTTTCATAATTTTGCGTAAGTCCTGGCTATTTGAAATAGAGATATCTTCAAAGGTAAATAATTTTTATCCTAAATTGTTAAATCTGAAACAAAAAACCCTTAGCAAAGCTTGTTAAAAACCTATGAGGATTACTTTTTTGTGGAGATAGCGAGGATGAATGATAAATAATTTTGAGTATCTTGCCTTCTTTGTGCTGCTACTGACAGCGCTTGTATTAGCAATTAAGGAAATGAGCGTTGCTTTGGATGAATTAGATATTGAGCGCTTTACTCTCTGGACAGGTATTGCTTCTGTCATTGCTGGTTTACCAATAATATTGTGGTAACTTCTTAGTCAACGCCTTTTTTCTATTTTGGACTTTCAAACAATACGACTCCATCCGTCGAGTATCCTAGCTGCTAAAACATTGTCTTGCCTACTACTTTATTCGCTTTTCCTCCAACCATTGTAAAACCCGATTCCATGCCCACCAAGGATCAGAATCGTTTACTTGCCGCTGACACTCTTTGCTGCTCAAATAGCCAACATGGCCGCCGTACTGAGTGAGTAACAAATCTATTGCAGGATTGCGATCGCACGCTTCTTCTAATTCTGGTATGATAGCTGGGTCAAAAAGTGGATCATCAGCAGCATATAAAATCAAAGTCGGTTTTGAGATTTGCGGCAATATTTGTAAAGCACTACTAGCTTGGTAATATGCTTCCACAGAAGGAAAACCTAATCGGTTAATTACCAGTTCATTGTCAAAACCCCAGATACTATTTGCCCGTTCAATTGCTGCTGGGTCAATACTTCCCGGATGGGCATCATGGATTCGCCACGCCAGTTTTTTTAAATTTTGGGCAATCCCGGCTTCCAAATATCTGCCAAAGGGCTTTGTAACTAGATAAGATAGCGATCGCTGTGAATCCAAACTCGGACAAATCACCACACCACCGCCAATATCGCTATCTTTTAGTCCTAAATCTTCATCCTCCCTAATCACCTCACCGGCAACCTTCACCGCCCATAACGCCAATTGCCCTCCTAAAGAATACCCTGTAAACCAAAATTTCCCAGGACATCCCATTGCCTTAGCAGCAGCAGCGATACGAACAAAATCTTCCCCTTCATACAAACCATCAGAAGTCAGAGTCGGGGACAATTCGGCAGTTTTGCCGTGGGCACGCCAATCAAATAACACCACAGCGTACCCTTGAGCGTAAGCCTTACGTCCCAGCACCCTCAAAAACCATTCCGTCTCTAGCTCCCCAGTAATCCCATAAGTACCGATAATCGTGCTATGAGCATTTTCCGGGATGGCAACCAAGCCAAAAATTGGCACACCTTGGCCACCAATGAATATTTTCTCGTGATAAGACGGTTCTGGGTCTTTAGTAGTACTTTGCCAGTGACGTTTTCCCCACAAAGCGGTGTACACAGTCATCATTAGACCGTTTTGTAAAAACCAAGACGGATTGTAGGGGGGAGCATAACACATCATAGACTATAAGGTTTCATGTAATTGAGTCTTGATTTCACAGTCATTTAATCTTAATATTTATGTAAGATTTAAAGCTTTTTTAGAATCGATTCAAAAATCTTTGTATCTATCAAAGGTTGTTAATTATCCTTAACAAGTAGTAATAATTTTTAAGAATGCCGAGGATTCTTGTCATAGACGATGACCCAGCGATTTCAGAACTAGTTGCCGTCAACTTGGAAATGGCTGGCTACGATGTTAGTCAAGCTGAAGACGGCATCAAAGGTCAAGCGCTGGCTCTCCAGCTGCAACCAGACTTGATCATGCTCGATTTGATGTTGCCCAGAGTAGATGGGTTTACCGTTTGCCAACGCCTGCGCCGAGACGATCGCACCTCTGAGATTCCCGTGTTAATGTTGACGGCTTTGAGCCAAACTCAGGACAAGGTGGAAGGCTTCAATGCTGGCGCAGATGACTACCTCACCAAGCCTTTTGAAGTTGAAGAACTGCTAGCGCGGGTGCGCGCACTTTTGCGGCGGACTGACCGGATTCCCCAAGCCGCAAAGCACAGTGAAATTCTCAACTATGGCTCATTAACCCTCGTTCCCGAAAGATTTGAGGCAATATGGTTTAATGAGACGGTGAAATTGACTCACTTGGAATTTGAGTTACTTCACTGCTTATTGCAACGCCACGGTCAAACAGTTTCTCCCAGCGAAATCCTCAGAGAAGTTTGGGGCTACGATCCTGATGATGACATAGAAACGATTCGAGTCCATATTCGCCACTTGAGAACCAAGCTAGAACCAGATCCCCGCCACCCCCGCTATATCAAAACAGTATATGGTGCTGGATACTGTCTGGAATTACCCGGTGTACCTCCAGCAAATGAAGGGGCTTCCGTAACAGTCGTTGAATGAAATCGCCCAAGCAGTACTGAGTGGCGAGTTTCCACGTTTGTAGGCTAGCACAGCTGTGCTAGCCTACAAATTTTATATACTTTTGTACCAGCTTTTAAGCTATGGAACCTTCAACTACTGAGGCGATGTCTACGACGGGCTGCGCCTACGCATTTTTGCCTCAACTCTATTTTATATCTTTGGATGTGGAGACGTAAAATTTTACGTCTTTACAAGGATTTTCACCGGAATGCACAATCGTTTTCATACCGCAATCAGCAATGCCCATTTTCGGAGATGTCTATTCTGTTAGCGCAGCGGGGCATAGCCCATTCTGACTCCTGAATTCTACATTTCTATTTCAGATTTATTCAAACCTGTTAACCTAGCTACTTGTTCGATTGTCATCCCAGACTCAAGTAAGTTGCGTGCAGTTTGTAATAACTGTGATTCTGCCTTGTCTGCCCTTTGGCGTTCCTTTTCTTCAGGAGTTGGCAGTAATTCCCCTAACGACATTGCCCAGCGTAACCAAGTAGCATTAATACCTTTATAATTTCCCTGCCAAAGCTGCAATGCTAACCCTAAAGATTGACTCACCAACTGATTTTGAGCATTTGCGGCAATGGGTTGATAAACTCCTTTGTCATTAGAGAAACCAGCCAAATCATCAGGATTAAAAGGGTCATACCAAAAATATTCTGGTACACGCATTTGATTTTGGTAAATCAGCTTTTTTAAGTTTTTGTCTGCTTGGGCTGTGCTGTCAGAAAGTAACTCAATAACTATATCTGGTGCTTTTCCCTCTTCCCACACTACCCAACTGCGCCGTTCTCCTTTGGGGACTCCCAACACAGCAAAAAAGTCTGGCCCTTTAAAATCTTTGTTTCGCACCTGCGCCAGACTGTAGTAAACGAACATATTACCGCCAATAAACCCATCTTCTCGTTCTTCCAACCAAGGTATCAGAGCATCGATGAGCAAGTCCATCTGGGCTTTATGGCGTGCGCTTTCCATTGGGATACCGTCATCATAGGGTAATTCTGCTTGGGTGGGTGGGAGTTGAATATCTGGTGCAGCTAGGATAGTTTCTGACATAGCTTTTCACCTGTTGGCTGGGCGTTGCGGATATTTTTATATTAAGCGATCGCACGATTTTTCCTAGTGTATCGCTTTTCGTTAAAATATTGCGATCGCATAATCCCATCATCGTTTTTGCAAACACTACCGGCCTCTCATATTCACTGTTGTATTTGTTGCAATGCAACGTTTCAATGATTAAAGACTGCGATATCCTATTTGATTTGCAAACCAGTAGGAGCAGGTTGACCAAGAGCAGAAACCACACTTTGACGCACAATACGCTTGCGATTGCTTTTACGAGTACCTCCAGCCATCTGATACTCATAGCTATTATTACCAAATTTATAAGCTATACCACGCAAAAATTTATCAGAATAATCTGCCAAATGTTTTTCATTTTCAAGGATTTGGGTTAACAAGATATCAATAGTGGAGAGGGTGGTATTGTATGCTTCTAGAGATTGTCGCAGGCTTTCGATTTTTACAGTATAAGCATTGACTGACAATCCCTCTCCGACATCTAGACTTGAATTGATAGATTTAATGCTTGCTAGACGTGTTTCAGCTTTGCCAAGAATACGTGAATTACGTTTTGGTCTTGCCATAATTGTTACTCATTTTTCAAATTTACATAACTCTATAGTGGACAATTGTTTAAAAAGTTGTCATACGTAAAATTATTGATTTTTATCAAGAAGCTAGGACTTACGCACTGTACAAATGCATCGTGATGTGGATTAACGAAAATCCGTTGTTTCAGGCTTTTTTTAATTATCCTGCGATGCCTACGGCGGTAAACTACGTAAATAGGCCATGCTGTAGGGGCTAAGATTTGCTCATTGGTGTCAATTTAAGCTAAAAATCGCTTATCTGTTGGCTTCCACGCCCGCCCAGAAATAAATTTCAGGGCTAATAGCTAAAGTCTACTGAAGTTCCTTGCGGGACATGGTTTTTACCTTAAGTTGACACGTATGAGCAATGCTGTGCCCTTACGAAAGATGTGATTTTTAACTTATGCATATTTGCGTTTTCTTGTCAATGCGTAAGTCCTATAAGCTTAAAATTTCAGTAATTTACAGCTACTTTTGATAACGTCAGAGAAGAAGCTGCTACAGCCTGCGCGAAACACTCAAACGTGAAAGCGGAAGCTGCTACAGTCAAGGCAGAAGTTGCTACAGCCTGCGCGAAACACTCAAACGTGAAGGCAGAAGTTGCTACAGCCTGCGCGAAACACTCAAACGTGAAGGCGGAAGCTGCTACAGCCTGCGCGAAACACTCAAACGTGAAGGCAAAAGTTGCTACAGCCAAGGCAGATTGATCCTGATGATGACATAGGGGAACTCCAAAAAATAAATTATTCCACTTAAAGTCGTTGACTGATGATTGTTGACTGTTGACTGAAAACTCGTGAACCGTCAACAGTCAACAGTGAACAATAGCAATGGAATATTTTTTTACTTGGAAGTCCCTAAAAACGATTTGAGTGCATATTTGCCACTTGAAAACCAACTAGAACCAGATCCCCGCCACCCTCGCTATATAAAAACAGTCTATGGTGCTGGATACTGTCTTGAATTACCCGGTATCCCTCCATCAAATGAAGGGGCTTCAGTTAAGAATATTTGTAGGTTGGGTTGAGGCAATGCGTTACCCAACAAACCCAGAAAAATGTTGGGTTTTGTTCCTCAACCCAACCTACAATTTTCTAGTTAACCTTCAGGTAAGCGCAGATATAGCGGTTTTCGCTTGGTTGCAGTACAGTTTTAACCTCACTTCCATTCCTCACTTCCTTTAAGGAGAGAGGCTTTGAATCTTACTCCCCAACGCTAGAAGGGAAGGGGCTGGGGGTTAGGTCTGTATTCCATGCAATTGGGAACCGCTATAGTTTACGCAATTTGAGTTACTTGCTGATTCACGCGGGGACGGCCAAAGCGTTCCCAAGCACTTCCTCCGCGCAGAAACAATTCTAAAAAGCGCAATGGTTCTTTTGAATCGCCTCTTGACCAACCGGAACTACCAGGAGCAAAGGCTAAAGTCCCTTCAGACACCTTGAAGCTACCATCAGAATACACTGCATCACTCACTACATCTCCAATTCGGATCACGATCTTGCTTTGAGGCTCCAAGTTGAGTGTATGCGCCCCAATAGTTGTTTTAATGTTGCCGTAGCCATCAATCCAAGCGATTCGATCTGGTGGAACATCTGGGATTTGCTCGCTCTTAAGGCTATCTCCCAGAAGGCTAAAATCTTCATTCATAATGGCCGCCGCCGGAGGAGGAAAGACATCCCGTGAGCGAAACTGCGAACCACCACGAGCAACGTTGACCACTCGCAACTCCTTTGTATAGTCTTTGATAAAGGAGAGGGTGTAGCCTGCATTCACACCTACTACTTTTACACCATTAGATAAAAGAGCATAAGTTAGTCCTTCACCTTCATTGTCTCGACGGGCTTTAAGATCATCCTGACGAGGCGCACAGTTATGATAAATTAGGCGATCGCTAGGGCCAGGGTTAAGTCCTAGTTGGGCAATCCAGAATCCCGTTGCCAAGGTACTGAATGCTGGAACCGAAAGCAAATGAATTTGGGCATCGGGAGAAGCCATCAGCAAACGTTGTGTGACTTCTGTAAATGCCGGATCTCCTGTACCGTAGTCTGCAATAACGCAGATAAACATTCTGCTCCTCCTTCTGATGGGTAGTAATTTGCACGTTCAAACGAGCCAGTGAACCTGCCTCATCAGCAGTCTAGGTGCGATCTCAACTATATGCAAGATTTCTACATAACATTAGGCGCAATTTTCCAGTCAAAAAATTCTAGAACCACACAACTTAGATTAATTACATCAGTCATCATGTGATTACAGGTTTAAATAAGCAGTTGTCTGCTCATTTCACTCTTGTTAGTAACTTTAAAGTCTTAGTCAACGCAATGAAAACAATCACTTCACTTTTTAACGAAGAACGCAACCAACTCCAGACAGATATTGATAACACAACCAATATTGAGGAGATAATTAAGTTGGTTCAGAATCGACTTGATAATCTCGAAAGAATTTACATTGAAAAACTTAATCTGGCTCAAATTCGTCTGGCTTCCTTTTTCCTAGATACGCTGCGGCAGTCCATCGCTACTCTTGCTGCGGCTAACTATTCTCAAATTGCTCCAACAGAGCAAAAGCAATTTACTAACCCAAGTACAAGGTTTTTTTCCAGCAGATTAATCCTAAAACTGCTAAAGGGACTAATTTATATAGGCATCTTAGGTTCGTTGTTCTCTTTAACTAAAACTAGCCCAGGTGCATGGATGGCTATCTTACTAACATCTCTACTTCTAGGAGTAGAAGTTGTGCTTCAACTTGAGTTAAAGAATCAGCAAAATTCTATGTCTTCAGAGCTATTGGAATTACCTAAACATCTGCTTCGGGTTGATAGCAATGTATTTTTAGATCATCTTGGCGATGCTCTCAACACTATCGACCTAGCAGTAGCTAGAGTAGAAGAATGGAATAAACATGAAGGCGACTTAGCAATAGAAGAACTGCCAGAGCTATTGAATTTTCTGCAAAGGCTAATGGGCGCATCCAAACTTGATAAACCCCAAATGGCTTATGAACTGGCGAAACTTTTGCCACAGATTTTAATGTCTCAGGGAATTAACGCTCAAGTTTACCGATCAAATAGCGATCGCAATTATTTTGACTTTGAGCCAAGTATCGACCCCGATACCAAAGATCACGTAACTCTAACTCCGGCTTTGTTGAAAGGCGATCGCTTGATTCGGCGCGGTAGGGTAATTGAGCCAGCATATTCCGCTTCTAGAGAATAATAGACAATAAGGGTATGGAAATTTTAGAAACAATCGGTTTTGATTTGGGGCACGGTGAAACGGCTGTAGCTAAAGCGATAGTGGAAAGCATCGACCCCCCCCAGATGCTGGAAATTAATAACAAGAAGAACCAAATTACAGCCCTTGGTTGGCATCCTAAACTCGGTTATCTTGTCGGCGAACAAGCATTAATTCAAGCTGGCGTTACCCAACTCACAATTTCTTTCAAGCAAAAACCCAACAACGATCCTAAATATCGGGAAACAATTAGCACTTTTGTCGCAACCTACTACCGACTTTTGAAAGAAAGCAAACAACTTGAAGGTGGAGAAAGTAGCTATTTTTACATAGGTTGTCCTTCCGGATGGTCAGTTAGCGATCGCACCGAATACCAAAAGCTACTTCAAGAAGCTGGTATTCCCCAAATAAATGTTGTACCCGAATCGCGGGCTGCTTTCATGCAAGCCAAAGAAGCCGGGAAGTTGGAGTATGACAAACTTGTTGCATCGGTGCTAATTGTCGATATTGGTTCTTCAACCACAGATTTTACTCTGGTTAAGAGCTTAGAAGAGATCCCCATAGATTTCGGGAGTAATACTTTAGGTGCATCTCTAATTGACAAAGCTATTTTTGCCCGGACTCTCGCCAACCACGAGCAAAAAGCATTACTCGAAAAAGTATTTCAGGAATATCCGCATCACCAAGCTCGTTGTGAGCTTGCTTGTCGCAAAGCTAAAGAAGATTACTTTTCTAATGAACAGCTATACAGCGATCCTGAATCCTTTGCGCGTGGCTTCGAGTCGATTAACGAACAGATTTATTTTATTCCCCAAGTCAATAAATTGATGATGGAGGAAATTTTAAACCAGCCATTACCGGAACTGGAGAATCATAGTTGGGTGCGATCGTTTAACGACTCTTTAACCGAAGCCAAAGAAAAGCTAGAAAAACTTGGAATCGTGCCCAAACTTCTGTTGATGACTGGCGGTGCATCTCGGATGAAGTTTACCCACTTGCTTTGTCAAGAAATGTTTCCCGAACCAGAAACGCTGCTTCGCCCCGATCCAGAACCGGAACGGTGCATTGCACTGGGTTTAGCACGAGTGGGACGATGGGATCTGCGTGCTGCTGCTTTTAAGGAAGAAGTCAACAAACTATTTACCTCGAACCAGCTTAAAGGTTTGATTCAAAGGCATATCCCGGAGTTAATCGAATCATTAACTAAGCCTTTGACAGATGGCTTGCTCGTCAATGCAGTTAAACCAGCTTTAAAAGATTGGCAAAAAAACAAAATACGGACTTTAGCCGATTTGGAAACATCTTTAATCAGTCGGGCAGAACAGTGGCTCAAAAGCGATGCCTCCGGCAACGTCTCCGACGAACGCGCTGTGCAGATAATTAATCATCAATGCGCTTCTTGGTTTAGCAATAAAATCCAACCAGATTTAGCCGCACAAACCGATCCAATCTGTCGAAAGTTTCAGATACCTAGAAGCAGCTTAAGGTTCCAGGATAGCATTGACCCAAATTTTGTTAACCCAGAGCTACGAATTGGAGATGCTATTTTAGCTGAGACAGTGGGCTTTATTGTCAATGTAGTAATTGGTGGAGGTACTGTAGCTAGCATCATCACTCTAATATTAACTGGACATTTAACCTGGCCTATTGCATTAGTATATGGGGCTTCGGTAATGGCGGCAGGAATGGAACTAAATCGTAAGAGTGTTCAAGAAGTAATCAAGACAAATGTGGATGTACCTAGTTGGGTTCGTTCTAGTTTTTTGAGCGACAAAAAAATCGAGGATATGTGTGAGCAAATAAAGCCTGAGTTAGAGAAAGTTCTTCAAGAACAACTGACAGCAGATCAAGAGGCTTTTGATAAACTGATTAGCAAAGTTGAGCAAGGGCTTCAAAAAAGCCTTTCCACCAAGGTTCAATCTTGCATAATTCTGATCCAATAGCGGTGATATGTAGGATTAGGAAACTTTAGAAAATAGAGAAAAGATTTATCTGTGTCTCTCTACCGATGAAATTAGACGACTCCAGGGACATATTCAAGTATTCTTAGCAGAAAAGCAATTTATTGGTTGTAGAGGATTACAGGTGACGGAGGAAATGAAACTGACTCTTGCTGCGATCGCCTGTTTACTCCTATTAAATGAACGTGGGCAATACTTCCCCAGACTTCGTTCAATTCTGGTGTATCCTAGCGCTTATTTTGTTCAAGAAACGACTTCCATCGGAAATAGTGATTTCAATACTGCGTAGGTTTTGCATAAAAAATAGAAATGTGTAGGTTGGGTTGAGGAACGAAACCCAACATTTTCCTGGGTTTGTTGGGTTTCGCATTGCCTCAACCCAACCTACTAATATTCAAAACCTACGCAGTATTGATAGTGATTTCTCTATGGATGCAACCTGTACCTCATGTAGTTGCAAAACGCTGTATTTAGTCATCAACAGACGACTTTGCTCCTGCTTTTGTTGCCAAACTCGAATTTCTTCACATTTAATATAAGTAAATTTCATTACTTTTGCGTTACTAAAGTTTGTGAATTCTGAACTATATAGTTGCTCAAATTAAGTATTAAATAAAATTATTACCAATACTCTAGGAAAAGCAAAGACGTGAACCGTTTCAAAAAGCTATCCTCAATTGTGTTCCTGCTATTAGCCTTCATTTATCCACCTACTTTGGCTGAAGCCAAGGATAGTACTCTAAATAATGTTCTCAATGAACCAAGTCTTGACGCACAGATAAAATTAGTTGGAGAGCAAAGTGAAGAGCTTTTGTTAGCTCATCGACGGACTCGACGACGTTATCATAAACGCCAACGGACTAGACAATATAATTATCAACGCCAGCAGAATCGACGACATTATTACAGACGACGCTATCGCTCTGTACGTTATCACGGACAACCATATCGTCATGGAGAATGGGAACTTGTGCGTGATCGTCATGGACGATTAATATATGATTGGCAGCGTTAATAGTAAACTTCACACCCAATTTTCCCAAAGAATCTTTATGCGTAAATCCTAATGTAGGCGAGAGCATCCCAAGTGTGATGCACTTTTATTTACCTAGTCCTGGTGTAATTTTCAACTAGTCCGCCTCAGAATGAGTTCTGAGTCTAATAGCGAAAGTCATCTAAAGATGACTGAGAAAAGGTTCTAGTCCGTTTTAACGGACTTTAACTATTAGCCTATAACTCAATACCGTTCAGTTAAGCCCAAAAACCTTGGTAGAGACGCGAAATTTCGCGTCTCTACAGGTCTAAAATCAGTACCAAAAATCCTTAACTGAACTGTATTGGCCTATAACTTTAATTATGGGCGGTTTATGTATAAAATGAAATAGCCCTACTGTCCTAAGTGAATTTAACAAGTCCCCCGGTTCAATAAATAGGTAAGTTTTGTAATGGGGATTTTAACCACATTACAAAACTTAATTAGGAATTACGAATTACGAATTACGAATTATTTTAACTACGGTAAGCTATAACCGCATAAAATGGATCTCCGCCACCTGCACCCAACCACTGTAAGAAATTCGGTAATGTTGATTTATTAGCTATAACTTCTGCAGTTGTAAATCCTGGAACTGAGGCGAAATACTCTTTGACTAATTCCACTCGCTGTGCTTCTGAAGCCTCCCGCCAAGCTTGAATCGCCTTTTCAAAAAACATCCGGTTAGAAAAGCTGATAATTGCGACACCACCGGGTTTTAGAATGCGGTAAATTTCAGAAAATATTGCTTCTGGATATTGCACATACTGCACAGATACGCAATTGAGAACAGCATCAAAATCTTCATCTGGTAAAGGTAGCTGCGGGTTTTCGTTAAGATTTTGCACAAAGTAATGATTTAAGCGGGGATTTCGTGCTAACTCCTCACCGTTGAGTCCGTGTCCTTCCACATGGGCAAACTGCATCTCTTCTGGCAGATGAGATACCCAGCTGCTCATCATATCAAAAATGCGAGTGTTGGGTTTGAGGCGATCGCAATATAAATCCGTTAGCTGTTGAATAAATCCTTCATCAACGTGGGTAACAAAGCGGGGATAAGCATAGAACAGCTTATCGTCTGTGTCGTCTAATTTCAGGCGTTGATTCGGTTTTAACTGCATAAATCTTTATTTTGGAGAACTTTTTCCGAAAATTGCCGCAATTTCAGATATTTTTCATCAATGACTATGTAACATATTTTAATAACAGTAGGGCACATAAACGAGTCTAAATAGTAGCATTCTATTTTTATCAATTCAATGTTATATAAACTACACTTCTTACAGCATATTTGGCGACAAATCCGCCGATTAGCACTATTACCCTATTTTAGTTTGTTAGTTTGGATACTGCCCTTATTATTATTTACTTCTGGGCACAATAGCCTGATGGCACACGATGAAGCGCTTTACGCATCGCGTGCCCGTCTGATGTTTGATTCTGGTAATTGGATAACTCCTTGGCAAAATGCACATCATAAAACTCCTGGCCCTTATTGGATAATTGCCAGTTTCTACAAGCTGTTTGGGATGAGTGATACTAGTGCGCGTATTCCTAGTATGATTGCTAGCATTTTTAGCTTATGGCTAGTGTATGAAATCGGCAAAATTATGCTATGCAAAAAATTAGCAAGGCTTGCTGCTGCAATTTTAAGTGTGGAATTTCTCTGGCTGCAATACTCTCGCTTAAGTACACCCGATCTCCCGATGATTTTCTTGGTACTTTTAGCTATTTGGTCTTTAATTAAAACAGAATTACATCCTAAATATCGCTATTTTTGGAGTTTTATAACTGGTTTAAGTTTAGGTTTAGGCTTCTTAGTCAGAAGCTTTATGATTTTTTTGCCAATCGTAGCTTTATTCCCTTATTTAATTTGGGAAAATCGCCGTCATCATCATCTTACTAACCCAATTTTATATTTAGGCTTTTTGATAGGTTTAATCCCTACCTGCATTTGGCTGTGGTTAAGCTGGCTGCACTACGGAAATCAGAGTTTTGAGGCGTTGCTCAAGTTTATTGTGCAACTAGGTTCTGAGAATAATTATAAAAATGATCGGCTATTTTATTTATGGAATATTCTTTTAAAAGCCTTTCCTTGGGCTTTTTTCGGACTTTTAGGTTTGTTTTTGACTGTCCGTCGTCCTATTCCTCGTTATCAGTTAATATTAGTTGGCTTTCCAATTGTCCTATTTTGTGAACTTAGTCTTTTTAGCACTCGTCTTCCTCACTATAGTCTTTGCCTTTATCCGTTTATAGCTTTGTTTGCATCTGTGGGTTTAAACTGGTTAGGTAGTATTTACCAGACAGGAATTCTCCCTCAATTACCTCTTCAAAAAGGTAAAATAAATATATTAAGCCTTTTTGCAAAGAAGAATCTTCCTCGAAATCTCAGTTATGGCTTTGGTGGGTTTGGTGTTTTACTTGTAATAGCGAGTATTGGTGTTCTTAGTTGGGGTGGTTCTGACATCCGCAAGTATGCAACTATTGCCTTGGTTATGGGCTTGGGTTGGTTAATTTTACCTGTGGTGTGGATTAGTCGTTACCACTTTGGCAAGAAGTTTCTCACAGCCCGTTATTGGATTGCAGGTTGGTTAATTCCCTGTTGGCTGGCTTTGGCGACTACTGGTAGCATAGGTCTATTAAGTGACTATAACCCTGTTTTAAGAAGTTTTTTACAACAAAGTGCGATCGCCTCAATTCTCCAATCTCATCCTACCTACTATGTGCAAATAGACCAGAAAACCCAAGTACTGTTTGAGTTCTATCTTTCTACTCATGCCCAACAAGTAGCCTCTATTTCCCAAATACCACCTTTGAGCTATGCTTGGATCTATGCTGATCAGTCCCCTAAATTATCTCGACCTCACCACATTATGGGTACAGTCAAAGAGTACCAGTTGATTCAAGTTCTTCCCTAAGACAGATGCCAAGCAACCATTGCTAAAAAAGACTAGCCTAGTTATAATAATAGTACGCATACTAAGTATTTTGCTAAATGGTTTCTATATCTAATCACTCCCCAGCTTTAGATTCGTGGCAGCAAAATCTGGCACCATACAATTTGGGTTACAGAATCAAATTAGTCTCACAATTGCTTGGACGCAAGTTTGCAGAGAGGCTAGAACCCTTTGGACTTACGCCATTTCACTGGCTGGTGTTGTGCTGTTTATGGCAAGAAGATGGTTTACCTACTTCTAGTATTGGGGACAAACTCAAACAAGTGGGGGGGACTTTAACAGGCGTACTAGATCGGATGGAAGAACGCGGCTTGGTGCGTCGAGAACGCGACACTCACGATCGCCGCATCTGGCGAATCTGGCTCACGGATGCAGGTAAGGAACTAGAAACTGTTTTACCCCCAATCGCCGCAGCCGTGCGTGATGAAGCGATGGATGATATTTCCTTTGCTGACCGAGAACTATTTTCCCAAATCTTGAATCGGGCGATCGCTAACCTCTCCTAAAAATAATGCCATAATCACTCGTACTGGGGGAGGTGCTGTAAAGATTTGTTTTGAGATAATAATACATATACTAAGGAAATAAGAATTTTTTTCAGGAAATACTACGCATTTTAAATAAAAGACTATCAATCATGACTGGTGTGATTCTGGTATGGCACATCATCGCCTTGAGTTTATTTCAAGGATTTATTAATGTCTTAGATGCCCCAGCCCGCCCAATACAGTTCGGTTAACGTGTTTATTCGTCGAAGATTCCCCCAACCCCTTACGTTAATTCCAGCCCGCCTTGATAGCCAGTGACGATGCGACCACCATCCTTGAGAATGTGGACTTCTATCTGATCGCTAGCCCAGGTAATCTGGTCTTGGAAAGCCGGGTTTAACACCCGAACCCGTTGATTCCTAGAAGAAACTGGAGAGTTGGGAGAATTAATTGCTAGAGATTGTACAAAAGGCCCGTCAATTAGGATATCAAGTTGTTCTAACAATTCTTGAGAACCTGGCGGCGCAGATTGAGACTGTAGTTGCTTGAGAGTGAACCCAGAAAAAGACATTACATTTAATCCAGCAGCTTTTACCTTACGCGCTAAAGATGCCAATGCTGTAGCTTGCCAAAAGGGTTCTCCACCAGAGAAAGTTACACCCGTGTTGTGGGGATTGCTGAGAATATTTTCGGCAAGGGTATCAACAGCAATCAATTGGTTAGCCTCAAATGACCAAGAGTTAGTATTAAAGCAGCCAGGACACTCACGAAGACAACCTTGTACCCAGATGACTGCACGACAACCAGGGCCATTAACTTCTGACTGATCAACGTAACCCATAATATTGAGATAACCTGGGGGAATTTCCATGAGTGCTAGCGATGGGTCAGTTGGCTTAATTTCCATCTCTTTAACTCCTTTTAGCCGTTACCTGTTAACTCTTAACTATAGCGAATCTCCAGTTAGATAACCGTCAAAAATGATTTTGACTTCCATTGGTCGCTCAGTGAGTGATTTAATTAGTTCTGATCACAAAATATAGACGCAAAGCCTTTACTCTAGAAATGTTGAAACGGCTGGAGGATATTTTGGTTGACTTGCTCCAAAAGTGGGATTGCAAGTTGATCGAGTTCAATGGAGAAGAGGATCATGTACACCTACTGTTTCAGTACCACCCAGACTTGCAGATTAATAAATTAGACATCTCCAGAAATTAATTATGCGTGACCTGAAACCCTTGTCTTGACGTTGCAATGCAACGTCAAAACAATTCATTTTCGGAGATGTCTATTGGTAAATAACGTCAAATCAGTAACTTCGCGCAAATTACGTCAAGAGTATGCAGAACAATCTCAAAGCTTAAAGAATATATTGAGAATCAAAATAGTCCAGAATGAATATGGGTCATGGCTCGACATAATAATTAATTGTTATGGCTACGCCAAAATACATTAATTACCATGTCTCCTCACTCCTGCCCATTCATCCCACACTTCGTGAGCGTGAGTGTGGGATGAATGCTGTTTTAGCTAAAATTTTAGTTTATCGGCGCGGCTCATAGGTCGAGTGGGCTGATTTGCCGACGGCTGGGCAAAGTTGTTATTTGATAAAATTGCGATCGCCCGGGCATATTGTGGATCGCTCTTAGTTCCGATTAAATCTGGATTAGAAGCTAACTGCCGCTCTTGTGCCTCTGTCAAGTCTAGCTTGATATCTGGGGCAATCCCTTTATGGTTAATATCTGTTCCCGCAGGGGTGTAGTAATGGGCAATGGTGACAGCCAAGCCAGAACCATCTGCGAGTTCATGAACTGACTGCACTAAGGCTTTACCAAAGGTTTGACCACCTACGACTACCGCCCGCTTATTATCCTTGAGTGCCCCTGTGAGAATTTCGCTAGCACTAGCTGAATTACCATCCACTAAGACTGCCAAAGGACGATTTGTAAGAGCAGTGCGATTGGCTTTAGTTTCTTCAGTGCTGCCCACACGGTCTACTGTCTTGACAATGCCGCCGTCATCATACCACATCCGGGCAATTTCAATGCTCGCCTGTAACAACCCGCCAGGATTTCCCCGCAAATCTAAGACATAAGAATCAACTTTCTTAGTGTTTAAATCGCGGATGGCTCGTTGCATTTGTTCTGCGGCATGAGCGCTAAATTCCCGCAAACGGATATAGCCAACGCGACGATTCCCTTCTTGCTTGAGGGTATAACGTACCGTTGGCACTTCAATATTTGCTCTTGTCAGCTTCAAATCAAAGGCATTTACCCCTCTCCGCCCCAGCTTTAGTTTGATGGGAGTACCTGCTTTCCCACGAATTAGCTTAGAGGCATCATCCACTTTCATTTTGAGAGTGGGTTTGCCGTCAATTGCCAAAATTTCATCGCCTGCTTTGATCCCAGCTTTTAGCGCCGGAGAATTTTCTATAGCTTCAACAACAGTGAGGCGCTGAGTTTTTTCGTTCACTTCCATCCGAATGCCAATACCAGAGACTTCCCCAGATGTTTGGCTAGTCAGGGCTTCAAACTGTTTGGGATCCATGAATCGAGTGTAAGGATCTCCCAACTTTTGTAACGCTTCGCGGATGGCAGTGTATGCTTCTTCCCGAGAAGAATAGTCTTTGCTCAACAGGCTTTGTCTGGTTGCTTGCCAATCTTGTTGATTAAATTTGCCATCAACATATTCATGATTCACCAGTTGCCATACTTGGTCAACTATCACTTTCGGGCTGTCTTGTAGGGCTAGAGCGGCCCGGACACCACGAGTCCAAGCGGTGCCGAACAAAGACATAGTAGCAGTAGTGGCGATCGCTCCACCAATCAAGGCTACTTGGAGCGGCGAGTAACTTTTCGCAGATTGGTTCATTTATATTAGCTGAAATAATTGTGTTATTGACAAGTTTAGCAATCAGGCTTTCAACAGATTTTTAAGTTTTTATACCCCAAACTAAGCTCTCCTCCCTTCATCATTTTTATCGTTGAATGATGCCGAAAATACTGCATTCTTAACAACCATTTCTCAGTTTGTTAGCCTTTTCCGGAAGGCTATACTGAACTTATGACACTTTCATCAGCGTCATTTTTGTACTTTTTCATTACTTTTATAAGATAGCACTTTCAGCACTGAATTGCAGTACTGTTAGACTGCCATTAAATCAGCTTTTCTTACCTAAGTCATGAAACGTAAATTTACCATCAAATCGTTAATTTCTATTAAAAAAAATTTTGCTAATCTGTGGCAATCGTTACAAAAACTAACTGGTGGATTGTACTTTGTTTTGGGCGCTTGGCTAATTTTTACCACTATAACCTTAGTTTTTGCTTCTTCCCAGCCAGTAGATGCGTTCTTTGTGCTTGGTGGCAGTATTCGTCGAGAAACTTATGTTGCCCAACAAGCAAAACAATACCCGCAAACGCCAATTTTAATTTCTCATGGTTCCCCAGACCCCTGTATATGGTTGATTTTTCAGGCGGAATTAGCAAGGTTACAAAACGTTTGGTTAGAAAACTGCGCGAATTCTACCTTTGAAAATTTTTATTATGGTATTCCAATTTTGCGACGTTGGGGAGTGCATAAAGTCATGTTGATTACCTCGCCAAGTCATTTACCCAGAGCCAAATGGATGGCACAGATTCTCTTGGGCGCTCATGGTATTTGGGTAGAGACAGATATTGTTGAGGAGTTGGGTGTTCCTGGTAATAATGAATCTTGGTCAAAAACTGGATTAGATGTAACACGCAGCTTATTTTGGGCGATTGTAAGTCAAATTATTCAACCGCAATGTTCAAATGTCACAAGACTTACCGAAGTAGATATGCAAGCTTGGGAGAATCGAGGTTTTCATTGTGAACACCAAGTGGGGGTGAGGAGATAACTTACTCGTAATGTGTCCACATGCGAATTATCTTAACTACTTGCTCGGATTCAATAGACCTCTTGCATAAATCAAACAATTTGAACCTCACCCCGCCAAAGCTACGCTTTGTCTCCCCTCCCCTTAGCATCGGGGAGGGGTTGGGGGTGGGGTATTAAAGACTTTTGCAAGAAGTCTAATGACCTTATATACCAACCGATGCTGTATATTTATCCTACGAGAATAAGCACCTGATAAGTCACCAACCAGCTTTTCATAAGGTGGAGGATTTTGAAAAGGATTGTCTTGAAGGACTGCGAGTAATTCCTCGGCCTTTTCCTTTAAGTTACTAAAAAGTATTTTGCAATTTAGAATCACGAAGTAGCGATCGCCCAGAAATTTGGGCGATGCATCCAAAGAAAAATTAATGCAAAACTTCCCAATCTTTCAGCAGCAAAATAGCATCTCTATATAAAGACAAATCCACCTGATGAACTTCTATTCCCTGCCCGATTCTTTGTAGAAGAGTGATTGTCAAATTTCCTCCCAAGTGTTCACGGAACTCGGTAAGCCCCCGAAATAGACAATGCGGATGGTCTAGCTGATCTAATTGTTCTGTCAGTGCGGATACATACAAAGTAAAGCCTAATTTCTTGAGTGTAGTTAGAACTCTTTGCCACTCAGATTGTAGGAGTTGCCCTGTTAAATATGAATAGGTTGTATCTAAAGCAATACCGATCGCTACAGCTTCACCATGACGTAGGCTGTAATTAGTTAAATGCTCTAGTTTGTGAGCAGCCCAATGTCCAAAATCTAAAGGACGCGATGAACCCATTTCAAAGGGATCGCCGCTACCAGCAATATGCTCTAAGTGCAACTGGGAACAGCGATAAATCAGCTTTTCCATTATGTCCATGTCTCGATTAGCCAATTTATCGGCATTAGACATAATGAAATCGAAGAAATCTGCATCTTTAATCAGCGCTACTTTTACTGCTTCTGCAATACCCGATCGCCAATCTCGATCGTCAAGGCTAGTAAGAAAATCAAAGTCATTCAAGACAGCATAAGGTGGCATGAATGTACCCAAAAAGTTTTTTTTGCCAAAGGCATTGATTCCATTCTTTACCCCTACACCCGAATCGTTTTGCCCTAATACTGTTGTCGGTACTCGTAGCAGTCGAATTCCTCGGTGAGCTGTTGTTGCTGCGTATCCTGCCATGTCTAGGACGGCTCCACCTCCAATTGCTAAGACGTAGGAGTGACGGCACAATCCAGCTGCATTTATCTGCTGATGAATTTGTTCTATAAATCTAGAATCGTTCTTGACTGCTTCTCCACCCGGAACTACTATCGGCTCACCAGTTAGTGTTAGTACATCTTCATAATACTGAGCGTAAACTGATAATTTTTTTAGCAACCCATCCTGATACTGTAAAAATCCTGCATCTACCACTGCTAGCACTTGTTTTGGGGCTGTTTCCCCACCTGCGGCGATCGCTTGTGCGAGTAAAGGATTATCTAACTGAAACAGACCTCTAGTAAAGTGAACATCATAATTAAAGGTCACGCGAACACATTGGTTAATTGGTTGAAGATTAAGAACGGTTTTTTGTTGAATAGCCATCGGAATATTATTACTTTTTAAGTAAGTGTAAATATATGCAATACTGCAATTGAAATGAGAGTAAGCTTGAAAATAAACTTCTTTAAAAGCTAAAATTTAAAATAATTTATTATCAAAACTGAGCTACAAAACTTATCGTAAATTTGAAGTGTGTTTACTTTAATTTATAAACTTCAAAATCACATCTATTAAAAAAATTATTGATGCCTAAACGTTATATTTAAGATTGCATATAGATAGCATGATTACATTAAATTATAATTTTATTCCGTAAGAGAAATTAATACTTTATCTAATTGAAATGGGATCTTTACAGTATCTTATTGAAAGTCAGGAGATTTTTATAGATTCAGTGAAGTTATAATCTCAGTAGTATATTAACTAGCTGCTTGAATCACAAAGTATCAAGTTTAGTGCTAGATTTTATACTTAGTTGCCATAAAAAAGTTGGGCAACTTTTCCTAAAATTCATCATGAGTAAAGTAAACGAGTTACTGCATCACTGGCTGTTAAAGTCTGTTTCAGAGAAAGCTTTTGCTTGGCTGGAACAGAAGCAAGCACAAATTGCTAACGGCGCTGCTGAGAGAGTGTTTTTTACGGCTTTTAGTGCTGTGCCGCGTTATCTAGGTAAAGAGGATTTGCAGCTAACATTCCAGGACTTGGAAGCAGCAGAGGATGTGATTCCCGGTTGGTATCCTGGTCATTGGAGTGTAGATCAAGCAGGTCGTACACTCTTGCTTCTAGCTTTGCCCCATGATGATGCTGAGGGCTATGTGCGATCGCTTGATAAATTCTTCTCCACTGCCGATATGGGGGAGTTAGTTGTCCTTTATCAAAGTTTGCCGTTACTACCACATCCAGAGTTACATCGCCATCGCGCTGCTGAAGGAATTCGCAGCAATATGAGTAATGTATTCCAAGCGATCGCACTACGAAACCCTTATCCAGCAGATTATTTAGATAATGCTGCTTGGAATCAGATGGTGCTAAAGGCTGTATTTGTCGGCAGTCCGTTGCATCTAATTTGGGGACTCGATCGGCGTGCTAATCCAGAATTAGCGAGGATGTTGGCAGACTATGCCCATGAACGTTGGGCAGCTAAACGCTCAGTTACGCCAGAACTTTGGCGATCTGTAGGGCGGTTTGCGGATAGCGCAATCATCACAGATTTAGAAAAAGTACTGGCTAATGGGGATATACACGAGCAAGAAGCAGCAGCGTTAGCTTGTGCTGAGTCTCCTTTACCCCAAGCACAAGAATTACTTTCTCGCTACCCAGATTTACAGTCATCCATTCAAAAAGGTAATCTGACTTGGAATAGTTTTAGCCGCGATGGCCTTTTTGTTTACAAATAAAAGGGAGTGGGGAGTGGGGAGTGGGGAGTGGGGATGAGGGAGATGAGGGTGATCAGGGAGATGAGAGAGATGAGGGGGAACAAGGAAAATAACCAATGCCCTATCCCCAATCCCCAATTCCCAATCCCCAATTCCCAATCCCCAATCCCCAATCCCCAATCCCCAATCCCCAATCCCCAATCCCCAATCATTACAACCATGATGTTTATCGATCCTCACATTCACATGTGTTCGCGCACTACTTACGATTACTTAGTAATGCGGGAATATGGCATTGTTGCCGTTATTGAACCAGCTTTTTGGTTAGGACAACCGCGAACGAACGCTGGTACATTCAAAGACTATTTCAGCAGTCTTGTGGGCTGGGAACGGTTTCGTGCTAGTCAGTTTGGCATCCAACATTACTGCACTATTGGCCTAAATCCGAAAGAAGCTAACAATGAGGCACTAGCAGCAGAAGTTATAGAACTGCTACCACTTTATGCTTGTAAAGAAGGTGTTGTTGCTATTGGTGAAATTGGCTACGACGATATGACAGAAGCAGAAGATAAGTACTTTTGTCAACAGTTAGCATTAGCCAAAGAACTCGATATGTTGGTGCTAATTCATACGCCTCATCGTAATAAAAAGGCGGGTGCTAGTCGGAGTATGGATCGCTGTATTGAATATGGCTTAGATCCTTCACAAGTAATTATTGACCACAACAACGAGGAAACCGTTGAGGAAGTATTAGGACGGGGTTTTTGGGCAGCTTTTACAATTTATCCACAGACTAAGATGGGTAACGCCAGGATGGTTGAAGTTGTCCGTAAGTATGGACGCGATAGCGTAGCGGGACGTGATAACGTTCGTCGCATCATTGTAGATAGCAGCGCTGATTGGGGTATCAGCGATCCTTTGGCAGTCCCAAAAACGGCTCAGTTGATGTTAGACAGGGGTATTCCTGAAGAACATGTACGAGCAGTTTGTTATGAAAACGCCCTAGCTGCTTACAGTCAAACTGGGCAGATGCAAGCATCAGACTGGCTCAATCCTCAATCTATTGATCAGCGTCAGTTGTTCAATGGTAATTCTGTGTTGCGGGGACAAGAACCAGGAATCAAATCAGTTTCAGATTATGTGTTGATTGAGTAGAAAATTGGTAGAGACGCGATTAATCGCGTCTGTATTGGGGAGTAGGGATGAGGAATTGCATAATGTAATATGCGGTTTATTTTGAGAAATTATTAGGCACGGAGGCAGATAAGTGAATGTTGCAAGCTTAAATTTTCAAAGCTGGCGGGGTTATCTAGAATTGATGCGTCCGGCTAATATTGTTACTGCTTGGGCGGATATTCTTGTTGGTTTTGCTGCTTCTGGTTCTGGAATTATTTTTGCTAAATTAATCAATGGAGAAGCAAGTTTTACTATACTAATTCCATTAGCTTGGTTGTTATTAGCTACAACTGGTTTATACGGCGGCGGTATAGTTTTTAATGATGTTTTTGATGCTGAATTAGATGCAAAAGAGCGACCAAATAGAGCAATTCCCAGTGGTCGCGTATCTCGTGAAAATGCTACTTTATTGGGGAGTATACTATTTGCGATCGGAATTATAGCTGCTTTTCAAGTATCGTTGATGAGTGCTGCGATCGCTATATTTATCACTCTTTCATGCTTACTGTATAACTCACTCGCCAAACATCATCCTTTTTTTGGCCCCTTAAATATGGGTTTGTGTCGTGGTAGTAACTTATTATTAGGCGTAAGTGCTGTACCTGCAATAGTAGAAGAACGTTGGTATTTAGCCCTGATTCCTATTTTTTACATTGCTGCTATCACCGCAATTAGCCAGGGTGAAGTTCACGGAGGTAAGAAGATTACAGGAGTACTTTCATTACTGCTGATTGCAATAGTTTTGACGGCAGTTTTAGCTTTAGAATTATTAGGAGAGTATACAGCGATCGCAGCACTACCATTTGCTATTTTATTAGCTATTCGAGTAGTTCCTAATTTTATCAAAGCTGCGCGTGAACCAGTAGCCGAAAATATCCGAAATGCCGTGAAAATAGGCGTTTTATCTTTAATAGTTTTAGATGCAACAGTTGCATCTGGATTTGCTGGTTTGTATTACGGTTTATTCGTTTTAATTTTGCTACCATTCTCGATGAAGTTAGCAAAAGCATTTGCTGTTACTTAAATTTGAATCTATACACCCAGTAATCCGATGAATCGATTTTAGGGGCGCATAGATGTGCGCCCTTACCCATGAGTATGCGGCAGGTATTTTGTGAAATAGTATAAGCCAAAGAAAATAAATTACATATACAAGGGATAAAGTTAAAAAATGAAAATTACAAAAGACAGCAACTATCATTTAACTTATTGCAGCAATATTCACCCTGGCGAAAGTTGGCTAGAGGTTTTCGCCAATTTAGAAAAATATGTTCTCAATCTCAAATTACGTTTATCGCCAACAGAAGCTTTTGGTATTGGTTTAAGATTAGCAGATGTAGCTGCTAAAGAACTGTTACAAAATAATAACTTGGCTCAATTCCAAGCGTGGCTTACTCAAGAAGATTTATATGTTTTTACTTTAAATGGATTCCCTTATGGCGGATTCCATCGACAGGTGGTAAAAGACCAAGTTTATGCGCCAGATTGGTCTACACAAGAAAGGGTTAATTATACATTAAACTTGGCACACATTTTAGCTAGTCTATTACCCCAAGGACTTGATGGCGGAATTTCTACGCTGCCATTATCCTATAAACCTTGGTGGCAAAAAGACCAAACAAGTTTCGATAAAGTTCTGAAAGAGAGTTGTTTAAATATAGCATTAGTAGTTTTAGAAATGATTCGCATCTGCGAACAAACAGGAAAGATACTCCATATTGATTTAGAACCTGAGCCTGATGGTTTAATTGAAAATACCTCAGAAGTAATTGATTTCTATCAAAATTGGTTATTGCCAATTGGTGGTAATTACTTATCAGAAAAGTTAAATATTGAACAGAGTTTAGCAGAGACTAAATTACTAGAACACGTTCGAGTTTGCTATGATACCTGCCATTTTTCTGTTGAATATGAGGAACCACAATCTGTATTTGAGCGTTTGCACTCAGCAGGGATTAAGATTGGCAAAATTCAAATCAGCGCCGCGATTAAAGTAAAAATCCCTGCTGATGTTGAAAAGCGTAGCTTGATAATTGAACGTTTACGTCCTTTTGCTGAATCTACTTATCTTCACCAAGTAATAGAACGTCGCAGTGATGGTACACTTCATCACTATCCTGATTTAATAACTGCATTGCCGCATTTAGAACAATCTCTAGCTGAAGAATGGCGTACTCACTTTCATGTCCCAATTTTTATTCATGATTATCAAATTTTGCAGTCTACCCAAGATGATATTGCTACCGTTTTACATCTACTTCAAACAAATAATGCTTGCTCACATTTAGAAATTGAGACTTACACTTGGGATGTATTGCCATCAGAAATGAAGATAGATTTACTGACTTCTATCCAACGGGAATATGAGTGGGTATTAGAATTAATTCGTAATTCGTAATTTATTAATTACGAATTAAACGGGTTGTCTGGTTTAAATCTGTAAAAATACGTTATTGTGCATTCCTACTTATTTTTTTAATTGGTATAGGAGAGGATTAAGTTTATGCAGAAAACGGTTGTTCTAAATGTCGTGGGATTAACGCCCAGTTTACTAGGAGAAAACACACCGTTCTTATCTTCTTGGGCGGCTAAAGGACAGGTAGCTTCTATCAAAAAAGTTTTACCTGCTGTAACTTGTTCTGTTCAAGCTACTTATTTAACAGGAAAATTGCCTGATGAACATGGAATTGTCGCTAATGGTTGGTACTTCCGCGATGAATGTGAGGTGAAGTTTTGGCGACAATCTAATAAACTAGTGCAGGCTCCCAAAGTCTGGGAAATAGCTAAATCAATTGATCCAAATTTCACTTGTACCAACCTTTTTTGGTGGTACAACATGTATTCATCAGTAGATTATGCCATTACGCCGCGCCCGATGTATCCCGCAGATGGCAGAAAATTACCTGATATTTATACCCATCCTAGTGATGTGCGATCGCAAATTCAATCTGATTTAGGAAACTTCCCTTTGTTCGATTTTTGGGGGCCAAAAACTACCATTAGTTCTAGCCAATGGATTGCCAATTCGGCAAAATGGATTGAGGAACGTTACAGCCCGATATTATCACTAGTTTATCTACCACATTTAGATTACTGTCTGCAAAAATTTGGTAACAATCAAACGCAGATTCAAGCAGATTTACGAGAAATTGATGCTGTTTGTGGTGATTTAATTGAATATTTCCAAGCACGTAATACTCAAGTAATTATTCTTTCTGAGTATGGCATTACCCCAGTCTCTAAAGCTGTGGATATCAACCGTGTACTACGGGAAAACGGTTTAATTGCTGTGCGGGAAGAATTAGGGCGAGAACTGCTCGATTTTGGTGCTAGCATTGCCTTTGCTGTTGCCGATCATCAAATTGCTCATGTATATGTAAATGATCCAGCGTATATCCCGAAAGTGCAATCGCTTTTAGAAGCGACTGAAGGCGTGGCGCAGGTATTGGATGAACAAGGTAAGCAAACCTACCATCTTAATCATCCTAGATCGGGAGAGTTGGTAGCGATCGCACAATCTGACGCTTGGTTTACCTATTATTATTGGCTCGATGATAATAAAGCGCCTGATTTTGCTAGAACTGTAGATATCCACCGCAAACCTGGTTACGATCCTGTAGAACTTTTCCTTGATCCGCAAATTAAATTTCCTCAAGGAAAAATTGCTCTCAAGTTACTTAAGAAACAACTGGGTTTTCGCTACTTAATGGACGTGATTCCTCTGGATGCTTCTCTAGTACGTGGCTCTCACGGTAATATCACCACTTCTGTTGATGAAGGTCCTCTATTTATCACCCATCAAACTCACCTAGTTAATGAACATCAAATTGAGGCGACAGATGTTTGCTCGTTGATTCTCAAACATTTAAAACAGGATTCATTCTGAATTCTGACTCCTGACTCCTGAATTCTTTCTTGTTAAGGTTTTTTAACCCACGGAGGTGGGTTTTGCCTGTATAGACGCGGTTTATAACCGCCCTTTTAGCTTCTACATCTTACCAAAATACAAAAAATTCCTTGTAATTCATAATCATATCGAGTATGCTTTATATATAAACTCGTTATGACTATGAATAAGATTGTTCTATCAGTAGGCATCCGTCAATCTACTGACTAAAATGTACTGTGGGCAATCTGAGTAACTTACATGGAGAGCTTCTTTACCTATGACTGATCCCCAAAACTTGACAACTGCTGACGGTATTCCTGTTGCCGATAATCAGAACTCACTTACAGCTGGATCGCGTGGGCCTGTATTAATCCAGGATTTCCACCTCTTAGAAAAGCTGGCTCATTTCAACAGAGAACGTATTCCTGAAAGAGTTGTCCACGCTAAAGGTGCGGCTGCTTTCGGTACTTTTACTGTCACCAATGACATCACCCGCTACAGTAAAGCCAAACTTTTTTCTGAAATTGGCAAGAAAACGGAACTCCTTCTGCGCTTTTCTACTGTTGGAGGAGAAAAAGGTTCAGCAGATGCCGAGCGCGATCCTAGAGGCTTTGCCATCAAGTTCTACACTGAAGAGGGCAACTGGGATATTACAGGTAACAATACCCCTATTTTCTTCATCCGCGACCCTTTGAAGTTTCCTGATTTTATCCATACCCAAAAGCGCAATCCCCAAACCAATTGCAAAGACCATAATGCAAAGTGGGATTTTTGGTCACTCAGTCCAGAATCGCTTCACCAAGTAACGATCCTGTTTTCAGACCGGGGAATTCCCAAAACCTATCGACACATGGACGGCTTTGGTAGCCATACCTTCAGCTTGATTAATGCTCAGGGCGATCGCGTCTGGTGTAAATTTCACTTTAAGACTCTGCAAGGGCATCAAACCTTGACAGAGGAAGAATCAGCTAAGATTAAGGGCGAAGATCCCGATCATGCGACTCACGATTTGTTTGAAGCGATCGCTAAAAAAGACTATCCTAAGTGGCGGATGTGTATTCAGGTGATGACCGAGGAGCAAGCGGCAAAACATCCTGATAATCCTTTTGACTTGACCAAAGTTTGGAAACAAGGCGAATATCCTTTAATTGAAGTCGGGATATTAGAGCTAAATCGGAACCCTGAGAATTATTTTGCCGAAGTAGAGCAAGCCGCTTTTAGCCCTAGTGCAGTGGTTGGGGGCGTTAGTTTCTCTCCAGACAAAATGCTGCAAGCTCGAATTTTTTCTTACCCAGATGCTCAACGGTATCGCTTGGGTGGTAACTATCAGCAACTACCCGTTAACCAGCCAAAATGTCCAGTGATGCATTATCAGCGAGATGGCTTTATGGCATCGGGGAACAACGGCGGTAGCGTTCCTAACTATGAACCGAATAGTGCTGAGGGTACGCCTAAAGAAAATCCAGCTTATGCAGAACCACCTAGTCATTTGGGCGATGTCACAGTTGATCGTTACAGTCATCGTGAAGGAAACGACGATTACACCCAAGCAGGTAATCTTTATCGGTTACTAACTCCTGAACAGCAAGAGCGTCTGGCTAAAAATATTGTCGGTAGTCTCTCTCAAGCAAGGGAAGACATCCAGATGCGTCAACTTTGCCACTTCTTCCGGGCAGATGTTTCTTATGGTCGTCGTGTAGCTGAAGGATTGGGCATTTCAATCGATCCATCAATGCTGGGTGCTACTGCTCAAACTGTAAGTATCTAGCAGTCTGCCAAGGCAACTTTAAGTTTGTAATAAGGACTAAAGCCCTTATTACAAACTTAGTTTAACCACCAAAGTTGATGTGGTGAACTACTAGCAGTCTGAGACTAGAAATTACATTTTGATCTGGTTTTGTAGTGACGTGGCAAAGCTAAATTGTTGCAAAAAAATTTGTAGGTTGGGTTGAGAAACGAAACCCAACACTCCGATCTACATCTAATGGACTATTTTAGTCTTGCCACGCCAGTAGGGTGCGTTACGCTATTGCTAAGGTACTAAAAACTCGATAGTGACTTACATACTTAAGGTAGATTTATATCCCCGACTTATTGAAGAAGTCGGGGATTTTAGTATGAAAACAGACTCATTATATAAGACTCATATTTGATTTTTCAACAAAACTCAGTACACCTTTATTCTTTCTTCCCAGTTCCCAGTTCCCAGTCCCTTACCTCTAAGGGCTTTTTGACCTTGGTAAAATCTACCCAAGCTCAAAAAAGACCAGATCATTTCACCCCAGATGTGTTTCCTTGGAGCGATTAAGTCGTGTTCTATGCTTGCTAGGTTAGGTGTGAAAGTTAACTAATAGCCATCCGGCTTTAATCAAGGAGATTGTTGATATGGTTGAGAATAAGCAAGCTTTAGATAAACAGGTTGAAAATGATAACCGCACAACAACAGGTCAATCCAATGGTGCTTCAACTGGCACAAACATAAATGGTGGAGTATCTGAAACCGAGTATGATAACCGCCCAACAACGGGTCAATCTTATGCTGATTCAACTGGTACGAACATAGGTACTAGAAGACCTGTATCTGCAAATGCTCCTACAGTTAAGCCTCCATCCGATGCTCGTCCAGAAAACAAAGGTAGCAATGCTGCATTAAATAGAGCACTTGTAGGGGGACTCATTGGTGTTACGTTAGGCTCATTAGCTGGCGCTTTTGCTGGCAAAAGAGTAGGTCAAGGCTTTAAGCACACTGTAAAAGGTATAGGAGACGCGTCAAAGACTATTGGTGATGGTCTTAGTCAAACCGCAAAAGGTCTAGGGGACGCGGCAAAGAGTGTGGCTGAGGGTACTATCCAAGCTGTTGTAGGCGGTACAATCGACACAGTAGAGGGCGTTGGTGACGTAGCCAAGCAAACCACTATAGGAACACTGGACGCTGTACAGAACACAGCACAAGGTGTGAATCAAGCGGTACAAGTTGCTGTGGACACAGTAAAGGATACAGCGCAAACTGTCGCTGAGGGAATCAAGCAAACCACAGTAGGAACACTAGACGTAGTACAGAGTACAGCAGAGGGTCTTAATGAAGCTGTACAAGGTGCTGCGGACAAGGCAAAGGATACAACAGAAAATGTCGCTGACGTAGCTAAGGAAACTACTGTAGGAACACTAGACGCAGTACAGAGTACATCAGAGGGTCTTAATGAAGCTGTACAAGGTGCTGCGGACAAGGCAAAGGATACAGCAGAAAATTCTAAAGCATCTGAAAATCAGAGCCATCAACACAAGCGGAGATAGGTGCAACTAATAGGGTAGTTCTTAAAGACTAAGGATAAGCAATAGTTTCTTTTTTAAAGTATATATACTTATTCCTCTTTAAGGACTACCTGCAAACATAGAAAGCTCATGAGTTATTAGTTACTAAACAACTTACGTTTTTTCAAATTAGACTCTGTGAGACTAAGGAAAAATTTTTAGATATTGCTTTCCTGTCATAGCACAAAACACAAAACAGAAGATTATTATGAATCAGAATCAGCAGTTTTCAGAGAAGTCTGAAGAAAATATTGATCCGCTTACAGATCAACCTAATAGTTATACAGCAGGTAGTAGCTCAAAGAATGATTTAGCTAAAGTAGTAATTGGAGCGCTGATTGGTGCTACCGTGGGCGCAATAGCTACGGCTTTAACTATTAAAGGTACAACTGAAAAAGTTGACAAAGCTGTAAAAAGTGTAGGAAATGCGGTAAAAAGTGCAACTGGGAATTTTAATCAAAATGTAAAAAATGTCGGAAATGCAATAAAGACTGTAGCTGACAGTGTTAACGAAACTGTAAAAGATGTAGGAGATGCTGTTAAAGATATAGCTTTAGATGTTAACAGTATTGCAATAGATACAGTGGGTGCTGTTAAAGGTACAGCTATAGGCATTAACGATACTGTAAACAATACAGTAGATATTGTTAAGGGTGCAGCTGAGGGTGTTAAAGACACTGTAAAAGGTACAGTGGAGGTAGCCACAAGTGCAGTTGAGGACGAGACTCCATCTGCTAGTGAAAGCGCTGATATCCCTAATAACCAGACAACTTACATTTTGGTTCCATTAGACAAAAACCAGTAGTAGGCATCTGTCTGCCTTCATCATCAGCACTAAACTGCTCTTATATAAACAAAAATATTTACAGTAATTGCGATCGCACCCTTGGCAGATCATATCGTAGAGAAGTAGTTCTAGGGGTTGCGATCGCTTTATTTCGCTTCACTGCATTTGCAATGACATTGTGTAATTAATTATTTTGCCTACTTATTTAGACTAGGATTTGAATCCCAGACGGGTAATGCAGCCGATACAGATTACCTAAATTACTGAAACCAACGCCAGACAAAAGCAACCATTCTCCTGAATCAAGGCTGACGATTCCGCCGCAAGTCTTCCAGATTTTCACGAATGGTTATTGTATTGGGATGATTTGCCCCCAACCCTTGTTCAGCAATCTCCAAAGCTTTGATGTATAAAAGTTCGGCTTTGCTGTACCTGCCCTGTGATTTATAGAGTCCTGCCAAATTGTTTAGGCTAGTTGCCACAGAGGGGTGTAATTCCCCCAGCAGACGTTTTCTCATTGCCAAAGCTTCGATATACAAAGGTTCAGCATCGCTGTACCTTCCTTGTGATTTGTAGAGTGCTGCCAAATTGTTCAGGCTTTGTGTCACATCTGGGTGTTCATCCCCCAGCAGGCGTTTTCTCATAGTCCTGGTTTATTAAAAACTTCTAAAATGTGTCGGCAAATTTGTTTGAGCTTATCCTCAATTTCATCAGAAGGCGAAGATGCGCCGACAACACTCCAGTTTTCTACTGTAGAAAGTCGCCACGCCTCACCGCGATGATCGAATCCAGCTACCTCCACGCCGATCGCACGCCGGGAATTATTGATGGGATCTTGATAAAATCGGATTTGAATTAAAATACTGCGACTTCGCCAAGATTTGCTGATACCAGGAAAGTGAAAGCCAATATCTATAGAGTCTGGATCAACTAACTCCCTGGTTTCCGGGTCATTCTTCCAGGGTTTGAGATCAGATTTGGCATCAGGAAACTCGAATTTGAACAAATTAACCACCGTAGCAATGTTGCTGGCGAGTTCAAGGTTCGTTGCCTGTTCAGCTGCGTTCACTAAAAAATACTCCTATAATTGCGTCGGCATCTTCCGGGATGTGAAGACAGAAAAACCGCCAGAAGGCTTATATTATTGGTGTTTCAGCTTATCAAGACCTTTAAGATTTAGCAACTCTAAATTATATTTCCCTAACAATCCTGGTTACTAGACAGATACCAAAAATAGGTTCTTGTCGGGACTGGCTAACACCTATTAAGTAATTGTACTTAAAAAATCCTTAAAAGCAGATGAAACTCTGCCCTTTATAAAAAATATCAAGATTTTCTGCAAAATCCCTGGCAGATAAGAACGATAAATTACGCTAGCGATCTAAAATGACACTGTTAATCGGCAAAAAAACAGTAATCAAGTTCAATGTATGGTGCGTCAACGCTCGATTTTTTCATTTTTCCTAGTATTATTGGCCACATTTCTAATTAGTTGTGGTGGCCCTGGTGTCGCGGTAGCACCTCCGACTTATACAGCAACGCAACTTGAAAGAATTCAGGCTTATGTTCCTGAAATTCAAGCTGTGCGCGATCGCTCAGAAGAATTGACAACCCTGATTAAAAAAGGTGATTGGATTAATGTGCGTAACTTTATACATGGCCCGATAACGGAAGCAAAGCTGAATCTGACTTATGTAACTCCCAACCTTCTACCCAAAGACCAACCCACAGCACGTCAAATAACGCAAGATTTTTTTAAAGACTTGGTTAAACTTGATAAAGCTACTAGTGCTAGCAATCCTCTAGTTGCCTTGAATCAATCTCAAGCTGCTTTTGCAGAGATTGACAAATTCCTCGACCTACTTCCTAAAACCAGCAGTGAAGCAGAGGCAAGTTAAGCGCAAGATAAAATGAACTGAGGGGAATGAGGAGGATGAGGGAGAGTAAAAATTGCTCCCCCTGTTCCCTCATCTCCCGAATTTCCCCATTTTCGCTTCAAACAGCAATGAGTCATGTAGTTATTATCGGTTGTGGTGTAGTTGGGGCTGCGATCGCTTACGAACTGAGTCTAGTAAAAGGGCTAAAAATCACAGTTTGCGATCGCCAACCACCAGCACAAGCTTCTACGGGCGCTGCACTTGGCGTTTTAATGGGCGCAATCAGCCAAAAAATAAAGGGCAAAGCTTGGCAGATGCGACAAACTAGCATCCAACGCTATGAAACTTTGATTCCTGAACTAGAAGCTGTAACAGGTCATAAAATCCCCTTTAATCGCCAGGGAATTCTCAGTCTTGGTTTGGAAGAGGAGAACTTAGCAGCATGGGAAAAACTGGTAGAAGTTCGCCACTCTCAAGGCTGGCATTTAGAAATATGGGATAGGGCTAAACTCAAAAGTATCTGTCCTCAAGTTAATCACGAAACAATTCCTGGCGCTGTCTATTCTCCCCAAGATCGTCAACTTGATCCAACTGCTCTCACATTAGCTTTAGTTGAGGCTGCCCAGCAAAATGGTGTAACCTTCAAATTTGGTGTGGCTGTTTTGGATGCCCAAACCTCACCGCCTGATTCTTTTCCCCAATATTGCGTTCAACTTGAGACTACAGAAGGAAAAATAGCCGCAGATTGGTTTGTAGTCGCAGCAGGGCTAGGTTCAACACCACTGACAGCAAAATTAAATCAGATAATTGATATTCGCCCCGTACTTGGGCAAGCACTGCAAATGCGTGTGGGGCATCCGTTAGGTAATCCCGACTTCCAGCCAGCGATAACGGGTAACGATGTCCATATTGTTCCTGTAGGCGGTGGAGATTATTGGGTAGGCGCAACAGTGGAATTTCCCAGTAATGGCGATGAGATACCGCCAAATCAAGAACTGCTGAAATCTGTTAGAGAACAAGCGATCGCATTTTGCCCAGAATTAGCCACAGCAACCATTCTCCGCACTTGGTCGGGGTTACGTCCCCGTCCTGAAGGCCGTCCAGCCCCAGTTATTGGTAAGTTACCAGGGTTTAGTAACATCCTCCTAGCTACCGGACACTATCGCAACGGCGTTTTACTAGCGCCCGCTACAGCTTATGCAATTCGTGAGATGATTATTTCTCAAGGAATAGAGGGATGAGGGGGATGAGGGAGCAGAAGAGAATAATAATTCCTGACAAATGACCAATGACAAATGACAAATGACAAATGCCCAATATAGGAATATAGCGTGTCAATAACAGAACATAAAATCAATGTAGATTCACTGGAATGGTTTTATCGGGAATCTTTACCAATCGGTAGAACTGACTTAGCGCCTGTGTTGTTGCTACACGGCTTAGTCTCACAAAGTTATAGTTGGCGTAATATTATACCTGCTTTGGCGAATCAGGGGACAAGAGCGATCGCACCAGATTGGATTGGTTACGGCAATTCTTTAAAACCAGAAAAACGAGATTTTGCTTACACTCCCGATGCTTTTATCACAGCTTTAGAAGGATTTGTTAAAGCGCTAGAACTTGAACATTTTTCTTTAGTTGTCCAAGGTTTTTTAGGTTCTGTAGGACTACAATATGCTTTGCGTCATCCAGAACAAATTGCCAATATAGCTATTTTAAATACACCAATTTCAACTGCTGCCAGATTACCCTGGAAAATTAAACAAATGGGTTTACCTTTGGCAGGTGAAGTTATGACCCAAGACCCGCTTTTGGTTGACCGGACGCTAGAAGGTGGAAGCCGTTATCGCATAGAGGATAAAGAATTAGATATTTATCGAAAACCATTCTTGAAAAGTTCTTCATCTGGGCGGAGTCTCTTATCAAGTATTCGCAATTTACAGCTTGATTCAGCAATGAAAGAAATTGAATCTGGCTTTAAAGAATGGCAACAGCCAATTCTGATTCAATGGGGTATAATTGACCCTTGGTTATCTGTAGACATTGCCCAAAATTTTGCAAATTCCGTACCAAATACCGAATTAATAAAACTTAATAACGTCGGACATTATCCTCAAGAACATTACTACGAAGCAATTTTAGAAGACCTTTTACCCTTTGTGCGTCGTAAAGATGCTCATTGACAATATAGTTTTGGCAAAAATCGATATTATAAAAATGAAAGCACAGATAAACACCAATGATTTATCTGTGGTAAATAAATGAATTCTGGATTTTTGCCAGACTTATAATGTTATTTCAGCCTGCATTTGTGAACTTTTTATTACCATTAAAAATGGCTCACAACCACAAGTAAAGGAGATTAGTATTCATGGCTTATTCATGGTTTAAAGCCTTTCATATTGTCGGATTTGTAGTTTGGTTCGCTGGTTTGTTCTACTTAGTTCGTCTTTTTATCTATCACGTTGAAGCCAACCTTGAACCTGAACCAGCACGAACGATACTGAAAAATCAGTATCAAATTATGGAAAAGCGTCTCTACTATATCATCACTAACCCAGGAATGTACGTGACGATCGCAATGGCTATCGGTTTATTAACCACTGAACCGGACGTTTTAAAAGAGGGTTGGTTGCATATAAAACTGCTGTTTGTGGCTATTTTAATTGGTTATCATCATTACTGCGCTCGGCTGATGAAGAAATTAGCAGTAGATGAATGTGGCTGGAATGGTCAGCAATTACGGGCTTTAAATGAAGCACCCACAGTTATGTTAGTAGCGATCGTGTTGCTGGCTGTATTTAAGAATAATCTACCTACAGATATCGCTGCTTGGGCTATTTTCGCCATGATTATTTTGATGGCAGTCACTATTCAACTTTACGCCAAAAAACGTAGGCTAGATAAAGAGAAGTTGACAGCACAAATAGGACAACCACAAGAACAAAGTTAGATAAACCTCTCCCTGCCTTTAACTAAAGTTCAAGTCTGTCCCTCTCCGAGTCGGAGAGGGAAGAATTTTGTGTTTCACGTTAAGTTGACACTTATAACAGCTGTGCTACTCCAATACTGCGTAGGTTTTGCATAAAAAATAGAAATGTGTAGGTTGGGTTGAGGAACGAAACCCAACATTTTCCTGGGTTTGTTGGGTAACGCATTGCCTCAACCGAACCTACGAATATTCAAAACCCACGCAGTATTGTGTGCTACCCTACCAAAGGTTGCATCACAACAAAAAATGCTACCAATTAACCATTACCTCATGCTGGAAACGTTTTCAGTAAATCATCCCCAGGAATCACGGTAGTATAAAAAGTATATTTGCGATTAGCGACATAACGGCGGTCTTGTTTAATAATCGCCATAAACTCTTTATGTCCCTCACGAGTCCGTCCCACTAAACAACCCGCGCTAGCAAGGCGAATATCATTCCGGGAATAATCAAAGCCGTAGTGTTGATTCACATAAAAATCATCACCTGTATCAAGTTTGTCGCCAGTCCGTTTAAAATCTTTATTGAAATCTCTACAAACAGTTATATCTCCAACTTGCACTAATGCTTCGTGAGGCTCTGCTGTGCCGTGGGTACCAACAGCCCAAGCTTTGTATTGTCCAAACTGAATCCTAGCTGCTCCTTTTTTGGGAATCATTGGATTATAAGTGTAATACTTTCCTGGTTCTGTAGTAGCTTCCCAGTGATCTACGATTTTGGGAACGCCATTTACTACTTCAATGACAATCCGCCGATCGTTAAATTGATTGGGTGTATCACTGTTGAGAGTCCAGTCTGCATCTATACCCTCTACATAAACAATGTTGTATTCTTTTGGATTGGTAAATACCTGATAATTTTTAGATAGCAAGTATTTTACAATCCTGCTGGCAATGTCATTACCAAGTTTTAAAGGGGGTTTAGGAAGATCATCCGGTTTGGTTTCAATCAGTTTTTTGGCTGTGACTGCTCCTAAAAAGCCATTCTCTTCAAGCTTTGTTAATTCTTGAAATTTTTTGAGAGATATCACAGAAACAGGGCCAAATTTACCATCGGCTGGAGGTTCCAGCAAACCTAAGCCGATTAACAGTATTTGAATCTGACGAGCCAAGTCTGCATCCTCAGCGATCGCCTCAAATCCCCATTTCTCATCTTTTCCCAAGAAATCTTGTAGTTTCATGATGCACCTACCTTAATTTACTTACTTCTAAGTATAAACCTCATTTTCACGATTGATGTTGTTTTAAACAATACTCTAAAGCAAAATTTATTGTGATAATTTTTACTATTAATTTATGATTAAGCGCCCCAAATATTCATGATTTATACTGCAATACGCTTGGGTTAGCGCCAAAAACCTTGAAATGTGTAGGTTGGATTGAGGAACAAAACCCAACATTTCGGGACTTTGTTGAGTTGCGCTTTGCTTAACCCAACCTACAATTTTCCACAAAGCCAAGCGTATTGATTTATACTGTACTAAGAATATTTTTATTTACAATATTACATATTTTGTTACGTAATAATACGTATATTATCTCAAAAGGATAAATCCAGAACAAGCTTGTTTATAGAGCAATCAGTTAAGCCGAAAAACCTTGCTAGAGACGCGAAATTGTACTTCGTCCCGCTACGCTAACGCGTCTCTACAGGTTTAAAATCAGTACTAAAAATCCTTAACTGAAGTGTATTGGTTTATAGAGCAATACGCTTGGGTTAATACCAATGATTTGTAAGGTTGCGTAGTTAGAACAAATTGTCTTAATCTGATACATATTTAGGACTTACGCAATAACTCTCTGAAACTCTCATTCCTTTGTGACAGCAGTCGCTCATGGGGGAAACCCCCAAGACCTCGCTGCCTCTCCTTTGCGCCTTTGCGGTTCGTTTTTCCATTATTTTGCGTAAGTCCTAATATTGAAAAAATTAACTTTTGTATAAAAACTTTCCAAAAATAGAAAGGTGAGCTAGTTTCGTCATAACTAGAAAAATCAAGGTTATTCTTAGGTGTTTAATAAAAATGGCAAATAAAATACTACTCAGCCTTCAAGATTTAAAACCAGAATATCAAAAGCTTTGGAATAGCTGCCAAATTAGACCAGATAAACTGAGCAGTACTCAAAATATAGTTGCGAAAATCACTGCAAATCGCCCTCGTTACGAAGCATTAGTGCAAAAAATTAATGTGCCTTGGTACTTCGTTGCAGTCATCCATAATATGGAATGTTCGCTTAACTTCAGCAAACATTTGCACAACGGCGACTCGCTAAAAAAACGTACTGTCAACGAACCATCTGGTAGACCACTAGCTGACCCCATCAACGGCTGGGAGGTAGGATACACTTGGGAAGAAAGCGCGATTGATGCTTTGACAATCAAAGAATTCAACCGAGTAAAAGATTGGAGTTTGCCAGCACAACTTTGGCAGCTAGAGAGATACAACGGCGTTGGTTATAGACAGTACCATCCAGAAGTTCTCACGCCTTACCTGTGGTCAGGGACTAACAACTACAACAAAGGCAAGTATGTAGCAGATGGCAAATGGGATGCTAATGCTGTTTCTGCCCAAATTGGTGTGGCAGCTTTGTTAAAAGTTTTGATAAAAGAAGCAAATCTAAATATTCAACAAAACGTGGCGATCGGGTGAATCAATTTTAGATTTTGGATTTTGGATTTTGGATTGACCCCAATATGGTTCGGTTAAGCCCAAAAAATAAAAATGTGTAGCCACTGTCTTAAAAGTCAAGCGTATTGGATTTTAGATTTATTCTCGTGTTTGAATTTGCTTGCTCTCATATCATGTTCGCTTATAGCGGTTCCCATTCAGATGCGGTACAACATTATTCGCTAGGTGTAAGGGCACGGCACTGCCCATTGGTGTCAACTTAAGCAAAAATGCATGTCCCACAGTCGTTTTACCCCCCTTAATCCCCCCTTGGAAAGGGGGGAAAAAGAAATCCAGTTCCCTCCCCTTGGAAAGCTACGGTGTACACACAAGTCGTGAAATTCCACCTGACACTTGGTTTCGTCCTCTAGCAATAGGATTGTGCTATCGCTCCGAAAGCCTGTCATTGCGAGGAGGAACGACGAAGCAATCGCTTTAACTCACGGGATTATGTGATTACTTCGCTCCGTTATCACTGCGCTCGTAATGACAATTTAAGGGGTCTATAACGCCTGAAACCCTTTCAGATAGTACTTGTGTGTACACCGTAGCCTTGGAAAGGGGGGAAAAAGAAATCCAGTTCCCTCCCCAATGCATCGGGGAGGGTTAGGGTGGGGTGACGCGGATCGTGATGGAAAGCTAGAGAACTCAATATCACGTCTCGACATGGCTTTTACGTTAAGTTGACACGTATGGGCACTGCCGTGCCCCTACGGGTGTACCTGACGTAAACGAGAACCGCTATAAATACTTACGATAAAATGAATGCTGAGATTTTTAAACATAAAGACTTTGGGGATTTTATATCGTAAGCTATATACCGAACATGATATTAAACTCGAAAAGATTTTAAATTTTGAATCTTAAATCTAAAATTTAAAATCTAAAATTCGGTGATGACAAGTACTACTTGATTTGCGGATGGGCATCTTGTCCATCCCAAGAGACGAGAGTAGGTGTAGGTACAGTTTTAGTCTGGTAGGCGTTTTTGACACCAACCCAGTTACTAGCAATTGGCATTCGCCAACCGGTTCCAAAGGCGCGATCGGTAATTTTTAAACCGGGGGGTGCTTGTCGCCGTTTAAATTCAGCCCGCGCCACCATTTGGATTACTCTGTCTACAATCACCGGATCGTGACCGGCTGCAACAATTTGCGCTGCTGATTGGTGGTTGTGAACCAGGCGTTGTAAAATATCGTCCAAAATCTCGTAGGGTGGTAGAGAG
This sequence comes from Nostoc sp. CHAB 5834, assembly GCA_020829485.1. The sequence continues at coordinate 37,077 of JAIVFU010000013.1, read as the reverse complement.
TCTTGATCCACTTGTCCTGGTTTAAGTTCGGCGCTGGGTGCTTTAGTCAAAACGTTTTGCGGGATGATTTCATTATTGCGATTTAACCATTGGCAAAGTGAATACACACGGGTTTTAGGAACATCTGCAATCACGGCTAACCCGCCATTCATATCACCGTAGAGAGTACAGTAACCAACAGCCATCTCTGATTTGTTACCGGTAGATAAAAGGAGATAGCCAAATTTATTAGCGATCGCCATTAATAAATTACCGCGAATCCGAGATTGGATATTCTCTTCTGCCAGCCCAAACTCTGTACCCGCAAACAAATCACCTAATGTTTGATCAAAGCCTTGCATTAACTCCCCAATTGGTAAAAGATAAGTCTTAATCCCCAAATTTTCGGCTAATGCTACAGCATCACTGATAGAATGCTCCGAACTGTAAGGGGAAGGCATGAGAACACCAAGGACATTTTCTTTACCAAGTGCCGCAGTTGCGATCGCAGCTACTATTGCAGAGTCAATCCCGCCACTTAAACCCAATACTACTTTAGAAAAACTACACTTACGAGCATAATCTCGCACTCCCAAAACCAAAGCTTGCCAAATTTCTTCATCTTCCGATTCATAGACAGGTGCTACAGAACCTAATTGAAAATCCCGTTGCGCCTCGTCAAATTCAACTACCACTAAATCGGTGTCAAAACCACGGGCACGACACATAATTTCACCTTGACGATTCAAGGCAAAACTACGCCCATCAAAAATTAGATCGTCATTTCCACCAACCTGATTAGCATAAATCATCGGTTGTTGAAAACGCACTGCACTATGACTGAGCATTGTTTCTCGAAACTGCTGCTTGCCGACGGTGTAGGGCGAAGCAGATAAATTGACGATCAAATCTACACCCAGAATTGCTAAGTCAGCAATCGGATTTACTGCATAGCTACGTTTGCCCCAGAATTCCTCATCATTCCATAAATCTTCGCAAATAGTTACGCCAATATGGATATTATCTAAAGTGAAATAATTTGCTTCTAAGCCTGGTTCAAAATAGCGACGTTCATCAAATACATCATAAGTAGGCAAAAGTCGTTTGTGAAAAACTTGCTTGACCTTGCCATCTTCTAACAAAGCCATGCTGTTAAATAAGGTTTTACCACCACTAATATGTGCTTTGAGATTCTGTTCAACAGTTCCTACCAACACAGCTAAATTTGGTGGTAAATCCTGGGCCAAGTTTTGTAAAGTGATGCCCATCGCTTCTACAAAACTAGGATTTAGTAATAAATCTCTTGGTGGATAGCCACATAAAGAAAGTTCTGGTGTCAGCAATAAACGCGCACCGCTAGATGCTGCGCGTTGTGCCGCCTCCAGGATTTTTTGGGCATTTAAAAGCAAATCACCAATTGTCGGATTAATTTGAGCGATCGCAATTTTCATTTTATTTGTCATTAGTCATTGGTCATTTGTCATTTGTCAAGAGTCACTTATGACTTTTGACTTTGCAATACCGTTCGGTTAAGGTTTTAATATTTTTAAGATCCCCCCAACCCCCTAAAAAGAGGGTTATAAGCCCCTCTTATACCCCCTTTTTAAGGGAGTCGCCGCAGGTGGGGGGATCTTAACCGAAAGGTATTACAAGAATTTGGACTCTGTAAAGTGATTAGACATCTCCAGAAATTAATTATGCGTTACCTGAAACCCTTGTAGAGACGTTACAATACAACGTCAAAACAATTCATTATCGGAGATGTCTATTGGTTAAATAAACACCAAAGGTTTATCTTTTAAGGGAGCAAAAGCTTCCGCGTCAAACTTATACAAACTAGCCGGACGACCAGCACCTCGTGATACTTTAATTCCGGTATCGCATAAAAAACCTAACTTGAGTAGACGCGCTCTAAAATTAGAATAATCAGAAAAGTTATCACCTAAAACTGTGGCGTATAACTGATATAAATCATTCAAGGTGAACATTTCTGGCAAGACTTCAAAAGCCACTGGGCTATACTCTAATTTATTTCGCAACCGCCTGTGTCCATAAGCCAGAATTTCATTATGGTCAAAAGCTAATTGCGGCACTTCTTTGACTGGATACCAAGCGATGCCAGTCATGCGATCGGCAATTAATTCGGCTTCTTCAAATCGCACTAGGGCAAAGTAACTAACTGATAAATAACGCACACCATAACTATCAGTTGCTTCCCGTGGATCGCGATTCGGCCCGCCAAATGTATAAAGTTGTTCTAAATAAAGATTGTTGACCTTAATTTTCTCTGCCATAATGCGATAGGCGGCATCTTCTAACGACTCTCCTGGACGTACCAAAGTACCGGGAAGACTCCAATGATTTAAAAATGGTTCTTGCTGTCGCATTACTAGTAGAACTAACAGCCGATTTTGTACAGTATCTACAGAAAAAATTACATTATCAACACCAACCTTGAAATCGGCCAAAGGTTGTTGGTTTAACGGAGTTGGTATCTTTTTTTGTGAACGTCCTGGCATTCGTACAAATGCTCTCGATTAATATAGGCAACTACAGGGGCTGTGAGGGCTTGAGAATCTCCATGTTCGCGGTAGGCTGTTGAGGAAACATCTAGACCGGTCAGACTAGCGATCGCAATCTTCCCTCCCAGCTTTTGCACTACCTCTGAACTAGATTCATCTATTGCATATCCCGGTCGCGGTACAATCAGTAGTTGCACTTGCTGTAACAAATCTTCAATGCGATACCAACGTGGTAGCTGACTCAGTAAATCTGAACCAATGATCAACGTCAATTCCGCATCTTCACCCCAAGTAAGCTTTGCTTTTTCCACTGTTTCCAGTGTTCTAAAGCTACTCAATTCTTGTTCCAAAGCAATATTGTGCCGTGGCGCGTCTATATTTGCAATCAACAGTTGCAGCATTGCCGCCCGATGTTCCAAGGGTGTTTGATGGGACTTAAATGGATTATCTGCTGCCCAAACCGCTACCCAATCATAACGCTCAGACAACCAACTCAGAATTTCTTGATGTCCAGCAGTTGGTGGATCGGCACTAGTTCCAAACAAAGCAATTCTCATCATCTTACTTTGCGCCCTTTGCGTCCTTTGCGGTTCGTTTCTTAGTCTCCTCAGTCAACACCCGTAACCCCTCAGAAATCTCCACTTCTACAGCCACCGGATGATCCAAACGCCGTGTCTGTTGTGGCAAACTAGCAACTGAGGCGGCAGTACGCTGGCGAATTGTTGCCAACGATTCTAACGGCTGTATCCGTTCACCTTCTTGCACTACCAACTGCAACAAAGGTTCTTCTTCCAAAGCAATTTCACCTAAAAGTCCCAACCTGTCTGCTTTTACCTTACCTCCCGTATATGAGCGAAAAATCTGCTTGCGTCCTGGATAAGTAACTTTACCACTAGACTGCTTCATCACTGGGATGCCATCAATGTCTACAAGTTTATAGACTCCATTTACAGGCGAACCTGTAACTAATCTGGTTCCCAGTCCGTAACCATCAATTTCGGCCCCAGCAGCTTTTAATCTGGCAATTTCCCACTCGTCCAAGTCGCCACTGGCAAAAATTGGCACACCGGGAAGGAGCGATCGCACCTGTTTTGATAAGGTAACTAAATCTCCTGAGTCCAATCTCACTCCTGTTAATTGCATTTCCCCGGAATTTACTTTTTCGGCCAAGCGCTCGGCAGCAGCAATGGTATCGTAAGTATCAATCAGCAATGGCGCACCCGGAAAATATCGATGAAATGCACTGAAAGCTTGTTCTTCAGTGCCTTCTATTGCTGACAACGCCATCACTAGGGCGTGTGCCATAGTACCACTAGGCTTTTGTCCTAGTTGTAGCGCTGCTAACACATTAGAAGTGGAATCTAAACCACCTGCCAACGCTGCCCGCGCCGCCCACAAAGACCCTTGAGGACTAAATGCTCGTCTTGTGCCAAATTCTAAAAGTGTTGCTGATTCCCCCGCTATATCCCTTAAACGTGCTGCTTTTGTGGCAATCAAAGTCTGGTAATTAATCGTATTCAGCAGGTAAGTTTCTACTAGTTGTGCTTGCCAAAGTGGTGCTTCCACTCGCAATAGTGGCTGATTGGCAAACACAGCCGTCCCTTCTGGTACTGCCCAAACATCACCCGTAAACTTTCCCTCAGCTAAAAGTGACCAAAAGCGATCATCTGCTTGAGCAAAAATTCCTGTTGCCTGTAATGCCGCAATTTGCACCGAACTAAAGCGGATTTTGGCTAAATATTCCAATGCCTGCGTCAGCCCCATTGCAATTAAATAACCAAAACCCTCTGGCAATCGCCTGACAGACAATTCAAAGCTTGCCCGTCGTTGTTCTATACCTTCGCCTGTGTAACAAGCTGCCATCGTCAACTGGTAAAGATCGGTCAGCAAGCTGTAATCATCCGCAGAAAGGTTTAGTTCCTGGTTCTGCTGGCTCTGCTGTTTATATACATAGTCCAAATCTGGCAAAGTTGTCATGCAAGAGCTTCCTTACAAGATGCTTCTCTATTTATGGTAATATTTACCATAAATAATGTCAACTCCCGGCAAGTATATTTTCTGAGATTGCCGTATAACAGTAGACTTATAGGCAAATTAATACTAACTTTATAAAATACTTAATATTTTTTAATAGTAATAGCTAGTAATAATGCTAATCAAATAAGGCGGCTAATGAAGAGAAACAATATCCTGTCAGAGAAAGTTTGTTTTGCTTTGCTCTTTTCCCAACTGGGGTTAAAGAAACAACTATGTTACAATTAGAATCAAAGAGAAAGCTTTAAGTTTTTGACAAGCTAAAGTATTGCGAAGTTATCTGAATAAACATTGCATATAGTCTCAATATATTGAGAGTAAGAGGCAGCCTTGAATATCAGTATTAGAGTATAGGTAGCACAATTAAAGCGGCTCGAAAAAAGGAGTCCAATATTATGGCTATTTCCAACATCATTGCGAACATAACCAAGTATATTTCTGAAGCTGCAATGCGGATTTTTGGGACTAATGATGATGCTTATCCTGTTAGTGGCGTACAACCTTTTACAGGTGAGCCTTATGATAAGCGTAAAGATGAGAATAATTAGGTGCTGAATATAAAAATCCTTGCTGATAGTAGCGGGAGCATCTTGCTCCCATATTGTAGTAGCGGGCAAGATGCCCGCACTACTTAATTTATCGGTGTTTTATATCTCTAGAAACAGAAAAATAAGATGCTGACCTTCAATCTTTTTAAAAGCTGGAGAAACAAGGTTTTAAATATTTTCTAGCTAGAGTAATAAAAGAGCGTCATATAGCAATCCTATTTGATTTGTGAAAATCGCAAGACTCAGATCCCCGACTTCTATAAGAAGTCGGGGATCTCGTTGTTTACTAATGATTAAGTTGGACTATAGTTGCAATTAAAAATATGAATTTTATTAACTTGACTTATAAGCGACAAAATATTAATATAATCTCGTTATGAATTTCAGAGGATGTTTGTAAAGTCTAATTCATTGCTCGCCTGGGCGATTAGAAATCGCGGCTACACAGACTTGTGTTGAGCGGAGTCGAAATACAAAACCTGCCTCCGCAGGTTAACAAACTCTTGATTTTGCATTAGTCCACGGCGGTGGACTTCGGTTGTGTAGTAGCGAATTAGATTCGCCCAATACTTTTAAAACATCCTCTGATAATATTTACTTGTTTTTTATCGGCATTTTAATCTGAAAAAGTAAATTTTCTCGCAATTCTCTCAGGCTAGTTTACTAGTTTGGCAGGATGCATTTTTTACTTTTCAGACATCCTCTCATTTGGCTTGATTTAGTTAACTAAGACTACTTTGGGTCTAGGGTTAGACGTTTGTTTTGTCAATTCTAGACATTTAATCACATAGCAAAGGATTCAAAGTTCATGAAGGCGAAACTTTTTAAGTTTTTGGGTTTACCTTGTGCTTTAGTTATGCTGGGTAATACATCTGCTTTGGCTGACACTGCATCTGGTACAGTTAGGGAATATCATCTAAATAGTCAGGTACCAGGAAGGGGTGTATGTCTTCAAATGAACCCTACATTACCAACTGTTGGTGGTTGGATATGTTTGTGGAAGGATAATGCTTTGTACCAAGAAATTACTGATACCCTTCTTGAGGGTTATTCCTCAAGAAAAACCTGTGCGGTTACTTGGACTACTTATCGCGGCGGTTATGCAGCTATTGATTGGGTAAGCTGCTACAATTAAGCGTTTCCACAGTTGAAACCAAGTACAGACTTTGAGCATTTCAACGGCTGATTAACATCTGTCAAAATAAAATTGATGGCGTGAATAGTTATATTTAGGCTAGTAGTTTGCCAAAGAAATGAATGCAAAGTAAGGGGGAAAGGTGTTTTATCCTTTCCCCTTTAACATTTCATCAGCCCAAACACAGCAATTTTCTGACTTTTCACGTTATATGGAAAAGCCCACGAAAAACCTAACCCCCTAACCCCCAACTCGTCGCGGGAAGGGGGAAAATTCAAAGTCTCTCTCCTTTTAGGAGAGAGATTTAGAGAGAGGTTTTCCAGATAGCGTGAATAGTCAGAGCAATTTTAAGTTGAGAAACTACTCAAAGCGATCGCACCTTATACCATTTTGGCTGTTTCCCAGAATTGCCGATCTAATTTAGAAATATCTGAAGTATCAATCGCTGTATCAGGGATATTTTGGAGTTCTTTAAGTCGGTTGGGCGAGATGCTCATAGAGTCAAGTGTAATAAATAAAATAAAGGCATGAGGAAAAACTCACGCCTTTTTACTTAAACTTTTTTCCCACCGCCTGCTAAGAGTTCTAGAATGACTCCATTTGTCCAGCCGAAACCAACTTCGTTAGAACTATATCCAAAGGAGATTTCGTCGGAAACGTTGGCAGAACAGCGTTCAACATCGTATTTCTCAACTAGAGTATTGTGACGCTCGAATTCTTTAATTACCATTGCTAGAAATTTGTTGGCAATGCGATCGCCTTCTGTATGATACCCATAGCGGTGAAGTCCCTGGACAGCAATCAACGTCAAGGGTGCCCAACCGAAGGGTGCATCCCACTGGTTCCCGGTGATATGAGTACTGGTAAGAATTCCGCCTGGGGCTTCAAACAAAGAGAGGTTTTCCGCGACGCGCTGGGCTTGGGCTTGAGAAGCAATTCCTAGCCATAGGGGATAAAATGTGGTAGCAAATTCGTAACCGCGGCGTTTTCCACTCTGGAAGTGGTAATCCAAATAAAGCCCCTGTTCTTCATCCCAGAGACAGCGATCAATACGATCGCGGCGGATATCTGCACGATCGCACCATTGTTTTTGCAGTTCTGCGTTCCCAAAAATATTGTGGATTTGCCCCAAGTCTTGTTCTACCTGATACAGCAAACTGTTAAGGCACACAGGAGCATAGTGGAGGATATCAGCACTGAAAGGGCCAAAGCGGTTGGTGATATCAAAACCGGACTCGCGCATGGTGCGATCGCCCCTGTAAAATAGGTGCGTCAGTTCGTCTTTTTCCTCGTTGTAGTAAAGACTAACGTCATAATCCTCAACCTCAAAAGTTTTATAATATTCCTTGACGCGATCGTAATGGCTTTTTCCCTCATCATCCCGCTCAGAGAACAAAACTTCTGGCGCAGGGCCTTCTCCAAAAGCATAGAATCGGGATAAGCCTGTTGCCGGATTGAGGTGAGGCGGTACTACCCAGTAATAATAAAACTGTTCTAGGATCGGTATGGTTGACTTTAACCACTCTTCATCCTGGGTGTGCTGGAATAGCGCCAAAACCATCATGCTGAGGACGGGGGGTTGCGATCGCGACAGCATATAAGTCCGGTTGGAATTGAGGATAGTGCCGTAATGCTGCACCTGGTACAACAACTGATCAACTTGGCTTTGTGCTAGCTCCCATTCTTCATCGTGCAAAAGTCCCAGTAATATAAAGTAGCTATCCCAGCCATACATTTCATTAAAGCGCCCACCTGGAACAACATAAGGCCCTGGTAGGTATAGTAACCCATGCTCTTTAATCGCTTCCGCTTCAGTTGGCAAAGTGCGAATTTGCAGCTTTTCCATATCCTTGGAAGATAGCGATCGCTCCAATATACTTTGAATGTTGGGACAATCTTCTGAGGGTGAAATGTAGACGATCCAAGGAGTATCAGTTTTGTGGTCTAGTTTGGTATCTTTGGCAGATTGTAATAAGTGTTCGTGCGATCGCGTTAAGGTTTTCCAGGTTTTTTTGATATGCGATCGCACGGTGTCTATCTGCGTGGTGGTAAGTGCTGGGGTGATCATAATTTAAGTTGACGGGGTAGTGAGGAGAATGGATGAATTTTTTAGCGTTGCATATTTGCGGGATTATTTTGCTGCTTTTGTAGGATGGGCATCTTGCCCGTCCCTTATATCTCTGGGCATTGGTGTCAACTTAAGCTAAAATGCTGTCCCACAGGCGTTTTACCCCCCTTAATCCCCCCGATTTATTGGGGGGAAAAAGAAATCCAGTTCCCTCCCCAATGCATCGGGGAGGGTTAGGGTGGGGTGACGCGGTGAGTGATGGAAAGCTAGAGAACTGAATATCACGTCTCGACAAAGGTTTCACGTTAAGTTGACACGTATGGCAGGATGCCCACCCCACAAGAATCATCCCTTGATTCAGCAATACGATTTTTTAAACGCAGAGATTTTACGACATTTCTCTGCGTAAGACGGATTCTATTTTACTCGGCACTACTAATTAATAGGGCAACTGGGAAATGGGCGAGGGCTGATCCGATAGATAGGGTTTGTGTGGTTTGTAAGGGTTGTTGAGTGAGGACGTTTTTCCAGGTGGAAGAAGTTCCAGGAGGTAATAACAGGTGCGTATTTTTCCATATTGACTCACCCAAGGGGTTTTCTCCTGGCTGGATGAGGTTTGTTAAAAAACGAGGGGCGATCGCGATCGCTGTTTGATTGCCTTCCCGTCGCGCAAAGGCGATTATGTGATTGGCGTAGGTTCCCTGAATTTCTAAGGGGAGATAGTCACCATCCTGGAATAATGAGACATAGTTTGTTCTAGCTTGGAGTAATTGAGCCGTTAAAAACAGTTTGATTCTACCGTCGGTTTTATCACTCAGCAATTCTTGAATTAAACCCAGAATGTCGGTTTTTCCCTGTTCGCGGATGGCGCTTAAGTAGGTGCGTCGCTGTTCAAAATCTACCGGGCGGCGATTGTCTGGATCGACTAGGCTTAGTTCCCAAAGTTCTGTTCCTTGGTATACATCGGGTACGCCGGGGGCGGTAATCTTCAGTAGAGTTTGGGAAAGGGAATTGAAGATACCATACTCTGCAATTTGCGCTTGAAAGGGACGAAAGGCTTCTATAAATTCGCCGGAGAGGGAAGGGTCGAGTACTTTCTCAATGAAGGAGGTACAAGCTTCTTCATACTCGCTATCAGGTCGCAACCATGCTGTATGCACTTTCGCTTCTCGAATTGCCTTTATTATATAGTCTTTCACCCGTTCTACGAAGGATGTATGGTCTTGTTCTGCAAAGGGAAACGCCCCTACTAAGGTTTGATAGAGAAAATACTCATCGTTGCGATCGGGCATAGCAAAGCCCTGGCGATGGCTACGATGTCCTCGATTCATAGCACTCCAGGTATTTACCTGCTGATCCCATTCATCGGGGATTTCTGAGAGGACATTCAATCTGGCCCGCACATCTTCGCCGCGTTTGGTGTCGTGGGTAGCTGTGGTGTTCATTGTGTGAGGCCAGGTTTCTTGGTGCTGTTTGTTAAAGGCATGAAATTTGGCTAAGTCGATGCCAAAATGACCAGGATTTCCCCCGACTTCATTCAGCGACAGCAACCGATTGTAAACATATAATGTGGTGTCTTCTACGCCTTTTGCCATTAACGGCCCACTGTATTGCTGCATCCGCAAGACAAAATATATCCACTGTTCGCGTTCTGTTTGAGTCAGAGAATTATCAAACTCTAGCAGCATTAACTTTTCAATAAAGGTTAGTTCGTTCTGCAACAGGGGCGCTTGTTCTTTGGCTTGATCGATTACTTTCTGAATGGTAGCGCGATCGCTATCCCCAATTCCATCAGGTGTAATGTAGGTGCGGTAAATCGGGAAGAGTGTCAAAACTTCTGCGATCGCTCTTTTTAATCCATTCAGCGTAAAATCATTGCCGTAGCGATATTTGCTGGAAACGTTCTTTAACAAAAGTGCCAAATTGTCAATATCACCTGCTAAATTCTTTTCCAAGATTAGGTGCTTTTTATCCTTCACCACCGAGGCATAATCTACTCTAGAACTGATAAAATTTTGGTAAATTTTATCGAAAGATGATTCATTTTCTGTTTGACAAAATACGCCATTTACATAGTTAAGAAAGTCATATCCAGAGGTTCCTTCTATTGCCCAGTTTTCCGGTAATTCTTCGGTGAGTTCTAAAATCTTCTCGACGGTGATATAAACATCTCCCATCTTTTCTTGCAGCCTTTCAAGATACTGGATTGGGTTATAAAGTCCATCAATATGGTCAATGCGTAAACCTGTAAATTTGCCTTCTTCAACCAGCTTTTGAATTAGGCTGTGGGTATTATTAAAAACCCGCACTTCTTCAACTTTAACGGAAATTAGTTCATTGACAGTAAAGAAACGGCGGTAGTTCATTTCCTCCGCGCCAACTTTCCAGAAGGCGAGACGGTAAAATTGGTCATTCAGTAATTCATCTAAGAGATTAAAGCTTTCGGAATTACCGGGTTCTCCGTTAAAAGTTTCGATATTTTCGTCAATGAATTCGCGGATGGCATCGTTTGTGGTGTAGAGTTCCCAAACTAATCCTTTAATAAATGCAATTTGGTCTTGTCGCTGTTTTCCGGCAACTTCTGAAGGTACATTTTTGAGAATATACAGAATTCCCAATAGCTTAATAAAATCGGGATGATTGCGTCCTAAAGTGCGGGTGAGTTTACCTAAATTATGGGTGATAAATTTTGTGTAAGATTCTAACCGGAGTGGTAGTTTTAAGCTGTAATAGTTGATGGTTAAACCGTTTTGTTCATATTGCAGTTGAATGTGTCCGTTTTCCAGGGATGCACCATAAAAATCTCCCAGCAACGGCGCGAGAATTCGCTCTTGGCGATCGCCAAAAGGAGCATTCCAAGAAAGATCGAAGTAGTCGGTATAGCTGGAATCTGGTCCGTGTTCCAATACATCCATCAAGTAATCGTTTTCGCTGCTATAGGCCATGTGGTTGGGCACTATATCTTGTAACCAGCCCATACCAAGGGATTGAATTTCACTAACTAATGCATCAAAAGACTCATTAGTTCCCAGTTCTGGGTTAAGTTGAGTGGCATCTACTATATCGTAGCCGTGGGTACTCCCGGATCTTGCTTTGAAAATGGGGGAAGCATATAAATCGGAAATACCTAAATCTGCTAGATAGGCTGCGATCGCTTTGGCGTTGTCAAAGCCAAACTGAGGTGTAAACTGAATTCGATAAGTGGCGGTAGGAATTCGCATATTTTTTTTAAGTGGGGAATGGGGAGAGACGCGATGAATCGCGTCTGTACAAAGTGGGGATGAGGTTTTGAGGGTAAACGCTGAACCTTTTAGAGAATGTTTGAAAAATTCTCTTCTCGGTAGCAAAAGGGTATTACCCCCCTTAATCCCCCCTTATAAAGGGGGGAAACAAGAAATCTAGTTCCCTCCCCAATACATACGGGGAGGGTTAGGGTGGGGTAAATTTTAAGGGGGGATTAGGAGGGATCAATAAGTGCCTAACATCACAGCCAACCATTTTTTAAACAACCTCTTAGCTCGAACGTTAGGGAACTCCAAGAAATAAATTATCCAATATTGTGGGGTGGGCAACATGAGCGCCATATAAACTGGGCGAATATGCCATTGGTGTCAACTTAACGTAAAAACCATGTCCCGCAAGGAACTGAAGTTCCTTGCTAATAGCGAAAGTCATCTAAAGATGACTAAATAATCCGAAAAATCTTTAGTCTACTTTAGTAGACTTTAGCTATTAGCCTTGAACTTTAGTTCGAGGCGAGCGTGGAAGCCAACAGATAAGCGATTTTTAGCTTAACTTGACACCAATGGAAAGATGCCCACCCCACAGGAGTTAATTGGATATTTTTTATTTGGAAGTCCCTTAAGCCTTTTAGCTCGAACCTTAAGCCTTTTAGCTCGAACCTTAAGTCTTGTTGCTCGAACCTTAAGTCTTGTTGCTCAAACCTTAAGCCTTGTTGCTCGAACCCTTAAGCCTTGTTGCTCGAACCTTAAGTCTTGTTGCTCGAACCCTTAAGCCTTGTTGCTCGAACCTTAAGTCTTGTTGCTCAAACTTTAAGCCTTTTTACTTGAAACTTTAAGTTCTAACTCTCCCCTCATCCTTTTTCATAGAGTACTAAACTAGTAGGTTGCAATTTGACTTCTTGACCTACAGACAGATGTTCAGCAGCTTCAGAACCATGCCCAGACCACGAGGTATCAGCAGAGTCTAACAATTTATTAGCATTTTGCTCAAACGGCAAATTCACTGTCACTGGAGACGAATTGAAGTTCATCACAAATATTAGTTCACTGGATTCGCACCAACGACGCACGATTACCAACTGCTTCTCTTCATCGCTAGTCGCTTTAATAGAGTTGCGCTCTTGATTCAAAAGTGCTGGATGCATCTTGCGGAAATTAATTAACTGACGATACCAATCCCAGAGAACTTTGTGCTTACCGTTATTACGTAATTCCCAATTGAGTTTAGACTTTAGGAAAGTTTCTGCCGATTCGGGATCTGGGGGATCATCTGCATAGTGAAATGCTTCAAATTCTTCTTTGCGTCCGGCTCGAACTGCTTGAATTAAATCTGGATCGGAGTGACTGACAAAATAAATAAAGGGTGCTGTTTCGCCATACTCCTCTCCCATGAACAGCAGAGGTAAATTAGGCGACAGTAGCACAGCGCCAGCAGCTAACTTTAATCCCTCAAAAGAGATTCGCAAGCTGAGGCGTTCTCCTTTCATTTGGTTGCCGATTTGATCGTGATTCTGAATACAAATTGAAAACTGTGATAAAGGGCGATCGCGGCAAGATACGCCATGAAATCGCTTACGATGTGGTGCATATTTCCAATCGTAGACAAAAGTATCTTCATAAGCTTTTGCCAACTGAGCTACTTGCCCAAAATCTTGATAATATCCTTGGCGATCGCCTGTCAACAGTGCGTGCAATGAATGGTGAAAATCATCACTCCACTGAGCATCAAGTCCATATCCACCCAATTCTGCTGGACGAATTATTTGGGGATTATTCATATCACTTTCGGCAATTAAATGGCGTTTCCATTTTTGCCCTTGTTCTGAAAAATGATGAACTGCTTCCGCCAGTTCCCATAAAAAATGCTTTGCCCCCAAGTCGTAAATTGCTTGAATAGCATCCAGCCGCAATGCATCTATGTGGAACTCGCGCAACCAGTAAAGCGCATTTTCGATAAAATAATTTCGCACACCCTGACTATGGGCATCGTCGAAATTCAGCGCTTCGCCCCAAGGTGTTTTATAGGTTTTTGTAAAGTAGGGCGCAAACTGACTCATATAGTTGCCTTCTGGCCCAAAGTGGTTATACACCACATCCAGCACTACGGCAATTCCGTGTTGATGGCAAGCATTTACTAGTTGTTTCAGTTCGGCTGGGCTACCGTAAGAATTTTGCACAGCATAAGGGTAAACGCCGTCATAACCCCAGTTGCGGTATGCAAGAGAAGCTTCAATATGGGTATCTCCTGGAAACTGGGAGATGGGCATGATTTCAATGGCGTTAATTCCCAGTTCTCTCAGTTCCGGTAAGCGAGAAATAATAGCGGTGAAAGTTCCTTCAGGCGTGAATGTTCCAACATGGAGTTCATAGAAAATCATCGACTCCACAGGAATTCCAGTCCACCCTTCATCAGTCCAATCAAAGTGTTGATCGACAATTTGCGACGGCCCATGCACCCCTTCCGGTTGATACTGCGACGCAGGATCGGCAAAAGCGTCTTGCCCATTTAAGACATACCGATAAAGCGTGCCTGGATATGCATCGTTGACTTTCGTTTGCCAGTATCCCTCAGACTGAGGCTTGAGGGGAATTAACTGCTGTTCTGCCGTCAAAATTTGTACAGTGACGCTCTCTAATAGTGGAGACCAAACTGTAAATTCGCACTCTCCGTCACCTAAGTAGTTAGCACCTATTTTCACGCAGTATCCTCCCATCAGTTCCAGTTTGTTGTGCCGAATTGTGGCGCGCTCGCAAATGTCATTGATTGCACAATATTTACAAACACGCCAGATAGCATAATGCTTGGTCTACCGGGCTTTTAACTAGCACCTGGAGGCGGATTTTTTACAAGAATAAATTCTGTCTAATGACAAATTCAGTTGTGAAGGAAGCAGGGCAATAAGGTTTGGTTAAGGTTTTTTGATGAAAATTTTAGATGACAAATCCGCGATAAATCGCCTGATTATTGTAGAGACGGCGATTTATCGCGTCTTGCCTTAATTGCAGTTCCCATCCACACAGTATGCCGATTGATATGTATTAGAACGCTTACCAAAAATGGTGTAGCGATTATCGCGGATTTGTTCGTAAAAGCGATCGCCTGCCCATTTCATCCCCGGTAAGGCTCGATAAGCGTCTACAAATATGCTTCCTGCTGGCAATAATCGCCCAATTTCTTCTGCGGCATTACTACCTTGCCAACGTCTCTGAGGTTCATTACCATCAATTAAAATCATCCCCTGTTCACAGTCTTGGGCTGTAATTCCCCACCGTAAAAGTGTTTGCTCATCTTGCATAGGACTGTAGCGAAACAGCTTTCCTTGGTCTAAAGTTTCTAGCGATCGCACTAGGGTAACGCAGAGATTACAATTCCCGTCGTAGATTACGTAGTAATTCATAAAAATAACTGAGTTGGCAAATGTGTATAAATACAACTTTGGTATTTTAGCTTAGAAAACCGTGGCGATCGCTCTTACCTGAGTAATGCAGTGTTAAATAATCCGATCTACCTCAGTCAAAACAAAATTTAATTTGTTAAATATGCATAATGTCGTCTAGCTTAAGTTGTAAATTTGGCAAGAGTTCAGACGAAATAGTATCTCCTAAGCGATATTGTTGCTGCTGGTACACACCGTTAACTAACTGACAAACAGTGAATGTGGGTTGTTTAGGATTGCCAATAAATTGCAAGCCACCCAAGCCACGAAAATCTACAATCCAATATTCGGGAATGTTAAGAAAAGCGTATTCTTCCACCTTTCTTGCATAATCATCTTGCCAATTTGTGAGGCAGCGCGTTGGACGGGTTTCCCGGCTTGAAGCGACTGCCGTACTTACAACTTCAGCAACAAGCTTAATAGTACTGCCGTTACAAATAATAGGTTCCTTTTGCCAAAGCGGTTCTTTATTAACTTCTGCTTTATCTAAAACAATTACATCAGGACGCAGCGCTGTAGCTTCAGCCGCAGGTGGTTTAATCAAACAATTTTTTGGAATTAGCCAGTTTAAATTAGAATTAAAAATTTCGATATAGATTCTACCAGCAATACTACCTGCAACAGCTTCGTGTGGCCCTGTAGGTTCCATGTCTCTTAGTTGTCCGTCGATTAATTCGTAGCGTGTATTGTCAGCATATTGGGCTATAAATTCCTCAAAGCTAAGTAGTTTGGGCGAGGTGTAGGTCATAATGTCTTGTTTTGACTTGGACTTTGGCTTATTGTAGCGACTGCTGTTGCCAAGTACAAAAAAGGTGGGTTAATTTTTGGAAGCGATCGCATTTAGATAAGTAGAACGGCGTAAATAATTCAAGGTTTGTAGTGAGGACTTTAGTCCTCTTTTGAAGACTTTAGTCCTCTTTTGAGGGCTGAAGCCCTCACTACAAACTAATCTCAAGATTTTTTACATTATTTAATCTAGTTTGATTTATTCTTACCGACTTACTTAATACGATAATACAAATACTAAAAAGCTTGTCCGCAAACATTGCCCCCTGTTTCCAGTTATCATGCCTTTGGAATGGTAAACGCGATAGTTTTTTCATTAATGAGAAAATATTCATGAAATACAAACTCTTGGGCAAAAGCGGGTTAAGAGTCTCTGAACTCTCCTTGGGAACCATGACCTTTGGTGAAGATTGGGGTTGGGGTGCATCTGTTGACGAAAGTCGTAAAATCTTCGATAGCTATGTAGAAGCAGGCGGAAATTTCATTGATACCGCCAACGGTTATACCGATGGTAGCAGTGAAAAAATTGTCGGTGAGTTGATTGCTAAAGAACGGGAACGTTTTGTAGTTGCGACAAAATATTCCTTTCCTTTGCAGATGAATAACAAAAAGGGCGACCCTAACGCCAGTGGAAACCATCGCAAGAACTTAATCCAGTCTTTAGAAGGTAGCCTAAAACGACTGAATACCGATTACATTGATTTATTCTGGTTACACGCTTGGGATTTCACAACACCTATTGAAGAAGTATTGCGATCGCTTGATGATGTAGTCCGCCAAGGTAAAGTACTTTACATTGGTATTTCTGACACACCCGCTTAGATCGTTTCCCAAGCAAATACCATCGCCCAATACCAAGGATGGACGCAGTTTGTCGCCCTACAAATTGAATATAGTTTAATTCAACGAACCCCAGAACGTGACTTGCTACCGATGGCTAAAGCCTTCGATTTAGCAGTAACACCGTGGTCGCCTTTAGGTGGTGGTGTGCTTACAGGTAAGTATAATCAGCCTCCTCAAGCAGGCGATGAACAAGGAAGATTAGCAAATGCAGCATTAGGAACTATTTCAGAACGGAATTTAGCGATCGCTCAAGTTGTCAGTGAAGTTGCAGCCGAAATTGGACACACACCTTCACAAGTAGCATTAGCTTGGTTACACGCTCAAAATGGTGTAATTATTCCGATAATTGGGGCACGTAAATTAACGCAGTTTCAAGATAACTTAGCTTCTTTAGATATCACCCTCTTGCCAAAACATTTGCAACGTTTAAATGAAGTGAGTCAAATTGAACTGGGTTTTCCCCATGACTTTTTGCACAATGATAATATTCGCGATCGCCTTTTCGGTGGTACATTCAATACTATAGAAAACCACCGTATTTGACTAATAGTAATAAACTTTAACATATTCAGGCATTAATTCAATCGGTCGTCAGAGAGTTTCGCCAAGCCTTGCAATTCTGTAGAGTTAGATATAAAAGGCATTAACAACGTAGAATCATGAGCGATAACAGCATTACATCACGTTTGTATCCTACCCGCATTGACATTCCAGCCGAAGCGCGAGTGCAAATCGTGGTACTTCTCAACCAAACTTTGGCAGCTACTTCTGATCTAAAAACCCAAGCAAAGCAAGCGCACTGGAATGTTAAAGGTACTGACTTTTACCAGTTACACTTATTATTTGATGAGCTTGCTGGAGAATTAGAAGGATACATCGATATGGTCGCTGAACGCGTTACAGCTTTAGGCGGATACGCTTTTGGAACAGCCCGCGCCGCAGCTAGCAATTCAATTTTGCCAGAATATCCCTTAGATATTTTGGATGGTAAAGACCATGTAACAGCCTTGTCAGATCGTTATGCATTCTATGCTAAACATCTCCGGGAAGCCATCGATAAAACTGATGAATTAGGCGACCTTGATACCGCCGATCTTTACACCGAAATTTCTCGCACCATTGACAAACGACTCTGGTTCTTAGAAGCTCATCTGCAAGTAGCAGAAATTAAGGCAGAGAATGGTAAAACGGCTACTCCTAAAACTCAAAAGATCCCTGCTGGTGTAAAATAAGCACTTCTGAGAAAAGTAGTCTTTCGTAAATCTAATAGTATCTTTTTGGTAAGTACGTCACTTTTAAGTGCGTACTTTTCATTTTTATGTATATACTTTACTATTGAAATAGTTCAAAACTAGGTCAGAAAATTCTAGAATATCTTTGATAAGTGATATTTCAAGATTAATATTTCAACTTCAATCTGACTTTTCACGTTATGTAGAAAAGCCAACGATTGACCTAACCCCCTTCCCGCATCGGGAAGGGGGAAAATTCAAAGTCTCTCTCCTTTTTTTTAGGAGAGAGAAATAGAAGTGAGGTTTTCCAGATACCGTGAAAAGTCAGAACTTCAATAAGTTATTAGGTTACTAAAAATTTATCCTAATTCCATTCCTAACTTTTGTACAGACGCGATGAATCGCGTCTTTAAATACTCATTAAGAACGAGGTAAATATATGTCTCAAAATACAATTAGCCATCTAATTCATGATAGAAACGCCCGTGGTCACGCTAAAATGGGCTGGCTCGATAGTTATCACACATTCTCCTTCGGTAGTTTTTACGATCCCAACCGCATGGGATTTCGTTCTCTGCGAGTGATTAACGACGATCGCATCGCCCCTGGTGCTGGATTCCCTACCCACAGCCATCGTGATATGGAAATCCTCACTTATGTCTTAGAAGGTGCTGTAGAGCATAAAGACAGCTTAGGTACTGGATCGGTAATTCGCCCTGGTGATGCACAGATTATGAGTGCTGGAACTGGCATCAGTCACAGTGAATTTAATCCTTCGCCAGATGAACCACTACACTTACTACAAATCTGGATTCTTCCCGATGAAGAAGGATTAGCGCCAAGATACGAACAAAAAGCTTTTCCTTTGGAAGAAAAGCGCGGCAAATTACGCTTAATTGCTGCTAAAGATGGGCGCGATGGTGCTGTGACAATTCACCAAGATGTTAATTTATACACATCTGTTTTAGAGTCAGGTGATGTTGTTAATTATCAAGTTAAATCTGGTCGTTATGCCTGGTTACAAATAGCGCAAGGCATAGTTAACTTAAATGGTAAAGAACTCAGAGCAGGCGATGGAGTGCAAATCAACGGCGAAGAACAGCTAGAAATTAGTACCAACATCGGCGGCGAAATCTTGCTCTTCGATTTGGGCTAATTTTAAGTCTGTTTGCTGAAAGGCTAGCTTGTAGGGTGGGCATTGTAATGTCTACCCTACAGCCGTTTATATTACAATCTGCTTTAGTACAAACATCAGTTCAGTAAAATAAATAACGAATGTCTAAAAAGTCCGATTCGCAGTTCCAAAATCTCTTTAGTTCACCCAAACCAACCAACTGGGACGAAACATTAGCCCAAATAGCCTATCGCTTTAACCGAGAGTATCAACGTGAAACCTTTGAACTCCCAGCCGAAGTACAGGCGATGCCGATATTCCGGGAGTGGATTGGAGGTAGTTTCTCAGGGAGAATTGCTTCCCCTTTCTGGGAAATTGCTGAACCTAAAAAAAACCAGCACTGTTTAGATATAGGCTGTGGTATCAGCTTTTTAATCTATCCTTGGCGGGATTGGCAAGCATTTTTTCATGGGCAAGAAATCAGTAATGTGGCACGCGATACCCTTAATTCTCGCGGGCCACAGTTGAATTCTAAGCTGTTCAAAGGTGTTGAATTGGGAGCAGCCCATCAGTTAAATTATCCATCAGAGCAGTTTGATATTGCGATCGCAACAGGATTTAGCTGCTATTTTCCACTGGAATACTGGAATACTGTACTAGCAGAAGTCAAGCGCGTATTAAAACCAGGTGGACATTTTGTGTTTGACGTTCTCAATCCAGAACAGCCTCTAGCAGAAGATTGGGCAGTTCTGGAAACTTATTTGGGGGCTGAGGTGTTTTTAGAACCTGTAGCTGAGTGGGAAAAAACCATTAAGGCGGCTGGTGCTAAAGTCGTAACGCACAAATCAGGGGAATTATTCGAGTTATACAAAGTGCGGTTTTAAAAATAAGTAGCTAGGCGTAAATAAATTAAAGTTTGTAGTCAGGACTTTAGTCTCGATAAACCTTTCTATGAGCGATGAATCGCTCACTACGAACTCGGATTTTATTGTATGTTAATTATGCCTACCTATTTACCATCACTCAGGTATAAGTGGACTTGATGGATCTAAAGAAGTTGTAAAAACAAAATAAATTACTCCAGCGCCAAGAATCATGATAGCAAGACTGAACAGCAACACCCAACGATCTGTTGGTTCATAAGTATCTTCTTCGATATCACGGCGGACAGCAAAATAGTGTCCCGTTGATAGCCACACGGTAATCAAACCTACCAGCGAGAAGACTAAACCTAACTTCCAGCCGTTGCCAGGACGGGGGATTAAAGGTACTTGGAAAGCACGCAAACGCACGATGACGACACCAAAACCTAAAAGAGCAATTCCTGTCCGCATCCAAGCGAGGTAAGTACGCTCATTTGCCAAATGATCTCGAATTCGGGACGGATTTAGTCGTCCTGGCTTTTTTTTATCTTTATCTTCTTCTGTAGGTTTCGATTTTAACTGCATCAATAACACCCTTATCCCCAAAGCGGCTCTGATTAAAAAAATGCGGAGGTAATACCAAATCTCCTTCCAGATGACTTGCACCCAGCGCAATAGTTGGGCTAATAAAATATACCTGTTGTGATTGTACATTTTTCTCAAAATTTATTTTAATGGAGATATCTAAATAAAACAAGCCTAAGATTGAGGATAGATAAATTCAAAAATAAACAGCCAAGATCAGAGAGGTTTTTCACTAGTGCAAGTCAGGCTTTTCCTCTGATTTTGGCTGTTACCCTATTTAAATTGAGAACAATCATTCAAAAATAGATTATGCAGTCTTATGTCAAGACTGATTGCTAGGCGCATTAGGAACTCGTGTATTTATGAGAGCCTGCGATATATCTGGGATAAACCAATTAGCCGTTTTGCTGTTAAGAACTTTCACAGTCGGAACATTTAAGTCAATCGCACCAGTATCTGGATTCGTCTTAATTACCAACTGAGTTCCATCAAGTATTTTTAGAGCAGCCGGCCCTGTCAATTCTTGACCTTGCCCATTAGGACTAGAAGTGAAATTTGCTACCTCGACATCATTCGCTAGATAGATGCCATCACAATCCCAGTTATTTTGAGTAGACTGACCATTAGCTAGAAAATACAGATTATTTTCGTATACAGCATCTTCATCTTCATCATCATTTGCTGTTTTGCCATATACAGCTATGGTATTACCTGTTTGGTTTTCGCATTGACCCCAGTTGATTCCCGTCTCTAAAGCATATTTTTGCAGTGTTAATTCCTCGACTCTCTTTTGAATTTCTTCTGGTGTAAGACCTTCAACTTGAGTTTGGGTATCTTTTTTCTGAGAGAGTTCTTTCAGAGCTTTAGTGACTTCGATATAGTCAGGGTTTTTGCTAAACTTTGGTCTATCAGCAAAAGAAGGTTGAGCAAAGGCTAGATTAACCAAAATCATCAAGACAATTAGCAGAGATTTCCAGATTTTCATGTTTTGACTCCTGTTGATAGGTAAGATATTTTGCAGTTCAAAATTCATTTTAGTGAGAAAATTCATCATGCACCTCTTCTTAGATACTTAGTTTTTATTGTTCTTCACTCGACGGCTGAGTATTGAAACTTAAAATCAATGAAAATATATAACTAGAAACTACAGATAAAAGAGTCCAAGTAACATTCTCTGTAACAATAAATATACCTAGTCCAATCAATATACAAGGCACAAAAGTATTGCCATTCTCTGTTAAAAATTTAGCGATCGCAGGCAAATAAGTTAACTTATAAGCGGTATAACACCATACACCCACCATCGTAAAAAATACACTTAGTATCACCAGCAGACTATCTAATTCCGAGTTGGCAAATAGGGGCACGTAGACGCTGATATTATCACTACCATTGGCAAAGGCGATCGCAGCTACATTGCATGTTTGCGGAGAGATAAAACTGGCAATTACAGAAGGACAAGACGCTTCGGTTTCTTCTTCGGCTTCTTCTGGTGAATCCTCTTCACGTTTTAGTAAACTACTCACACCAATGATTATTGGCATTAAACCAAGTAGTCTAATCCAATCTTGCGGTATGATCAGTCCACCGAAGAAACCGGGAAGGCTAGCAACGATCAATGCAGCAAAACCGAGATACTGGCCAGCAAAGATGTGACGATTGCGGAACGTTTTATTTATTTGTGAAAAAAGCAACGTCAGAATCACAATATCATCGATGTTGGTGACAGTGAATGCGGTAATCCCTGTGATAATTGCAGTTACGAAATCGCTCATTTGTGGAAGTCCTTATTTTCATGCTTGGGAATTGGCATGGGGCATTGGTCACTTACAAAGGACAAATGACAAATGACAAATGACTAGGTAGAAAGCTTTGATTTATACTTTAGTCAAACTAACCGATAGAATCAAATGCTTTTGTTTGTCAAAATGATAAATGAAAGTGATTAAAAATTTGACACCAAGTTATAGGGATACCATAAATGGCAGGAATGACGCTTGAGCAGCTAAAAATTTTTATGGCTGTGGCGCAGCACTTACACTTTACTCGCGCAGCAGAGGAGCTTTATATTACACAACCTGCTGTCAGTGCAGCAATTCACAACTTAGAGCAAGAATACGGCGTGAAACTGTTCCATCGGATTGGTCGCCATATCGAGATTGCTGAGGCTGGTAAATTATTGCAAGTAGAAGCACAGAAAATTCTCGATCAAGTTTCCTTGACTGAAAGGGGATTGCGGGAATTGAACAATCTGCAACGGGGTGAGTTGAAATTAGGGTCAAGTCTGACAATTGGTAACTACTGGCTACCAAGTAAGATTAGTGAGTTTAAAAGCCGATATCCGGGTATCCAGATTAACTGTAGCCTTGCTAATACAGAAGAGATTTGTGTCGGAACGGCGACAGGACAGTTTGATTTGGGTTTGGTAGAAGGAGATGTGAAGCCAGCGCTTCAGAGTACTCTAGAGTATGAAATAGTGGGAAGCGATCGCTTACAAATTGTAGTAGGGCGAAAACATTCTTGGTTTGAGTGGGGAGAAATTGACTTAAGCCAATTGACTCAAACCCTTTGGGTGATGCGAGAACCAGGTTCTGGAACCCAGCAAAGGTTTGAGGAAGCCCTACAAAATTGGGGAATCAATCTCAGTGAATTGGATGTAATTTTAGTATTTAATAGTGGAGAGATGACAAAAGCAGCGATCGAAGATGGTGTCGGTGCTATTGGAATTTCTGAGTTGATGGTAAAAAAAGAAATCCAGTTGGGAACTCTGCGGGCAATTCGAGTGATTGATAATAGAGAAGGTAAAGGTGCGATGTCTACAGAGGGCTACACCTACGCAGAAATAGTTCGACCTTTTTTCAAACTCAAACATCGTCAGCGTTTTCAAACTGCTCTTTCCAAAGTTTTTGAACAAATGTTGATAAGCTGATGCGCGTCTAAACTATATAAACACTTTTGATGTCGTTAACTGTTGACTGTTGACTGATGACTGTTAACCGTCAACAGTCATCAGTCATCAGGTAAATGTACAATATTATTTGCGTAACAGCTTATCATCTAAGGTAGATGACTCACATCAAAAAATTATGGTGGTTGCTCTTACCCACTACCAATTTTAAAAAACTTTTTCCTATTTCCCAGTCCCCATTACCCAGCCCCCTTCATACCTTTTGCATATTTTGACTGATGGGGTCAAAATCTCTAGAAAACCGCGTGCTGTCATCGTAGTAAGCGCCAGTTAGATTCGCTCCATACAACTTAGCATAGTTGAGTTTTGCTCCCCGGAGATTTGCTTCATTGAGTTTGACACCGCTCAAATTAGCTCTGGTCAAGTTAGCTTTGGCTAAGTTAGCTCTACTCAAATCTGCTCCCCAGAGTTTAGCTTTAGCTAGGTTTGCTCCACTCAAGTCACAACCCCATAAATTGATTCCAGGCAAATAGGCTCCAATCAGCTTGTTCCTACTCAAGTTGACGGCTGGAAAATATCTTTCTCCTGCGGCAAAACGCCGTTTTAATTCCTCAGCATTCATGTGTTGCGTTCACCTTCCTTAGCAATACAGAAGTTATTTGTTCCCATTCCTGGCTTAGTTCTCCTAAAAACTCTGGCTGACCACTGCGCTGATACCAAAAACGGGCATTGTTCAAATCGCCTTCTTGGCGGTGCAGGTAAGCATGAACCCAGGCACTATCAGCATCGCTGGCATTTCCAAGTATTTCATGAGCTTTGCTCCAATCACCTTTTTTGTCATACCACATTGCTTGCAGCGCTTTTGGTAGCGTCTGGGGACATGAGCGCTGCTTTTCAATCAATCGCAGGAATTCCTCTGTATTCACGATCGCCACCAAATAAGAATCAAACTTCTATCTCTAAGATACTCTTCAGCTTAAGGTTAAGGGGAAAAGAAGAAGCGGGGGAGCGAGGGGAGCAGGGGGAGAATGACTAATGACTAATGCCCAATACCCTTCAAATCTGCTTTACTGGAATAATTTCAAACTCGAAAGTACTGATCAAACGGTCATCAATATAAACCTCTATTCTATGCTTACCAAGCGGATCGCCAGGAGCGATCGTCCAAAAATTTTCAATCACACCGTCTGGAGCCGACTGTGTGCGCTGTGTCACAGATGTAGTGCCATCTGCTGATATTGAGAAGTCTTCACCGTTATCTGTACCCCAAGTTTCTGGAGGTTTTGGTAAACGCAAGACTTCGCGCCATTTCACTTCACCTTGGTAGTCTTTGAGTTTAATCCGCCATCCGTAGGCGTTTCCTTGCTGAAGTGGCACTTTTGTTGTCCGCAAAATGGTAACGTTCCCTTTGGAATCAACTCTCTTCAGCCCGAACTCAGTGTTACTAACAGTAATCTGTTTTGTATTCGTTGGTGCAGGAGATGATATGGCATTTTGTACCAAAACAGAAGTAGCGTTGATTGGCTCAGAACCTATGGCCCCAGATATTAGCCAAGAAGAAGCTAGCACAGCAGTAGTAGCCCAAATTCTCATTAGAATAGTTTTCCTGTCAGACTTTTGGTACTTATTCAAGTAAACTGACATGTTTTCCGGGCCAAGGCTATCTATGGTTGGACAAAAACGAAATTGCTTTTAATAATTGCCAGATTCAGGAACTCAGGGAAAACTCGAATTCCCTAAATATTTTTACTGAGGTTTGACCGTATAACTTGCGTTAAAGTGACTCAATAGGAAATACAGTTACAATTAGTCAGTTCACTCCCCCTTCAGCGCAAAGCGTTTAAGAAAAAATATTTAAAGTCTATTCCACTCCACGACTATTGGAGTACAACTTCTTCATTACAACTAGGCGTTAGCCTCTTTTTTCTCTAACCCAAAAAGCACAAAAAAATAAATACCAGTCGCCCGAAAACAGATGACTGGTATTTATAAATTGCCTTTACTTGAAGCTAGTAAATAGCTTCGATGATTTAGTTGTAAAATCTCAAAATAGATTGGGAAAAATAACAATGACTGATCCAAAGCCTATTCGCACAGTTCGTCGGGGAAGAATATTCCCTGATATTCAGTGGTCAGAAGAAAAAAAATCTCAATGGAAAGCTCAACAAGAGGCTTTTTACCAACGCGGTAAAGTTATTTTTGACCGAGTTAAACCAGAGTTAATCAAAACTCACTACAACTGGTATATGGCTGTTGAGCCTGAAAGTGGAGATTATTTCATTGATACAGATGAATTAGCTGCTATAAATAAGTCTCGCCAGCATCACCCGAATACTCCGGTGTTTATATTTCGGATTAATGAAACAGGAATAGCTGGCACAATATGATTCAAGGCAGCTTTGGTGATGAGGAACAGCTATTCTTTGAAATAGAGTTGATTACTGCTGATGGTTTAGAATTACCTGTCGATGCCATGCTAGATACAGGATTTTCAGGCTGGCTAGCCATTGACAAACAGGATTTAGAGGAATTTGATTGGGTATATTTAGGTGAACGAAATATGCAACTAGCAAAGGGGGAAGCAAAGTTTGATATCTACGCTGGAAAAGTGCGAATAGATGGACAAGAGTTTAATATCCCGGTTTATGCAGGCGATGGAGTTTCGGAACTTTTACTCGGCCGTCAGTGGCTAAAAAATCGACGGTTAGTGGTGGATTTTCCGGCGGGAGTCTTAACACTAGGAAACAGTTGAGATTATGAGTAAAATACTGCTTATAATGGGTTTTAAAGACTTTTAATTAGTACTTCGTGAGAAGTTATATTTGTAGATAGAATCATTCATCATTTTTCTTAGCTAACCTTTGACTAACCAACTCAGCCGCTAAATGTATCGCTGCTTTCATACTTGTAGCATCAGCAATTCCCTTACCCGCAATATCAAAGGCTGTTCCATGATCTGGTGAAGTCCGAACGAAAGGAAGACCAATGGAAGTATTAACTGCCCGATCAAACGCCATCAGCTTCACAGGAATTAAGCCTTGGTCGTGGTAAAGTGCCAAATAGCCATCAGCAGGATTTTGTACTAAAGAATTTCCATACCAAGCTTGACCAGGTTTAACCCACATCGTATCTGGCGGTATTGGCCCATCTAGCTGTAATTGTGGTCTATTTTGCCGCTCTTGCTCTAACCAGGGAATTAACCAATCTTGTTCTTCATGTCCCAATTGTCCCTGTTCGCCACTGTGGGGATTCAAACCTGCGATCGCAATTCTCCCATTTTCTATCCCAAAATCTCTCTCCAAACACTCCACCAACAAATCCAATTTTTGTGTCAGCAACTCCGGTGTCAATATATCAGCTACTTGACGTAGGGGAATATGTGTGGTAGCTAGTATTGTGCGGAGTGTCCAGTTAGTATGGGGCGATCGCGCTACAAATAACATCCCAAAACGGTCAACACCAGATTTTTCTGCCAAAAGTTCCGTTTGCCCTGGATAATTATACCCTGCGGCTTTCCAAGCAGATTTAGCGATCGGCCCTGTGACAATAGCATCAAATTTACCAGCCAGTGTTTGAGCGATCGCACATTCCATATAGGCAAAACTAGCCGCAGCACTGGCCGCATTACCTATTCCGGCGATAATTTCACCTTGAATTTCCCCATCCAACGGCACATCAATAATTGACAACTCGTCTGGATTTGCCAAAGGTGCTAAATTCTCAGTTAAATTCAGTTTGTAATAAATCTGTCCCAGCAAAGCCCGGTTTCCCACCACTGTAACGTCATATTTTTTACTAATTTCCGGTTCTGCTAAAGCTTTCAAAATCACCTCCGGCCCAATTCCCCCCGGATCTCCCAATGTCAACGCCAAACGCGGGCGATTCTTTTTGCTAAAATCCACTAAATTATCGAAATTATTTTGATACATAAAATTTATTCATAATTATTATCATTAAACTTTTCCCCTATCCCTTGTTCTCCCGCTCTATAGTAGGGATTGCCCCCCAAACGAGTAGGGATTACTTGCTAAACTAGTTTAAGATTATTTACACAGGTCTAATTCTACAGCAACAATTTAAGAGCTTCTGATAGACCTAGTTTACACACACTAATTTGCATAAGGAGAATCACACCAATGGGCGGCGAACTTTTAAATGCAGCTCTATTGTCCTTCGGTTTAATCTTCGTAGGCTGGGGCTTAGGCGCGTTGTTACTAAAAATTCAAGGCACAGAAGAATAATCCCTACGGTAATTGGCTATTGAGAGGGAAGAGGTTTTCCTCTGCCTTGAAAAGTTCTGTTCGCCCCAAGCTGGCGTTCATACTTTTCGCTAACTGGGAAAATTGCTGTCCGGTAAACGGAGAGCAATTTTTCCATGAGTCTGTCCATAACAAACGATTTTCTTAGAAAAGATGTAAAGTTTTGTTTGCATAGGTTATTCTGATAACATTCTTTTCATAAAACATTAAAATTTATTACAACCCTCATGACATTATTAATCGTCGGTGCCACTGGCACCTTAGGAAGACAAGTGGCTCGTCGTGCAATCGATGAGGGATATAAAGTACGCTGTCTTGTCCGAAGCAGTAAAAAAGCAGCTTTTCTTAAAGAATGGGGTGCAGAACTCGTACCGGGAAATTTACGTTACCCCGATACCTTAGCCGAAGCTTTAGTTGGTGTAACCCAAGTTATTGATGCGTCAACATCCCGTCCTACAGATTCACTGAGTATCAAAGAAGTGGACTGGGACGGCAAAGTAGCATTGATTCAAGCAGCAAAAGCGGCAGGTGTAGAGCATTTTATCTTCTTTTCGATATTAGATGCTGATAGATACCCAGAAGTGCCGCTAATGGAAATTAAGCGGTGTACAGAACTCTTATTGGCTGAGTCAGGCTTGAATTATACCATCTTGCGGCTAGCTGGGTTCATGCAAGGATTAATCGGTCAGTACGGGATTCCCATTCTGGAATCACAGCCAGTTTGGGTAACTGGTAATTCTTCTCCCATCGCTTATATGGATACTCAGGACATTGCTAAGTTTGCAATCCGTGCATTGAGTGTACCCGAAACGCAAAACCAAGCTTTTCCTGTAGTCGGTACTCGTGCTTGGAGTGCAGAAGAAATCATCAACCTATGCGAACGTTTATCTGGAAAAGATGCCAGAGTAACGCGGATGCCAATAACCTTGCTACGTGCTGTGCGGGGCTTAATGCGGTTCTTTCAGTGGGGATGGAACGTTGCAGACAGGCTAGCATTTACAGAAGTATTGGCTAGTGGTAAAGAGTTAAATGCTTCAATGGATGAAGTATACAAAGTTTTTGGCTTAGATCCGCAACAAACCACAACCCTAGAAAGCTATCTACAAGAGTACTTCAGCCGAATAATGAAGAAGCTCAAAGAGTTAGACTACCAGAAAAATAAAAATAAAAAGCAGAAACCTAAAAAAACTCCTTTTAAAGAGTCTTCAAAAGCCAATAGTCAATAGTCATTACAAAACAGACATTAGTCGTTAAATTCTAGACTCTGGATATTTGACTCTAGATTAATGACTACATGACCAAAATGTGTAAGGATTACATAATAAAGAGCATCGCCTAAACTTGGATATTTGAGTGTGCCGAAAGCAGGCATTATCTACAATGACGTTAAACCGATAGCGGGCCGTGTCGCTATCGAGTTGAAAGACAAGCTAACCGCAGCCGGTTGGGATGTGTGTATCACATCGAGTATCGGTGGAATATTGGGCTACTCCAACCCGGAGAGTCCTGTATGCCACACCCCCATTGACGGTCTAACGCCCCCTGGTTTTGACTCGGATATGGAGTTTGCAGTGGTATTAGGAGGAGACGGCACTGTTTTAGCAGCGTCCCGTCAGGTGGCCCCCTGTGGTATTCCACTGCTAACGGTGAATACCGGGCACATGGGATTTTTGACAGAAACCTTCCTGAATCAATTGCCCCAAGCACTAGAACAGGCGATGGCGGGTGAGTATGAAATTGAAGAACGAGCCATGCTCACCGTCAAAGTATTTCGGGGAGAAGCAGTGCTGTGGGAAGCCCTCTGCTTGAATGAAATGGTACTGCACCGCGAACCTTTGACCTCTATGTGTCATTTTGAAATTGCCATAGGTCGTCATGCGCCAGTAGATATTGCAGCAGATGGTGTAATTGTTTCTACGCCTACTGGTTCTACAGCTTACTCATTGAGTGCTGGTGGCCCAGTTGTCACCCCTGGCGTACCTGTTTTACAGCTAGTACCCATTTGTCCCCATTCCCTAGCTTCTAGAGCATTAGTATTTCCAGATACTGAATCAGTCAACATCTACCCAGTCAATATTCCTCGGCTGGTAATGGTAGTGGATGGTAATGGAGGGTGCTATGTACTACCAGAAGATAGAGTATATATGGAGCGATCGCAATATAGTGTTAGATTTATTCGCCTGCAACCGCCTGAGTTTTTCCGAATTCTCCGAGAAAAATTAGGTTGGGGTTTACCACATATTGCAAAACCAACTTCGGTAGAATTGCCGTAAGTATTGGGCAGGAGACAGAAGTTTTTGAATTTTGAATTGATTTCTCCCTCATGCCCCACTCCCCACTCCCCACTCCCCACTCCCCACTCCCCACTCCCCAACTTACTAATTTCCTTCCAGAATTACTGGTGTAAGGATGGTATTTGGATTTAGTTATTAAGATTGCATCGGAGAATTAGATGGCTGGCACCTGAACGTGCTAAAAGATTCTTAGCAGCGTGTCAAATCAGGATTGCTCCATCACTAAAAACTCGTAATTGCACTTCTAACTGATGTAAAGATTTTCTCTGGAATATCTTTACAATCCCAAATCCAATATCCCAAATTGTTATGACAGTTGCTCAAAGTCCCTGTGTTTTGGTGATTGAAACCGATGAGAGCCTAGCAAATCAGCTTTTTTGCGATTTGCAAGAAGCTGGCTATGAATCAATTTTGGCTCATGATGCAACTAGTGGTTTACAACACTGTCGCGATCGCCAACCTGCTTTAATTGTTTTAGACCGGATGCTAGCAGGAGAATCAGGACTCTCATTGTGCAAAAATCTGAGAAGCACTGGTATGCGATCGCCTGTGTTAATTTTAATGGCAAGGGATACAGTCGATGATCGTGTAGCTTGTCTAGAAGCAGGAGCGGATGATTACATCCTCAAGCCTTATCGCTCAGAAGACTTTTTGAAGTTGATTCGGCTCTACTTAAAACCTGATGTGGATACCACGGAGCAGTTACGCTTTGGGGAGCTAATTTTAGATATAGCAACTCGCCGTGCCATACATAGCGGACGGACAATTGACTTAACAATGAAAGAATTTGAACTATTAAAATTCTTAATGGAACATCCCCGTGAGGTATTAACCCGCGAACAAATTTTAGAAAATGTTTGGGGTTACGACTTTCTGGGTGAGTCGAATGTAATTGAAGTGTACATCCGCTACTTGCGCCTAAAAATTGAAGATGAAGGACAAAAGCGCCTCATTCAAACGGTGCGAGGCGTAGGGTACGTTTTGAGAGAATCTTAGTACACTGTGGCAGAAGTTTACAACAGAAGGCAGGAGGCAGATAGCGCAGCGTTAGGGAGTCAGACGCTCCTACGGACGCTCGTTCCTCGCTACCGCTTCGCTAACGCTAATGCAACGCTTACGAGCGTCGCAGAAAGTGCCACGAGGTACAAAGCGAAAGCGTCCTTGCTTCAATCCCACCTAGTATAAGGTGTGGATTCTCCCAGCAAGAACTGCCTCCTCAAGGGACGAATAAAAGCCGTGAGTTTTCTAGCTTAAATTCTGTAAAATTGAAATCTAAATTACGAAATCAAAAATAATTATGACTTATCGACTAAGTTTGCTCTCAATGTTGCTGAGTATTTTACTGATGGGCTGTTCTGTGCCAACAACAGCTAAACCTCCCAACTCCACATCTCCTTCTCAAACTCCAGCACCACAGAGCTTAGGTCAAAAACTACCAATTTCTGCTAAAGCTATTGTTCCTAATGGCACAATCATTCAGTTAGAAGTGGCGCAGACACCACAACAGCAAGCTATGGGGTTGATGTATCGACCAGCTTTGCCAGATAACCGAGGGATGTTGTTTGGGTTCCCTTCACCACAACCGGTTAGTTTCTGGATGAAGAATGTACCTGTGCCCTTGGATATGGTATTTTTACAGAACGGTGTAGTTAAATATATTCAGGCTTCTGCACCTCCTTGTGCAACTGAACCTTGTCCTACCTATGGGCCCAATACACCAATCGATAAGGTGATTGAACTTCGCTCTGGAAGGGCTGCCGAGTTGAAGTTGAAAGTGGGCGATATTGTCAAAATTGAGCCTTGAGACTTCGGTGCTTTGCGGAGATAAAGATTTGGATGGTTGCTCTTTTCAGAGTCTATACTATCGAAATCTATGTTTTTTTTGTAAAAAATGGCACGTCCTATGGTAAAAATCCATCTGTAACGCTACTATTTAAAAACTGTGGTAATGATGTAAAATTCTACTGTCTCCAACCTGAAATCGCAGTCTTAAGGTTTGGCAAAAATATTCCCTTGGGCGTAAGTGTAAATAGTCGCCAATAAGAGAATATAGGCTATGGAATCTTTGTTACTACATGTGTAATTAAATAACGCACAAAAGTAAACAAAATGGAGCCAATTTAACTAAGTAAAAATACTGCTTGAGAATTGAGCAGATAATTTATACGAAAATTTATATTTCTCAGATTTTCTATGAGTTGCCTCTGTTAAAAGCAAATCAAAAAAAACTCTGGTGGGGTGTATGGCCGATAACGGCAAAGTGACAGATAAAATACTGGCTACTGGCTACCGAGCAATGGTGAACTCATATATGACAATACATTCTGCACAAGGAGGTGAGGCACAAATGTCACCATCAAAATATTCTCGACTGATTAATTTTTTGCAAGAAGACTTGGCAATTTCCACAGCATCGCTGGCGGTGGCGCTTCGCCATCGTGAGCAAGATCCAGGCCCTTTGGCAATGATTCTTTGGCAGTATGGTTTGATTACTCTAGAGCAGTTAGACCAAATTTATGATTGGTTGGAAACGGCATAGTCATAATAATTTTGGATTTTGGATTTTGGATTTTAAATCAAAAGTCTCTAACAAAAGGCTATTATCAAAATCTGAAATAATACTATTTATACCAATTTGGTATCATGCTAAGTTGCCAGAATTAGTCTTGTTTGGTGTCAAATAAGCTATCAGACTGTCTTCAGAGCAAATAATACTATTTAGAACAATTTGGTATAATTTATGAAAATTGGGACAGATCATATCCACTCTACCTTGTACAAAGGTTGTATAGGTTTATTAACTTTGGCGGTTTCTACTCATTTATATACAAATTAAAAGAGCGAGTTGAATTTAACTCGCTCTTTTGATTTAATGCTCAGTACTCAAGACTGACTAAATACTTTAACTGCTGCCGCTATACCAGCTCCAGGGGTAAAGTCTTCATAGCCAAGTTCTCTTAGGGTAACTTCTAAGGATGCGATACAGCTAAGAATATCGCGATCGCTCACAAAACCCAAGTGACCAATGCGGAAAATTTTGTTACTCAAATGGTCTTGACCACCTGCTAGGGCAATATCAAAGCGTTTTTTCATCAATGACCGAATTTTATCCGGTTCAATTCCTTGTGGTGCTACAGCCGTAATCGCCGGACTGGCGGAACTATCTGCTGCAAACAGGGGTAAATTTAACCCTTGAATGGCGGCGCGGGTAGCATTTTTCAGCCGTTCATGTCGAGCAAATATTGACTCCAAACCTTCCTCTTTCATGATTCGCAACGTGGTATGCAGCGCTACGATCAAGTTTACAGGCGGAGTAAATGGAGTTGTATTTTTGGCTGTGGCTTTGCGATATTTGCCTAAGTCCAAATAATATTTCGGTAGCTTCGCAGTTTTGTAAGCTTCCCAAGCTTTGGGGCTGACAGAGACAAAACCCAATCCCGGCGGAATCATATAACCTTTTTGGGAACCGGAAGCGACTATATCCAAGCCCCAAGCATCCACAGGTAGATTGAACGCACCTAAGCTAGTGACAGCATCAACGATAATTAAAGCTTCACCGTGTTCTTTGACGTGGCGGTTGATGGTTTCTAAATCATTCAAAACACCCGTAGAGGTTTCGCTGTGGGTGATGATTACGGCTTTAATTTGCTTTTGAGTATCTGTTTGGAGTTTTTCGGCAAATACTGCGGGGTCTAAGGGTTTTCCCCATTCCACCTTCACTTCTTCTACATTCAAACCGTAGGCTTGACCTATTTCTACCCAGCGTTCGCCAAATTTACCATTAGAACCAACTAAAATGCGATCGCCTGGAGAGAGAAAATTAATTATTCCCGCTTCTACAGCACCCGTACCACTGACATTCAGCGTTAGCACATCACTTTGAGTTTGATGTAGCCACTTGAGGTTTTCCGTCACCTCTGCCAATATATTGCTAAATTCACTCGTGCGGTGTCCAATCGGATGCTTGGCTAATGCCAGTAAGGCAGCTTCTGGCACCGGTGTTGGGCCTGGAATCATCAGCATCAGCTTGTCGTTCATGTGTGTATCCTAAAAATCAAATAAAAGTCAAAATTGTGGGAGTTGGTTAAGTCTGATAGCAAATTTTAGATATTCATCTACAAATTCCACTCAGTTCGTCACCAGCCTTGTTGTATATTTTCCAAATCCATAGGAAAAGTATTGTGGGAGTTAATGATCGGTCAGCTTGACCTTTGCAATTTATACCAGATTCCAACTCAGATAAAACCTCTGTTCCAGGCAATCTTACCACACACCTAGACAACAGGTTAAGGCGTTTGCTCGTAGGAGAGCGGCTATTTTAACCAAAGGTGAAACGTCTATCTAAATAAGGCACAGGTATAATAAATTCTTAAATCTTACCCATAATCCGCCTCAGTTGTTTTTATATAAACACGCAAAATCGTTTTGAATATCGCGGAAATCGTCAGTGAAAAAGCTGTATTTTGCTTCAACGAAGGATGTAACCGCCTACACTATGCGGAAGGGTTGGATGTCGCCGTTTGCTAAGAGATAGAAGATACCTAACCCAAACTTTTCAATCTGCTTGGGTTGAGCATTCGTTCTTCGGTTGCCATCCTCTAAAGAATACTTTTATCAATTGAGAATTTGATAATTTATTCTCCTCTAAATCGCTTCTATGTCAATATCAAAGGCTTATCTGGCTTACTCAATGGCGATTTTCTACTGATGCTTTCCGGTTCGTTTGCTGCCAATTTTGAGATAATTATGCTGCTACTTGCTGGACACTTTGAAACTGTACTCAGTGGTAGGCGATAGCTAATAAACTATAAATTTTTATACTATACTTAGAAAATTGCTACAATCGTGCTTAGTTTTGTTAGTTACTATTCATGATGAGTCGTTTTTAACTAGTGTTCAGTTCATAAACTGTCACTCATCAGAACCCTGGTATTCTTGCGAAAGAGATATTCTTAATTAGTGCAAGGAGTGATACCATTTCACCACATGTTTGTCACAAGTTATCCCCGCAATGCTCCCTAATAAGGGGGCGTTGCAGATTTCAAATGTTGCATCAAACGAGTGAGTTGGTATAAGCTTTTACGAAGAAACGCTTGAGTGAGCAAAACTCTCAAGCGTTTTTTCGTGTATAAATAAAACAGTTCAACTCTCTGGAAGATCATACAGGTGTTTTTAAATACACATGTACCAGAGAAGTAAACTACTGTTATAAAAATTGTTGCAACACATACTTGATGACTTTACCATTTGTGCATTCCATCAAAACTTTTTAAGCAATTCTGTGGGTTTAACGTGTCGCGGAAGTCCCCACCTTCAATGTACTCATAAGATGGGGATAGGGAGCGGAGGGTGAGGATTGCATCTGGAATTAATTTTTTGCTTATGCAATAAACAAATTCTGGATGTATGACGAATCCCCAAAATTTTCTGGTAAACTAAAAATTGTCTTGACCATCAATGCCATAAGCGAAAATCAAGCTAATAGGTATATGTTGCATCGCCCTTGGCGTCTCCCCTTGGGAGAAGAAAAAAATCTGGGTCTTGGGAACCAGGACTCCTGCCCTTGGAGGGAATGTAAGACCAAAAAAACTACGAAGTAATTGATGGCCATTCCCGATGAATTGGGAAGCCCTGTCCGTCTTACGGCGGGGTAGTTCACATCCCCCGCTTCTAACAAGCCGTAAGTATATTAGGCAGGGTCTAAATCCCATTGGTGTCAATTTAAGCTAAAAGTAGCTTGACGCTTGGCCTCCTCACCCGCCTGGGAATTCATTCCCAGGCTAATAGCGAAAGTCTACTCAAGTAGACTAAAGATTTTTCGGATTATTTAGTCATCTTTAGATGACTTGAGCTATTATTCTTGGAACTTCAGTTCCTTGCGGGACATGGTTTTTACGTTAAGTTGACACTTATGTCTAAATCCCCGTTCCAAAACTTAATTACGTTAGCGCAGCGTAAAGCCTTCTCTACGAGAGGCTGCGCCAACGGCATGGCTTCGCTTAGAGGGACGCAGGAGCGTCATCACAAATTATTTTAAGTGACTGGACGTACCACACGAATTAGTTTTCCTTGCAACGGTTCTTCTGCTGTCACAGCTTCATCTATCCGTGCTGCGAACTGTTCCCAATTACGATTGTTTGTGCAAACAATAATACCAAAGTGATTAGAATCACAACGATGCAAACGGATAAAATCAATTCTGTTGATAGTTAATAAGCTAAACCACATCTAGTTTGCATATTTAAAATTAATATAACTCTTGTGGGGTGGGCATCTTGCCCGCCCTAATTATGCAAGTTAAATGTGGAACAGCTTATTGAGCGTTCTTGACTTATGGCAAATGCTAGTACTTCCTCATCAGGTATACCTTGGTCTGCATTTTCTGCTTCTTTAACTGTCAAAACATCATGCACCAAAGCGCGTAATAATTGCACAACTGGAAACGGAAACTGCTCGTCTGCGTAAAACCGTAGCATTGACTAGGCAACCTCATTACGCTCAATTGCCAATTCGATTTCATCGGGATGAGCTTCTGCATATACCCAAGCATTAGCTATATCTGTAGCTGTAATGGTTGGATAGCTCGTCAAAAGGTCAGCATCACTATATCCAAGACGGCGAGCTTCCACAAGTACCCAAACGGGAATACGAGTTTTAGCAATGCAAGCTTCTCCACCACAGACTCTAGGAGTCTTTTCAATTCCTTGCCAATAGTTGCCGAGACTTTGAGCAAGTAAATGTATAGCCTGCAATTTTTCACCAGGACTGAGGGCAAGAAGTTGTTGTTCTAACTCTTTGAGTGTCACGGATGTAAATCCTCTGATATTTGGTCAGGCTATATTTACAATTTTATCGATTGCTAAGTACAACATTTAATTAATTCGTAGCAAATTCTCTGCGTACCTCTGCGCGACGGCAGTCGCTCATGGGGGAAACCCCCAAGACCGCGCTGCCTTCACTTTGCGTTTAAATTTAAACCCTCAATTCGCCACGATTTTACCTAAAGCTATACTTAGTACACGTCACCGCAAAAAAGGGTCGGAAATAGAGGAGGATATTTTTTGTAGGGTAGTATAAAAATCAGACATGCAAGGACGTATCTCAAGTATCCGGGTTGAAATGACTAGTGAGCAACAAGATGTACTAAACAGTTGGTTGCGTAAGTCAACAACCCCATTGGGTTTGGCAAAACGTGCCCGTGCAATATTAATGTTGGCATCAGGAGAAA
>JAIVFU010000139.1 GCA_020829485.1 Nostoc sp. CHAB 5834 | reverse complement strand
CTCGCCAACGCAAACATCGCCTTCACCATGATCCAATTACCGCAATACAAGGTTTGGTCAATCAACATACAGAAATTCTCTCTGTGCTTGAGTCTCAAGCCCTAAAATACCAATTAGATAGCTAGGGTGTTGAACTCGCCCGTTAAGCGCAGTGCATTGGAGATAATATAAGCTGGGCTGTTAGGTTCCAACTGCTCCAAAAACCACACTCGCTGCTGGGCAAAGGATAAAGGGACTGACTCGCGGTTGGCTATTAGGGGAATAGTCTGGTTTTGAGGATCATTTTCTTGAGTCTGGGTTTGAGCCAACGCTTGAGCTAAACTAGCGATCGTTGGATTCTCAAATAGGATTTGCAACGGCATTTCTATTTGAAAGGCTTGGCGAACCCTAGACATGACTTGAGTCGCCAGTAGTGAATGGCCTCCCAATTCAAAAAAATTGTCGTGAATGCCTACTTGTTCCAGACGCAAAACTTTTACCCAAATGTTAGCTAATACTTGTTCTGTAGCATTTTGGGGTGGGACAAAGTTAGTTGACACAAGATCAGATGTATCCGGTGCAGGTAAAGCGCGGCGGTCTATTTTGCCGTTGGGGTTTAATGGCAGAGTGTCCAAAAATACAAAGGAGGCAGGCACCATATATTCAGGCAACCGACCTTGCAAAAAGCGACGCAATTCAACCTGACTAGGAATTTGCTCTGGGTTGGCAACAATATATGCTACTAGTTGCTTGTCACCAGGAACATCCTCTCTAGCTATGACTAGAGTCTGTGTCAGTGCCGGATGTTGACCTAATATTGCTTCAATTTCTCCCAATTCAATTCGGAAGCCACGAATTTTCACCTGGTAGTCAATACGACCGAGGAATTCGATGTTACCGTCTGGTAGGAAACGTGCCAAATCCCCTGTTTTGTAGAGACGTGTCCCAACTTCAGAACTAAAAGGGTGGAAAATGAACTTCTCTGTAGTTAATTCTGGACGGTTCAGATAGCCTCGCGCTAGACCAATCCCGCCAATGTGCAGTTCACCTGATTCACCGACGGGCACAGGCTGCAAATTTTCATCAAGGATGTAAATCTCTGCATTAGTAATAGGGCGACCAATGGGAGCAATGGTATAATTAATGCCGCGCTGACAAGTCCAGAAAGTGGCATCAATAGAAGCTTCTGTCGGGCCATAGCAATTATGGAAAACATTATCCAAATTCAGCTGGGCAAAGAAGTGTTCTATGAGTTCGCTAGGTAAAGCTTCACCACCGCAGGTAATATGCCTGAGAAACCGACAATTCTCAATTCCCTTCTCTTCCAGTAAGACACGCAGTATAGAAGGTACTAAGGCCAAGACAGTGATTTGCTGCTCAGTAATCACCTTTACAAGGTAAGCAGTATCTTGATGTCCACCAGGACGAGCCAGGATCAATTGCCCCCCAAAGCACAATGGCCAGAATATTTGCCACACTGAGGGGTCGAAGCTAAAAGAAATAGTCAGTAAAACTTTATCTGCTGGAGTTAATCTAAAGGTTGTTTGCCGCCAGTATAGTTGATTGCAGATACCACGATGAGGGATCATTACACCCTTGGGTTGTCCTGTAGAACCAGATGTGTAGATTACGTAGATGAGGTTATCAGCCGTCGTTTGATTTACAGGATTTTCTTGATTGTTTTGGGTGTTACCTTGCCAGTTTGAGTCTAGACAAACCACTTGCGCCTGATGCGGTGGTAGATTCTTGACCAATTTTTCTTGCGTTAACAACACTGATGCCTGGGTATCTGACAAGATGAAGGCTAAACGCTCTGGGGGATATGCCGGATCTAAAGGCACATAAGCGCCTCCAGCTTTGAGAATAGCCAGTATTCCTACGATCATCTCCAAAGAGCGCTCCAGGCAAATTCCCACAAGTACTTCAGGCCCAACTCCCAAAGTACGTAGGTAGTGGGCTAGTTGATTCGCCCGCTTATTTAACTGTTGATAAGTAAGTTGTATATCTTCAAGTACTACAGCAATTGCTTGGGGCGATCGCTCTACTTGCATCTCAAATATCTGATGGATGCACAGATTGTGATCACCTACTTGGATATTATTGCATTCCTCTATAACTTGAGTGCCGATGATAGGAGTTAAAGTATTTAAGGAAATATTTTGCTTATACTCTGGAGTCTGGCTATTTATCTGCATTTTTTATATATCAACTCCATCAACGAATACGTTTGTTTTATTATTTATTGTAAATGTTTTTCTATAAATTTTTCTGTTAGTTTGCACATTAATGAATGCCCTCAGGATACAAGCCTAGCTAGGCTTAAGGACAGTCTGGTGCGCGAAATGCTTCTGGTTTACAGTAGCCATGCTAATTATACGCATATACAAAAATAATTGATACTTGAAACTCTAGCTAATCGATTTTTATTTAATATAATAATCACCAAAATTTTACCAAAGATTTTATTTTTAAACTAAAACTTGAAAATGCATTTGCATTTAAAAATTAGCCTGGTTGCATTGTTGAGGTACAGTCAGACAGAAGCATTTCCTTCCCGAATTTACGTTTACTTGACAAATATTTTTTTTGCTTTTTTGTATAAATATATGGTTCAAACACAATCACTGAAAAGACTTTATCTTTTTTTCCGAAAATTTGCTGAAGGAAAAAATAATTATTACCGAATCTTCATTGTGTTTATTCAAATATAAAAATAGTGTAAAGCTAAAAAATTGATTCTCTCGCAGTAGGTAAAAATGTCTATAATGCAGAGATAACAAGGCTCACAGATATCAAACAGTGTTGATATTACTTTATTCTCTGGAGATGCCCATGAAACTTACTCAAGCTCAACCACGACAAAATTTTTGTAAAGTTTTGTAACAGTAATCAAATTTTTGATGCATTTTGTTATATCTTATGTGTGTAAGTTTTTTTAATCAGTAATTATGCGTAAACAAACAGAGAAGTTTTAAGCAAAGCTGAATTAGTCTAGCTAAACATGCTACAGTAATTTCCGAAGGCATATCATCGTCATATACAGAAGTGGAAATCTGCAATCAAACTGTAGTAAATCAGTTCAACGATTACGCACCTTAAACATCCTTCCTATATTTTTACCTGACCTACTTGATTATTTACCTCAGGTCTTTTATTCAACTATTAAGTTAACTCACCAAAAAATACTTTTTTTTGACATCAAAGCTCAAAATTTACAGGCTAAACTGGATTCTACCCTGCAACAAAAGCTAAGTATCTGGGTAGTAACCGCGCTCAAACCCACCCTGGAAGATGCTTTTGATCAAGAATTTAAACTTAGTCCTTAGTGCGAAGAAGATGTTTAATAGTAGGCTACAAAGTCCAGGTTTTTTTGAAATAAAAATGTGAGATACCCCATTTTATTTAATATAAGCTTCCATCAAATTCTAACTACACCAAGTGTTTCTAAACTATGAGTAATCAAAGCATTACAACAAGTAAATTTAATGAAGTACCTTTAGATTTACGTGCATCTTCATTTGCCAGGGTACGCAAGGGTTCGTGGTGGTTGAGATTAACAACATTATTTCTAGTAGACTCTAGTCTTTTATTCTTGGCTTGGGTTTTAGCTGGATATCAATCTTCTTATGGGCATCTGACTTCGTATATACAGAGTCATTATTTGCCGATTTCAATAATTATTGGGATTCAAATAGGCTCATTAGCTATCGAGGGTATTTATCGAGAAGGTCAAAAACGCTATGACTATCTCAACATTATAAAATCGCTAACTTTTGCTCATGGATTAATCCTCCTAGTTTGTCTTTTATATAAGCCAGTTATTGATATTACACGCCCAAGATTAATATTATTATCTTGGTTGCTAAGTATATTATTTATTTGTACTGGTAGGTACACTATAAATATTACTTTAGAATATCTGCGTAAGCAGAAAAAAATAGTTCGTTCTTCTGTCTTCATTATTTGCGATCCTGAAGACCATGAGCAAATAACTAGCTTTATAAAAAAAGAAAAACATTATATTGTATCTGGAACGGCTAATGCTAGCTCATTAGATAGATATAAACGTCAACAAACATTGAATCAACTTAATGAATTAGGTGTAACAGAAGTTTTTATATCTTGGGATGCTCTAAAAAATAGAATGTTTTTATGCTGGTTATTTCAAGCATCTGGCATCCAAGTACATATTTTGCCGATGGAATTAAAACCAATTTATAAAAACATAGAATTTAATAAAATAGGGGGAATGCCTTGTTTGAGTTTGGATTGTCCGATAATTACAGGGAAAGATTTTTGGATAAAGCGCAGTTCTGATTTTTTCTTTGCGACTTTATTTGTAATGTTATCATTTCCTATTTATATAGCTATAGCTATAGCTATAAAACTGGACTCTCCCGGCACAGTATTTTACAGACAAACGCGCATAGGTTTACATGGGCAACAGTTTAAAGTATGGAAATTCAGAACGATGAGGTCTGATGCAGAAAAATTCCAGAAAGAATTAGAAGCATTAAATGAAACGAAAGATGGGATTATCTTTAAAATTAAAGACGATCCTCGCATTACCCGTGTTGGAAAATTTCTTCGACGTTACAGTTTAGACGAATTACCTCAACTATTTAACGTTATCTTTGGAGAAATGAGTGTAGTAGGGCCTCGCCCTTTACCTATTAGAGATGTAGATAAGTTTTCTGAACATCATTTTATTCGCCATGAAGTTTTACCTGGTATTACAGGTCTTTGGCAAGTCTCAGGTCGCTCAGATATTTTGGATTTTGAGCAAGTGATAAATCTTGATCTTAACTACATCGAAAATTGGTCGCTTCGGTTAGACTTTGAAATTCTCCTCAAAACAGTTATGGTAGTTTTGAAAAAAGAAGGTGCCTACTAAGCTTAAAAAAACAAAATCATAGCGAACAGCAATAATTATAGTATTTACGTATTGATATAATTATTGCTGTTTTCAGTGAAGTTTTTGTTTCTTACGCATTCAATTTAGATTTTCTACTTTGCTGAGTGATTAACTACCTGCTTAAGGGCGATAAAATGTTTTGCGTTAACTACTCAACCTTTTAACGATATATTCAGAAAAAAATTACAGTTATGAGATATATAGGTATTGGCGATTCAAAATGAGCGAATTAAGGTGAATTAATAATTTAAGAATGGTAGAAAAGTACAAATTCATAAGTAATTCCCTCTCAATGATAGTCAATCGGTTAGCGCAAAGCATAACAGCTTTTGTACTAACCGCCGCTATTGCTCGTAATCTAGGAGCTGAAGCTATAGGTCAGTATCTACTAGCCTATAGCTACTACTTTATCTTTGTGGGTATTGCTTCACAGGCACTAAAGATATTGTTTACAAGAGAACTAGCCCGCGAACCACAAAAAACATCAGTTTATTTGATGAGTGGTACCTGCCTACAGTTAATATTTAGTTTGCTCAGTTATGGGGCGTTGGTGATTGTAGTATTTTTACTTCCCTATAGTTCCAAAACCTCGACTCTTTGCTACATAATGGGCTTAACTATAATTCCCTTTGCACTTTCCAATGTAACAGAGGCAATTTTCCAAGCTAAAGAAAAGATGCATTTGATTGCCATTGCTACAGTGCCAGTGTATGTATTACGCCTAATAATAATGATCTGGGCGATGCAACTGAAGTATGGAATTGAATATCTGGGAGGAATACTATTTTTTTCGGAAACATTAATTCTCGTACTTGAATGGATTTTGATCACACATTTAGTCAAAATACAATGGCAAATTGATAAAAATTTTGTATGGAATACAATTAAAATTTCACGGACATTTTTTGCTATTGAAGCAATAGCTGTAGTCAGTAGTAGAATTGAAATCTTGATTCTTTCATTGCTAGGAAATGAGTTTTTAGTAGGTATTTTTGGTGCAATAGTACAACTGCTACAACCATTTTTAATTATTGCCAACAGCATAACTGTAGCAATGTTTCCTAGACTCTCAAAAGTAATAGATCAAGGACGGGAAAAGCAGCAGCAGATCACTGAAAGCTTTATTGAAATTTTATTAACTATAGGATTACCCTTATTTCTTGGATTGTTATTTTTTGGCAAAAATTTACTGATTTTTATTTATGATTCTAGCTTTGCTCAAGGAAGTTTAGCTCTTAGTATAAGCTCTGCATCACTGCTTTTATTGCCCTTCATACGCACACTGTGTTCTCTGCTTGTAGCCAACCATTTTGAGATAGTGAATCTGCGTGAAGTGGTTATTACAACTACGTTAGGAAGTTTGGGAGGTGTAGCGTTAGTTTCACGATATCAGTTAGTAGGTGCAGCTATAATGGCATTGCTAATGACTATTCTTGCCTTTAGTCAATATGTTTACTTCACTTATACTCTCCTATTTCCATTAAATTTATGGCGAGTTATTCGCCGTCCTGTTATAATAAGCACTTTGATGCTATTTGTATTCTTACTTTTAAAAACAATTAATTTAGACTTTTTATTCACTCTAACTATTGCAACCTTCTCCTATATTTTATTTGTCATTTTTCTGAGCATTCATGTTTTAGGCGGAATTGATATTGTAAGGGAAAAAATTGTAAAAATAAGGATGAAGTTTTAATAGTCCACCTGCTTATAAAACAGTAAAATTGTAGAATTTAAGAGAACCAAAGCAATGAATATTAAATATCTTCAATCACAAAAATCAACAAACCAAGAATTACCAATGGTCAATGAAAGTAACCAAACAATAGTCAGCGTCGTGATTCCTACACGCAATAGACCACAGATTGTTGCGAGGGGTGTCAGAACTGCATTAACACAAACGCTGCAATCAATTGAAGTGATTGTTATAATAGACGGCCCCGATCAGGAAACAGTTAATGTACTATCTCAGATAACCGATCCAAGATTGAGAGTAATAGAACTATCAAAAAATGTTGGGCCATCAGGGGCTAGAAATACTGGTGTGAGGGAAGCTAAAGGCACTTGGATAGCCTTTTTAGATGATGATGATGAATGGCTTCCACAAAAATTGGAGCGTCAACTTGAAGTAGCAAATAATTCCCATTATGATTTTCCAGTTGTCGCTAGTCGTTTCATTTCCCAGACTCAAAAAGGTGATTTTATTCGTCCAACAAGGCTACCTAATCTCTCTGAACCTCTAAGTGAATATCTTTTTGCACGTAACTCCTTTTTTAAAGAAGAAGGCTGCATACAAACCTCAACTATTTTTGTGAAAAAAGAGTTAGTCCAAAAAATGCCTTTGGAAGAAAAATTTTACAGACATGAGGATTGGGAGTGGTTGCTTCGGGTTACTGCTATGGAAGGTGTAGGAGTAGAGTTTGTGCCTGAGCCTATGGCAATCTGGCATTCAGAAGTGGGAATCAAGCGCTTAAGCAATATCAACGACTGGAAATATTCCTTGGATTGGATTCGTTCGACCCGCAATTTAGTAACGCCAAAGGCTTATTCAGGCTTTATTGCAACAATGATCACTCCTTCTGCGTCCTCAGTAGGTGATTGGAAAGCTTTTTTTCCTTTGTTGTGGGAATCTATACGTTGCGGTAAGCCCCGCCCGATTGATATATGCTTATACTTGATTATGTGGCTGTTCCCTCAGGAACTGAGGCAGCAAGTTAGCTCTGTTTTAACTAAGAAGTCCAAAAAATAAGAGGCTTTTTATACAATAAATACAAAAGGCAGAAAATAAAAATAATTACAAAAAAGCTTGAAGTGTGAATTTAAAGACCACCAAAAAAAGCGAGATTTTGGAATAGCCATAGTACTATATACAAAATGTCTGTGGTTAAGTTATATGCTTGGAAACTTAGCTTACTTCTGTCTTCTGGTTGAATGAAAAAACGCTAATTTAA
This sequence comes from Nostoc sp. CHAB 5834, assembly GCA_020829485.1. Next base: position 7,120 of record JAIVFU010000139.1, on the reverse strand, counting down.
AAAATACAACTATCTAAAAATGAGTCAATAGATATAAGTAGCAAGACAAAATTAATTACACAAATTTTGAAATCAAAGCTTCATCCAGTCTAAAAGGTCATGTATAAATATTTTTCCGATTACTTAGTAAAGTATTTTTCCAAATTAACGGGGACTAGTAATCACAACTTTGTGACTTGTTAAATATATACGATATATTGACACATGATAAAAAATGAGAAAACTTCTACTTTTTGCTGAAGAATTATTTACAATCGCTTCTTTGATGATCTATTCAGGAACTCCACTAGATCCGTTGATGACCAATGGCTTTACTATTAAAGAAGGTGATAGACTGATAGCTCGATTGCTTTTCACTCTTACATATATAGTTAGCCTTTCCTTAATTGGTTTACGTTGGAAGAAGGTTGCTTACGTCTTTAACAAAGATAAACTTATTTGGGTATTGCTCGGAGTTTGTGCAATTTCTAGTTTTTGGTCTTTAAATTCAGATATTACTATACGTCGTGTTGTAGGTCTGTCAGGAACAATGCTCTTTGGGCTTTATTTCGCTTCACGCTACACCTTAAAAGAACAACTGAAGTTATGTGCATACATGCTTGGTATCTCAGCCTTTATGTGTATCTTATTTGTTGTACTAATTCCACAGTACGGGATGGGAACTGCTGGAGATCCAACAGCTTGGCGAGGAATATATCCACAAAAGAATCTTCTTGGCAAAAGATTTGTACTTAGTGGAGCAATATTTTTTTTCCTTGCCATGACTAATCGAGAAAATCGTTGGGTTTTATGGCTTGGTTATGTTACTTCTGGAGTACTTGTATTACTATCAAAATCAACAACATCTTTAGGTAATTTTTTTATTATTACAGTTGCTTTTCTTATATATTATCGAATTTTACATTTAAAGTATAAAGTAATGATACCTGCTGTGACGTTTATATCAACATTTGGTATAGCTTTTTATACTTTTGTTATCTCTGAAGCTGATACAATTCTAGGTTCAGTAGGTAAGGACACAACACTCACTGGACGTGCAGAATTATGGCCTGCTGTGTTGCAAATGGTTGCGAAAAGACCGTGGCTAGGATATGGCTATGGAGCATTCTGGGAGAATAGTAGTGAGTCTTCTATTGTTATACAAACCGTACAATGGGATGCTCCTAATGCTCACAATGGTTTTTTGGATCTTTGGCTAGCGTTAGGTCTACTAGGAATTTTGGTTTTTGTAATTGGCTTCGTTATTAATCTATTAAGAGCGATATATTTAATCCGATGGAATCAAACATCTGAAAATTTATGGCTTTTAGTTTATTTTACCTATATTATTCTTTCAAATCTAACTGAAACTACATTATTAGAGCAAAATAGTTTGGAATGGATACTTTATGTATCAACGGTATTATCAAGCAAACTTTCTACACGTGCAAATCTGTAAAAATAAAATCAATAGGCTGACTTGATCTCAGCATAAAACTAGGGAGCGTTTTGAATCTAGTAAAATAAATCAAACCTTAACTTGCGATTCTTTCGCTGATATTTTAATCAAAGATAGACCAATTATTCAAAAATTGCAGCTAATGTATTGAGCTAATAGTCTCAAGATTATCACATTAAGTTCTAGCTTAGTCAGCAGAGTGGTATTTCCGGTTATGAGAAACTGTTATGGCTAAACCAGAGAGAATTGATTATCTTCTGAGATAGGAGCCGAGGGGCGAAGGAGAATGGAAAAGATACTTGAGTGGCAATATCAAGCTCCGAAACTGTTAGAAGCTTATGATAAAATTTGGCAAAGCTAGTAGTTACTTCAAATTTTGGATGGAAACTAAATTTGTAACTTAGATAGTCTATACTATTCTCATATTGTCAAATAGATCAGTCTTGTAAATTGCAGTTGTTTGTGCATTCTCTAAGTCAAATTTTAGTTTCTTGCTTAAAACCTGTACTCTTGAAGATTTATGTCAGAAAAATCTATTGAATCTAGGGAATCTATTGATTTAGACCTTAGTCGTTACTTATTGATATTAAAACGATGGTGGCTACCTGGTACTGCGATATTTGTAGCTACAGTTATGCTAAGTGCTATAGCTACACAATTTATGAAGCCATCTTATGAAGCCGAAGGAAAACTGTTATTTAGAATTCCTTCTTTTAAAGTAGTAGGCTCCAATCTTTTTCCTACTAACGCTGAAGGAGGAGATCCAGGAGATTTAAAATCCCTGCTAGCAACTCAAAATCCTATAAACACTCAAATAGAAGTTATTTCCTCACCTAATCTATTGCAGCGAACAATAGACAAACTACAGCTTCAAGACGAAGAAGGTAAACCTCTGGAAGTAGAGCAACTACGAAATTCTCTCAAACTGAAAATTGTTAACGGCACAGATGTATTGCGAATTAGCTATACCAGCCGTGACCCTGAACAATCAGCGGCAGTGGTCAACACAATCATGAGTCTTTATTTAGAAAATGATATTTTGACAAATCGCTCTGAGGCAGCAGCAACTCGTCAATTTATGGCCAAGCAGCTTCCTAAAACTCAAGAGGCTGTTAATAATGCAGAAGTAGCGCTACGTATATTTAAACAGAAGCATCAGATAGCAAATCTATCAGAGGAAACAAGGTCAGCGGTTGAAACTCTTGGAAATCTCGACAATGAGATGAATACTGTTAGGGCTCAACTGGATGAGGTAAATGCCCAAAGCAATGAACTGCGCCAGAAAGTAGAGCTAAATTCTCAGGAGGCGATGGCTGTGAGTGCCCTCAGTCAGTCGCCAGCAGTGCAGGGAGTTCTTACACAACTTCAAGATACCGACCGACAGCTAGCGATTGAGCGTAGCCGTTTCCTAGATGACAACCCCGTAATTATTAACTTAGAAGCAAAGAAAGCTAGCTTAAAATCCCTCCTGCAACAGCAGATTGGTCAGACTGTTGGTAATCAAACACAAATTCCGCAGAGCCTATTGCAGATTGGACAACTTAGACAAAACCTGATCCAAAATTTTCTACAATCAGAAATACAGCGCTTTGGTTTAGCTAAAAGACTTTCCTCTCTATCTAATTCCCGCTCTACCTACGAGCAGCGAGTGAAAATCATACCCCAGTTAGCACAAAATCAGCGGGAGTTAGAACGGAAAGTTGAAGTTGCAGAATCGACATATCAAACTCTTTTGAAAAAGGTTCAAGAATTACAGTTAATTGAGAATACAAATACAGCCAGTTCGCGGATTATTGCTCAGGCTTTAGTGCCCAAAGATCCAGTAGGAGGCAAAAAAATTATCATTTTATTGCTAGGAGTGATGTTTGGGTTATTTTTGGCCACTACAACTATTCTCTTCCTAAGCATGAGAGATAGATCTTTGAAAACACTTAAGGAAGTCAGAGATGTATTTAGATATACATTGCTAGGAATTATTCCTTTGTCTGTTAAAAAGGTTCGCTCTCGTTATTCAAATGTAGAATCAATAACTCAAAAAATTGCTGTTAGAGATACGCCTTACTCTTTAACTAGCGAAATGTACCGAATGATTCAAGCCAATCTGAAATTCCTGAGTTCAGATAAAGTGCTCAAAACTATCGTGGTAACTAGCGCAGTTCCTAAAGAAGGCAAGTCTACAGTTTCAGCTAATTTGGCAGCAGCGATCGCTCAACTAGGGCGTAAAGTTTTACTAATTGATGCAGATATGCGAGTTCCTTCTCAGCATCATCTTTGGCAGCTAACGAATGCAGTTGGTTTGAGTGAGGTTCTTGTAGGTCAGGCTGAATTTGACGTTACTGTATCTAAGGTAATGGATAATCTTGATGTCTTAACTGCTGGGGTTAGACCTCCCAACCCACTTGCTTTGCTTGACTCGAAACGGATGGCATCATTAATTGAAAATTTCTCATCTCAACATAACTATGATTTTGTAATTATTGATGCTCCTCCCCTCCTTTTGGCAGCCGATGCTTTGACTTTAAGCCAAATGACTGACGGGATTTTGTTAGTAGCTCGACCTGGGGTAATTGATTCTAACAGTGCTAACGCTGCTCAAGAGATGTTAGAAAGATCCAATTACAACGTACTAGGCTTAGTCGTGAATGGAATCATTGATAAAAATGAATCTAGTAGTTATTTATATCACGACCATGAATATTTTAAACCAACAAAGTTGGCAAAAGAGTTTCAGGGACTTGCAAAAAAATAAAACCTTCAAAGGTTAGGAACTACTCCAATACATCTTAATTCATGTGACACCTTGAGATGGGGAATGTAGGTTAAAAAAACGGGTTGTAGACAAAAACGCTGGATAAATCAGAATTTTGCCATACAACCCAATTTCATACTGATAAAGGATGTTTGAAAAGTATTTGGCTGTGATTTTAGACACTTATTGATCTCCCCTAAGCCATGCTAGTTGCTTCACTTTGGGAGACCCCATCGCTCTTAGCCTCTCCCAAAGCGAGAGGCTCCTAGTTAGCGGAAGCCTCTCGCAGATAAGGTAGTTTCCCCCATGAGCAAGTGGTCTGGATTTAGGAGGATTTAGAACGTTTTGATACCTACAATAAGACTTTTAAAACATCCTCTTAACTACTACCACATTTCGTGTGCCCCTCTATCGGCTCGTGAACCCTTCACACGAGGCCCGCCTAGAAAATCGGTTGTCACACTATTGAACTTCATACCACTATTGATTGCCGGACTCGTCGACTTCAGCCTAAAATCACCAGCCGAGGCATTCATAAACTGTGGATCTGTAATCATATCACTAGACCCGGAAGCTTTTATCAAGGAACTATTGGCGTTGAGGTTGTAGTCAAACCTAACGTTGCTACCACCATATCTTACGTTTATTGGTTTCCCACGCTGAGAATAAAGGATATTATTGAGAACGTTGACATTATTTGAAGCATTAATCGAGATTTGCCCGTATGAAATTTCCGGACTCTGGTTATTCAGATAACTAGTGTTATGGACAATATCGATATTCTCACTTTGGAATGTATGAATGCCGCCACCACCATTTTTATATGAAATGTTGCTGGCAATTAAAGTACGTCCTCGATACGCACTCAATTTTGATCCCTTTTGCTTATTCATTCCACGATCAACAATAATGCCATTACCGTCTTGGATCTTGCCAGTATTAAGCCAGGGAACAAACATTCGATTGTTGTAGACCTTGTTTCTGGTAATAAACATCTTATAGTTTTGGTTGTTGTCAGAATTCCAATTATTGAGTAGCGAAATGCCACTACAGCCGTGAACGGAGTACCAGGCATTATTGAACACCTCGTTATTATCCACTGTTATATAGTCTGATTCAATGGCTGAAATGCCTCCGCCTCCACAATCATGTACCTTGTTGTTGAGAATACGTATATGGTGGGAGCGACCTTTTTTTGTTCCATCTATGCTGATGCAGTTTCCATTCGTCAGAGGGTTTGATTCGTTATACTTCTGACCCAGCGCATACTCACGCTTCATCTTGCCATTGTTCCCTTGAACTTCCAGCCCGTTCAGCTCAATATATGATGCTCCATTGTAAATCCAAATTCCATGCCATCCATTGTGCTGAATTTTCGGTTGATGTCCAGGATATGCTTTATACGTAATCCATGCATTTGCTCTTCCAGAGCGTTTAATCTCTATTACCGTTCCTTCTGGGTGTGCATTCTTGTATTCGCCGTTCATAATAAGTACGGTGTCCCCAGGTTTGGTCAGGTCAGCCGCCCTTTGAATTGTCCTAAAAGCGGATGAGGTAGTGAGTCCGCTATTTCTATCATTTCCTTTACCACTAACATAATATTTTGTCGCAGTTGAAATAGCACTGATCAGCTTGCGGTTAGATAGTGGCATTTTTTGATCAGTGGATGACTGACGAACATCTTTAACTAAAGACTCTGTTATTCTCTGTCCTTGAACCAGACCTGTTAATGCCCAGGGAAGTACAAGAGATGCGCTCAAACTGAGAAAACCTAAACCATGAATCATCATAGGGAAAAAATAGGGTATGTTGCAAAAACTTATTCGTCAACGGTCAGTAGCTCTAGCCTTAGTCAGTAACTCAGTATTGGATACAGTCGTGTAAGTGCCATTTGTAAGTTTATACAGCGTTTATGAGGTTTCCACCTGAGAATTTCCACGTAAATATGCCTGAAAAGCCTTTTTAGCTTGTCTTCTAAAAAGTAGCAGCTATATAGTAAAAGTACTGAAGGAAAATGATTCAGTATCCAGACTTACTTCATTAATGGACACCAAGTAACTGTACAAATGGCACATTTCCAATTGCATATTATTGTATTGTGTATACGTGATATCTATGGTTAAGATACTATATATTTCATCAATTAGTGAATTTACTTAAGTATTACTTATGATAATAAGAATCATTTAATAGCTAAAAGGCTGTATAGTCTATATCTACGTTTTTTTATTACAAGCTATTATCATTCTCATTATCATAAAAATCAGAGTAATTAAAACAAAGTTCAAAAAGCCCATCAATAGCAGATTAATAATTTTCAGTGAAAACGTTAGGTCTATAGTATTTGTAAACAAGTAATATTACTTAAAAAGATCCTAAAAGTGGGATAGAAAATGCAATTTTCGAGGAAGCGATCGCTAAAGGCAAGTCAGTTCTGTACCCTAGCCTTGTCTTATCCTGTGGTCGAGGCGGGTGTAGCTTGCTTTCCCATAGGAATAGGAGAATAAATATTATAACCCAATAGACATCTCCAGAAATTAATTATGCCTTACCTGAAACCCTTGTCTTGACGTTGCAATGCAACGTCTCTACATTCATTTTCACCAGATGTCTAATAGGTTCAGTTAAGGAAATTTATCCGTTGAGGGAGGCAGGGGGCGCAGGGGATGGTGTTCTTAAGCAGGGGGAGAGAAAAAAGGCTCTGACCCTTGACTGATGACTGATGACCGATGACCGATAACCGTCAACCGTCAACCGTCAACCGTCAACCGTCAACGATTATCTTGAAAGGGCTAGTAGGGCTATAGTGAAGTACCCCAACCTGCTTCGCTCTCTGTTGGGGCTTCCAACATCATTGAATGAGTGACGGTCTTATTCGTCTTCGGAGTTTCCCGTCTCAACCGCCGTCGCCACGTTAGGCATTCCTATTACTA
>JAIVFU010000138.1 GCA_020829485.1 Nostoc sp. CHAB 5834 | reverse complement strand
TGGAATGAAAAGTCAACCTTGAAAATTATCGCAAAGTGCCAAATTCCAGATGACAATTTTACCAGCCAAATAGACTTTGCGATCGCAGCTTAATTTCCGCACCTTTTTTATGGTGACGTGTACTTAGGGAAACAGCAGATCGTCCTGCAATTGTTGTAGTGAAAGATTATGGTAACTTGCCCCTAGTCACTTGTTATGCGAGTGAATTAAACCAAGTATTTATGCATCTGTTGAATAATGCTATTGATGCAATAGAAGAGGGAGTGGGGAATGGGAAATCAATCTTCTACTCCCTACTCCCGTTTGACTACGCTCACAGCAAGCCTACTCCCCAAATTCGGATTCACACAGAGTTAGCAGGCTTGAATATGGTCAAAATTGCGATCGCAGACAATGGCCCTGGTATTGAAGAGTTGTTGCGATCGCGTTTATTTGACCCATTTTTTACCACAAAACCTGTGGGCAAAGGTAGTGGGCTAGGATTATCGATTAGTTATCAAATTATCGTCCAAAAACACCGAGGAAATATTACCTGCACTTCTTCTGTTGGGCAAGGAGCAGAGTTTGCGATCAAAATTCCCATCGAGCAACAAGAGCGTTAGCCAACAGCGAACTCAGCAAATTGTCGTTTGAAGGTGGAATGAAAAGCCAATACAATTACCATCTGGCAGTAATCATTCTGATATGGTTAACGGCAGTTGAACTGTGAACGTTGTCCAGCCCTGAGAACTGGTAACTTCAATTGTGCCTTGGAGATATTCTACTAACTTCTTCACTAATGCTAAACCTAATCCTGTACCGCCATGTTGCCAGCGATCGCTTTGAGGAATCCGGTAAAACAGCTCAAAGATTCGAGATTGTTCTTTTTTAGGGATTATCACCCCAGAATTGCTAATTGTGATTTGAAAGTAGGATTATCGTTAGTAAAACATATATGACCAGAGTAGAAGGTGAAAATACACGTTTACGTCATTATCTGGCACGCCTACAGACGCTCCTAACGTCGCTACCGCTTCGCTATCGAAAAACATTATGCTATTCCAAATCAGTAGATATGCTTAAACATTCAATTCAATTATTACTTCATTATTTAAAGTATAGAGAAATACCTGTATTTAGCTAATTCATCCCGCATTTATGCAACGCCGCTTTGGCCCGCGATCGCACCCAGCGATAACTGCCATCCTTGCACCGCAGACGATATTCAATGTTATAATCGGCAACTTGCCCAAGCAAATAAGCTTCTTGTGCAGCCATAACTCTGGTATAATCATCAGGATGAATGCGAATACTCCACTCATCATGGCAATTGCTAAGTTCGTTGGGTTCATATCCCAAAATTGTGAACCAACGCTCAGACCGGAAGGTTTGATTAGTAGATATGTCCCAATCCCAAATTGCCTCATTAGTACCTGCGATCGCTAGTTGCCAACGTTCTTCACTTTGGCGCAATGTTTCTTCAGCTTTTTGGCGATCGCGCAATGCAACTTCCCGTCCGGGGACATCTTGGGCAGTACCATAAAGGCGAATTACCTGTCCATCGGCATTGAATTCTGCATGTCCAATGCCCTCTAAATAGCGATGAGAACCATCTAACTGGGGTACACGGAGAATTTCTTTGTAGGACTCACCAGTGGCGTAGGCGTAGCCCGTCGTAGACATCGCTCTCTCAAGAACTTGGTGCAATTTCTCCCCATCTTCAGGGTGATACAATTGCAGATTTTCCTCATAGTTCGGCTCCAGAAGTGCGGGTTCTCGATTGAAGAGGTCGAAAAGCCCCTTTGACCAGGTAAATTTGCCACTACCAAGTTCAAACTCCCAATTACCAAGACCAGCAACTCGCTGCGATTCTTCTAGCAGGGCTTGACTTTTGCGTAGTGTTTCTTCAGTGCGCTTGAGGTCGGTGATATCTCGCCCTTCTGGAATCAACAAAACGATTTGACCCATCTCGTTTTGCAACGGACGCAGTGAAAAATCGATTGTTGCTACTCGGTTATTTGCGCCGAGAACATCAACTTCATAGCGGACAAATTCTCCTTGAGCTGCACGAGCGATCGCTTGTTTTAATTCTTCTTGAATTTGAGGTGAAATCGTCCACCAATGTGCTTCCCAAAAAGGGCGATTAATCACATCTTCAAGCTTCAGTCCGCCAAAACTTAGTGCAGTCTGGTTTGCTTCTAATAAAATGCCATCTGGCGTTAGCAGTCCTGTGAATTGGAAAGTGTTATTAAAAATTGCCCGGAATCGGCGATCGCTTAAACCCGCTTCGTAGATGTTCGTCGCTGCCCAAATTTTTCCTTGCCAGTATTCTTGTTCAATCTCCAGTCCCAAGGTTGGTGTCCATTGGGGTAATACCGACTCAGCTATGACTTTACCCTGCATCTGATGAGTAAATTAATACACAAGCACGCGATCAGCCTTGAATAACTGGCAGACTTCTTTGACACTTGTAGCGAGGATATCTTGAAACTTCAAGGACTTACGAATATCAAGAGCGATCGCTCCAATTAACTTTTGTTGTTCCTGTAGCTGTTTTAGCTGCTGCATTAACTGTAATTGTTAGCTTTTAACCTACGCACAAGTGCCCTCAAGAGTTCTGAGTGGGGCAGAGGGGAGAATAACTCTTGTACAGACAAGGGTTAATCGCCTCTCTACTTTTGCCCAATGCCCTGAATCAAGAAATCAGGACTTTTTCTTGATCACAGACTACTATTTTTAGTCGCATAAACGCATAATAGAATAGTGACTGATCTGTTCGCCCCTTTACAATCTCTAAAACTTGGTGACTGGTTCAAGCTGATCTGCGGAGCCAGCTTCCAGCATTTACCGGCAGTCAGAAGTTTAACGTTAGCCTATACTTTGGCGGGCGCTGACTGCATAGATGTTGCAGCTGATCCAGCCGTAATTGCAGCAGCGCAAGCAGGGCTACTTGTAGCCAAATCTCTGGCTACGGATGCCCAAAAGCGAGGCTTTAGCTACAAAGGCAACTCACCCTTTTTGATGGTAAGCCTGAACGATGGAGAAGACCCCCATTTTCGGAAAGCAGAATTTAATCCTACTGAGTGTCCTACAGACTGCCCTAGACCCTGTGAACGGATTTGTCCGGCACAAGCGATCGTGTTTAACAATGTAAAAGAAAACTTTTCGGGAGTAATATCAGAAAAGTGCTATGGCTGCGGTCGTTGTATACCAGTTTGTCCTTATGGTATAATTGATACAAGATCATATATGTCAACGCCGGGAGCGATCGCGCCATTGGTAATGTCAACGGGAGTAGATGCCGTAGAAATCCATACAAAAGTTGGGCGGTTGACAGAATTTGAGCAATTATGGCAGGCAATTTCACCGTGGGCCGATCAATTAAAACTACTAGCTATCAGTTGTCCCGATGGCGAGGGGATGATTGACTACCTAAGAGCGGTATATGACCTGATTGCCCCACTCAAGAGTGCTTTAATTTGGCAAACCGACGGCCGCCCTATGAGTGGTGATATTGGCGATGGCACCACAATAGCTGCGGTGAAATTAGGGCAAAAAGTTTTGGCAGCTAAGTTACCGGGATATGTGCAGTTAGCAGGCGGCACTAATAGCTATACCGTTGCTAAGTTAAAAGCAATGGGACTACTCAGCGATTTTAGATTGCCGATTTTAGATTTTGGATTAGAAGACACCAATCGACAATCTAAAATCCGTCTTGAAAAGTTTGTTACGGAGAGAAACCCTCCTGACAACTTTTCGCAAAATCCAAAATCCAAAATTTCTGGAGTGGCCTACGGTAGCTACGCCCGCGTACTGTTGTCACCAATTCTCGAACAGTTAGAGAATAAGGAGGTAAATAACACCAATGTGCAAGCGAATCTTCGCCTAGAAGAAAATGACGTATTACTTTGGCAAGCTGTAAAACTTGCCCATTCTCTCGTTTCCCAGATCAAGTCACAGCAGGAGCGTTAATTGCTCGTTTTGGGAAATTACCCAGAGCGATTTCTCCTGCACGCAAATGTCCTCGCTATCTCTAAAAACGTCACCATAGAAAGCATGACGATTACAGACGATCTCCAAAAGTTATTAGACATTTTGCCCCAAGACCTGCAACAAGTACTAGAGAGTCATCCTAAACGAGATAGTTTAGTAGAAGTGGTCTTGGATTTGGGTCGTCGCCCAGAGGCTCGGTTTCCGAATCAAGCTGAGTATCTGAGCGAAGTACCCGTCACTCAAGAACAGATAGATGATTGTATTCAACGAGTTGGAATCTTTGGCGGAGATAATCGAGCAGGAATTGAGCAAACTTTACATCGGATCAGCGCCATCCGCAACCGCACGGGTAAGATTATTGGCTTGACCTGTCGCGTTGGTCGAGCGGTATTCGGAACCATTGGCATGATCCGCGATTTGGTAGAAACTGGTAAATCGATTCTCATGCTGGGGCGTCCAGGCGTGGGCAAAACTACTGCCTTACGAGAAATCGCCCGTGTTTTGGCGGATGATCTGCATAAACGAGTGGTGATTATTGACACCTCCAACGAAATAGCTGGGGATGGTGATGTTGCCCACCCCGCCATTGGTCGCGCTCGGCGGATGCAAGTGGCTCATCCAGATCAACAGCATCAGGTGATGATTGAAGCAGTGGAAAACCACATGCCAGAAGTCATTGTCATTGATGAAATTGGCACAGAACTGGAAGCTTTAGCGGCTCGTACCATTGCTGAACGGGGTGTACAGTTGGTAGGTACTGCCCACGGGAATCAGATCGAAAATCTGATTAAAAACCCCACCCTGGCTGATTTAGTTGGGGGTATCCAAGCTGTGACGCTGGGAGACGACGAAGCCAGACGGCGAGGTTCTCAAAAAACTGTTTTGGAGCGGAAAGCCCCTCCTACCTTTGAAATCGCTGTGGAAATGTTGGAGCGCCAACGCTGGACAGTACACGAAAGTGTTGCTGACACAGTAGATAATTTGCTGCGGGGGCGTCAGCCTACCCCACAAACGAGAACCGTTGATGACCAAGGTAAAATTGCTGTTACAAGGCAGTTAGCTGTTGTCAATGGTCGCGGTGGACAGCTAGCAACAGTGGAAGAATCTTTCCCAGCAGCGCGACCTTCTAATGGCTGGCGTTCTTCTGGACAAATGGTAGCACTGCCGCAATTGCCTGTAGAGCGGGTAACTGGACGCAGTGAGTTTGATCGTTTGCTGGATGAATCCTTCAATTATTCTGAAACCATTGATTTGGATGCTGCTACAAGAGTGCCAGGGCCCAATGGTGAAGATTTGCCATTGCACGTTTACCCCTATGGTGTTAGTCGCCATCAACTAGAACAGGTAATTAGCGTGCTAACTTTGCCCGTGGTATTGACAAAAGATATCGATAGTGCTGATGCAATTTTAGCACTGCGATCGCACGTCAAAAACCACGCCAAATTACGCCAAATGGCCAAAGCCCGTCATGTACCCATCCACATGATTAAGTCCAGCACCATTCCCCAAATTACCCGTGGTTTGCGGCGGTTGCTGAACATGGACGATCCAGAAATGGCGGATGACCTGGAATTGCAACTGTTTTTGCACAATGGTAGCGATGATGAGATGGATGCTTTGGAAGAAGCCAGACTTGCTGTTGAGCAAATTGTGATTCCTAAAGGACAGCCAGTGGAGTTATTGCCGCGTTCTCCCCAAGTCCGCAAAATGCAACATGAGTTGGTAGAACATTATCGCCTCAAGTCGCATAGTTTTGGTGAAGAACCAAACAGAAGATTGCGGATTTATCCGGCGTAACCTTACCCCCAACCCCTCTTTGCACTGCGAAGAGGGGTTTAGGAACGAACCGCAAAGGACGCAAAGGGCGCAAAGAGAGCATTCGCGCAGCGTGTCGCAGAGAAGGAAGAAGGAAAAGAGAGAAATAAAAATTTGTGTTACCAAGCATTGTTGGCTTGATGGAGTATTAGGAGACACTTGATGTCTTATAGAGAGTTTTCTTTAAGAAAAGTAAAACAAGACTTTAATCTCACCTTAGTAGAAGGTGGGCGATTTTTACCTCCTATAGAACCAATTTTACCTAGTCCTCTGCTGGCTGAATTTTTAGCAGAAAGTATCCAGCTAGCAATTGCAATGGGTTCCGAGAAAGCTAGATCAGAATTGATTATCAGCCCAATCTTGTTTGAAGTCCGAAAAATTCTCAACAGAAAAATCAGTTTTTTTTCTGGAGAAGAATTTAATGTTGAACCAGAAGTTGGACTGGTGGGATTTTGCGATTTTCTAATTAGCCTTTCGCCAGAACAGTTATTTATTGAAGCGCCAGCCGTGGTAATTGTAGAAGCCAAAAAGGAAAATCTTAAAGGTGGTTTGGGGCAGTGTATTGCAGAAATGATCGCCGCCCAAAGGTTTAATGCCAAATACGAAAAACCTCTTGCTACTATCTACGGTAGTGTTACTAGTGGCAACCTGTGGACATTCCTCAAGTTAGAGGACAGCACTGTAACTATTGATTTAACTGAGTACTTAATTTCCCCAGTAGAGCAAATCTTAGGTATTTTGGTATGGATGATTCGCTCACAATCAAATTAAGGTTAGGTTTCGCTGAGAGCGGCGTGAATAATTCAAGGTTTGTAGTAAGGACTTTAGTCCTAATTTGAGGGCTGAAGCCCTCTCTACGAGACGCACTCGCGTTCACTACGAACTCATCTCAAGATTTTTTACATTACTTAATCTACTTTGATTTATTCTCACCTACTTACTTAGTTGCAGGCAAAACATCAGAGACTTGAATAATATCCCATCCTTCGCCTTGCAACGTAGCTACAGTCTGAGGTAAAATGTTCATGTCTGCTAACAGCCTGATATCATTCACAGGTATTCCTCAAGCAGTTGGGACTATCTGAATTTGCTCGGAAACAACCCAAGCCGCCTATTTGAGTGCCTATTGAATATCTTCAGCTTCTAGTTCTGGATAGGCTTGTAATACTTCTGCCACGGACTTACTATTCGCTAGCATCTTGAGGATGACACTAACAGTGATTCGCATACCCCGAATTGTTGGTTGCCCCAAGCAAATATTAGGATTAAGGGTGATGCGATTAAGTTTTTGCATGTTTCTCTGCGTGCAGTCTAATTATAGTACGTACACGCGCTAATTTATTGCTCCCTACTCATTGAAATTGAGATCACAACCTATCTCTGAGAATTTTGCTATTATTTGCTACTTTAAGATATATGCAAATCATAGAAATTTCTCCATTGCAAGCATTTCGCCGGAGTGTGGTAACGGTGATGCAGGTAGTTCCAAAGGAGCTACGCTATGTGGCAATTTTGACATTAGTGGGTGGTGCAGGCCCAGCGATCGCCATTTGGCTCAACAAGGTGATCATTGATGAAATAACCCGCTTATTGAGCGCCGGGACAACGCAGAATGCGATCGCTCTGATACTTGCCCAACCTCTGCTACTTTCTAGTATTGCAGGTTCACTGTTGATAAATTTGGTGAGTGATGCGATCGCTAACATCAATCCCTTTGTATATACTTCACTGCGCGATCGCATTTCCGGTTTTGTCCAAGGACAAGTGATTGAAAAGATTGCCACTTTTGAAGATATTGCCCTGTTTGAAACACCCGATTTGCTCAATTTGGTGCAGTTGACCGAAAAGGGAGTGCAACGACTTCCAGAGCTTTGTCTCAGGCTTGTGACGATGTTAGAGGGAGTTTTTATCTTCATTCCAGCCATACTGCTTTTGGTGTCTCTTGCTTGGTGGGTACCCCTAATTTTGTTTAGCTGCATTACCCCTGTGATGTATGTGCAGATCAAATACCGTAAGCAAGTTTGGGTAGTGGAAAAAACCCAAGCGAGTGTTCTTCGGGAAATGAACTTATACAAAACGGTTTTAACTGGGGAAACATACGCCAAAGAAATACGCTTGTTTAGCTTGCAACCCTTACTGCTAGAACGCTGGTACGGACTTTACCGTACCATTTTTCGGGCAATGGAACAGATCCGCCTGCGGGGGACAACGGCGGTTATTGGTTGGTCTTTACTCAGTGGCTTAGGCTTGGCATTGCCTTATGTCTACGTAGTTCAGGGAGTGTTAGGTGGAACCCATACATTAGGAGATTTGGCGCTTTACACTGGGGTAATTTTAGAAGTGCGTCGGAGTTTGGAGAATCTGATGTCTGGCGGATCAGAGTTGTATAATATTGCACTGGTAACAACGCCCATTTTCCAGCTTTTAGAGTTAGAGCCGCAGTTGTCCCATTCTCAATCAAAGTCAGTAACAAAGGCATGGGGAGAAGTCAGAAAATCGGCTGTTAAAAATAGAAACTTTCAAAAAAATGGGAATCATCATCGGCAAGCTTTATCAGGTGTGAATGCAACTGAGTATGAAGCAGCGCAGACAGGTATTTACATCAAAAATCTGTCCTTTACCTATCCGAATAGCAATAGCGCAATCTTGAAAAATATCAACCTGACGATTCACCCTAACGAGATGATTGTATTGGTAGGTGAGAATGGTGCTGGTAAAACCACATTAGCGAAGCTATTATGTCGCCTTTACGATCCTAGCCAAGGTGCGATTATTTGGAATGGGCAGGATTTACGATCGCTCCCCTTAGAAGATTTGCGATCGCGGATTGATGTAGTTATGCAAGATTATGCTCGTTTTCCAACTACCGTGCGCGAAAATGTTGCCTTTGGGAATTTACCGAAAATGCAGGATGACGAGGCAATTAGGGAAGCGATCGCTGAGGCTGGTTTGGCTAGAGTAATTGAGAAGCTAGATCACGGTTTGGAAACCCTCTTAGGCAAACAGCTAGAAGGTGGTATTGATCTATCAGGGGGACAATGGCAAAGATTAGCGATCGCTCGTGCTTTGTTGCGACTGTCTCCAGCCGAACTACTCATACTTGACGAGCCAACAGCGAACCTTGATCCGAAAACAGAACACGAGATTTATAATATTTTGCGTACCCTGGCGAAGGGGAGAATAGCCGTTGTAGTCAGCCATCGCCTTGCCTTAGCAAAACTAGCAGACCGAGTAGTAGTACTAGAACACGGTCAAATTATCGAGGTAGGCACTCATGACGAACTCATAGCACTAGGCGGACAGTATCACTTAATGTTTACTCGTCAGGCTAGTAGTTACAACTGAGTAGGGAGTAGGGAGTAGGGAGTAGGGAGTAGGGAGTAGGGAGTAGGGAGTGGTATCAACTTAAGCTCAAACGCTTGTCCCACATACGCATTACCCCTCCCCTTACCAAGGGGAGGGGCGGTTTTGGCTTTAGACAAAACCGGGGTGGGGTAATGCGGCTCGTAATGGTAAGTGAACGAACTCAATATCATGTCTTGACAAGGGTTTCACGTTAAGTTGACACCTATGGGGAGTGAGGCGCAGGGGGAAATATTATTGCTTCGACCTTTGAACTCGGCACTTCAACCTTTGAACTCGAAACTTCAACCTTTGAACTCGGCACTTCAACCTTTGAACTCGAAACTTCGACCTTTGAACTCGGCACTTCAACCTTTGAACTCGGCACTTCAACCTTTGAACTCGAAACTTCGACCTCTGAACTCGAAACTTCGACCTTTGAACTCGGAATTTCGAGATTGAAACTCGGAACTTCGACCTCTGAACTCGGAACTTCGAGATTGAAACTCGGAATTTGGCGTTACTGAGTGGAAATATGAATTTGTAAGTAGCACTTTTATATTCAAATTCAGCAACTTGGGTTATTTAGTTATTGTTCCCCATGCCCAATTCCCCATGCTCAATTTTTATTCTGGTAACTTATATTGCCCCACAATACGCTTGGCAAACTCTGGAACATGCGCTTCTAACTTCTCTGGATGATTCCGCTTTACATACAAATAATTCCGAGTAAAGTGAGAATCAATCGAAAACCGTGCATATTCTAAACCCTTGGGGCCGATTTTTTCGATCACCACACCCATGAGTTTTGCTGCCCACATCGGGAGGGTAACGCCTTTATCGTAAGCAGGAATACTTTGCTGTACAGCTTCTTTCCGGTTGCCTTTAGACGTTACTGGTTGAGTATCTAACTGGTCTTTTACCAAATCCAGCATTTCTTTACCTGTGTCATTTCTAACTACAATCCACTGCCAGCCGAAGGGTGCGCCCATGTAGCCGACAACTAAATCGGCTAGGGAGTTGACGTAATCAAAGCAACTCATACAGGATGGAGCAAAGACATCTTTAAGTTTGTTGGTCTTCAAGCCAAAGAAAGGCACTGTTTCTGTTGAGCCATCCTCATGTTTGAAGTGAACCCGGAAGTCTTGCATGAATTCGTAATGCACAACTGTATCAGGCGATCGGCTGGTGGTTTCTAAGAATTTTTGCAGTCCAGCGCGGTTAACATTATCTACGCAGGGCGTACCCAAAACATACAGCTTTTCTAAACCAAGTTCTTTTTCTACGGCTCGTAGCGCCTGGATTTGGCAACCAACACCAATCACTAATAACCGCTTCATCCCCGATTTCTCTATCTGTTCCAACACAGAAAGGTTGGGGGAAAGAGTTGGTTTATTTACCCGCGCTGCTAGTATTTCTTCTGGAGTCCGGGCGATGACGGGCATGGGTTGAAAGCGGTCTTCTTTAGTATTTTGCACGCAGACGACACCTTCAACTAAGCCGCGATTGAGCATTTCAATGGCAATGCTGCTAACAATACCCGTCCATTGTGCGCCTTCGATGGGCTGTTGTTTCCGCGCCGCCATCATGTCTTGATGAACACCAAAGTAGAGTTCATCAGGGTTTTCGAGATGGCGCGATCGCGTGTGTGTTTCTTCTTCAAGTTCGCCTATTTGCTGATTAATAAAAGCGCAGGCTTCCTTGACATAGTGAATATAGTATGTATCACATAGTCCACACTCGCTACAGAGTTCTTTAGCAGGGCGGCGGCTGGTAGATTTTAAGGCTCTGGCTTTTTTGTGCTTGCTAGAATCAACTGAAGTCATATAAATTTTTTGTTTTATTTCAGGAATCGCTTTTATTACAATACCTTCACTGGCTATGAACTTGACGATAGAGATTGAACAAGAAAAGGATGGACGCTTTTTGGCTGAAGTTATTGGTTTTCCTGGTGTACTGGCTATGGGCAGACAAAGGAAGAAGCTATAGTGAGCCAAACCCTTAAATTTAGTTGATTACAAAAGTTGTGGAAGATTAAATTTAAACTTTGTACAGCACCTCTGAGACAAATATTATTTTTAGCCCTTCGGTAAGTTCACCGAAGGGCTTTCACTATTTCACAAATCTCTCTTCCTCTGCCTAGAGTGATGGAAGAGCGATATACTATCAAGATTTCATAAATTTCCCTGAACTCAAAAAAATTTACCAAGTCTATCCTGTTAGGAACTTAAACTACCTATAAATAAAACCAGTGACACAAAACTCTAAAACAGGCGCAGCATTTATCGCAGGCGCTAGTGTTTCCGTAACTGTAGGCGGAATGGGACTAGCAGGAGGATTTGGATCAGTCGGCATTGGTGCAACTCCTGTAGTAGCTGCTGGCGCTGTGTCTGGTGCAGCTGCTTATGGTGCAATTAATGCGATCGCACCTAAAGTAGGGCTTTGACCCTGTACTATCTGGCGAATGGTGGGAAGTCTTGAGTGTAAATCAGAGCGATCGCCCCAAAGATGTCAAACTTGCCTACCTTCGATTAGCAAGATTATATCATCCTGATGTCAACAGTTCTGCGATCGCAAAAGCCTCTATGCAAGCAATTAATCAAGCTTATAAAGAATTTCAGGAACGGGTAATATGAAGTTAGCAGTTTATCGATGCTAAGTAAAACGACGTAAATAATTTGCATGTTTGTAGTAAGGACTTTAGTCCTTCTTTTAGGACTGAAGTCCTTACTACAAACTTGATTACAATAATGTTACATTACTTCACATAGTTCGATTTATTCGCACCGACTTACTTAGTCAAAATATGAATAATATTTGAGGAAATAGTGTTAAACCTCATCTAAGTTGAGAACCGTAGTTTTTGCCCTCACCCTAAATCCCTCTCCCATATCTGGGAGAGGGACTTTGAAATTCTGGCTCCCCGAATCCCAAATCTGGGGGATAGGTTGGGGGATGAGGGCAAATCCTTTTCATCACCGAAGAACTACAGGTTTCAAGATAGACGCGGTTTATGTTTCAACATTTAGTAGAAGCGATAAGTTTTGAAGAATTTGTCGAATGGAAACCGGAGAACAGCAGATATGAATTACATAAAGGAGTAATAGTCGAAATGCAGCCCACAGGGGAACATGAGTTAGTCAGAGCATTTTTGATTAGAGAACTCAATTTTGAGATTCGGAGATTTAACAATGACCAAATTCAATCGCCAACTTTAATAGAGCTAAATTTAACTGCTGAACAAGTGTTTAAGGCTGTTTCAGGAGAACAGTAATAAACATTGTGTTAATACTCAGTACTTATGTACTTGATATATTCTCTATACCTTATAGGCGGTAGTTCGACTCAGCACCTTGATTATCTTTGACGCACTCCGAAAACACCCCATATCATCTGTCAGTAGGGTAAAATATATAACTCTTGAGAAAGATTGACATCTGAACTTTTTTAAGCATTCATCTTGCATATTTTGAAAAAACGTTATAAATTATTAGATTATAGGGGAATAATCTGACCTCTTAGTGTCAAAAACTAATCCTGCTCAAGTAAATATACCGCAACCAGTTTTAACTTCATGCAAATCCTAAACGGCACTGAAGATATGTTTTTATTTGGTAAAGCAAAGATTCTGGACATGAAACGGAACAATAAATAATCTAAAAATATATCTTGTGTGACTGTTTTTAAAATCATGTTACTGCTTGCGGTGATAAGCAACAACTAAAATTCACCAAAAGAGTAATCCATTATAAGCAAATTAACTAGTAATAAAGCTGCATCTATGTCAGCAGGTTTATTCGTTATTAGTTGATTAATTTTTCTCCAAATTATATTTGCTATTCAAAGAATTGTTTTTGTTATGCTGAGAATGGCAAAAATAATCAATGAAGACGCATCTACCACAAATTCACAATCCAAATGGAGCTATTCTGGCGATGCATGTAAACGAATTGGAAACTACTGAAAATTTAAAAGAAGTCGAAGAAGCTTGGCGAACACTAGAAAAATCAATTCTCTATTATCAGGGTCGCCCCGTTGGAACGGTAGCCGCTTTTGATGCATCTGTAGAGGCTCTTAATTATGACCAGTGCTTTGTTCGGGATTTTGTATCCTCAGCTCTAATTTTTCTGATCAAAGGTAGAACAGATATTGTTCGCAATTTCTTAGAAGAAACCTTAAAGTTACAACCTAAAGAAAGGGCATTAGATGCCTATAAACCTGGGCGAGGATTAATCCCAGCTAGCTTTAAAGTTGTATCAGAAAATGGACAAGAATATTTAGAGGCTGATTTTGGTGAACATGCGATCGCTAGAGTTACACCCGTAGATTCTTGCTTATGGTGGATTATTTTATTGCGTGCTTATGTAATTGCCACAGAAGATTTTTCTCTCGCATATCAACCTGAATTCCAAAATGGCATCAGGTTAATCATGGAAATCTGCTTGGCGAATCGTTTTGATATGTACCCAACGCTGTTGGTTCCAGATGGCGCTTGTATGATTGACCGTCGTATGGGCATTTATGGGCATCCTCTAGAACTACAAGTTTTGTTTTACACGGCATTGCGTGCATCTCGTGAACTGCTAGTTTGCCAAGGTAATTCTGATATTGTTGCAGCCATTGATAACCGTTTGCCTCTTTTATGTGCTCATATTCGCCAGCATTATTGGATAGATATTAATCGCCTGAATGCGATTTATCGCTTCAAAAGCGAAGAATATGGTAAGGGTGCTGTTAATTTGTTCAACATATATGTAGATTCTGTTCCCTATTATCAATTAGATAAGTGGCTACCAAAAAAAGGTGGTTATTTAGCAGGTAATGTCGGCCCGTCGCAGCTAGATACTCGCTTCTTTTCCCTCGGAAACTTAATGGCAATTATTTCAGACTTAGCCACCGAAGAACAGTCACAAGCGATTATGACTCTCATTGAGGAACGATGGGATGATTTGGTGGGAGATATGCCAATGAAAATTTGTTTCCCAGCTTTAGAACATGAAGAATACAGAATTGTAACTGGATGTGACCCCAAAAATATTCCCTGGTCGTATCATAATGCTGGAAGTTGGCCAGTTTTAATGTGGATGTTAGCGGCGGCGGCGGTGAAAACCAACAAAATAAGTCTTGCACAAAAAGCTATTGAAACTGCCCAAGGACGACTCAGTACAGATGAATGGCCAGAATATTACGACGGTAAGAAAGGGCGACTGATTGGCAAACAAGCTCGAAAATATCAAACTTGGACAATTACTGGGTTCTTATTAGCAAAAGAACTGATGGCAAACCCCACTTATTTACCATTAATCAGCTTTGGTAAATTACCAGCAGAACAGGTTTCTAGAGCATGTGAGTTTGAAATCGCCAGTGTAGATCCGTATCTGTCTCGATAGCAAAAAATGCTGTGTCTTGCAATGGCAGACACAGCACTTATCAAAATAGGGTAAGGAGAAATTTAGGCTTTAGCTCCAGTGTTGTTTTGCTGTTTGCCCTTCAGGACAGAAGTAGCGCCGAAAGCACTGAATGCTAATAAACTCAATATAGAAGCGGGTTCGGGAACACTTTTTCGTGTACTAGAAAAAGTACCAGCTTGAATAAACACAGCGGAATCGTACCTAGAATCCCCCGCATCTGCAATTGCCAGCTTGATTTTATGTCTTCCTGCGGCCAGTCCCTTAGCCTGAGCAGTAAATACATTAGTGAAACCGTCATATTGGATATTGAAAAATGGCCCACCATCTGACAGATCGTTGTTGTTGTAAAATACAGGATTCTGAGCGTTTGTACCTAACGGATCGCCACCATTGACATTGCTAATTGAAACTGGCGTTCCGGTTACAGGGAGCAGGGCAATGTTTTTCCCATCTACAAAGAAACCAAACACGTCATTATAAGTAGGTCGGCAGGAAAAAACGAAACTATGTAACAATAAATAAATACGGAGAATATATCTACCGAGGTAACAAAAAATATGGGCGCTCGTTTGAGGGTATTTCTGACTAAAGAGGAAAACAAAA
>JAIVFU010000137.1 GCA_020829485.1 Nostoc sp. CHAB 5834 | reverse complement strand
CTTAATTCCTCGACCCAATTGTTTTTTAGCGATTGCCTTTAGCTGAAAAACTAGTTATTTTGTACTACATTTTGAATTCCAAAATCGGGGTTAATACTCTATTTATTTCAAAATGAGAATTGCTGCACCGGAGACATTGTTGCCAAGGAAAAAAGAGAATCCACCAAAGTTTTAGCTAATTCTCAGTTTGGGTTCTTCGGAACATCGGAACTCGCCTTCAACGATATGGAAGCAGCCGCTTTAGTAACAGCTTACGGTCGGCGCATCCTACAATTCATGATTGAGGTAATCAATGAAGCTGGTGCAATCCCTGTAGAAGTTGATACTGACGGGGTGTTCTTTACTCACCCCAACCCAGAAAAAGTGTATGCCACACTTCAGTCTGAATTACCCAAAGGAATAACCGTCAAATTAGAGTTTATTGCCAATGCAATGTTTATTCCGCAAAGGGGAACTAAGAACTATCTGTTATGGCTAAAAGATAACTGGATTATCCGCAAAGGTAGTTGGAGAAGCCGTTCTCGCTCAAAACTAGAGAAAGAATTCCCTGTTGAATATCTAACCTACTTAATCCAAAACCAATCCACGGCAGAGGAATATTTCAGAGAAGTAAAATCGCAGATTTTATCAGGAAAATACCCGAGAGAAAAACTCTGCATTACTCGCAAAATTCGTATTGGTGAAAAAGAACTTCTTAAATTAGGAAAGCCTGGTGATGTAGTAATTTACTATTACGGAATCAGAGGTATTACTAATACCAGCACTAATGAGAGCTATTCACGTCAATACTATCTTGACATTATTGAAAAAAGGCGAGAAGAAGTCCTCAAAATAGCCGCTCCTGAAATACTAGAAGGTAATAGACATCAGTTATCTCTCTTCTAGATGAATAAACTTGATATTTAGCCTAAGCACTGAAAATAATAAATATCAAGTCTTTTTTTCAATTCATGAATTATCAAGAATTTGTAAATAATAACAAATACCTACAATTAAATCGGCTTTCATTAAAGTATTTTTAGGCATTCAAACAAATAAAAATATATTAGCAAAAATTATATTAGCAAACACAGTATCAGACATTAATTAACTAATTAAGTGAGTTGATTAATTGATGGATGAATTGGTGGAAATATCATTCTTAAATGTGGGAAGGTAATTAATGAAAAATAAATCCTCATATCGCAAGCCCAGGCTTAATAAAAAACAAAGGGCTTGGGTAAACTCATTCCTTGCATCTCATCCTAATGCCAGAGTTAGAAATATCTATGAATTAGATGGCGATCGCGTTGTTGAAATTGAGTGGTGGGAAAATACAAACCGAATAATATTAGACCCAAAAACCTACATTCAAGGAATTATTAGCTACAAGATGCGGGTCAAACTAAGGAAATTTGGCGATGCGAGAAAAACAGCAGAGTTCTTTTACCGCATCACCCCGCCAGAAAAACGAACTGCATCATGGCACTTAACAGGTCAACTCTCTCTAGAACTTCCCCAGTGTTACGAAGTTGCAGACCCAAACAACCCAGTTATCGTTAAACCAAAAAGGAGGAATACTAAAACCAAGAAAGTTAAAAAATTAATTCAGCATACTCTTCCTCTATCAGGAATTAGTGCCCAACTTCATACTATAAACATCGAAGATGGTGGTGTTCCTTTATCGGAACAAGAACTATTACTAGAAAGGGTATCACACCTAAATTTAGATACTGGTAAAGAGACTAAACTTCCAGGAGCTATAGTCAAAATTCTTTCTAAGAAAAAAGCTAGCTTAAAGGAGTGGGAAACAGCTATTGCGCTATATGAGGTAACTGGTTCTAGTGGAGTCGTAGAGTATCTCCAACAATTGGATTATTGGCGGAAATATTTGGGTATTCAACCAGTAGAAAATACTGTTGAGAAAGTCTCAAATCATAAGTCAGTACAGCCAATACAAAATTAAGTGTAAGTATTTGCTGATCGCTATATTTTGCTAGCGGCTATATAACAAACACTAAGGATATAGAAAGAGTTAACACTAACTCTTCTTTTTTTAAACCACCGCTTACGACTAACGCCTGATAAATAAATGTTTATCTAATCTATCATGACTGTATATCTATACTACGGCGAAGATAGCTACTCACTCAATCAAAGAATTGATTATTTAGTGAATCAAAATGTTCATGCGGAATGGAAAGCTTTCAATTACGTTAAGCTATCTGGAAATGAGAAAAATATTGCTGCCAAAGTCTTTACCGAGGTTATGACTTTGCCCTTTGGAGAAGGTAACAAAATTATTCATACAGACAGCGACTCTCTAATTGAAAGTTTATCAAATGAAGATAATAACCAAGAACTTGAAAATCACCTTTCCCGAATACCGTCAAGCAACATTCTTCTAATTACTGGTAATAAAAAGCCAGATTCGCGCAGGACAGTAGTAAAAACTATCCTAAAATATGCCCAACAAGAAGAGTTTCCCCTTGTCTCTAGTTGGGATAAAAAGGGGATAGTTAACTTGATAGGAAAATATGCAGCCATCCATCAAGTTAAACTCACGCCAGATGTCACTGATTACCTAGCTGAAGCAATTGGCAATAACACTGCACGAGCCAATAGCGAATTCGCTAAAATTGCTGTTTATGCAAGTGGAAAAATAATCTCTGTTGAGGAAGTAAAACAGCTCGTTGGTAATCAGAATACTGACTACCTAAAGCTTACTATTGCTATGTTAAGAAACCATCCAAGTTTAGCAATAGTGCAGGTATCAAAACTACTAAGTAATAATGAACACCCGCTCAAAATAGTAGCAACACTTACCTCTATTTTCCGCACTTGCTTAATAACCAAAGCTGGGGTAGAAACTAAATTATCTGATACGAAGATTGCAGAAATAGCCGAACTGAAAAACCCCAAAAGATTGTATTACCTCAAAGATGAAGTCAAGTTTGTAGGCGTTCAAAAGCTTAAAAACAGCCTTACTTTACTTGTACAACTCGAAGCCGAACTCAAAAGCGGAATTGACAACCTAACCAGTCGAATTGCTGAAATTTGTACGATATGAAAAACAACCCATTTACACAAATCACCGGACAGCATACCGCCAAACTTCTCCTGACTGAAGCAATCGAACAGAATAAAATTGCTCCTGCATACCTATTTAGCAGTCAAGTTGAGGGAGTGGGGAAAGGAAAAACTGCTCTGGCGATCGCAAATGCGATACTCCCAAGAGGGAGTCGCTCCGCGAAGGCAGGAGAAAATAACCATCTAGACATCTTACAAATCAAACCAACCCATCCCGAAAACACCCCCCAGCAGAAAGGTATACCTGCTATTCGAGTAGAACAGGTGCGCGAGGTCATTGAATTTCTATCAACTAGTGCAGTCAAGGCCAAGCAAAAGGTGGTGATTATCCACGAAGCAGATATGCTCAACCCTAGCGCCGCCAACAAACTTCTCAAGACGCTGGAAGAACCGAAAACTGGAACATTTATCCTGATCTCGTCCTATCCTCAAAAGCTATTACCCACTATCAAGAGTAGGTGTCAAATCATACCTTTCCAAAGGTTAACTGATGAGGAGGTTATTTCTGTACTCAAAGACCAACAAATCGAGGTAACAGAAAAAATACTAGCTATCAGTTCAGGTAGTCCTGGTCAAGCGATCGCCAACATCACAATGTTAGCTTCCATCTCAAAAGAAATCATAACTCAACTGGAAGTGCCTCCTGACGATATTCTCAACGCACTCAGTTTGAGTAACTCCATCTCAAGCTGGAATCACGAGACACAATTATGGCTGCTTACCTACCTGCAACACAACTGGTGGCAGAAATTAAAAAACACTCAATTGCTAGCTAAATTTACTCAAGCAAAGAAGCAATTGCTGCATCACGTTACTCCTAGAAGCGTTTGGGATAACCTACTTCTGCCATAGCAAAACACACCCATTATCAAAAAGCACTGCCAGTTAGAAGTACTTCTAGCTGGCAGTATTTATTTACACATAAAGAATATGAACCAGCAGCAAAGCTTATTCAATGTCGAAGAAACCATCCGTAACAGCAAAAGCGAAAAAGCTAGCGAAATTCTTACTCCTAGCACTAGAAAGATGCTTCAGCTACTAACCAGCCAAGGGATTAACAAAGTTGTAACAGCCAGTCTACTTGATCTAGCAGGAGCAAGTCGTGAAATTGTTCAATACATAGCTGGGCCAATTGTAACTCAGCAGAACGGCTGGCAACAGTCAATTCCATCCTGGGTAGGAAAAGCGATCGCAGTCGATAGATTAGATGCAGTGCTAGAAGAGATAGACAAGGGAGAAGTAGGTAAACTCGCTTCTAGCAGCGAAGTTGTTGCACTGATGATGCCAATTGCTTTTGAAGTGCCGCTATCATCCGAATGGACAGATGTTTACCTCTGGGCAAGTTATGATGCCCTCGTCAGGCACAGACCTTTCAAGAATTTCAACTACGAAAACCTCTGGGAGAAGATTGGTACAACTCCGGTTTCGTATGACAAAATCCGCTCTAATTATGAAACCCTGGCTACTGATATCCGCTCCCGTGTAGTCAAACACGCGGCGAAAGAAGGATGGGGTAAAAAGTCGTCAAATAAGAACAAACACACTGTTACAGCAACTTCAACTGAAAGTAATACTAAGATGGAGCAATTATCACTGTTCTCATAACTAATTTTCAGTACTTTTTTCAACACTCTTTTCAAAGTCCTTCCTCTCCTTCTCTGTGAGAGGAGGTAGTTCTTCTTTATAATAAAAATTACCTAATTTCTGACACTGATTGATATAAATTCGTCTTGCTGAATCACTCGCCCTCAAGTCCTGACGTAAAAGTAATTTAAACGATTTTTCACGCTCTTTCAATTCCTTTACTGCCACAAGCATTTCTTGCGATATTGCAGGATTTTCATAAGTAGAAGAAAGTTCCTCACTTGATGAATAAATCTTTAGTTTATTGCCAGCAGCTTGAGTTAGAAGTCGCTGAGTGTTATACGAACGCCACAGACCTAACTTCTCACGCTGTAGTGACTCAATTTCAACTTCACCAATTCGGTTTGGAGTACTGCGCCGCACGTAGACAAAACAACCTTTATCAGCTGCTATAGTTAAACTCACTTTCACACCATTACCATCAAAATAAAACAAGTCAATTAAGTCGTTCTCTGCATTAACTTCTCCAAGCTTCTCTTTATTTGATAAATCAGGCAACACTTCTGGATTTAGCGATGGCGTAGCATTATTAACATTAGCTGGGGATAATGATGGCGTAGGTGAATAATTCGATTCTATAGCCGAGACTTTATCTTCTTTTTCTGGAGATGAACATCCAATCAGTAAGAATAACAATCCTATAAATAAGTAGTTTTTCATAAAAATAAATTTGTATTTGTCAACTAACAATAAAATATTAATTATTGCTTCCCACTCAACCGACCTGTTTGATAAAAATCACACAGGCTAGGGAAAGCTTTTTCTAAAAGCCAGTTGCGCCCAACTTCTGATTCAGGAATATTATAAGCAGCCATATAAAAACCACTTCTGTAAGCAGCTACACCTAAACAAGCTTGTAAGCTAGATGTGGCCCGCGAGGAAGCTGGAATAGCCATCAAATCTTGCAGATGACTGGGATGATAATTTTGCCCTACTAACAAAAAATAAACCAAAGTATGAACCAACCGTGATAAAACAACTGTTCGGTCTTGCCAACGTTCTAAATGAGACTCGATACAGAAGTAATCAGGTAAATCAGCCACCTGAGATTCATCATCAAGGAATAAATCGCTCTGGCTTTCGATAAAACTGGAATCCAGACCTATAACCTGTTTGAGAAAAACAAGCGTTTTCCCCCAACGTTCGTGTCCCTCAGTTTCAGGAGAAAACGCACCTTCTGAATACTGCGAACCGTACTTCTGTTGGAGTTGGACGACAGCCTCTTGATTGATATCACCCTGCCAATCAGATTCAATAAAAAACTCTTTTAAAATCTCTTGTAAATAGATGGGTGAAAACTCATTAATATCTGGAGATTCATCATCAAAATCGTCTTCATAAGTATCAACAATAAATTTCTCTAGCTCGATTTCTAGCTCTTGCTTTCTATTAACTGGTAGTAACGACTTAGCATCTTCTAACGATAGAGGAAAATCTAAATAAGGGTGGCCTTTGCCTAAGTAAGAATCACCTAAATCTGCTAAACTTTCAAGCGCGATAGTCCGGGCAAAATACTCATCTTGTGGATGCACGCATACTCGGTCTAGTTCCTTATCCACTAGCATCATGGGAATTGCCAGTAAGGCAAACCATGACGCATCGTGCAAACAAGTCGGTAAATCAGCAATTAAATCTACTAATTTCAGTTCTAGGATTTCTCCCCAAACGCCTATTCTAGTTGTATTGGAAAGATCGCAAAAATGCTCTACATCTTCTCCAACAGATGTTTCTCCTAACCAGGTAAGATTTTCTACCCGCAAAGAAGATGAGTAGTCAGAAGTCAGCTGGTTTTGGCTATCCTCATCCGACTGTATCCACATCAAAGCCAAAAGCATCAGCTTACAAATACTTACTCGCTTAAGGAGAAGATATTCAGGCATAAGTCATTACTTATAATTTTTAGATACAGACCAGATTAATTGCGATACCACCATAGCACAGGGTAACTAGTCGTTCCCTAGTAAAAACCACAATTTTACGATAAACAAGGACAAAAAATAACTCATAAGTATGAATAAAAAAGAATGTGGTTTAAATAAAATAACTCGTCAAAATAATAAATCCTGAAAGAACTAATGCTGACGCAGCAATAAGAGAAATATATAAATCCTCGTGTTATGAACTATATCAACAAAGTCATGCTGGTTGGCAGATGCGGACAAGAACCGGAACTCAAATATTTCGAGTCTGGCGCAGTTAAGGCTTCAATATCTATTGCAGTAAGACCACCTTACAGAAGTGAACAAGCTCTTTGGTTTGATTTAGTCGCTTGGGGAAATCAAGCAGAAGTGATTGGAAATTACGTTCGTAAAGGAACCCAAATTGCAATTACTGGCGAGTTTGGATTTGATCGTTGGGCAGATAAAAATTCTGGGACTATGCGGCAAAAACCCGTAATTACAATCAACGCTATTGAATTGTTAGGTTCACCCCGTAAGGAAGAATCTACATCCACTTCTGCACCAAACGAAACACAGACTGTAGCTAACGCAAATTTCTAGGAAATTAAAAATCGCCTATGTACTATAAATCGTAGGCGATAAACCATCTAATCAATCTACAAATAAAACGAACATGATTCATAATACTGCAACTATCAATCTTAAGTCAGTGAACACTACCCACGACAAAGAAGGTTCCTTGATTGCCTTTGGGATCGCCGAATTCTACTACCGTTCCAAGGAAGGAGTAGTTGCTGACGAGATGCCATTCCGTTCCAAGGGCGCACCCGCCGTCGTTATTAACGAACAGGGGGAAGGCGTACACGGCACAGCAGAAGGATATCTCGATTTGCTAGTTGATAACAGGGGTGATTACAAAGAAAAGATTGCCACATTCGTAATCAGAAACTTTATGTCAGCACAACCCATCAACGAACTCACCCAGGTTAGTAAAACCCCTCACTCGCCTGAAACTCCCGATTTTGCCAAAGAACTACTCGAAGATAACGTTACTTCGACAGATGAAGACCTAGATCAAGAACCTCCGTTCTAGACCCAATTAACTGAATAATGCTAGTACATACAGGGTTACTTGTTAGTACTGGCATTATTTTTTTATAGAAATCCAGAATAAAAATCTACTGTTTGGTAGAATCGCTGACATTAACTCATCTTATATAGTACATAAATACTGAAATACTTACACAAAAGCTAAATTTAAAAGTTTTTTGACATAATTACCCCACGAGTTGGGAATTACCGTTGCCAACTTCATCTGACGGTTATAATTCAAAATCAAGACTGAATGTTTCGCTATCAGGCTCTTCTAGTTTTTGGTCTGTAGATGGCTGGGGAATTGGCTGCTGGAGTCTGTTTTCGTTAGTAGTAAGCGGCGTGAAAGCTACTTCTTGTGTGGCTAATCCAGCCTTTATGAAAACAAAATAGCAATCAATAATAAAATAAAGCGTCTCCAGGTAACTTTTACCTAGTTGTTGGGATTCTGCAAATATGCGTTCTCGGTAGTTTTCTTTGAGCCGAATTTTTACCGGAGCTAAGTCTTGTTTATCTATCATTGTTTGTTATAACTTCACTTTCCAGATGTGTTTGGTTAATTCTTGCTCGTAATGGTTTTTGCCATTTCTAGAAGCCCAAAGACATTAGTTTCCACTGGATTGTCCAGGATTTTGAAGCCATTCTTTTCTAACAACTTTTTAAATCCAGGTAAGAGACAGCCTCCACCTATCGCCCAGATTTCATCCCCTTGGTGCTTGGCATCAAGTGTCAGATTCACCACTTTTTTTAAGTATTTTTCATACCAATCTTTTAAACTTGCACTGTATATATCTTTGATATCGATATCGCGGTTGTACTTGGTATGCCCCATCTCTAGACAAAATCGAATTTTGGAGGCATCCCCAATTTTTCCGCCATTTAGATGTTTCATTTTTTGGGAGATATCATCGATGAGAACTTCTACACCTATAGGGTAGGCAGTGTGAACTTCGCGCTGACCCCGGTTGTAACGAGAATACAGGGTCGTACCATTGCCAAAGTCTAAAATGGTTAATTTTTTTGGTAGTGGATGCCCAAACAACGCACCCATTCCCTCTAGTACAACTTTAACCACTTCTACTTTTACGTCTGATTGCTTGCCAGCAAGTATTGGCTGATATTCTCCATTGAGTACTTTTTGTAATTCTTCAGCCAGACCAACATCATGTAAGCTGACAACTAATTTTAAGTGCCAAGCCTTACGGTGTGGCAGATGTGCCAATGCACCGAATAAAGTCAATAATGCGTTGTTGACTTTATTTTCATTATTGTCTGTGTTCCGGTCAAAATGATAACCTGTACGGAAAGCTGATTCTCCAACTGTGTAGGCACTACCGTTAAAAACTACCCTCCCTGGTACATCTTCCATGTCGGCTGTGGAAATATAGCTGGGGACACGAACAACTTCAAACCCTTCGACTAAAAGTTTGAGACTTCCGTAACCGTTATCAAAGCCAGCAGGAAAAATTTTTTGCAAGGCGTGAATGTTTGACATAGGGATCAAGTCAATACGTTTTGATTTTTGAAAGTTATATGTTCAGATTATCTAGGGGAGCAGGAAAGCAGGGGAGAGAAGAATAACTTGCTATGAGTCTTTCCCCAGAACTCTGCCCCTTCCTTCTCTAACCTCAAGAGCTTATCATAACCTTTTGGGGGCTAAGTGGGATACGTTTACTTAAACGACATTTTATACCCCACTTGACACCTAAATAACCCCATATAGGTGTCAAATTTTCGTCGAAGTCTAATCTATTCATGGGTACATATAGCACCCATATAACCTCCATAAGCAATTTTTGAAATCTTTATCTATCAACGCAGTAGAAATTAACTTACAAGAAAAATAGAGAAGAAGGAATAAAAAACTTTAGTTGTGGATCTAAAGCCCACTTAAAAAAATATTTATTTCGAGACGCATAGCGCGAAATACAAAGCTTCCTTGCTTCAATCCCGCGTTTCAAAACGTTGGTTCCCTACACCCTCTAAAATGGTTGACTGTTTGATTTATACTCTCCTGTCAATGTCTTTGTTATTAAATAGCTTCCCGCAAGATGTCTAGCCCTATATCTGATACCGATGGAATTTATCTACGAGAAATTGGTCGCTTTCCAAGGCTATTGCCAGAGGAAAAGATTGTCTACACAAGACTTGTAAGGTCAATGCAAAACTTGATAAGCAAAACGATTCTCAAGTGCAACGACTAGAGCGTTCCCCAACTAGGGCTGAACTAGCTGCCGAGGTAAATAAAACAGAAGCACAGTTAACCCAAATCCAAAAGCTTGGTCAACTGGTCAGATTTGGAGAATTTGTCAGATGACTTTAAGCCAAATCAACGTCCAAGTCTTAACGTTACAGTTTGGACTGGAGGGACAGGGCAAGCTAACTGTAAAACAGATTGCACAAAAATTCAATTTTAGTCATTCCAAGGTACGCTCTGCTCATGGACAAGGAATGAAAGCTTTACGACGTGAGCAAGACCAGATTAAAAATTATTTGGTTTCTTGAAAACTATTTATGTCCAAGGAAAAGGAATCACTATTGTAGAAAGCACTTCTTCCGTACTAATTCTAATAGCAGTTTGCTCAGAGTTGGGGCATTGAACTTTAACTTGGATGATTGAAGGTCGCCCGTTATATTCTCCAACTACAGGCTCACCCGTAAACTCACAAAGTATCCCCTCTTGGCAGTGTCAGTACTCAAATATAATTCGGCTCACTGCTTTGTCGCAGTCTAGAAATCTCACATGCTGAAACCGTTCGGCTGATAATTCTGGTTTGACTCTGCGGGATTCAGGCGAAAGCCGTTTGGGTAGTTTAGATGGCACTCGATAGATTTCATGGACATCTCCGGTTCAGTGAACTAAGTCGGACGAGATAGTATTAGTCCAACTTTTTCCGAATCTCTTTTACCTTAGCTTCTAATACAGCCAATAAATCTCTCAGTTGCTCTTGCTGAATATCTTCGATCTTAGTTGCTGAGACATCTCGAATTAGAGAACTGATTTGGTGACTTGGTTTAGGTTTTGTTTCAGGAGCATGTTCAGCAATAGTTTGGGCAACTAGAAAACGAGTTTGAGCGACTGTTAGCCTTTCTTGCAAAACTTGTGATGTAGCATCTTGTCGGATTTTAAGAGCTTTAGTTTCTTCAACTTTTAAATTTTTAGAATTTAGTTTTTGGAGTGACCGGGCATGGTTTGCACCAAGTCCTGATTGTCTAATCGCAGTTTTTAAGTCTTCTGAAAGCCGTAAGCAAGGAAAGACATTTGCATCTACTGATGCTGGATTTTGTTGAAAACGTAGTAACAACAGAAGAATACTTTGTTCTATTTCGTCTAAATTAAATTCTTTAATGCCTTCTGACTGCTCTTTTCTAGTTAAAATAACCAATTCAGTTAATTGGGGCAAAAGTTTTTTTGCGTTTAATCTAGCTATTGCTCTCCTAAGTGCTCTAACTACTTCTTCCTGTTCAAATTCCAAAGCTAACTTAGCCTGTTGAATCAAACCTTCGGCTAAATCTAGCTCATTCAAGCTTTCTCGGTGAAGACTAGTTAATAAAGTGCGTGCATGTAATTCCTCTTCAGAAAGAACTTTCTGAAGCATCACTGCATCAAGCGTTTCAATTTCTGGCTGTAACTCTTCTGCAACTGATCTCCATCTCCGTTCTCCATCAAAAATGAGATTTCCCGGTAGTAAGATAATCGGCTGTTGTTGCCCTTCCTCTCTAATTGAAACAGCCATACTCCGAATACTATCCGAAGTAAATGTTTGCCTTGCTTGTTTCGGATTGGGTTTTATTTCACTATAGTGAATCTTAAAAATTCCAGATGCTTTCAAATGTTCTCGTAGGTCTTCAATAGTTTGATTGAGAACTGTACGTTCTTCTTCAGCAAGCTTTCCCTGTGCTTGTTCATCTTTTAATCTTGTAATCTCTGCTTGTAAATCTTCTACTCGTTCTTCAAGCTCAAATATCTGTTGTGAATCAGCAGCAGAAGCAAACATTCCAAGTACACTCGGTTTGTTTAATTTTGTCATCGATCAACCTCTTATTAGCTTAAGTTCTTGAACTAGTGCATCAACAATTGGCAGAAAATCTCCTCTTGCCTCTTTACCTGGTCTGTAAATTCCCAGAGGTAGCCCTCTACCAGAAGCATTAAGAATATCAGCTGATTCTCGAATTGGGCTAAAATACTGAATTCCCAAATTCTTACAGAT
Organism: Nostoc sp. CHAB 5834; assembly: GCA_020829485.1. The sequence goes on along the minus strand of JAIVFU010000137.1, from coordinate 3,374 downwards.
TAGGGGAAGTTCCTCAACAATACTTCTATGCGCTCCCCAATCACTTTTCCAACGAGTAGGAACTATACCTAATATTTTCGGAGTCGGTTTCAATCTCAGCCGCTTGCAGTTGAAATAGTACCACTCAATCATCGCCGCAGCACTTTGAGAAGCCTTGTATTCAGGTTGAATGGGAATTAACACGTGGCTAGAAGCTGCAAGAGCAGTCAGTGGTAAAGGCTCCAATGTTGCAGGACAATCGATAATTACAAAATCATGAGATAAGGGGTAATCACTCAACCGATCTGCAAGAGTATAAGCTCCACGCAGATCCTTTGAAACTTCCCGAATTGTTTCGTGTAATTCTTTTCCGCCTTTACAAACTTGAATTTTGTCAATCTTACCTTGCCAAGCTGTAACTAAAGGCCAGTTGCCATTGAAGTCTGGATGGTAAACATTAGCCATTGTTCCCTGAGTTTTAAATTCTCCTAATCCGCAAAATAATGTCAATGATTCGTTAGGATCGATGTCTAACAGTGCCACTGAATAGCCACGAACACCCAATTCATACGCAAGATTGTATGAAATAGTACTTTTCGCTACTCCTCCAGCGTTTGTCTCAATAGAAAGGGTCAAATTGGCAGGCATAATTTTTTCTCTTTCTTGATTACTATATTTCCGACTCCCAGTCATGAGATAACGTTATATCAGTTTGTGCAAAGAATTTTGAGATAATGTTATATCATTTTTCTGATTTCTCTAACAAGGATTGCTATCAACACAGATGTTGACTGCAAGTAATGATTGACCTAGCGACACAGATTGCCCAGCGTGGAATTGTACACAAAAAGAAATATACACCGTCCAAGAGATATTCACTCAGCACTTGCTCAATCAAACAGTTCCGTAGAAAAGCACTATGGCCTTTGTGCAAGCTGGTTATTGAGTATAAAAACCAACGGCATAATTCTAGTGTGATTTCAACCTTTAAAGCTGTGTCAATCAGCAGCTATTAATGCGACTTTTTTGAGCTTATTGAGAAGAAAAATCTTCTGTTGACATAATATAACCACCTTGCCATGAAGATTCTACGCTGAACAACAGTCTTTGTTCAAAGTGTACTCGATTGAAGCGGGATAACAATATTCTCTATCTGCCAAGCGTGCATGAAGCAAAGCTATCCGAAGGTAATTGCCCCTCATCTTTTGCAGATAAGCGTGTAAACTGCCTAGACTTCATTAGCTAAACTGAGGTATCTTCCTTGCTCCAGACATACTTTTGGCAAGTTTCACAGGCTGCGATCGCAATCTTGCGCTGTTCTATATCTTCAATTGATTCAGGATTTTTGAAGATGGAGTGGTAGCGGAGGCGATCGCAGCAGATTTGCAACCACACCCGCCAATTGCCTCGACACAAGCGTACTGTTCTGTCGGCACTGCCACTGACAATTGTCTGATTATCCGGGCTGAATGCTACCGACCATACTGTATCCTGATGTACTGCAAATCCTGGACCAATCTGGTTACCCTGTAAATCCCACAATCTGGTTGTGCGATCCGCACCGCCACTGACAATAGTCTGACCATCTGGGCTGAATGCTACTGACCATATCCTATCTTGATGTCCTTGAAAAGGTTGCCCAATGGGATTGCCCTGCAAATCCCACAACCTTAGGGTATTGTCCCAACTACCACTGACAATCATCTGACCATCTGGGCTAAATGCTACTGACGTAATCCTATCCCGATGTCCTTGAAAAGGTTGCCCAATAAGATTGCCCTGCAAATCCCATAACCTCAGCGTGCCACTGTTAGGTGTACTGCCATCACCACCACTCACAATAGTCTGACCCGTTGTCGGACAGAAGGCTACTGACGTGACCCTACCTGGGTGTCCTTGAAAAGGTTGCCCAATGGGATTGCCCTGCAAATTCCATAACCTCAATGTGCCACTTTCACCCCTGCTGCTGTCACTGGCAGCGATACCACCACTGATAATCATCTGACTATCTGGGCTAAATGCTACTGAATAGAAACTAAATTGATGCTCCTCAAAGGGTTTTCCAATGGGGTTACCCTGCAAATCCCATAATCTCAGTGTTCCATCCGCACTGGTACTGACAATTTTCTGACCATCGGGGCTAAATGCTACTGCCCAAAGATGTTCTTTATGCCCTTGAAAAGGTTGCCCAATGGGTTTACCGTGCAAATCCCATAATCTCAGCGTGTGATCAAAGCTAGCACTGACAATTTTCTGACCATCGGGGCTAAATGCTACTGCAACAACATCAGACTCATGCCTTCGAAATGGTAACCCAATCTCGTTACCTCGGAAATCCCACAAGCCAAATTCACCTTTAGAACTGCCAATGGCCATCCACTGGGCATCTGGGCTGAATACTGCTCCTCTATTCCACCCTTGACTGCTTGCAGATAGTTTCCGAATCAGTTTGCCCTGCAAATCCCATAAACTCACTTCGCCGTACAAGTTGCTACTGATAATCATCTGACCATCTGGGCTGAATGATATTGATTGTACGCTACCCACATCTCCTGCAAATGCTTTCCCAATTGGTTTTCCTTCCAAATTCCACAATCTGATGCTGTTCACACTACCACTAACAATCATCCCCCCATCTGGACTAAATGCGACTGAACTGACCGCATAAGAATCAATTGATATTTGCCAAATTTGCTTGCCTTGCAAATCCCATAAACTCAGTTCGCCACTACCACTACTGGTACTGACAATCTTCTCGCCATCTGGGCTGAATGCCACCGATTCGACTTGATATTCTCCAAAGGGTTCTCCAATCTGATTTCCCTGCAAATCCCACAATCTTATGGTGGAGTCCATACTACCAGTGACTATTCTCTCTGGACTAATTGCTACTGCCGTAACCCTGCTTGTATGTCCTATTAAAAGTTTTCCGATATGATTATTCCGTAAATCCCATATTCTCAATGTGCCGTCATTACTACCACTAACAACCATTTCACCATCCGGACTGAATGCAACTGCCCAAATCTGTTCCTGATGAGATGGAAATGTTTCGCCAATTTGGTTTCCCTGCAAGTCCCACAATCTTAGTGTACCGTCTTCACTACCACTGATAATTTTTTGCCCATCTGGACTGAATGCTATTGCTACTGAGCTTGATTCTGCGTCAAAGACATTACCCTTATCTTCCTGGAAAATGCGCGGTACACGACCCGCATTCATAGCTTGTCGCAAACTACTCTGTACCGAGGCCAAAAGCGAATCTGGTCCCTAGCTATCTAATTGGTGTTGTTTGCAAGTAAACTGAAAAACACCTACCAGCAGACATTCCTCCGTGATAGTAAAGTTACCTAGCCACCGCCCACAAAGACATTTCCCAGATGCCAAACGAATAA
>JAIVFU010000136.1 GCA_020829485.1 Nostoc sp. CHAB 5834 | reverse complement strand
GAAGGTGAATTATGTGCAACCTGAGTTACCCTTAAATCAATGGGGACAAATGATCTGTGAAACTAATCAAACACAGGCGGTTAAACTATATCGAAAAGCATTGCTTTCATCAAAATGGTTAACCGTTTACTGATACAACAAGGAATTGACCAAAATTTACTATGAACTACCCCTGGCTCAAATTTTCGCACAGCCAGAGGTAGTTCATTATCTGAGTTTTATACCTGCACAAGTCAGATAAAACCTATTACCTTCTCAATTTTGTTGACTGTGATTGAGTATTAGTATGTTTTAAATAATCAGAAACTACCTCTCCTACTTCCTCTAACGATTCAACATCATTCTCTGTAGCATTAGCAGTCAAATCACCGTCAACCATCACAGCCCGACCATCTTTAGCTGTAACAGTAATACTATCTCCATTTTGGTAAAAGTTGTAATTCTTACTCTCATAACTGCGTGAACCATCAGAATGCTGATCACCAAAAAGACGCAGCATGGAATCTACACCCTTGGCAAGAGCCTTGCCTTTAATATCCATCACACTGTTAGTAACTTTTTCGAGATTCTGCTTCACAGTATGATTAGCTGCTGAGTGGATATCACCAACAGCTTGAGTTATCTGTTTATGGACTGTATTAACTTCCTCTGAAACCTTATTGTGAATAGCACCCATAGCAGATTGATGACGCTCCATGCCATGCTGAATCTCATCAGTGACTAACTGCTTGACTTCACCAATACCATCGTTAACTACACCCAACTGTGATTCAAATTCATTTTTAACAGCTGCAACTTGTGACCTCATCTCAGTTTTAAGAGACTCCATCTGTTGATTCATCTGCTCTTTTAAAGTGACAATTTGAGCCTCTAATTGGGTTTTGACTTTATCAACTTTGGGAGTGAGGGCAGTTTTTACCTGTTCATAGAGATTTTTGGCAGTGTTCTTAGCCTTAGTCTCAATCGAGTTTATCCAATCATGCAAGGTTGCATTCTTGACCGCAGGGTTATTTTGATTATTTATAGCTTCCAGTCCCTTCTGCAATTGCTCAATAGTTTTTTGTTGAGCATCAAAAGCTTGTTTAAGACTAATCAAGTCTGTCGATAATTTTTGAGTAACTTCAACGCTTGATTGCTTTTGAGTAGCAAAACTATCAATCAAACTTTGCTGGTTTTGAACCTTTTGCTGTAAAGCCTCTACCTGCTTTTGTAAATCCTCAATGCTCGAAGATTGTTGTACTGATTTGGCTGGTTGTTGAGACTGGGATTGATTCTGGCTAATCTGGCTACTTAAACCCAGTTTATCACTTAAAACCTCTCCATCCTTAACATGATAGACCTTATCCTTACCAATCATGATGCGGACAGAACCTTTCAAGTTTTGCGGGTCATTGATAGCCGTCTTGATTTTATCTACCAGTTCTGGAGTCATCAAATTTACGGACACTTCGCCATCAGGATGCCCTTTATACTTGGGTTGGTTGCCAACGTAAATTGATAAGTCTTTAGTAGTGTCTAACTCTTGAAATTTTCCTTTTTCTAGCAGCTTATGCAGAATGTCATTGAGGATTTCTAAATAATCATGTTGCACTTGTTTCGCCTCAGATTTTATTTCATCCATGATTTGTAACTCCTACTAAGGAACTAATGAGAGTCGATGGACTGACTAAGACATCTGGTAAAACTACACCTCCTAAACGATTGAGAATTACATCTCCTTCAATTTGGATATAAGCCCATTGGTCATCAATTAGAACTGAAATTGACTTTGTGTTATCAGGTAAGTTGGTCACTTTATAATCTTTTAGCTCTCCATTTACTATGAAAATATGAGGGCTTTCTGCATCGCCATAGTAAATTTCAATGAATTCTGGGACATGATTTTCAGGGAACGGTGGTTCATCCCAAAACTCTGCTGCATTGAAGATATCAGTTCGATAAGTGTTAACTAACGAGGCAATATCAAGCGGCAGTTTGCTTAACAATCGCAATTCGTATTCAGATAAATTAGTCACGTTGCTTTGCTCCAAATTCAAGAATTCAAAAATAAATAATTTTAGGAATTTGTAACCCTTCCATCTGAGGGAAAAATTTATCGAAGAAGGCAGTTCTTGCTCCCGAATTTCTCACTCATAGGGTGGGGAGTGTGGGAAGCAGTTTGCGCTCAGGGTAAGCGCCCATTCTCAATTCCTCCTCATTCTCCCCACATCCCCGACACTCCGCGAACTGCGGCCTTTCTGCGGTCATAAATTACCTCCTAAAGATTTTTCAATCTGTTATTCGCCTCTGCCTTTTTATCAACTAAAGGCAATAACATCTCTGCCTCTAAATGCCGAATTTCTAACTCTTCCCCAGATGGTTCACGCAGAGTAGATTGTGAGATAAACTGTTGCTGGAGTCCATACCACTTTTCAATACTTTTCGCCTCCAAGTTAATATCAGATTTTGGAATACGAATTTGCTCTAATAGCGGAATACTTACATCTCTACCAGAGCGAAACCCAGGACTAACAATTACGGCTCTGCCTTCCGGTAAGGTATTAAATTGGTTAACCTCAAATAAATTGCGGGTACTGTTTTGCTCAGAAATTGAGGTACTTGCACCACCTTTACCACCGGAACTGCGTGAACGTTCTCTGTGCTTGATTTGCTCGTCACCTAAGAAGTTACTAAAACGTTCCGCCGCCACATCATCTTGGGGATTAAAGAAAGCTTTTGTAGCGCAACCGCCAAATATAGCATTGGTGGTTTCTTTGGAATAAGCCTTCTCAAGCTGTGATAAGTTTTGCAATCCCAGTAAACAAATCAAGCCATCTTCACGATTTTGATTGAGCCAATCAACTAAGGCTGGTAGATACAAAGTTGGTAATTCATCCAGTGCTAAAACTAATGGTTCTGTGCGTTTACCAGCCAAATTACGAGAACATAAAAGGTGCAAGATAGAAACTAACAAAGGAGCAATTACATCTCGTTTCTCCTTGTCCATGCCGAAAACCACCATTTTCCGCCCCTTCAAATCTAAGGGGATATTTGTTTGACCACAGAAGCCAGAAAGGGTGGATGGGGTCATAAAGCGAGTAAATAATCCGCTTGTTGTACCGACAATACTAGCGGCGGTTTCTGGAGAACCCGCTACAGATAAGAATTGGTCAAAGGCAACTTTTACCCAAGGATTTAAAGAAGCTTGTTGAATGCGGTCAATTAATTTAGGCAAACTGAGAATGGCATGGCACATCATAATGTCAGGAAAACAAGTACCCCGCGCCAGCATGAAGATTGCTTGTGCCAGCTGATCCCCTGCATTAGCAAAAAATCCACTATCTAAAGCATCACCACTTGTTAGCTTAAAATTACGATTGAGGACGATCGCTAACTGACGCGCCATCTCTGCATCAGTTTCACTCCGTAGAAAATCTAAGGGATTAGCTACGCAGGATTCAGGAAAACCAGGGGAGAGGATAGAAACCTCATACCCACGCATGGCGGCGTATCCTGCTAGTTTGGGTGCTTGCCCTTTAGCGTCAGATGTAGCCGATTCTTGGTGAGCATACTTAAAATCGTAAAGGATAATTGGTAGTCCCTGATCGATAGCAGAACGCACCAGAGGGTTAATCATGGAGAAGGTTTTACCAGAACCAGCCCCGCCACAAACTAAAATTCCACGTTGTACATCTGGCAGATAGAGCCTGCTTTTATCTTCTGGAATATTGATAATGCGTTTGTTGTTAACAACCTGAAAAGTAGTACCTTTCGGTGTACCAATGTATAAAGCTACCCTGTTATGTTTGCGTTCAATCAGTTGTTTGCAGGCCAGCTTACGAGCTGCTGTTTTCTCCCTACCTCCTGCCCATCGCGCCCGTGCTAGTTTGTTTGTTGCCCCTCGCCCTTCCATTGCTTTCGCTAACATTAACGCCCCCACACTTACAAGTAATCCCAAACCCATTGGGGAGAAAAAGGCATCCTTAAAATTCTGAGGAACAAAGTTATAAGCTGGGGGGGCAGGGGTCGCTGGGGAGTAAAGAGAGCTATTTCTCAATGAATCTTTCTCCCCCTGCTGCACACCTCCCTCTGCTCTCTTTACTTGTTGGGCAGTTTTGGATATTTCAGCCATTTTCACCCCCTCCCTAGAATGACTAAATCATTCTCTTGAGTGGGAATCCAAGGTACAGGGCCAATAAAGTAGGGAGTGCAAGATTTACCACCCCAGAGAAAGCTAATGCAAAAACGAAAAAATAGCCCAAAGTTGGCTGTACCAGTGGACTCATTTACACCAGTTAGCACAACTTTGAAACCAGAACCGTAGACAAGCCTACCTGTTGGTTCTTTACCACCGTTAACACGTTGTAAGATCCCAAAACCACCGTCTACTTTCTGAGCAGAACCAGAAGCCCATCGCTTACCGTAAAGGTTGCCAGTTGAAGGGGCGACATCACCTAGTTCTAGGAATGGACACTCTTTACCCACATTACAGGCGACAACAACATTTTTGTTGGAACGATTTACCCTACCAGAAACAAAGTAATTCTCTCTTGCCCTAGAATCACCACGTTCCGAATTACCTAAAACCACAGAAGCTATACCCACCACATCCAAACCCGAATTAATCGGCTGTGGCATCTTGTCAAAAGGTACTTTATTTAGCCCCGGCACTTGATTAATGTAGCTTTGCTGCCAGCCTGGAAATCTTGATAGTTGCGTCTGATTAAGTCTGGGAATTGAGTTGATGGGATATCGACCTAGATCCAGTTTTTTACCCAAAGGGGTATTAGCAGCTTGTGGATTAGATTTTAAAATAGTTGAAATCTTACCGTTCAGTCCAATTTTGAGCGAATTTTTGTCAGGTTTGTTTGACAAGAAAGTAGAGGAGCAGAGGGGCAGAGAGGCAGAGGAGAAAAATGATTTTCGGTATAAGCTCCGCCCCTTGTGGGCGGAATCTTCTCTTTTTGGAGGAGGTTGTCCCGTCCCTTGTGAGCAGTCTTTTTCCCCTCTGCTCCCCTGCTCCCCTGCTCCCCTGCCGTTTGATTTTGGAGTAGCTGCGGCTATTGAATTAGAAGTTATGCTACTGTAACGAGATTGCACGAATAAATCATAAATAGGTGGAACTTGATTAATATCAAGGTTGCCCAAGCGGGGAATAGCTTTGACAAGGGTGTTGGGAGTTTGCCACTGCATTAATCCCAAGTCTTTGAGTGTAAGCTTGGGGCCCAAAGGTACGATAACAGAAAGAGTTTTCAGGCTGAAGGCAGACATTTGAAAAGCATCATCTACGTCCCCCAACATAATTACAGAATCAATACTCTGTCCGGCTGTCCAAGAACGGGAGGGATTATAGCCAATTTTTGCGGCTATATCTGGGGAAATATCAAGATATCCGGGCTGTTGTAATGGGTCTAAGCTGCTCCAATTGATTTTTGACCAGTCTGGAGACTTTAATTGATATTTACCGGAATTATAAGTAACTGTGGGAATTTCTGCATTGGCGACACTGGGTAATTCTAGAAGTGATGTCGCAACTATTGAGGCAGAAACTATTGATAATAAAGCTCTATTGTTAATCACTGAGTTTGCCCCCATTGCATCAGTTTATTGAACATTTCTTGGGGAATACCTGATAACCTAATCGCCTCTGTCCTACTTTTACCTCTCCTCAATAAACGGATGGTATCTTGCGTTTGTCGCCATACTCTAGACTTAGGTTTGATTGCGCCATTACCCACCGCCACCGCTAAACCATAAGCTACGGCATTAGCATCATTTCTTTGTGAAATAGTGCTAGTTTGTGAAGAAGTATTGACTGTTAAAGGTGGTTTGTTATCAGGATTTCGAGGTGTGGTGTTATTGGTGATATTATTGGTATTGTTTAACCTATTTTGATGAAATAGCGGTTTTTCAGCTATTAATAAAGGCTGTGGCTTCTCCGAGTCTGGCTTAATAATTAAACTGGTATATTCTGGTTTTCCCCTAGCCGGAATCAACTTAAATTGATATTGTTTTTGACCGTCTGAACTTGCTGTAATCACGGTAATCACGGTACTACCATCTTGACTGGAAGTTAAAACCGGAAAAGTAATTGGTTTAATTTGTCTGAGGAATAAAATCGTAGCTCCTCCATTACCACAATTTTCATCTGATGCACCACGCTGACATAAGTTGCCATTGGAAGTTAAAGCAAAGCGGGAAGGGTCTCCTAACCACACTTGCTTGATGGTTTCACCTGTGGGAATGAAATTGATAGTCAAACCGTAACCAGCCCAAATCTTTAAGTCAATTCCATGAGAATTACTACCTTGAGCATCTTGTGAATAGACATTTCTCGCGGCTGGTAGTGCTAAAGCTGTGCCTGCATTAGCGTTGATAACTAACGTAGTTAGCAGTAAAAAACCTAAACGTTTCATATCACAACGGATTTATCTGCAAGAAATTGTATAATAGTTATAAATTCTAAATTCATCCTTTTTACTCATTACTCATTACTCATTGCATAATTTCATATCGTAATTGATTGATTGACAAAGATTTGCACTGGTTTACCTGCTTGAATTACAAACACTTGTTGTTGCTTTTTTACTTGTTGTAATTGCTGCTCATTAGAATTTTTCATCCTACTGAGAATTTGGTTAATACTGCCTTCAGTAAAACCAGCCAGTAAATTCTTCTCACTGTTGCTTGTTGTAGTGGTTGTTGTACCCAAGGAACTAATTGTCGTCTCTGAATTAGCCCTATTTTGAATCTCAGCCACCTTCGATAAACCAGACAGCAGAGATGCCATGAGCGAATTACCTAAATTACTACCACCTTGACGAGATTCAGCTTTAAGTAAATTGCCGTTTTTACCCAATACCAAAATCGAATTCTGAGCAAGTGGCTTTTCCTCTGTTTTACCGTTGATGTTCACTAATGCAGAAACAGCCGTCATTTGCGCTATTTCTGAGTTAGAAGGACTGATAGTCGCCACAACATAAGCACCTTTGGGTAAAACTTCAGACCCATCAAATGCTTTCAGGGGTTGAGTTAAACGAATCAGGCTATTTTGCGGCGGCTGATTATTCACGCCATTACCCACCCAGGCTACAGGAGTTTCCATCACACCCGCCGCACGAGTTCCAACTAAAACCCGCTTGCCATCGTAGTTAGTCGGTGGTGACTGTGGTGAAGAATTACGATCACCTCCGGTGGGCGGAACGCCATCGCTCCCAGGTAGCCTATCTGGTTTTATCCCTAAACCTCCATTCACTTGAACGTTACCCAATTCTGCCTCTTCCTGGTTTATCTCTGCATTGCCAGCATCACTAGAGGAGTAATTACCGACATTAGCAGCTGCTAACCACTCCTGCATCGGGTCTTTGGGAGTAGTACGACTGGGTAATGGATTGGAGACAACTTGAGATTTTACGGGTTTAGGTATAAGAGCAGGCACAGATTGTCTGACTACTGGTTGAGGAGCCACGCGATCGCTTTTACTAGGTCTAGTAACAATAGGTGGCGGTGGTGTTGAATGAATTGTTACTGGTCGCGTTGGTGTGGGCTGAGTTTTGACAGTGGTGTTAGTTGTAACTGTGGGGGTGACGGTTGGCGTTGGTGGTGCAGTTTCAGCGTTTTTTTTAGTAACAGCTTGTAACTCCCCTTTTTGAGAGGTGAGAGCGATCGCTGTTTTTAGGTCTCCTTTTTCATTTTCATCATCTGATTTAATATCTGTCTGAATACTTTTTGCATTTTGTTGGGCTGGCTTATCATCGGGAGAATTCAAAGCCCCTGTAATTGAGCTAATCATCGTCCCAAACATGACAACTATTAACAGCACCCCACCAGAGACTGTTAACCCTTTTAGTAATGGGTGATTAGCTACAGGGCGAGTAGTGACAATTTCTTCTGGTTCAGTTTTTTGTTCATCCACAGGTGATGATGTTTCTGAAACATTGGAAATTTCTACCCCATTCATCCGAGCAAATTCTTGGCTTCTATGGGAAGTATCACCAGTAGTAGCTTCAGAATTCGTATTTACAACTTGACTTTGATTTGACATAAAGCTACTTTCCTAAATCTAAATCTTGGATGCGGTAAATTTCCATTCCCGCTTTTCTAGCTCTATAAGCCTCTATCTGTGGTACAGAAGGATTATTCGGTAAAGGTGGTGTATCTACCGCTCTCACAAATACAGTTTTATTAAAAGAAATTGCTTTACCTAATTGGTCTTGACCTTTAAAAACTACTAAGTTGGCAACCATTTCTAATCGCCATTTACCCTCTTCTATTTTCTGAGGAGGTGAAAGATGGCGTACAAGTAAAGCTGATTGAGTATCACCATTAAACACATCAGATGGTGTTAAAGCAGCTATTTCTCGCAGAAAACTAGCGCGAAAATCTTCTGATAATGCAAATCCTGCACTCCAAGTATTTGTAGTGAGTTTTTTATCAGATACTTGTACACCGGGGTCAAGTTTTAGTTTGGTTGGATCTAAGTTACTATCAGACGACTTGGGAACGGCATTCCAACTCATCAAATTCATCATTGTCCGCCCTGCAAAGTCCATAATCGCTTGGTCAGTACGGTCTTTTTCTCCTACAGCAATTGCTCTAATGGAAGTACCGTCTTGAAGTTCTACTAAGGTAGGTTTCTGGTTAGATATTTTATTTAGTTTACTGGAATTAGTCAGATTTATCAGTAACAATAAGAGTAAGATAACAGCTTGCCCTATTGATACTAAGGGAGTAAAGTTTATCTCTTTCTTATCCAGTAATCTCATCTGAATACCCTCCCTGAGATTAACCTCCCACTGCTAGAGAAACATGAGAAAGCTGCCATTCCTCCACCAGATCCCATTGCTAACGCCAGTATTGGAGACAAAATTGCTTGTACTAGCTGTAAGAACAAGGGATTATTGTTACTAGCATTCACTATTGCACTAGCAGCCATTCCACAAACAATTGAGTATGACATGAGTACCAAAGTCAGTGCTAACCATCCTGCAACCCAAGCATAGATTGGTTTAGCTCCAAAAGGAAAAAGTGAAATCACTAAAAATATAGGTGCAATGTAGGCATTTAATAAAAATGCTACTTGCACAACATATTGAAAGGCTGCTTGTAAGCCACTGAATATAATCCATGACATGGCTTGCACCATTGAATTAATAGTTTGCCCAGCTATATCTAATGGATTCCAGCTATTTGAATAAGAGGATATACCATATTTATTTTTATAGGCTTGAGCTTGCTTTTGAATTTCATCGGCTTTCTCTTTTTGACATATTTCTCTTGGGTTTATAATGTTTCCTTGGTTATCTTGTCCATTTGTAGGCTTTTTTTCACACTCTTGCATTTGTGCTTGAACTGAAAGAGCAAAAGCCTGATCCATATTGGCAGTACGAATAGCATCTCTCAAAGTAATGCCATTTCGCGTAATACTTAATACTTTGTCATTCAAATTAACCGCTACATTACGAAACATCAGAGACGTGGTAGCAAGTAACTGTCCATTATTAACTGTCAACATTAAACAGACTAATAATGGATAGACCATCTCATTCAAAATTTCATGACTAAATCCTTCCTGAATTAACCTAGAATACCAACTGATAGACCAGAAGGAAACAAAAACCACTCCACATAAAGCAGAAACAGCTACCACTGCTTTAAAAACTTCACTATTCCCGTTAGCTAAATCTTGCCAGTCTTGGTTAAATGAAGATACAACCATGCGAGAGCCGTTAATCGCACCATCTACTATATCTTCCGCGTTTGTATCTCCAGTAACTGCTAGTAAATACCAGAAGTTAGTTAAATTATTTAGCATTGCTTTGTTCCCAAAAAGCATCAGCGAAAGCGGCACTACCTATAATTTGCTTGGCACTAGAATTATTATTAGCTTGCTCTTTTCTTGCTTGCTCATCCAACCTACCGGAAATGTCACTCAAATTGATATTGGCTGCTGATAAAGCTCTAGTTTGTTTTTGTGCTTCACTGTGAATTGATTTAGTAATAACTGTTGTTTGTAGATTCTGCACTGCCATCTTTTTCAAGATGTCTTGAGTGATGACATCATTTTGTACTTCATCAGCAGTATTAGATGAATTTTCTACAGCATAATTAGAGATTTCTGCTTCTTGCGCTTGAGTTTTTTGTCCTTCTCTACCTAAAACAGATCCAGATAGCCCATAAGTATAAGCTTGATGCCATTGTCTCTGAGCATTTTCACCTTGGGTTTGAGAATCAGTTTCAACTAAATCAGTATCTTGCTGTTGAATAATCACCTTGATATTTTTACCTGCTTTTAATGGGTCAGGTATACCCATAACTCCATTTGTAGAAGTGATGGCTATATCTAGGTCTTTATCTTTGTTCAAGTCTTTCGATAGCTGGCTAAATTCTTGGCTATACAGCTTAATGTATGACTGCAAGCTTGTCATGACTTGCTGAAATTGTTCTAGGAATGAAGATTTGGCTGTGGCCGGTAAAACTGAGCAAAAAATGAATACAATTACTAAACTACTAAAAACTGCTAAACGGCGGTAGATAGGGGCTAATGTCAACTGGTTGAGTGATTTCATATAAATTATCCAAAGAGACTGTAAAAGATTTGGGAGCGCAAGCAGATATCACCTCTGCTTTATTTCCTAAAATTTTCTTGCCAGTTACTATTAGTGGTGCTGGAGGTTGTTTATCAGTTCTCTTAGATAACCTTTCAAACAAACTCCCCTCATACCGTGGATGTTCAGGTATTAAAGATGCTGGCTGTGAGTACATTAAAATATAGTCTTTTTCAGATATAAAATCTGTATTTATTCCTGGCTGTTTTAGCTTTATTTTAAATGGTTGCTGCATTAAAGATGAATAGTAAGCAGCTTTTAGAAATCGATTATTTTGTACATCATTGCTGGCATTTTCAATCATTTCTTGACAAGCTTGCTGTTTCTGGGCAATATACTTATCATGCTGTTGCTGATGCCACTTCCACACTTCAAATGATGCCCATGAAGATAAAACTCCTAAAATAGCCAACAAGACTTTATATTGTGCAAATCCCGTAGCAATTTCTAACTTTTTCATAAAGGCTTACCCTGCTTAATGCAACCAACATAGTATTTGGCAAATTCAGACACCCACTGAAATTTATCTGAGTACATTGCTTTAAATCTGTCGCGTGCCGCTTGTTCTTCTCTGCTATTAGCAACTAACGCCAACATTGGGTAGGAAGGATAGTAACGACAGCGTATATATTTGTTGTTGTAATCCAATAGCCACAACGTATATAGCTGTTTGATATTGGGACGAAAACTTTCATTTTTATCAATAATTTGCTTTGGTATGCCTAAAAATTCTGAAAAACTTTTTGCAGCCCCTGGTACTATCCGCCCTATTAACCGACAGGGCATATTTTGTAAAATTTGTTCACCAGCTTCTGAGTTAGCGATCGACAAAATATCTTGACCTGCAAGTATGACCCGACAGCCGGATTTTCGAGCAGTCGCGCATTTACGACCCACTAACCGCGATAAAGCAGCAAACCGCAACAATACACTGGATTCATCCATGAAGAAAACGCTATTGGGTGCTGATAGGGATTGCCTGGAAGCGGCAATATAAGCAGACATCCCGAAAACTTCAGCGTCTTTACTTGATTGCAGGTTGGTGAGGGCAAAGGTAATCAGCTTGGCATCAGTATCAAACGTGGAAGGACGGCAGATAGCATTGCCAATGGTACTATTTCTCCAATATTGAAAGCGTAGGCGGATATAGTTCAACGCTCTATCTACGTTTTCATCTTCATAACCCAAGTTTATGTGGTCTGTAGAAAAGAAATACTCCATGTCTGTAAGGGTTGGGGTATTCTCCCAAGCCGCAGAACCTAATCCTCCTTTCTTGGCAAGAGCAAAGCGTCGTTTAATGTCGGGGTCATCGTAAAAGGCTTTTGTCCCTAGTGGGATGAGGGATTCGATTGTCTGGGACAAGAAACCATCAAATGATTGCGAACCCAAGACTAACTGAAGAACAATCAAGTTGACATCGTTTCTGTGGGCTTTAGCTCGTTCCTCCCTTTGCTCTTCTGGGATTTTTGATAAGTCTAACGGCTGCACCAAATTGTTAGACTCTTTAGAAATATCAAAGTAAAAACCGTTGTGATAGGGTGTGTAATCCCCAAAAGTCCCTGTACCGTCATCATTGGGCAGGTCAATCATTAAAATGCTCATGTCCTGAGCTTGACACTCGGCGATGATGGAAGCTACCAAAACTGATTTACCTGAGCCGGTTGTACCGAGAACTAAAATATTCTTGGTTTTTGATAGGTCAATTTTGACGGGTGAATCACTCTCATCTGCGATTAACTCAAACCCTTGATGATCTGCGGGACTATTCTGCACTATATTAGTTAATCCCAAAACTTCACTTGCAAAGAAAGTTTGCCGCCGATTATATGGACGCATCAAAATCGGTTCTTGCCTGATGAGCAATGTTTGCAGCCAGATTAACCAAGCATATTCATATTCACGGGTTAGTTCTGTGGGTTGGTTAATATAGCCAGCTATCAACCTACAGGCATCGTCTACTTGCTCTGCTGTATCTCGGTAAACCAGCACTACCAAGCTTAAATTTAGTGGTACATCTCCTGTATATAGTTGCCTTTGTGCTTCCACTGAGCGTTCCACATTGATTTGGGCAGAGACATCTATTGATTTTTTCTGCTGCACATTCAAATCTAATGCCCTAGAACGTTTGGTAATCATCTGCTGGGCTGCACGGTTTATCCCTCGGTCAGCCGGGGAGAATTCTGTGATGATTTCTACATCAAAAATGTTGTTGCGTGAGAATAAATCCCACAGGAAACGAATTTGATGTTTAGTGGAGGCAAAGATTTCTGGTTTCCGGGTTAGTACCATTACTCCGACATACTTCTTCTCATCACCGTTTGGTAAGCAAATCCATCGTTTATCGGCGAAAGGTACACCATTATTGAGAATGATTGAGGTGAGATGCGGTTGACTGATGATTTCCAATGGTTTATCCAATGCAGCCTTTTCATCAATTTCTTCTCTTAATCCCTCTTCATCAAATATTAGAGTATGCGGAATGATTACTTCTTTTGCTCCAATGTTTTTACAAAGCTCTCTCCATAGGTCTTTATCGGTTTTAGGTTGAGGATTTAAGCCCATTTCTGAAAGAATTTGTTGGTATCTCAATGAGGCTTCTAAGGCTTTTGTTAAAATCTGTGTAAATCGCTTTTTGGTTATTTGACTAACTCCTGAATCTGTGAATCTTCTTTGGAGGAAGTTAGTCAGTTTTGCCAAAAACTTATCTACTGGGTCTGAAGTATCTAGCGATTCTGAGGTGACTGTAAATGACCAATAAATATTTAATTTGATATCTTTACGAGCTTTCTCCTTTGTCAGTTTTTGAGTTCTTGCTAACCTCCCCCAGTCTAAAAACTCACTTTCTAGAGAAGTTGGGTTATTCAAACGTTGTATTAAATAATCTGTACTATCACTATCATCGCAGAATGAACTCCAGCGACAAGTGATTTTTTCGCCTTGGGGAATTTCTTTACAGCCGTTTTCAAAGGCTTGAGCCACCGCTTCTATTTCTTGTTCTGAATGGAATAAAGGATGAATTCCAGTACAAGCAAAACCAAATATTAATTGCAGAGTGTTACTACTTTCCGTCAGGTTCTTTTTACTTAGTAGATAAGCTCCAACGACATAAGAATCTTTTTTGAGTCTGACTATAGTAGTCAAATCTAACCAATCTTCAAAGGGATTAAGGGTTTTAGGTTTAGATGAACGAGTTAGCTTGACTTTTCTATTACCGACTTTTTTCTTATGCTGTGGTGAGGTGTAATTAGCATATCCTCTTGTCCATTTGGGGAGAATAGGATAAATCTTTGACCAGTACAGATAAGGCTTATCTCCTGAGAGGAAAGCTACTGATAAGCTAGCCCAAAATGCCAAGCCTAAACCCCAAAATATATCTAATCCGAGAATTAAGCAGACCAGTCCAAAAACTACGCAGAATACTCCGGCGAAAATTACGAACTGTCTACCTGTAAACGGGCCAAACTTGGGGCTTTCACCTAAGCTCTGATTGACTTTGATTATCTCTTGTTTCATGAGCTTTTATAAATTGCCATTAAATCAGAAATCAGAAGCCAGAATTCAGAATAAGTACAGGTATTATCAGCATCAATAAGGCAGTGCATCCTCGTAATTTTTTGATTTGTAGCAACTGCCGTTAAATGCTGTTTAGGAGTCAGTATGGATACTGATTTAGCTATGAAATCATAGCTAAATTCCATAAGACATTACCAATACGGTTCAGTTAAGTAAAGGGAAATTAATTTGTTGAAGCAGACAGGACGAGGAAGGCAAAGAGAGGGAGGAAAAAAGCTTATCTGAACCAGATTGAGGTTATCTGTCACGAATTGATTTTGATTCTTTAAATTTACTTAACGTAAATTATTCTGATTCCTGAATTCTTCGGTCATTAGTTACAAGCTGTGTTATTGCCAAAAAGCAGTGATTGGAATACTACAATCAATATCACAGATATGAAGGTAAAAATTGGCTGCTGAATGACATTACTAACTTCTTCACCACGTCCATACGCCGCAACCCCTTGATAAATAGAGAAGCAGAAATAACCGAATAAAACTATTGTCAAGGCGGTAAATAAAATCATTGGCAGACTAGTTAAGACTGCATTAGTAATCGCTCCACCTGCTGAGGCACTAGTAATTATACATTCCATTGCTTTTTGTGCATTAGAAAATATGGAATCTGCTCTAGCTGCCCTCGATTGTAAACCAATTAAAAGCGTTGTAGCGACTGAAACAAGCTGCCAACGTACCTTAAAAAATATCTCCAATAAGCTTTTTGAACCTTTATTTTTTGTCGCTCTACTATCAGCACGTTCATCTGCTGATATAGATGCTTTGAGCCGAGCCAAAGTCAAAGGTAAGTGTTTTATCTGCATAACAAAGACTAGGAAACTGCTTAACTGTCCTGGAGCATCCACTTTTGGAAGAAAAATAATTATTTCGTACCATAAACCAAATATATGGGTTGTCTAAAAAAGTCTATCTGCCAAAACTGAATGCTCCCAACTGTCCTTTGCCAAAAAGACACACTTTAATTACTAGGAACAAATCTGATTTCCTGTCAAAATCAATTATTTTGCAAAGGAACAATAAAAAAACTCTAGTGCAACTAACTAAGTAAGTCGGCAGGAAAAATCATAACTATGTAACGAAAAGTTAACCAGAACTGTTAGAGCTAAATTTAATACGTTGTGTACTGTAGTTTCCTTTTTCCCCTCTAGCTTGAATACCACCAATCA
>JAIVFU010000135.1 GCA_020829485.1 Nostoc sp. CHAB 5834 | reverse complement strand
CCTACCGCTTACAAGGCGGTTGCTACTACCAGCTGAGCTAATTGGGCGTAAAACACTGAAAAAATTCTTTGGGGTAACTGACAGGATTCGAACCTGCGAATGGGAGGGTCACAGCCTCCCGCCTTAGTCCACTTGGCTACAGCTACCACGAAAAACTCTTAAACTTCAATTTGGAGGAGAGACAGGGATTCGAACCCTGGAGCCTCTTGCGAGACTAATTGCTTTCGAGACAACCGCCTTAAACCACTCGACCATCTCTCCGAAATGCTTGGTAGGTAATGTTGGGTTCGAACCAACGACCTCCTCCATGTCAAGGAGGTGCTCTTCCTCTGAGCTAAATACCCACTTGCAATCAATATGAAGTTGCTCTGTCGGAATACCGGGATTCGAACTCGGGACCTCTGGCACCCCATGCCAGCGCGCTACCAGTCTGCGCTATATTCCGACACAACAACCTCAATTACACAAAAAAACAAATGATGGGACCGACAGGAATCGAACCTGCGTAACCTCTTCAACTCAGGCACTACCCTGAGCTCCTCAGCAGCTTGGAAAACGCGCTTCCCTTGCTTGTTTTTAATGGCCACCTGTTGCCAGGCCGCTATAGGTGCATCCGCAACCTTGTACCGCTAAGGACTCTCGTGAAAATGGTACGTATTACCGTTCTCCCTTCGTTTTAGGAGTGCCCGTCCACTAGGCCACGGTCCCGAAATATTGGTGGAGGTGACCGGAATCGAACCGACGACCTACTGCGTGCAAAGCAGCCGCTCTCCCAACTGAGCTACACCCCCCACAAAAATCTGCGCCATTAAATACTCATTATTCAGAAAATGAGTAGATAACGATATATTGGTAGCCGAACCTGATTCGAATCAGGGACCTCACCCTTATCAGGGGTGTGCTCTACTTCTGAGCTATTCGGCCGAACTTAAATTCACATATATTTATCTTCAAAATTAACAGATATATGCAAACTTGATGGTAGGGACATAGGGTCTCGAACCCTCATCGTCCGGGTAAAAGCCGGATGCTCTGCCAATTGAGCTATACCCCCACAGGTTTTCGGTATTTGATTTTTCTTGGTTTTCGTTTGCTTTCCATGATTTTCTTTCAGTTAGTAAATATGTGGTCGGAGTAGTAGGATTTGAACCTACGACCCTCTGCTCCCAAAGCAGTAGCGCTACCGGGCTGCGCCATACTCCGATTTGATTTGTGATTAATTCTTCAGTTCGATAAACAACATTTAGCCAGGGTTCCAGCCCTCTTATCGAAGCCCCTTTGGCTGAAAATAATGTGGAATAGCGGGTACTCAGGCACCATCAACTGACAGGGTTTTTCTCTATTTGGTTGCGAAGGAGGGATTTGAACCCTCGACCTTTGGGTTATGAGCCCAACGAGCTACCAGACTGCTCCACCTCGCGATTTATTTCTGCATTATTTAGGATACCACCTAATTCTAAACACTTTTTGCTGGCCAGGCTGGGTTCGAACCAGCGACCTAACGGTTAACAGCCGTCCACTCTACCAAAACTGAGCTACTAGCCAGCAAAAAATGCTAAATCTTCTAAATTTCCTTGCTGGCCAAGCTGAGTTCGAACCAGCGACGCAACCATTAACAGTCGTTTGCTCTACCAACTGAGCTATCGGCCAGCAAGGAATTCTATGAACCTAAAACTACTTTGTGAACAACACTCTATGCCCTCAATGGGTTAATAGTGCCCTGTTAACAAAGCAGTCTCAATCTCCTGATTTCAGGAGTGATTCTGCTTATCAATTTTTAATGAGCTTTCCGATTACTCGGAGAAGCGACAACTCACTCCAAAGTAGTTTTTGGGTACAGCAATACGCCGAATCCAAAACCGACTTTGCGGTGAGCTGCAGACGGCATTTTAGGCATGATGGCCACGAATGACGGCTGTACGCTTCCGGAGCCGGGTATCTGCGGCTGCCAACAGTGCCCGATAACTTCGGAGCAGAGCTTTTGGGGATTAGGCGTGGTTTGGTTTATTGAAACCAAAGGTCGAATTCGATTTGGTCGAAATCGCCTTATGCGACGCCCTTGCTTTATGTGTACCCGCCGGATTAATCGACGGAATATTGCAAGGATTCGCGGGGACGAAGCTAACCACTCCGACTGTATTCAGTCGGGCCGACATGTTTGCTGCTGCTGTTGTCAACGACATTTCAAGCTCCGTGGTTAGTTCAGTGCCGACCTCTTGTTCGCGGGTCAGCGATGCGATGTATCAGGTCTAGCGTACGATTTTATACGTTTGCTAATTATTTTGCTGATGTGATGAATTCTACACCAAAAAGTTTAGACAGCAAGCCTTGTTGCGTAAAAAGTTTAATCTGAGACTTCTTGTCGCTAAATTACAACAGCCGTACAAGACGGCTGTTGTCTATAGGTAAGCAACGCTTAGAAGCGGTAAAAGGTCCCAACCGAGACTTGGTTAACGGGGATATCGAGCCCACCGAAGTTTCGGAATTGCTCCCACTCCGTGCGGATGGACACCTTCTTCGTCAACGCGTACGAGACGCCTAGGCCAAACACAAGGTCGGTAGCGGATGCCGTTGCGCCCAGGTCAAAGGTCGTGCGGGCGATACCCAGCTTAGCGGTGCCGTCCCACTTCGGAGCAATCTGGAACTTGCCAATACCGGCAAGAGACAGGGCTCGGGTGTCGATACCCACGTTGACGCCAGACACACCGGCAGAGGAGCCGTTGGCGCTTTGGTAAGCAAGCTCGAAGCCTACTTGAGGGGTAATATCGTAGCCCGCGGTCACTTTCAGGCCTTCACCCCGACGCTCCAGGTTGTCCAGTCCTTGTTCTGCGGCCGAGGTTTGCATGCTTTGTGCGGCCACACTGACGCCACCGTAAAACTGTTGTGCCGAAGCGGCTCCCACAAGGCCCAAACCCAGCACTGCAATTGCAATCAATTTCTTCATTTCTTCTCCAATCACCGCCAGCACACATTGTGGCGGTACAAAACTTATAGCTACCGAGTTTGTATGGGCGCAAAAAAAAGTGACTGCATAGCAGTCACTTTAGAGAATCAGTCGCAGATACTAGGCAGCGACCTTAAATTGATATGCAGGGAGTGCCGTCTGGTTACCCTCCGATACCCACTTCTTCAGCTCCAGCCCTACATGTTTTGCAAGGCAGCGGAACGTGTTGTAGATGATGCCTTGGCCCAGCAGCTCATGTGCAATGGTTTGACTAAGGTTGGAGATGAGCTGAAGCGGTACTCCCTTATACCTAGCATGCTCTTCAGCCGTTGGTACGCGGAGCAAATCCGGGTTGGTAGGATGCTGAATTTTGGGGTCTGTGGAACGGTTCTTTGCAATACCCTTTGTGAGGGTATTGATGGTGGACTCACTGCCGGTGTAAACCTGCATTCTGAAGCCCTTGCCGGCTTCGAGGTCCCGAACTTGTTTATCCTTCAACCCCTTCATCTCCGACCAACGGCTCTCCACCTTCTCAGGCGGGTCCAAGAGGTCCCCCACCGTCTGCCCTGATGGACCGGGCACGTCAAGAGTGCTCAGGTCAAAGGGAATGCCGCGGGTAACCGCAGTCAAACTCCAGCGCTCCCGTGCCTCAAGGGCACCGAAGTCCGGCCCAAAAAGCATCCGCTCGTGGGTTTCGTAGCCCAGGTCCCGAAGCTGCTGACGAATCAGAGCTGCACTGGCTGAACGACCGTAGGGCGGAACATTCTCAAAAATCACTACTGCCGGATTGAGCTTTGCAATCAAGCACAGCGCACCAACGACCAAGTGACCTACGTCCGGATGCTCTTCAGGCATTTCCAGTCGACGCTTTGCTCGGCCGGCGACTGAGGCTCCGGAACAAGGCAAACCCAAGTCCAGCACATCGCACTCTCCAACCAGCTTCAGGACCGCATCGTCGAATGCAAGCTCCTGCAGCGGCATGTTGAGAATCTGGGTCTTAGGGGTGACGATGTCGTTGTTTTCCAGTGCGTGGTCACACAGGTCTTCACGAATTTCGTTGTGGGCATGCAGTTCAGGTTTCAGTCCTGCATCGTGCAGCCCTGCGTGAACCGCATGGCTAAGCACTCCGCCGCCGGCAGCAAGTCCCACCGTACGGAGCGGAAGGCCCTCCTTGAGCTTGTGCAGCAACCGTGACAGCCGTCGTTGGCGCCGAGCTTCCGATGCCAAAGGCGTGATGAATACCTTTCCTTCACCGAACACCACCCGAACAGCTTCGACTCCCACCAGGGGTGCGAGGTCTTCGTCGTTGTTGATGTCGATGATGGCGGCTTGAGACCCGTTGGAGCGGACCTTGACGGAAACCGTACGGTTGCCGTTTTCGTCCAGTTCCAGCAACACGCCATTCCCGTGATTGCTCAACTTGAATTTGCGCCCAGGTTCAAAACCACTCCGCTCTGGTGCGTGGCCTGAAGTCCAAAACCGTGAACTTCCACGGTGCTTCGTTAATGTCAAAATCTTAGAGATAGACAGCATATCTGTTTCCTTTAGGGTTCCTATGAGTCGTATAGAAACCGAAACAAGAAGGACTGTTTCTAAAGCAAAAGCCCCGACAAATCGGGGCTTAGGAGTTGACGAGAGGCGTTACTTTGCAGGGGTGGGCGTCACGGGTGCGGGGCCCTTGGGCGTTCGGTCTTCATTGGCCTTTTGGAGAGCCTGACGGGCGGCTCGCATCTCGTTCTGGCAGTTCTTCAGGTCTTCTGGCCCCTTAGTCTTCTGCACACAAGCGCGTTCCTTTTCGAGCATCTCTGCGCGTTGCTTCATATTTCCCAGGATGTTTTCTTTGAGCGTCTTGAACTGCTCTGCAGACATCACAGGAGCGGATGCAGGTCGGGCAGAGACTCCGGGGCCAGGACCGGGACCGGGTGTGGGGGTGGCCTGAGCAACGCTAACTGCGGAGCTGAGGGCCAGGGCGGCCATTGCGGCAAAACGGATAACGGCGGATTTTTTCATTGCTGTCGGAAGTTTGTTGAAAATTTAGAAGCGATAACAGTCTGTATAGCTACCGCCGTTTTAAACGAAAGCCTATACTGAACACAACAAATTCTCTAGGAAATTACGATGAATCCATTTTTGGCGACAGCGCTCGTAGTGGGGATAGCCGTATCAGCTTGCACAGGCGCTGATAGTCCCGAAGATTCGGCAAAACGAATCGCCCTGCAGGAAATCCTAAAAGCTAGGCCGGGAGCAGAATCCCCAGCTTCTCTAAAAGCCACCGTCACAGGGTCCAATGCAAAGGTGGAATCCCACAGCCCCGATGGAAAGACAACCTGTTTAGTTCAACTACGCAAAACTGGCTCGACCCAACTCCCTCCGTGGATTGCCACTAACGTTTCATGTTCATCGAGCTGACCCAAAGAACCCGCGCCGTCAACGTCAAGTATGAAGAATTTGACGTTTACATGGGCAGGGCCATGCCTGGCTATCCTGCCAGTAAGTGGCGCAACCCTTTTCGAGAGGGCGTTGACGGGAATCGGGCACAAGTCATTGCTAAGTACCGGGCTTGGCTTCTCACTCAACCTGCTTTGTTGGCAGACATTGAGGAACTGAGAGGACTGAGACTGGGTTGCTGGTGCAAACCGAAGGACTGCCACGTCGACTTTATCGTCGAACTGCTCGAAGGGCCCCCTCCCTCCCTTATTGCCGCTGAGCCGATACAACAGTCGCTTTTTTGATTTAATCAGCCTGCCAGAGTTCAATATCTGGCAGGCTTTCATTTGTTCTTCTAGCTCTTGTTCTTGCTTGAGGCAGATGCCTTGATTGGGCGGGTCAATGCCGCATTTATGAACTCATTTGCCTCCCGAAGTCGTGTCCGGGCAGCTTCTAATTTCGGAAAGAGGTTGGGATGCCTATAGTGCATCCAGCAGTACAAGGTAAGGTCCCTGACCGTGCCTTCGAGGTTTTCCAAGGGTGCTGCAACGGTGGGGTACTCAATCCACTGCATGTTGTCCTTTTTCTGTGCAACCAGGCACTGCACCAGCACTTCAAACATTGGAGACATCATCTCCTGGTGAAAGGCAGGGGCGTGAAGCAATGAAAGCCTGTCCGAGAAAGAGAGAGGGTGGCTATCGAGGTAGTGAGCCATCCGCACTTCATCGGCCGTAACGGTGGACACTGCCCAGTCTTCCAGAACAATGTGTTTTTGAAAGAACGTCAATACCGCCTCCAGCTTTTCCAGGTTGGTGTGCTGGGAAATCGTCTGAGCAAGCGGTGGAGAGATGCCCACGGGCAACTTATTCGGCAGAGGCTCAGGCCCGGCTCCCAGACTGGCCGTTACATAGTTCAGGATGCGCCCGTCCAATGCAGCTACGACCCCCTCCTCTTTGAGACCAAATCGTCCGGCTCGGCCGGCAATCTGAGCTACTAGCGATGGCGCCAAAGGTTCTTCCGCTTCGCCATTCCACTTGGAGGAGCGTGTGAACACGACCGTCTGAATGGGAAGGTTCAGCCCCATGGCGATAGCGTCCGTAGCCACCAAAACATCGTTTTTTCCATCCGCAAACATGCGGGCCTGCTCCGTCCGAACCTCGGGGGAGAGTGCCCCGTAGATTACAGACACCGATTTTTTGTGCTCGATGCGCAGCTCTTGCGCCAAGGCCAATGCCTCTCGGCGAGAAAAAACGATAAACGCTGTTCCTGGCCCGGCGCTCTTCACAGGGAACACAGACTTTGCGGTTGTCAGCGGAGTGAGCCGTTCAAGAGCAACCTCTTCGAGGGGTTCGCCCAAATAGGCAGCCAGCTTTCGCACGCGGGGGAGCGCAGCAGGGGCTCCTACAAGGATGACGTGGCGCGCGGGCACACCCAGCATAGCTTGCAGCCAGGCACCTCCGCGTTGAGGGTCCGCAAGCATCTGAACCTCATCCAGCACGGCTACGTCGATAGGGGTCTGGAAGTCCACCATCTCAACCGTAGCTGACGAGTGCCTTGCATCTTCCTGCATCTGCACCCACTCCCCCGTCACGAGGTTGACCGGCATGCCTTCGCTCTTGAGCTTTTCGAAGACTTCAAAAGCAAGCAAACGCAAAGGCCCAAGGTACACGCCAGATTCTGCTGCCTTCAACTGGGCTAAAGCACGGAAGGTCTTGCCACTGTTGGTAGGGCCATGGAAAAACGTAATTTTTCGGCCCATCCGCCGTGCCAAGGGGTAGAAGTCCTGCAATCGGCTGGGCAGCTCCGTTTTGAGGGACTGCAGCTGGCGGCGGCGCACCTGCAGAGCAAACCGGTCCTCCAGGATGCGATTCAGGCGAAGGTCGAGGGAGCTGGGCTCGAAGTAGAGGCCTAGTGCGCTCTTGAAAACGTCGCCCAAGAACTCATCGATTGCTGCTTGGTCCCCTAACGTCGAAAGGTCCTTCGCCTTAGCGACAGAAGCTTTCCATGTCTTCAGCTTCGAGTCGATGACTCCGAGGGCTTGATGCGAGATGGAGTCCAGAAACTCAACGGGCAAGCTGAGAAGAGCCGGCGCAGTTTCTGGGCAGGACAAGCCCTTGTGAAGGGCATCACTGACCGCGGGAGAAAACGATTGACTCCACAACTTTGCAGCCAACTTTTCTACGTCCACGGCGACACAGACCCCCTGCCCTTGCCAGGTGACCACGATGTGGCCCATCGGAGCCTTGAGCACCTTGCTCGGCATCTTCAGTACGGCAAGGGAAGCAACGGCCGCTTCCGCTATTGAAGCGGCAGGGTGGGCGGAGGCCGGAGTGGCCGCCTGCTGCTTGGCCCATCGTTCGAGCAATTTGCGGGGCATCCACGAGGGAACGGTTGGCAGCCACTTGGCCACGTGAGCTTCTACTTCTTGCTGGAGCACTTTCCACTTGGCCCCCAGAAGCCGGTCAAGCTCCGCATAGTCCTCCATCAGCAGCGCTTGGAGCATCGCTTGGTCGGTATTCACACGAACCGTCCACCCCTCAACCACGTACTCGCCCTTCCTCAAGGCGACACCTCGCCAAAGAGGCGCCCAGTATTGAAGGAAGTCGGTAACCACGCTCATAGGCGTGACATCCCTATGTTCGAGCCATTGTTTCAGTGGGGGGCTGAGCAGCTGGGCCATTTTACGGAAGCTCAATCCGCTAGCCACGGCCAGCGCTCGGACGTTTTCTTCAAGTCCCGAAGCTTTGTAACGAGCACCCGGCTTGGGCCGTAGCTTCAATCGAGACTTGGTTTGTTCAGCAAGGACATCCAGAACGCGGTTCCAGTCGGAGGCCCGAAGCCACAGACCGGGGAACGAAACTGACCCGCGGGAGTGCGCAGTACGAACACACAGGTACCCCAATTCTTGAGCCTGTGTGAGTGTTTTGCACCCAAGCTCCGAGAAGGATACGAAAGGAATACGGTCGACATATGGGGGGTAGAAGACCTCCGGATGCTCCTTCTCCAGGTACTGTGCGGGGTCGGAAATGTCGTCCAGCGCTGCTAGAGTAGGAGGCGGAAGGTCTGGTAGCGCGAGACTCGCGTCAAGTGAGGCAGAGCTGAGGGCGGGAGTTTGCATACAGATGTGGTTGGTTCCTCCGTATAGCAACAGCTCAAAAATACTTCCCTGCAAAGACCTAGCCAGACTTGTGCAGAACCAATCAGAAAACGGGGACCCTGTGCCAAGTCAGGAACATACCGCGCCGGCACCTGCAGAATCCGTGCAGGTTGCACGCCTAAACGCCGAGCTTTTAGCCGCGCATCAGCATTTGGCTGAACTATCCGCCAACCTCACTGCATTGAGCCGAGAGCTGTACAACGCGGAGCGTCTATCCCTCGAAGAGCGAAGAACACTTGCTCACCGCCTTCAACGTCTTGCAGAACTTTGATTTCGAAGCCCCAAGCAAGTGGCATGGAGCTTCTTCTGTTCGAGGGCTACGCCTTTTTGGCCTCAAGAATAGAGTTCAACTTGGCCAAATAGGGAGCCGCTTGGCCTGGGGAAGGAAGCCATTCCTTGTGAACAAAAGACGTGTATGGCGAGGTAATAAGTTCTTTCGGAACCATTTCCCCCAAGACGCCCCATGTCTGCGTACGCCTGAGCCAGTCCTCAAAGAACTGGGTGTCCAAGACGATTCCAAAATACTCTGTTCCTGGCTCAAATGGCCAAGTCGGGTCGAGGGCATAGCCCTCCCTGGTAACACACCAAGCATGGTGGGTGGGTATTAGCCCGGGGGACATGGCGAAACCTTCGGCGTAGTGCAAGCCTTCAAGTCCATCGATGGCCACTAAGCTACCTGCGTTTTTATAGCATTTCTTTTTCTCGCCCATCTGAATTTCTTCGGGGAGCGGCTTTGCCTCGAACGACCGGCCCAGTCCAAGGTAAAAGTCTCCCACCATGGCTCCAATGCTGGAGATGGTTTCAAGATACTGACGGCAGTTTGTAGCGGATGGAAAGCTCATGGGGTCGCATTATCCGGTAGAGGCTCTCCGTGTCTCCACCACTGATGCCATTCCCATGGTTCGGCTTGGACTGCAAACTCCCCACTTGGGAATCGCACGAGTTGCGCCCCTTTTGTGACGCCGATGAAAAACCTGTCCGGCCGCTCAGTGGAGACCGAGTACTGGGCCTCCATCGTCGCACCGTCGTGCGAAGGCGTCGCACGAGCGTAGCGAAAGTTGGGAGCTGCGAGAAATGGGCAAACCGCTAGTGAGTACTCCGCGCAATCCTTGTGCATGTGCAAGTCCGTAAAGAACCGGCTCTCAAAAGAGCGAGGTCCCCCTACGAAAGCGAGATGCCGCCCCAGAGGGTCCCCGCACAGCGCGCATACCCGATGCTTGACGGCATACCCCCACTTTGCCTGGTCGAGCACGCGGAAGTCAGGAGCCCCCTTGCTGTCAATGAAAGCGTTCCAGGGAATGGGGAACCCGCGACTGTCTTTGGGACGGGAGGCTAGTTTGCGAGGAATTTCGGGTAAGGCCTTGGCTAGAGCGTTCATGATTTAAATTAGTGCCTGTAGTTATTGTCGCATATCTCTAACATACCGAAAAGGGCACGAAATCAAGCTATAGAACTCTGTTTCAAGAAGGCTGGACATACACCCCTCTAAACTG
Source organism: Nostoc sp. CHAB 5834 (assembly GCA_020829485.1). The sequence continues at coordinate 5,460 of JAIVFU010000135.1, read as the reverse complement.
TTTAGGGTGATTTAAGATGCTATAATTAAGGCAAGGCGAAATTAGATTCAAGAGAGTTTTCGCTGCCAAATAAATATCAACAGGGCGTGCGCCCACAATAGGAAATTTGTATTTATGGATACCAGAAATCTGGGGTTGGTGCCAATGGTTGTGGAAAGCTCGGGAGCTGGCGAGAGAGCCTTCGACATCTACTCTCGATTGCTGAAAGAACGAGTTGTTTTCCTCGTGGGACCGGTCACTGACCAGTCTGCAAATCTGGTTGTTGCTCAAATGCTCTTCCTAGAGAGCGAAAACCCCACCAAAGACATCTCGCTCTACATCAACTCGCCCGGTGGTTCGGTGAGCGCTGGCATGGCGATTTTTGACACCATGAACTTCATCAAACCCAATGTGTCCACCCTGTGCATGGGGATGGCTGCCAGCATGGGGGCATTCCTACTTGCCGCTGGAGAGCCGGGAAAGCGCTTTGCGCTACCTAACGCAAAAATCATGATTCACCAGCCCCTGGGCGGCACTCAGGGACAAGCAACGGACATTGAAATTCATGCACGGGAAATCCTGCGAATTCGGGAGCGCATGAACCGAATTTTGGCCGAAAAGACGAAACAGCCTCTGGAAAAAGTAACCGCCGACACAGAGCGCGATTACTACCTGGATGCCGACGCAGCGCAGCAATATGGCTTGGTTGACCAAGTCCTCCAAAAACGCCCTTAAGAAACGGACTTGCATATGACGAAATACTGCGGACACTGTGGTCGTTCCCAAACTGAAGTGGAGGGCCTGGTTGAACTTCAAAACAAAACGCTCATCTGTAACCAGTGTGCGGGTGATATCCACGAATTTTTTGGTAACTCTGACGCACCTGCAACAGACGGCTCTGCCGTACCCGGCAAGGTGTCCGGACTGCTGACCCCCAAGGAAATCGTGGCCTATCTGAACGACTATGTGATTGGTCAGGAAGAAGCCAAAGAGACCCTGTCCATCGCGGTGTACAACCACTACAAACGGCTTTCCTACAAAGGCCCCGTTGAGATTGCCAAAAGCAATGTGCTGATGCTTGGCCCTACTGGCACCGGCAAGACCTTGCTGGCACAAACCATCGCGAAGCTGCTGGATGTCCCAATCACCATTGCAGACGCCACCAGCCTGACACAAGCTGGCTATGTGGGAGATGACGTGGAGTCCATCCTGATGCGCCTGATTGACGCAGCAGGCGGTGACCTGCAGAAGGCGGAACGTGGCATCGTTTTCATCGATGAGACGGACAAGCTCGCATCGCGTCAAGCCGGAAGCTCCGTGACCCGTGACGTTAGCGGTGAAGGGGTGCAACAGGCCCTGCTGAAGCTGATTGAGGGCACCAAGGTGAGCGTGCAAGTCAGCGGTGGACGTAAAACCCCAGGCGGCCAGGTCAACATGCTGGACACTACCAACATCCTGTTCATCTGCGCGGGTGCCTTCGTCGATGTGCTCAAGAAGGTCGAGAACCCCGGCGAGAAGCGCAGCATCGGCTTTCAGGCGGCAGGCTATGCACCGGCAAAGCCCGTCGAAGTTACGCCGGAGCTGCTGATTGAACACGGCATGATTCCCGAATTCATCGGCCGACTGCCCGTCATCACGACACTGAAGCCCTTGACCGCCAGCGACCTGGAAAACATCCTGGTCGAGCCAAAGAACGCAGTGGTCCGCCAAATTTCGGCTCTTCTGGAAATGGATGGGGCAACGCTGGACTTCGAAGAAGGCGCTCTGAAAGAAATCGCCTCTCGTGCCGTGCAGCTGAAGACCGGAGCCCGAGGTGCTCGAAGCATCTTGGAGGGCGTGCTCAAGAAAGCCCAGTTTGAGGTGCCGGGTACCCAAGGTAGTCGAGTCAAGGTGCAGAAGGACCTGCAAGTGACGATTACGGGCACCCAGGAAACTGCGAACGAGGCTTATCGCGTCGCAGCCTAAAGAGTCGATATTGGTTGAGGACTAACCGTCCATCAGGGCCCCGGCAAATGCTAGGGCCCTTTTTTTTGGAGCGGCCGGTACCTACACATGACTACAGAACTCATCTTTAGCAGGACATACGTCATGACACAGCACAGCATCCACAACCAAGCTTCCCTCTTCGCTCAAGCCAATAGCCTTGAAGACGCAGTAACCATTGCAGAAGCGCTCTTGGAGGCGACGGCCGAAAAGGGCCTTGCAACGTACACCATCCGAAATAGTGAAGAGCGGCTCGTAGCGGCTGTCACCAACCGCCGTATCCAGGGCGTATTTACAAAACAAGAATGGGGTGGCCGCAAAGGCGACGACGCCATCAAGGTCGAAGATGTGCCCTTCGATGCCACCAATGAGGTGCTTACCCTCTCACTGGAGAACCTTCTCAAGCTGCAGGACAACGAATACAGCTCCGATGACCTGGGTCGCTTGCATGTTGAATGGGACGGGCCGCACGAAGTGCGCGTAGTAGAGAGCATCAAAGCCTATTTTGGAGTTGATGACCTCGAAGACATTACACCGGAAGTCTTTGAATTCGTCAAAAATCGTATGAATCCAAAGAACGCATCTTTCAATACAGTAACGCTTGTCCTCCGGGTCAAGTCACGCGTTTCACCAGGCGCTGACATTGAAGAGTTTGTCAACAACCTCAACTACACCATTGCGTCCAACACGCCAGGAGTTGTGGTTCAAGACACCGAACTAGTCGAATCCTATTAATTCAAAAACCGCCACTGATTGGCGGTTTTTTATTGTTAGAATTATGGCGCATTCAGCTACGATATAGCACCAATGAAAAAAGACAAAGACTTGCAGCGCACTAAAGCATTTCTTGCGAGCATGAAGCTGCATGCAGCAGGCTGGCAAGTAGGCACTACGAACCAAGAGCATGCGGGTGCTTCAAGCGTTGTTTTATACCTCTACGACCAGCCTACCGGATGGACGTGGCTTTGCTCCGTGCCCCAGGAAACCTTCACCGCGACCAGTACCGAGGCACACAACACCCCCGCGCTTACAGAATCTATCCGAGGGGGGCTCGGAAAGCTTATTCAATCCTGTGCGGATACGGGCAGCGCACCTGCCCTGGAAGACTTGGACTGGGAGAGCCAGTTAGCCCTGACCGCCACCGCCTATGCGGGCACAACCAAGACATGGGAAATAATGAAAAAGATGTCCGAGGGAGGCCATTTCATTGTGCTCAACTACCGAAAGACTGGAAAAATTGAGGGGATGCTGCGGCCGGTGGCCATGCCGGGCAATGACGGATTTATCCCCGCGGATGAATTCCAAGACCTAGTGAAGCAGGTCATGGCCGGCGATAAAGCTCGTCACCCAGAGTGGTTCCGTTAAACACACTTAAACTCAGCCTATTGCTCAAACAAAAGGGCTCCCCAAGCAGAAGCTTGCGGAGCCCTTCGAATAATTAATCAGCCTCGGCATCAAACCAGTTAACGGAATATTCGTTCAATCGAAAATCGCGAAAAGCCCGAACTGCATCGAACTCCTCGTATTGCTGAAGTTCCCGAGCAATGTCAATCAGCTCCCATTTACGGGGCGGTTTTCTCTTTTTAGCGACCATTCTTCCCGATTTCGTCATTCCAGGGTCGGGCCTATTCCGGGGTTTACCAGCGAGAAGATAGTGCACGGCTCCATCGAAATACCCCTTGCTTTCAGCCGGAGCGTGCTCGTAGCTTATCGACGTTTTTTCTGTATTCAAGAGAACTTCTGCAATTGCTGAAGTTATTCCAGATGATGTTTTTCCTAGAAATACCGCATTGACTCCAAGAGGGCCCGATACCAAGCGTTTGGCCGCGGCCTGGTAGAGCTTGCTGATGTTCTCAAGCTGCAACGGCTGCTTGAACCGGCCTTCAATCGAGTCGAAGACGATACCTCAGGTGTGGGTTCTCCACGCCCAAGATTGCGCCATCACTTTACCGTTCTGCAGAACGACGTAGAACCCCGAAAACGGGCTGATGACGCCCTGCTTGGCCGACTCGGCGCCTGCCCCTTCAAGATGCTGGCAGCACCCCGTCAGCATCCCCAACAAGGGGCCCCGGAAGTCAGCTGCGGTCAACTTAACGAATTCCCAGGCGTTGTCGATGCCGACCTCGGCACCCTTGACGTGAACATGCGGAAGGAACTCCGCGTCCTTGACGGTAACACTCTCCCAAAACTTCTGATGAACCTCGAAGGTCGACCCCGAAATTTTGTTCAAATAACAGATGTCCACTAGCTGTTCAAAACCAGGTTTTACCTTGGGGTACGAAAGCCCGATGTGGATTTTTCGTAGCCCACTCAAGGTAGTGGGGATGCTGAAAGCCTTCTGGACCTTCAGGAAGTCCCCAGCATACGCCGTTGCCTCGGGGTGCTTTAGACACAGTTGAGCCCATTCAGGCGCCAGTTGTACTTCGGTGGGCAGAACAAATTGCCCGGCGTCATGAACGCCGTCCTTAGTCCACTCAAGACCTTTGGCCTTCACAAACCGCTTGATAGCCTCCACAGCTCCGAACAAGCTGACAAGGTTGACAAGAGGCTGGAGATATCCGAGGTCCTTTCGAAGCCGCAATGAGACCTTGAACTCGTCGCACAGCTTGGCCAAGGCACCTGCCTTGAACCCAATCATGCAAGGAATCCGCAAGCCGACAGGTGCGGGCGACTTGAGGATGCGTTCCCACTGCCGCGTCAGAGGCAGCGCCTTCAGCCGCTCCTCAGGCGATTTCTTTGCTCTTTGCAGCTGGCTTGTGTTTAGCTTTAATCCTGATAAGACGGAATGCACTCCCGCGTTTTGTTGCGAAGGCTTCACCTGAAAAAGCAAGGCCCATCGGAATACATCTTCTTCAGAGCCCAGGGCCAATAACGCGCGGTAGTCCAGGGACCCGAGCAGCATTGGGTTGAAGGTAGCGACCCACTGAGCAGCAGACGTCACCGTACGCAAGTCCTCCTGGCTGGCATCCGGTGGCACGGAGACCATTACCTGGTGCTCCACATACAACCGTATCGCAGTGGATAAGCCCTCGTCCGATTCATTGGATTCGCAGAGGTCAGCCCCCGTTCTCCAACTTACCTGGCGGGGTGTCCCTCCGACTTCCAACCTCCAGCTCGCGCACTCGTGTGGAAGCCTCGGGTTGTCTGTTTCAAGAGTACCGCCAAGCCCGAGCACGGCGTTCTCAAAACGAGAAGCAATTTCCAACGCCCCCTTCTGATGAGTGGCCGGAAACCAAAGCTGAACACCTTTCTTCGTCGCCAAGGCTCTGGTCCGGGACACCTTGTTGCGCCATTTGCGCATCTCAGCCATCTCCTGCCCGATGTCTTTGGCAAACATGAACGGAGAACACCGAATCGAGTTTTCTTCCTCAAAACCCATAGCTTCTGTGTACGCAGACTTTACGTCCATACCAGCCGCTACCAAGGTTTTAGCCAGCTCTTCTACATATTGATAATTTTCCATATAAGACATACAAATCCTAAAGAATTTCCTTCAAG
>JAIVFU010000134.1 GCA_020829485.1 Nostoc sp. CHAB 5834 | reverse complement strand
CTTTTTTCCGTGGTCTCGATTGGTTTTTCGGCTCTGAGTCATGGCTAGTCACAATCGCTCAATCACTTGTCTATACTGAGTTTTACACGATTTTTGACTACTGCAAATACTACCCTTGACAATTTCCCCTTTTCCTTAACTTGTCACCAATGCACCTAGATTTAGATGATTTGATTGAACCGCAAACACCACAAACCTTTAAACCACATGGCCCACACCAATTTTCATCTCCTAACCAGGAGGGTGATTCTGTAGTAGCACCTGTTGAAAAAGCGAATGTTTTGGCAATGCTCGATGAGGTGACAACTTTAGAAGATGTCCGCAATTTGGCATCAGACGAAAATGTGGAAAAATGGCAGAGCGCCATCGCTAACCATCTGATAAATGTCAAAGATGAGATTTCTTTAGTTAAACTGCAACGTGTGTTGCAAATGCCGATGGTAGAAGTATGGTTAGGACTATTGCTGGGTGGGTTTACATTAGAACAGCGTGGTGATTTTTATCACAACCAAAATGTTTGGGTGAAAAGCTCTCCTTCCTTCGACCAATGACAATTCATTCGCCATATAGAATCTATTTGGGAAGCGATCGCCTAAGAAGATAATTGGCAACCTTTTAATGATTTAGTGAGAAAAATCCAGTCTAGGCAATAGTTCTGGCTTTATTTACAAGTAAGGAGACTCTGATCTTTTTACTCGGATCGTAGCAACACATACAAATTTTTTTGATTACCACGCATGAGGCGAAAATTTTCGTCTAAATAGGTAATATCTGTCCAGCCATTAAAGGAGAGTGTTGATTCCAAAGGCGACTGATTATCGACTCCTAAAGCCTTACGAAAACTAGAGTCGGTCAAATCATTGCTTACACTTTTAACGGATGTTTCTACAAAATCGATATTGAGACGTTTAGAATCTTCTACTGTGTAACGCCCTTCAACTATAGTAATACCTAAAATACCAGACAATAGAGTAAATTCAATTAGGTTATTGTATTGCTGACCAGCTGTATAAACTTCTTGAAAGATACCAGTAACGCTGATAGCCACATTCGGGAGTTTACCAAAAGAAACACGTTGTAGAGTAGTTTCTTGTTCTAAGCCAAATGTACTGTACAAGAGCCGCCAGCGCCCTTGAACCAACTCAAGATGGTTTGTTGGTTCAGTAGTAGGATTTACCAACTCAAGCGATCGCGCTAATGTCTCGATTTGCAATGCGGCTGTTGGAGTATAGTTAAACCCAATGTCACCAGCTTCTGAAATAGAAATCAGTTCTTGTTTTAGATTTACCAATTCGCTAACCATAATTTGGACTAAAAAAACCTTTTTAGCTCGTGAAAACAGCAGAAGATATCACTCTTTGCTATTAACCGTAGATTCTATCACAATACCTTCTTTTTTTATACTGTAAAAACGACGTTTTACCTTATTGATTTGCAACAAGTATTGAGTTCTATTCATTTCATTGAAGCGATAAGCCATTCCGGCAACGTCTTCTCTACCAGACGCAGTTCGCGTTCGCTTACCGCTTTCATACAACGAGTTAATTGTTGCATTCTTGTATTAAAAATCAAGTTTACTTTTGCTGTCTCCATACAAGGTTGTACTCCCGTTCCACAGTCGCCAGCAATTTTGCCTGCAACGAAGATAAATAAGGTTTAGCTTGTTTCCCCAACCCCTGCAACAACCAATCTACAGAAGAGTCACGGCTGGCCAGTTGATGCAACTGCCGTAACCTCACACATAGCTGCTGCATGAATTGGCAATCTTCATCAAGCAGTTCGAGTGATTTCAGGTGTTCGATTTTTACGGTGTAATCCCCGTCCCATGTCTGGACTGTACAAGTGTATTCTCCAGAATGGCTAACTACTCCCCAATAACCCGCTTTACCTCTGAGTTCCGGGTTATCCTTCGGCAACAGAAGGCATATTTCCCCAAGATGATAAGGATTGGGTACTTTCGGACTTTCGCGTATCCTGTCCACCACGTCTTTCACGATCCGACCGGATGGAATCTTATTGCCAGCTTGCTCTACTGCCTGCTGCCATACATCCGCTTGCACAGCCGGTTCCAACTCAGCTTTCGCCAAAAAACGCAATTGTCGTTCGTTGGTCGGCATTGGAATTTGCCGACCAATGGTCGGCAAAAACTTTTGAAGATTTCCATAAACCACAGTCGCTGAAATTTTTAGGTACGCCGCATCACGACTATAACCAAAGCGATCGCGGCAGTATTCTTCAAAAGTCTGGTGCGTGGAACGGTATAGCCGTCTGTCTCTCAACTCCATCAGCGCCTGACCTGCTGACAAAAATGCCCTTTCTACCTGACGTTCCAATTGCAAGCGTAAGCTTTGTTCTTGGTCGGTCAACTCTTTTACTTCAACAGCCGTAACCGTGATAGTTGCTGAAGCTGGGTTATCTTGCTCAAAAGTATTTTCCTTTACAGAGTCGGCGGCTGGCTTTGGTTCCTCAGATGCCCCAGGGATAACTTTTTTGCGTCTAGATGGTAGTTTGTTCATTGCCCAACCTCCAGGCTGACAGCACTTGAACAAATATTGGGTTGTGTCATCATGGAAATATAGAGTTTTTATTTATGCCCCCATCCTTTAAACAGGTTGAGGTTTTTCATTGCTTGCTTTTTATATTTTGCACCGATGAAAGAATACTTTAACGAAAATCAGTCCAATACCACAGTTAACAAGAAAGACTTCAGAAGTCAGAAGCCTGAATTCAATTCTGACTTCTAACTTCTACCAACTGAATTCAATTTCAGCTTATTCTAGGAATACCCTCTTTAACACACGAGTAAAACAAGGGCTAATGCTTGATTATTTGACAGAGGGTATTGCAAAATGTATGACTTTGTTTGGAGTACAAGAGTCGTTGTTAGAATTTCGCCTGGGTTATCTCGGTCGTTACTGGTTTCTTGCGATTAGTGCTAGCTTACTCCTGAGCTTTTTGCTCTCTGCCCCGATTACTATCACGCTAATCATTAAATTTGCGGTAGATCCATTCACTTGGACAGGTAATGTAGTTCTCTCGGGGATTGCTGCGGTAATCTTTGGTGTGATTCTTACCCTGGCGCAGTGGTTGATACTTCGTCAATCCGAAATGACACCAAGAGTCTTTGTTGGTACGGCTTCCGTCTCTACACTCTATTCACCAATACCAACACCATTAGCACTTATAAAGGACAACCAAAAGTCCCATCAATCATCTGAGTTTTTCTCTCAACAATTTTACAAAAGTTTTTATTTCCTGGAATAAAAAGCTCTGTAATGTGGTATTAATATGCTAATGCACTGATACGCCTGTTTGAAGTTCCCTGTCAGATTTAGCCTGGTGTTGACTTGGCTTTCTTTTGCTTTATGGAAAAAATATATGATGTTGTAATTGTTGGTGCTGGCCCCGTTGGATTAGCAACTGCTATTGGCTTACGCAAGCATGGTATAGAAAATGTTCTTGTCATCGACCAAACTCGTACCTTCCGTCAGGTTGGTCATGGGTTAGATCTTCTCCCAAATGGATTAAAAGCTCTCAAATGTTTAGACTCTAACGCTTACGAAGAGGTCAGAAAAACTAGTGTTAGGCTCTTTAATCCTCAACAATCTAATAACGAGAAAACTGTTAAAACCAATCAGGAAGAAAAACCTCCAAACACTTCTCCTAGATGGGTTTACAAAAATTTGCAGGGGCAGCTAATTCGGTCAATACCTCTTGGGTTCGACGACTGGTTTAAAGATTATGGGGAAGGTCGAGTCTCAGTTCCTTGGTATGATTTGCAGACAACCTTAAGACATCTACTACCTCAGGAGCAGGTTCAAGCTAATCACCGTTGCATCAATGTTGTGGATGAACCAGAAAATGGGTGTGTCCGAATAGATTGCGTCTCTAATACAAGCATAGAAAGCAACCCCTATGGTCATTGGACAAACGAAGATAAACATAATGATACACAGTTCGAGAGTTCAAATACTGTCTCCAAACAATTAGAAACAAAATCGCTTCGAGCTAAGTTAATTATTGCAGCAGACGGGATTAACTCTACAATTCGTAAAGTTCTTTACAAAGATAGTCCATATTGTGATTTCGCACAGCCTAAATATTCAGGATTTGCAGCAATATCTTGTATGGAAACAGATGAGATACCAAGTGAACTGTGGACAGAATTACAAGATAAATTTTTTCAAGACTCATCAACTGTAACACTTAGTAATGATCAAGTATTTAGTGATCAACCTTGGATAGAAAAACCAAGGTTGATGTTATTTCGCAAACGAAGCAGTCAAGTTGGATATATCATAACTCTGGCTTTGCCTTTGGATTCATTACAGGGTAAGTCTGGAAGTTCTTTGATTAATTTAGCTGTACAGGAGTTAGAAAAGGGAGGCTTTCCTCACATACTCAAGCAATTAGTGGGTAGCTCTCCCCCTACTAATATGCAGCAGCGCCCATATTACATTCACCGCGCTACCATTTCAGATCCTATCCAAATCAAGAGCAAAATTGACATTAATACTGAAGAGTACCCTGTCAAATTTCAACCACCCTGGAGTAGCGGGCGAGTTGTACTGGTTGGTGATGCAGCACATGGAATGCCTCCGTTCACAGCTCAAGGAGCTAATCAAGGACTTGAAGATGCACTGGCTATTGCAACGATTATTGCTAACATCGCTCTCGAAAATAACTGGGATGATAAGCAAGCTATAACCACAGCCTTTGAGAAATATGAGCATCTTCGTCGCCCATTTGTGACATATGTCCAAAAGGCAACATTGACAGGTTTCCCTCACTCGTCTAATGAAAAGTGGCAAGAATATCACCAACAGGTATATTGCCGTAATTTTGACCAAGTAGTAGAAGCGTTATTGTGAAAGCCTATGCGAACAAGGCATAGTTAGGACGCAGATTAATTTTTCTCTCACCTGATGTCATCTCTACCACTTGAAATAATTTTTCTGAGTGAATTGGACTTGATAATTTTCTTAATAAAAATAATAGCCAGACTTTATTCTATGAGTAGCAAATGCATTTTATTCATTCATTAATCATAAATATAAAAGAGGGGCGTTCAATGAAACAGCGTGCTACACAATTTTGGAGCATTCAAGGTAGCATCCTCTTTTTTTTGCTAGCCTCCCCATCAGTTACAGCACAAGTTATACCAGATAAAACGTTACCTGTTAATTCTATTGTTAGATTACAGGATAATACCAGAGTCATTGATGGAGGCACTATCAAGGATAGCAACTTATTTCATAGTTTTGAACAGTTTTCTATTCCTACGGGCAGCACAGTTTTATTTAACAACGCTCAAAATATTCAGAATATTTTTGGTCGTGTAACAGGCTCATCAGTTTCTAACATAGACGGGTTGCTCAAAGCTAACGGCATAGCCAACTTATTTTTAATCAATCCCAATGGGATTATCTTTGGAAAAAATGCACGATTAGATATTGGTGGCTCGTTTTTTGCAAGTACTGCCAGTGCTGTCAAATTTGCTGATGAGTTTGAGTTTAGTGCTACCAATCCTCAAGCGACACCCTTGTTGACTGTTAGTGTTCCTGTTGGCTTACAACTGGGGAGCAATTCAGGTGCAATTCGGGTACAGGGTACAGGTCAAGGTTTAACTGCTCCAAGTACACTGCGTTCACCAATTATTAGGGGTAGTACCTTAACTGGTCTCTCGGTACAACCAGGTAAAACATTAGGTTTATTAGGGGGTAATGTCACTTTAGAGGGTGCCACTTTGACAGCAGAGGGAGGAAGGATTGAACTGAGCAGTGTTGACTCTGGTATGATCAGCCTTATTCCAATCGTTCAAGGGTGGACTTTAGGATATGAAGAGGTATCTTCTTATAAGGACATTCATCTGTCTCAACAAACCTTAGTGGATACTAGCGGGAATAATAGTGGCTCTATTGCTATACAGGGCAAGCTTATCTCATTAAGCGATGGCTCCATAATTTTAGTTCAAAACCAAGCTTCACAACCTTCGGGCGGTATTAGTATCAATGCTTCTGAATTACTGAAATTGAGCGGAATCTCTCCAGATGGAAGATTTCCTAGCATCTTGCGGACTGAATCTACAGCTTCTGGAAGTGCAGGAAATATAGATATCTCCACTAAGTGGATGGTTATTCAGCAAGGAGCAGGTATAAGCAGTAGATCCTATAGTTCTGGCAAGGGAGGTAGCATTAATATCAATGCCTCTGATTCTATAGAATTGCTTGGTTTTTCACCCTCTAATCCTTTTATTACCAGCAACATCACTACTAGTACCTTAACTACTGGGAAGGCAGGAGACATCACAGTGTCAACAGGGCGGTTGATAGCTTAGGATGGCGGAGTGATTATATCTCTAACTCGTGGAATCGGCGCAGGAGGTTCGGTGACTCTGAATGCAACCAATTCTGTACACTTACTTAACTCTGTGGAATTGATTAATTCAGATAGAGAGTATGTTCCTAGCTATTTAGCTGCTTCAACTTTTAGTGCAGGAGATGCTGGCAATCTAATAATAAATACATCAAAAATGGTAGTGGGGGATATGGCAACAGTTAATACTTCCACTATAGGCTCTGGCTCTGCTGGAAGTATTACTATAAACGCTTTTGATTTAGAGATACGCAATAGGGTCAGTTCATCTGCGATTATACCAGATTCAGACACCCAAAAAGTATTCGGAGTTCCTTCAGTACCAAGTGGCTCCCCTGGAGAGGTAAATATCAATACTGGGAGTCTACGTATCACAGATGGTGGACAAGTTAGCGTTAGCAATGAGGGAACGAGTACTGATGCTGGAAGGCTTACAATTAATGCTCGGTCAATTACTTTAGATAATGAAAGCTCTATCACTACCGCAACTGCTTCCGGCGAAGGCGGCAATATCTACATCAATACACAGAATTTACAGCTACGCAACAGTACTATTAGTGCAACTGCCGAAGGTAACGGTAATGGCGGCAATATCTACATCAATACACAGATCCTAACTGGTTCAGAAAACAGCAGTATAAAAGCTGATGCATTCAAGGGACGCGGTGGCAATATTCGCATCAATACTCAAGGATTCTTTTTTTCTCGTAATAGCAGAATTACAGCCAGTTCCCAGTTGGGAGTTAACGGCACGGTTGATATCAACGGATTTTACGCTAATCCTACCGACATTAAAGCAACGTCAGAAATAGTTAAAGAACCCCCTAAGATGGCTTCAGGTTGTGCTGCACAGTCAGGCACAGGAAGTGATATGTTAATTGTGGCTAGCAACAGTCCACCGCCTAAATTTGACGAACATCTAGATAGTCAACCTATCTGGCAGAAAAATTCTATTTCATCTAAGCCTGATGAACTTTCATCTAAGTTACAGCTAGCAACAATTAAAAAAACTACGGAAATTGTTGAAGCTCAGAGTTGGGTAATAGATTCCAGAGGAAACGTCGAATTAGTTGCGATAGCGCCTAATCAAGCCACACCTGATAGCTTTTTTTCTATTATTCCGTGTACATCGGTCGATTCTGTAGCAGAATTTTCCCATCCTAGCAACATAGTAAAGCGATGATTAAATGGAGATATTGCCTAAAATATGCTCTTTTAGGCATTCTAGCTTTATCAATAGTTTTAACTCAATCGTCTCTATTGCTGGCTCAGTCAACGGAAAAAGAAACACATATACAACAGGCTGAACTTTTAACCCAAGTGGGTAGAAAACAATTAAATCAAGGTCAAGCAGTAGAGGCTCTTGACAGTTGGCAACAAGCCACAAAAATTTATCATCAGATTAAAGATGCCGAAGGTGTTAGTGGGAGCCTGATTAATCAAAATTTTGCCTTGCAAAAATTAGGGTTATACTCTCAGGCTTGTGAGAAAATAGTGGAAGCTCTAAAATTAAATAATTGGAATTGTAACCCAACACTATTAGAACTTACTGAATACGATAAGTCACAACTGATAGCAGCAATACATCAGTTAAAATTAACACCAATAAGCTTATTGGGATTACAAAGTATGGGGCAAGTCCTACGCTTAGTTGGCAAGTTAAATGAATCTGAACTAATTCTGGAAGAAACACTATTATTCGCTAAAGAAACATCTTCAAAAGAAATTAGCGATATTTTGCTGTCATTGGGTAATACAAAACAGTCCATTTACCAACGAGCGCGAGATGAATACAAATGGGTAGAAGAACCAGTCTTTAGAGAGACAATTGTAGACTTGATTCCACAGAAGGCACAGGAGTCGCTTGATACATACAAACTTTTAGTAGATCGGAAAAATTCTCCACAAAAAATAAAGCTACAAGCGCAACTGAACCGTTTAAACTTATTACTAGACTTTGATGAATGGCTAACAGATAAACCTAAGCTAGTGAATACTCATACAAAAGTTAATCAGCAGATTCAACCTTTAGTAGATATTATATTGCAAAGCTCTTCAGTTTTTTATCAATTGTCGCCCGAAGAATCTATTCAAGCTCAACTAAAATTTGCTAAAAGCCTAAGCAAAACTCAGAATCAATCATTGCAATCAATAGCTATTCAGTATACTACATCAGCCTTAGAAACAGCTAAAAATATTAATAATAAGTTGTTAAAATCTCAAAGTTTAGGTGCTTTAGGTAAGTTAAATCCAGATAAATCGCAAACATATTTTGAAGAAGCTTTAAGTTTAGCTCAGTCCATTAATAATGCAGATGTTGCTTATGAATGGCAACAGCAGTTAGGGAATTTATTCCAAAAACAAGGTAAACACGAAAGAGCCATTCAAGCTTACGGTGCGGCCATTGGTAGCATAACACAAATTCGTGATCATCTCTTGCATAGCAATTTAGATGCACAGTTTTTCTTTTATGAGAAAGTAGAGCCTGTATACCGGAATTACATGCGACTGCTGATAGCAGAACAATATCCTAATTTTGAACGCAAAGTAATAAAAGCCAACCAACAGCTTCAATTAGCACAGTTGGAGGATTATCTAAAGTGTGGCAAACTCGACCTTATTGCTTTAGATAGGATTGAGAATCTTGCTAGTGCATCAGCAATCATTCACATTATCGATTTAGACAGCACTATACAGGTATTTGCTCAGTTTCCAGATTCTTCCATTCGTCATCACTCTGTTGAATCTAGGCTAGTTAAAAATCATGTTAATGCTCTGTTAAGCATCTTACAAAACAAAAGCCTTGTTTCCAGTGGCGAGGAACTTATCATTCCACATTCTCAAGCACTTTATAAGCAGCTAATTGAACCTTTTAAGAAGTCTTTGCCTTCAAGTGGAACTTTAGTATTTGTTCTAGACAAATCTTTCCAAAGTTTACCAATGAGTATACTTCATGATGGAAAAGATTATTTATTTCAGCACTATAGTTCTTCAGAAACCTTGGGTTCTAGAGTTCGCCAGCCCAAAGCTTTACCTCAAGAACATTCAAATGCTCTAATTGGTGGAATTTCCACATTTGCTCCTAGCTTTTATGATCCTGATGCTACTCCTGGATTACAACCTTTACCTGATGTAGAGATAGAGATAGCTGAAGTGAAGAAACAAACTAATTCTTCTGTAGACTTGCTCAATAAAGAATTTAATACCAAACGATTAAGTCAAGAACTAAGCAAAAGAAACTTTAATATTCTTCACATCACAACACATGCTCAATTTAGTTCTATTCGTAGAAGAACAGGATTTTTAACTTGGAATGAGTTAGTCAATATTAGCCGATTTGGTACTTTGTTAAAAAGGC
The DNA here is from genome assembly GCA_020829485.1 of Nostoc sp. CHAB 5834. The sequence goes on along the minus strand of JAIVFU010000134.1, from coordinate 5,982 downwards.
AAGCTCGAATCCATCAAGATGCAATTGAGTTATTAGTGCTAAGTGCGTGCCAAACTGCCAAGGGTAATAAAATGTCAGCACTCGGAATTGCTGGTGTAGCAGCACAAGCAGGTGCAAGAAGTATAATAGCCACTTTGTGGTTAGTAGATTCTAAATCTAGTGTTTTTTTCATGAATGAATTTTACAAAAACCTCAAGCGTGGTATTCCTAAAGCAGAGGCTTTAAGGTTGGCACAAATCAGTTTGATGGCAATTCCTGAGTACAATAACCCTTATCATTGGGCCCCTTATCTGCTAGTAGGAAGCTGGTTGTAATAGTCTACTACTTTTAACCCCTCTTGTACATTCTTTAACTCAGTTGGGTTGTTATTAGTTTTCAATAACTCAGATGCTTTTAAATATTAACGCTGCGCTTGATCTAATACACCAGCTTGAAAATAGCGATCGCCTAGTACTCTATAGATAGTTGGATTTCTCGTACCTGATGCAATTACATTATTTAGTTTTTCAAATGTTTCATCGAAAAGGTTTCTTGAAATAAAGACAGTATCCATGTCAAGAGCAGCTTCGTCCGGGGAAAGTTCTAATTGATTAATTTGCTCTACCGTATCTAAAATTCGTTTCACCTCATCCTCTGGTAACAAATAGACTACTGACTGATCTGCACCCATAAGATTGTCATTTTTATAAGCGAAGATAGAAATTTTACATGTTTGTCCAGAGAGCAAAGCTGTTTCCTCCAAAGGATAAGCCAATCTAGTTTGATTTACAACTCTTTCCCAAGCAAACTCAGGACAATCAAACCTTACTGTATAAGAAGTAGCACCCGCAACCGCAACCCAAGCGACTTCAGTTCGCGGTTTTAGTGTCGGGATATGATAAGGATAAATAATTGTCGGCTCATCGTTTACTACTTCCCCTCCCTTCCGTGTCCTTTGACAGAAGTTTCTGCTATCTATGCGGCAAACAGAATCAGATGAATAAGGTTTTGCACATTCATTAGAAGAAACAAATCCACTAGATAAGTCTAAAACCATTCCTGTGCTAAAACATAAAAATTTAATACTACCACCATCTACAACTTCTAATTTATCGCCATCACAAATCAAGCTTCCTACTTCAAAACGCTTATCACCTGGAGACATTACTCTTCCACTTGGCTTGCAGCGAACCTGATTCCTTTTATTTCTTACTAACGGCACATTTGCCAGTATTGGTATATCTTTTATAAGTAGAAAGATCAAACAAAGCCCCACTAAAATTTTTGTACTCTTTTTCACTAGTCTAAAAATAAGTAAGTAGAACATCTGGAAAAAACCAAACTATGTTAATAAAGGTTAAGTGAACTAAAACCCTCTTCCCTCCTGCCTCCTGCCTTCTGCCTCCTGCCTTCTGCCTCCTGCCTAAACCTGATGATAAATATTGACACCGGCCTACTTAGTACGTTTATATATGCTGAGTTTCTCATAAAATTAGAAGAAAATCTGTATCAATATAAATTTATTTAGAAAATACTACTTTTTAAGTATGCGATCTAATAATTTTTGCCTCCAGTTAAAAACCTCTGGCAAAGTAGATTTAGCTAACATACAGCCTTCTATATAGATTCTAGCTGTGTCAGTGTCTCCCAAAGCTTCTTCGACTTGAGACAGCAAGCAGAAAGCATCCGTTCTTCCATCTAATCGAATTGATTTTTCTAAATGTTTTTTAGCTTCAATTAACTTATTTTGCTTAAATCTTGCCCAGCCTAAATCCTTATACAAAGCTGCTTCGATTTCAGGATCTTTAGTTTTTTTTAACCCTTGCAAGGCTAAAATAACTGCCGCCTCATGTTGATTATTATTGTTTTTCAATCTTGACAAAGCAGCAACAGCAAGCACTGCATAGTCACTCTTTTGGATAGCTAATTGATATTCTTTCTCTGCTAAATCGTATTTTTGCTGATCTTCATAAAAATTTCCTAACCCGTAATGCGATTCCCAACTGTTAGGTCTAAGCTTAAAGGCTTTTTCATAGTTCTCTGTTACACACTTTATATCTAATAATCTTTGGCAAACTAGTGCTAAGTTATTATATGCAGCAGCATCTTTTTGGTTGTACCTAATTACTTGCTCATAATACTTTCTAGCAATCTTAGGTTCATTTATATTGCGGGAAGCTAAATTAAAATAATAATTAGAAATAGCTAAAGATAACCCTTGATACGAAGTGATAGCAATTGGTACAGTTAAAATAGCTAAACTAATTATGAATCGCTTCGATGTAAGTATTTGATTAAACTTTAACTTAAACGGTAGGTCTTCTAAACGCTGTAAAAGTATTTGTGTAGATGGTGGACGTTTCCCTGGCGCCGGAGCCATCAAATCATCTAACAAATCTGCAAAGGGTTTTTCAATATGTCGTGCTTTATTCCTCCAGATAAGTCTTGTTGTTTGCGGATCTGTTAGTAAATTGGTTACATGAATTCCAGTTACTAAATATGCTAACGTTCGCCCTAAAGCATAAAAATCTGATTGTGGTACTGCTTGACCGTTAATTTGTTCCAGGGGGGTGAAACCAGCCGTTACAAGTACTGTAATTTCATGCTGACCAAGCCCCATATCATTCCCTCCACTACCGCTAACTTTTGCTAGATAGCTACGGGTTACTTCTCGAACTGCACCAAAATCAATTAATCCTAGCTGACCATCAGGTTGAACAATTATATTTGAAGGTTTAATATCTCTATGGAAAAAACCACTACGATGTACTTCATCAAGAATTTTTACTATCTGTATAAGCCAATTCAGAGCTAAAACTTGAGATATTTTCCCGTTAGCTTTTACCCACTGCTCTAAATTAAGTCCTTCAAATTTCTGCATTACTAAACAATGCAGTTCAGTAGAACTATTATTGGGTGTAACAGTAAATAAATCGTCTACAACTCTAGGAATTCCAGGATGATTAAATAATTGCAATGTAAGTGTTTCTCGCTCCAACAAGCTGATTTCCTTGGCCCTTTGCGATCGCAACACCTTCATTACTTTTCGAGTACCTTTATCATCCACTGCTTCAAAAATTTCTGTACTGTAACGGTAGTCCAAAGGACGTAATGGCTTAAGCAAACGAAATCGATGTGCAATCAGCAGTTCTGTACCACAATTAAGACATCTTTCGCTTGTGTCATCATTTTTACGCTGTGTACACTTAGGACTAATACAATAGCTCACACATTTAGGTCATTAAAATAATTAAGCCGATTTAAAATCATAAACTACATTTTGAACTGATTTTAAACTATAGGTGCAAATATACTTTATAACTTGAGGTTCTAATCTCAGTAGTACTTCTTTATTATCATTCTTTCCTTGCTCAATCAGAGAACGTGCATACAAAGACTCGATGGCTTCAAGTATTTCTGAGGTTGTTACCTCACCCTGTTGCCTCTCTTTAATTTCTTTAAGCAATTCGCTCAATACAATGGAATTTACAGAATCTTGATGTAGTTCTTCGGCTAAATGAAACATGATCTGTTTCTCTAAAATAGTTAGACGGCCTTTGTCTTCAAATAATTCATCCAAGCTCTCTTGGAATACATCTGTCATCAACACAGTTTTAAATTTTAAAAAATCCTTCACACTACCACCAAAAAAATTTTGAATCTTTTCAGCTAGCATTTTTAAAGATAAAGGATTTCCCCGATAAGTTTGAACTAAATCTCCCCATTTATCCTCATTAGTTAACCCGTGCAAACGAAAAATTTCTAAGCCTTCCTTTCCCAACCCTTCAAGTTTTACTGTCCTAGCTGGTCGTCCTTTTTTTTGCAGACGATTGAAATCAATAAATGGTTCACGAGTAGTCAGTAAAAAACAACTTTCATGCTGTTCCTCTACAACCCTATTAAAAAACGTCCCATACTCTGCATACTCCTTACCATAAGCATTTGAGTTAGTATTTCTATCTCCCTGTAATAAGGACTCCGCTGAATCAAGAATCACTAAACAACGATGTGAGCGCAGGTAATCAAATAACTTTGATATCCTAGCTTGGATGGATTCTGGTAAATCTAACTCCTGGTTTTCTGAATAAGCAAAAATTCTAAGCAGGTCAGCAACTAAATCTGTAAGCAACGGTCTATATGAAACTGACTTCCAAATGAAACTATTAAATTCATACGACCCCATACGCAAAGCTTGAACTAATTTAGCAACTAAAGCACTTTTCCCGATACCAGCCGCTCCTACAATTGCTACACAACGCTCTTGAGCTATCAATTCTTTCAACGTCGCCAGTTCAGAAGTTCGACCATAAAAATTGGATACGTCAGGCAGATTTCCTACGAGTGTAGGCAGACCAGCAGTAGCTTCATTCCATTTAGCTGGTTCATTGTCAGCTAGTAATATCCGTTTTTCTACAATGCCCCGCAGTCGTTTCTTAGTGATTTTTTCTCCATTCCCTAATATTCCTGTTAATAGTACCCACAGCTTAGGTGCTACACGCCTCTGCAAAAGATTAATATCATAGAGACTGTTCTCTGCTATGTCCTTATAATCCAGATCAAGCCAAGCTGATCTAAGCACAATTTTTTCTGGCTCCTCTAGCCACCTCCCTTGTTTCGCAAACACTAAGTCATCTATGGCTTCGATAGCTTCTTTAGCATTCACCTTCTATTAAGCTCCTTTGAGTCCTGTTTTATCTTAATTTCACCAAAAAAAGTACATACTTTTTAGCAGATGCTCCTCTAAAAAGCTTACATAGTCTACTATCTCCTACTTACATATTTTATTCTTCACAAATCTTAACAATTGGAGTTGTTATTGTATCGTGATACTGCTATTCTAATTCAAGTACGTACTAATCTTAGGAAAAGTTCTAGGAGATTACTAAAGCTAATATAATTACCGGAGGATTAAAAACAACACTTAAAGCCAAAAACAACTCTAAGTAGTCTAAGTAAGCCATGTTTAAGATATCAGATCACTTTTCAGTTTTTGAATTTGGCTGTAACAGATGCGTCGTTCAATTTATATCAAACTTAAAGTGTAAAAGCTTTGAGAGCTAGGATAAACAAGCTAATGAAATAAAGGGAAATATGAAAGTGGAAGCGTCAAAAAATCTAAAGGACAAAGCGCCACTAAGGAGTAGGCGCTTTGTCTGTTCGTAAAATCCATCGTTTTTCTTAGAGCAGGGTTGCTCTCGAAGGAACAAAAAAAGTTGTCGTTGAAGTTTGGCGACGGAGACGACTACTAAATTTGTCCGAGAGTATAATCCGCGCTGCCAGATCCATTATAGGGTCTACCGCTTGGAAAGTCCATTCCTTGTGGTGTATTTTGGCTGTCGAAATTCATAAGTTTTTGTAAAGTTAAGTTTGATGAAGAAAAATTGCGAATTTTATAGCAAAAAGCAGTAGCAGCGCGAATAACAGTTATCAGTTGGAATTTACAGTCCTCGATAACTGATGCAACCCCCTAGCAAAGCTTGTCAACCAAGTTATTAGGGAAAAATATCGTGAAAAATGACTTATGCCGAATACATCTTGGTGTCGGGGTTCAGGTGACATCAAAGTTTTTTTCAAACACCTCTCCAAGTGATAATGACCAAGCCCCGTCGGGGCGGGGTTTAGGGTGTAGGGTGTGGGGTTGCAGGTTCGAGATAGCCTCTACAACCCGATTGTCACTTGCCCGGTTTTTTAGGACGATTGCAAAGGTCTGGGTTTCAAGCCGCGTTCAATGTTGTATCCCCTACACCCTACACCCTACCCCCTGCACCCAACTTCATGGCAGGAGAGAAATATGCTGACACTAGATAGAGAAAACAAATCAGCACTTCATTACGATGATCTCAACAGCAGTATCAAAGATACCTTCGCTGCCATAGACCAATTTGAGTTGCAAGCAGTAGAACAGATTCGCCTCATGCATGACGAGCAGATGTACAGAATCGCTGGGTACAAAAACTTCTCAGAATATTGCCAAGGCGAATTGCATATATATGGTGGCTATCG
>JAIVFU010000133.1 GCA_020829485.1 Nostoc sp. CHAB 5834 | reverse complement strand
AGGCGCTGCACTCCTGGGTGGAGAACTTCTCGTCAACCTCCTTGAACCACACACCCGCGTCATCGCTTTTGTACTTGAGCATGGTTCTGAATGCGCTCCACCCCGCATCGAGCACGGACTTGGCCATGCGGGTCTGGGTGAGCGCTTGGGCGTTGACGTCGCCCACGAAGATGGCCCGGTGGTCTTTCACCAGGGCCGTCGATAGCTTGTGCAGGTGGTCTTTCCTGCGATTCGCTATCTTGGCGTGGATAGCACGGACCCTTTTGACTTTGCGAGCCCTCTGTGCCGTGGCCAAGGCCGGCTCCAGGTCTCGGTAGAACTGCTGGGCCTCTACCTCTGTGCCATCGCAAGCCTTGAGCAGGCTTTTAAGGCCCAGGTCGATTCCCAGTGCCGAGGTCTTCACGTTGGCCAGCGCATCAGCGCTGCTCCTCAGTGTGGCCTTCGGGACCTTCACGCTTACGTTCAGGTACCAGCGGCCACGTGCATCCTCGCTGATGCTGCCCGGGCGGTGAGCCAAGAGCTGTGCTTGTCCTTGATGCGCAGGCGCAGAACCCGGACCGTGGTGTCCGGTTTAGATGCCGATGTAAGCTTGCGCGCCATGAGGGGTGTAGGACTGTGATTATATACAGCGCCACCCGTTTACAAAGCAAAAGCGCTGCCGAGGTGGTTCACGTGGCGCCTTATATCCCCGGCATGAATGCCGAGGTTTTACGGCGCTGGGGGATAAAAGGACTCCCTCTCAAGAAGGGAGTCCTTTTTCGTATCCTCCGGTTTGACTCGACAGCAAAATAGCTGTCGTATCTATCAGTTAGCGGTCAGAGCAGTCGACGGTGTGAAGCTAGTAAGGTACCTTGCTTCTCCGACTGTAAGTCTAACTTGGTCGAGGTCCATGGTTGTATTGGCAAGATATGTACCAAAAGCCAAACGATTCCCTGGGCTTGTTAACAATGTCACGCTTGCAGGCATCAGCGTAGATGCTGCTAGGACCCCGTTTATGTAAACAGCTAGCTTTGTGCTGTCCCTAACTACTGCAACATGCTGCCAACCCGTAGGATTTACAGTTATACCACTAAATGAATAATTCCAGTTGCCGTTGTGAGAAGTATATATGCCGTCTGCATTGCTAGCTAGTGCAGAATATGTGCCAGGGTTTCCGAAAGTAAAGGACGGAAGTCTAGAAGCACCCCGTTGCCACCATTCAAAGGTGAAGGGCTTATTTGCAAGCTGTATGGCTGGGTCGTATAGGTTAATGGAACCATTGTTGAATCTAGCGTAAGTTCCTTCCAGACCTCCTGAAACATACGAAACTCCTGATACTGCTGAAGAGGCGATGCCCGCGTCGTTCAGTAGGTTGGCTGCCGTTGCAGTAGCCCCTGGAGCTCCGTTGAACTGCCACATAATTTTGGTGACACCGATGACTGGTTCTGTGACTGTCATCGTCATTGTTGCGGTACCACTCAAATAGTCGGCAGTCGAAGCTTGAGTTGCTGTCAACGTCGTTGTCCCCGCCCCCTTGACCGTAACAACTCCGTTTGCAATGGTTGCAACGGATGTATTCGCTGATATCGCACTCCACACCCCATTGCTGGTGGAAGTGGGGTAATTCAAAGTAAAACTAGGAGCGGTTGTCGAAACAGATATCGGACTCCATGCTCCGATTACGGGAGTACCCTGGTCCACTGTTATATTTGCGGTAACAGACGCTGTCTTAAAGGAACTTGTAGCGGCTTGGGTCGCGGTTATAACGTAGATACCCACCTTCTTAGGCAGGACGTTGGCCCCAGTTACTTGCGCACCTTGCGGGTCCGAACTCGTATAGGCCCACACCCCCGTGCTGTTGGATTGAGGAGGTGTCAACGCAAGGGACTCGCCAACTTTCCCACTAATACTTGGCCAAGCTTGAACGGCTGAGTCGGCTGGCAATACAGTCAAGACTGCCGTTTTAGTAGCGGGGCCATACGCTCCAGACGCGGCCTGTGTCGCGGTTATGGTAGAGCTACCCCCGGCTTTGACAGTGATGACGTTTCCAGCAATAGACGCAACGCCGGGGTTGCCCGAGCTAAACGACCAGGCCCCGGGGCTGTCAGAAGCCGGTGCGTTCAGCGCAAAGGGTGCAGCCCCGTAGGTCACGGAGGAAACATTAAGCTCGCCGACATTGGCGTTTTTATATTCTGAGCGGGCGTTAAAGTTGATGAAGTATGGAGACCCTTCAGCATTGGATGCTAAGGTAATTTTTCCGCTGAAGTTTGCGACCCTAGTTGGAGAAACATCAAGTTGAATGACACAACTCTCTCCGCTTGGAAGCTCCGCACAGCTTGTGGACTGCGTTAAAACTCCTGCATTAGCAGGTGTAACGCTAATCGGCTCTAGCGCGAGGTCCACCTTGTTTTCACTTTCGTTGGTAACAAGAACCTGCAAAGATTTTGACTCGCCTATTGTCAGGGTACCGAACGGCAATGACAACGTAGAAAGCGTAACTCCGTCGAGATACCGCATGCACTGTGAACAGTAGGCACGAGGTTCGTTGTAGCTAACTCCGGCTCCGTTAAGGCAGGCATATTGGCTTAAGGACCCGCCATACGTTGCGTAGTAACTGTTGTAGCAAAATACTGTCGGACTATTTCCGATGGCAGACCCGCCCCCAAGAACGAGGTATGGTCGCGCAATAATCGAGCCAGAAATTACGTGTTCTTGATTTTTCCCCGCTACAGGAATCGACAAGGTAGCACTTGTGGGTCCTTCAGGCAAGGGCGCCCCCGCGTAATTTCCCGAGAGTGTTGCGGTAATACTGCAAGACTCCCCTGGCTGTAGCGTTTTCCCATTGCAGTTCTGGGCGTCAAGCCCCGTATATACGGAACCCTTAACCGATGTAAACAGCAATGTCCCTAGCTTAAGCGCAATGCTATTGCTGTTGGTGAGCGTCACTGCGCCGCTCGCATAAGACCCTTGTCTCGGAGACAAGGTTGTGAAATCTTGGCTCAGTTCCAATGGCTTGGAGCCATCGCCCGAACCAACCAGGGACACCTTTTTGGAGCCATTAATCGAAAATGAGAGCAAGCCCTCTGCAGCAGATTCCTGAGTCGGTGTGAACTGGACTGTGACGGTACAACTCTGCTGGGGTGCCATCTTGGAGCCACAAGTCGTACCCGCCAAGGTGAAGCCAGAGCTCCCCGATAGCGTAGGGAGTTGCTTCCAAGAAACTGCTCGCAAGCTGTTGTTGGTGACAGTGAATGATTTTTGGCTGCTCACTCCTACGAGTTTTCCAGGGAAATCCAAGACATTTGTGGACACCGAAATGTCGCCTTGTTGAGATACTTGAAGGCCTTTTACAGATAAGTTGTATTCATAGCTTTTGGAAAACGCAGGCGCTCCTCCCGATAAAAGAGAGGCTATTAGCAAAAATTTAGTTGATAAACGGCTAGGCATTGATTAATGGATTGAGTTGGAAACGGTTTTCAAAGTAAAGGTAGCCTTCGTTATACGTGGAACCTGGCCGATTAAAAACGAGAGAATTCATGGCTTTATCCCTGTAGAGCGAGCTTGTCTAACCAAAAAAAAGGCAGGCGCTATACGCCTTAAACCATCTACTTACTGGTGTCAAATGACCACGACTACGTTCGGAAAAACCCTCAAGAAGTCGCTAAGCGCATTTCTAAGCTTCGCCTTGGTGTTCACAAGCACCTTGCCTATTACTTCGAACGCGCAAACTGCACTTTGCAATGCCTCTACCTCTTACAGCGGAGGTGACGACCGCTGCGCGGCTGTAAAAATTGGAGGCACCGTTGTCCAGTTTCCTAAGCTAAACTGGGAGACGGTTACCCAAATGCAATTGACTCGAAGCGGTTCCGCTTCTGCTTTCGAAATTGCGGGCTCCGATGAAGTAGTGTCTCTGGCCAATCGCTCGGCATCTGTGCTAAACCTAAAGCCAGGCGAGCTAGCAAACATCGCTACAACATTTCCAGCCAACGTCCCTTATGTTTTCGGGCGGTTTAACCCGATGGACGGGACCCTACGCATTGACTTGTTCAAACTTGAGCGAGGCCTATCGAATGGGCAGGAAACTCAATCCTTGATGCAGGCACAGTTCACCCCTTCTCACGGTGACCATTGGAAAGCCAACCGCGCTTACATCTCACCTGAGGACTACATGAGCGGTACCGTTCCGGGTGTAAATCCCTTTGCTAAATTCGTGCAGCCTGGCTCGGACATGTTCCACAATATCACCCTTGAGGGCGCTCAGGTGGCCATGGGTCATGCAATGCGGATGGCAGGAGCTCCAACGGGCATCTTGGGTGAGGCCGTCAGCCGTCTGTCGTCAACGACATCCAAGTCTGGTGGAGTTTTCCGCAAGAAAATTACGACTCGTGTTTACGGGCATACAAAGTACAACTGGTACATCGCCCAGCCAATCGACGTGCTTTCGCGCTCCACAACCTATGCCCCTATGCGGTACTGCGCATCGGACCCTGAGAGTACTGGTTGCTTTGGCTATGCAATCGCTAGCTCAGGCGTATCTTTCGAGCACTTCGAAGGGGGCTCGTTGAACGATGAAGAAACTCAGTTTTTGCTCGATACCATCACAAAAACGGGTTGGACCTTCTTGGCGTTCCTTGTTCTAGCCGTTTTTGCAAGTTTTGCGATGACTGCAATTATCAATGCCGCAGGGCTTGGTACGGCTGCGGCGGGGGGTGGAGCGGGAACAGCGACTATGGGGTCAATGGGTGCTTTCATGACGGGCGCAGGTACGATTTCACCCTTTACCTCTACTTTGTACGCTATCGGCTTTGAGGCGGCGGCTATCGGCACGGGGATGGTTCTTGGGGGCGCCAACTTGGGCTCTGTGCTTCAGTTCAAGCCTCTTAGCTTGAGGGGGTACGTAGACGTTGGAAAGGGCTTTCGTACCCCGCCAGAACTCGACGGTAAGTACGAGAGAGCACTGAACAACAACGTAGCACCGATGACTGCTTCAGCGATGGCGAGTGGTAACAAAGGAAGCGTTAGGGGAAGCCAGCTTATCGCATTCGAGAAAACTGTAACTGGACAATGCGACCCAACAAGTACAGTGGCCGCCTGCGGAGTCAATTCAGGGAATATTCCTCGTGTTGACCAGTACAAAGAAACTGATTCAATTGGCTTCATCCGTGAGAATAACGGCCGAATTATCAGAAATTACGAATAAGTTAACTGCGGCCAAAAGCCTCCACTAAACCTGGAGGCTTTTTTCATTGTCCCTATACGTAAAAGACCTATTACTTTCCTATAGAGGACCTATGAAATACAACGTTGACATTGAAAATGCGCTGCTCCACGTTGCACAGCAATTTCCTTACGTCACCCTGGTTTTTTTCAGCAGGGAGGGCAACTGGATGTACTGCAGTGAAGACTTCCAGGCTCCGGACTTCGATACGGTTCGTACCCTTGACTACGACATCCTCCAGAAAGCATCCGATGCTGCGTACTTGGATTCAGGTTTTCCTTGCGCATACCGTCGGGCAGAGCTTGACGACTATTACGCACTGTGGGACCAACTCAGTGATTTCCCCGTGGCCGAAGGCCATCCTGAATTTGATGACGGCGCCATAGAGAAAGACTTCTTGCACTTTCAGTCAGGAACGCCGCGTGAAGATATCTGGCGGTGGTTTGAAGCCCAGCATCCCTCATTTGTTGTGGGCGAAGTGCAGCAAGGTATTCGACGACGACCTGAGTCGCTCGCCTAATTGAATACGTCCTCAAGCACTAGCCTGCTTGGGGACGTTTTTTGACGGTATCAAGGCGCTTAGGTGCTCTGCAACAGCCAAACAAAGCCCAATGGCCGCACCCGCAAGATGGGCCTTCCAAGCTACTCCTGCTGACACAAACCCCAGAGACTCTAAGAACACCTTAATTGCCAAACCGCTCGCAAGTACTAACCGGTACGTTGCGCGCCCTCCGCGGTCCGGGAACCCCTGGCTCATTGCAAAGTATCCGAAGTAGGCATGCAGAAGCCCTGAAAGGCCGTAGACCTCGCCTTCATGCATAAGTGCCGTACCCAGCGCTGTTCCAAACCCCAAGATTGCCACTTTGGTTGCAGGTAGGTTGGAAACACTTGGCCAAAGCACTACAAGGCAACCCGCTCCCGCTAAATTGACTGCCAGGTGCGCAGAATCCAAGTGAATGAAGAAATGAGTCAGTAGCCTCCACCATTCACCCGTGAACAAGCCGTTGCGCGACAAGGTCCCCCACTCAGTCAGAACTCCAGGGGATACTGAATAAGCACATGCCAAAAAGAGGAGCCCGTAGACTCCTGCTTTTTTAAACCAAGTAGATTTAGGGGTATCAGTCACGACGAGCACGCAGTTTTAGGACGCTGGCCAGAGCCAAGAGAAGCCCTCCCAGCATCCCCATATTGCCGCCACCCCCATCTCCTCCTCCGTCACTAACGCCCGTACCTCCTTCAGCACTCACGTCAAGGCCGAACTCCACAACAGCACTTTCAGCGCCTTCCTTGTCCACTGCAATCAGCGCAAGGCTGCGGGAGCCCACTGTGGGGTTTGGCCAAGTCAGGGTAGTGCCAGATACCACCACACCCGAAGGCGCATTCAGCAAATTGATGCGGTCGAAGTTGTTGTCAGCATCCGATACCGACAAAGTAAGCGTCCAAGGTTGGCCCACGACCGCTTTTTGAGTCTTGACAGGTGCAATGACAGGAGCAGCGTTTGTCGAAAATGCAACCGAAACCGAGGTGGCAGTCGAATTATTCATGGCATCCGCCAATCGGACGGAGAAGACGGCAGTCCCCGAAATACCCGGAGTAACGAACGAAGCTGTAGCTTGGTCAGTACGAGACAGGGTAACCGTTGGACCTGAAACTTGCGACCATTCATAGGAATATGTCATTCCTTGAACAGAAGAAGTCCCCACCGCTGACAACGTTACAGTATCACCTGCTCGTGCTCGCGTTGGCGATGCGGTCGCGGCTACTCCCAGGGCGGAAGTACCGCTCAAGAATTCAGCAGCCTTACCCGCGTCCAGCATCCCAAATACACATTGCGAATTTTCCGCACAAAAGCTACCCGCGGGGAAAGGGCGAGCGGTGCTTCTCAACGCTGAAACCAATGAGCTGGCAGATGCTGCAGGATTCAACTCGCGCAGCAACCCCAAAGTAGCGGCTACATACGGTGCTGCCGCACTGGTCCCCGCCATATAGACAGGACCCGTGAAGCCAGTCAACTCTTTTCGGCCTGTGACCCCTAAGGTAGCGGCGGGGTTCAGCACACAGCCTGCTTTAGCCTTTTTGCATTCACCACCTCCAGGACCCGAGATTGTCACTGCGTTGCTGTAATTCGAATAGCTGGCCAAGTCAGCCGAGCCCGTGTGCGAGGCAACGGTGACTACCTTCGCACAGTTGCCAGGGGCGCCGACCTTGTTAACCCCTTCATTACCCGCGGCGGCTACTACCAAAGCACCTGCGCTGTAGGCCGTGTTAACGGCATCCTGCATAAATGCGGGACAAGCCTCGTTCGGGTCCGTGGCTAGGCTCAAGTTCATGATGAGAGGCCCTTGGCCATGCGCAGGAACACCCGAAACTGAGGCACCGGCTGTCCATCGAATCGCGTCTGCCACATCCGACAACCAGCCCCCGCAACGACCCAGCACACGAACATTCATCAGCTTAGCACTAGGAGCCACACCAACAATGCCGTTGGTATCCGCGGCAGCTGCCATGATGCCGGCTACCTTTGTCCCGTGCCAAGTGCTGGTAGTACCTTCTGACTCACAGAAGTCCCCGGGGTCAGTAGGGTCCGAATCTCGGCCGGTGCCGTCTCCTGCCATGGTAGGGTCGGAAACGAAGTCGTAGCCTGGCAAGATAGCGCTGGTCAACTCGGGATGCGCCACGATGCCCGTGTCCAGAACGGCCATTTTGATATTTGCGCCTTGGGCTCGGCTCCACAAGGGCGCAATATTTAGTCCTCCGTACTTAGGGGTACCGTTTGGTGCCGCCAAATTCCACTGGTCGCTGAAATACGGGTCAGCGGGTGTCAGCATCGATTTCACGCGGATATCCGGCTCTGCCGAGACAACATCGGGGTTATCTTTTAGTTGCCGTGCCAGGTCGCGGGCTTCTTGCAGGGGCATAGTCCTTCCGAGGTCGTAAATGACTGCATTGCCCCCCGTGATTCGAACGCGTTGCGCTGATTTAATACGCGCTGTCACACCGCGAGTCTTAGCTTCCGAGGTGGATGAATTACCGTCTCGGTAAGTGACGACCAGTCGATTGGTTTCGCCGAATTGAGGGGCGGCGCTGGCCGAAATCGTGGCAAGCGCAATGGCCGCCAAAGAAAAAATCTTTTTCATTGCATCCTTTTAGAGTCTGTTGCTTCCTATATAGGAAATTATACAGTACAAGTTCTGTCTGTATCGTTAAACAAACTAGAAAGTATCTGCAATCATCGGCTGCCAAGACAAATCTTTAAAGTTTCGGCGCTATAGCTGGGGAATTGCCTTAAGGCAACCGTTTTCGTCAGCGCTCTGCCTTCTTAAATTTCTCCCCTTCCTTTGGGAAGGCTGAAAATGTCAACGAGAGCCACCAAGCTGATAAATGAGATTGTAGGACCCCGTTTCAAGCCACGACAAATCCACTGTCCAGTGATACCTGCTTCTCTCATTCATTATCATTTTTAGTCTTTCAACCTCCTCTGCCAACTTGGCTCTGCTCCACCCATTCACCTCGCAGATTTTCCGGCTCACTTCTTCTACGATGCCGAGACGTTTCGCCAGGCCCCAGTGCAGCGCCTTGTGACAAGCTCTGCACAGCGCGAGCACCCCTTCTAGTTTTTGAACGCACCATGTATCGTCCCAGGTCCAGCGTTCATGCGCCTCAAGGTGTGGCGTTCCTTTTAGTCCACAGATTTCACAGCGATGACCTGCCGCAGCGTATGCATGCTTGCGAATCGCATCCCAACGGTCGGGAGGAACTAAAGTACGCAGGTTGTCCTCCCATGTACTGGGAGGCAACATCTCGGGTATCAACGCAGGTGACTCCCGCCAGCGGAGAGGTACCCAAAGCCACACTGGGTCCAGAAACGCGTCAGCATGAACATAAAACCCTAAGGTATCGCTGTACAGCGCACCCTGAGATAGCGCTTCACGCTCATCCCATCGAGGTACGCACAGTGGAATTGGCTCCTTAACAGGCATAAAAAAAGTAAGTTTCAAGTAAGTTGCGTAAGGGGAACCACTTAGGTCGTCATACATGTGCGAAAACGCACTCACGACAAGTGCAAAAGTGCGAATTCGCACTAAGCGTGCGTGGCTCGTAACATTTAGATAACTATTTGCGGTACATTCTGCTTCGTTGGCTGAGGCACCTAATTAAAACCTCAGTCTGCAGCCTAGTGAACCGGTACATATAGTGCCAATAATTGGAGTTATCAGTCGTGTATAGTCTTAAGGTCGTTTCTTCCGGAATAAAAAACACAACTGCCGAAGCCCTTTACTTCGAGCAAGTCGTCATCAGCGCTCGTGAAGCTATATTGGGAATCACGGCAGAAGCTGCATGGGCACTTTGCGAGTACCTCGACAGCGTTGACGCCAATGACATCGTCATGGACAAAGAACTCTACTCCCAGGCTGTTGCCAGCGTGGGCGGATACCTGTGGGCAAACCAAGGCCCCCTAGCTCAGGCTCTCGCACAGAAGAGCTGGGCCGCAATGACCCTCAATGAATTGGTCGAATCGGCCGGTGACCGCTACTTCGAACTACGCCCTAAGTTGGTGTCAGTGGGCTAAGCAGTTACCGCGACGGGCCTCAGGTGGATATGCCTGAAAAGACAAAGGAGCCGGTAGGCTCCTTTTTTCGTGAATGCTGTTGGCGGTGGTGTGGCCCCGCACGTAGGCAGCCCCCTAGCAGTACAACCCCAAACCCTTGTACCCAATGTGAGCATCTCATCAATAGCATCACAGGCGCTGTAGCGCATTAAGCAGGGGTTACATGCGGTGTGTGCCCGTCAACGGCACCCAACGCTGAGCAGCCGGGTAAGGGAGCGGCATGCACATACTTACCCAGTTGCCTGACCACTTCAACTTGCGGCTATGGGCACGTGACAACCAACACTGCTAACTCATTGATTCAGAAGCACACCCCGACCTCAGCTTGTCATTTGCAGCCAACAGCCGCAGTTTCATATAACGGCCATAACGCCTAGCTTCTCAGAGCTTTTGACAAGTTGGCGAGCTGCACCCGGTCTGAGCCTGTCACCAATGTCGACCGCATCGCAGAGGGGTCAACCAGAGCAGGGCCTATCTCTCTGCAGAGAGCGTCCACAAGAACTGCTTCAGCCTTAGGCAGTCCATCAAGCAAGGAGTCCACGGCGTACTCCTGACCCCCTAACCGCAACCGCCCATCTGTACCATCAACGTCGCTATCCAGCACAATCACAAGGACGTCAGGAGAATCAGTGAGAACTGTGATTTCACCAGTTTTACCCAAATGCACTATCACTTTTTTCATTATTTTAGTCTGCGATTAGTTTCTTATATGCCGGATTGTATGATACTTTAGCGAATTTAGTATGCTATCAACCTCAAGTTTTTCGGTATTCATCGCCCAAAACTTGTTCTCTAACAAATTCGGAAAGTGACGGTCCATGAAAAAAGCGGCTGAAGAATTAACTTCAGCCGCTTTGTTAGTGAATTACAACTTGCTTCGGGTTGAACCGGAAAATTACGGAACCAGTTCCCGGGTCTATCAGCCAACACTCTTTGCGAAGCTGGAAGGCCATAAGTTCGACACTATCAATGCCCGCCGACAGCCCCACCACCATGTCCTGCATTTCGTAGTCGGGGTACTCGTCAGCATCCTGGAGCTCTTCCGAAAGGCTAACGACATGAAGTATCGTGTTGTCCTCCGAGGCTTCAAAGCCTTCTTTTTGCATAGTTCTTGTCCTTGTTAGCAGTCTGCCTTACGTATAGGCAGACGGCTAAAGACAAGCGCAGGACCGTTAGCCTCGGGGCATTAAGTCCTTCAAAGAGACGCGCAAAGCATCACTGATACGCTTCAAGGTGCTAACTCGGGGCCGGTGCGTCTTGTTTTCCAGGCGCGAGATATTTTGAGCTGTGTCGCCAAGCCCACTGGCACGAGAGAGCGCTGAACACGACATGGCCTTTGCCAAGCGGTGAGCACGGATTCCTTGTGCGACTCCAGGCACATCCACGATGTCACTGTCTCGATGAAAGTTTGCGGCGCCAGTTTGGAGCCACTGTGCATTTACGCCAGCCAGTTTCGCTAGTGCAGACAGGAACTCGGGCTGAGGCTTAACAGCTCCTGTTTCAATGTCCAAAATCTTCTTTGCATGTCGGCGCAAAGTGGTTTCAGAGGCATTGGGTGCCAAAGTGCGTGCTAGTGAGATAGCGGAATAGTTCAGTTCTGCGCGTACGAGTGCAACACGGTTACCAGCACCAGCGGTGTAAATCTGCATTTCATTAAAGTTTAGTTGCCGAAGACTTGATGATACCTTAAAGACCACTAGTTGTCTATGTTAAGATACTAACTGAACCTTATCCAACTCAGATTTGCAACAAATCAACTTTTATCTGACGGCAATTGCTGGCACATCCTATACTTTAAACATGAAAAACAAAAAAAGACACACCGGCGTGGTTACAGCCCATCCTAAAGGATTCGGGTTTGCGGTCGATACCGAGGGCCTAAAACATTACATCCCACACTTCCTGATGAGCAGCCTGATTCCAGGTGATGTCATCGATTTCGAGCTAGCACCAGGCCGTCAACGAGATTCCGTGCAAGTGAAATACCCCGTCATCCTGGAGCGCCCTGAAAGCATTTGGCTAGGCACATTGGAGGAGCGCGGTGGGCAGCATTTTTTGGTTCCCGATGAGCCTTGTTTCATCCAAATGGTTCTTCCCAGCTTGGTGTTCGTGCAGGAAGGCTGCGTAGTCGCCGTCAAGGTCGCACAACAAAAAGCGCCTGTGCCACAACCTGCAATTGCCGTAACCCTCACCCAAGTACTGGGCCAGCGTGACCGGCCATTCTTCGATTCGGACTACGCAAAAGCGAAGTACGATTTTGCCCCGTATTTCACACCCGCTGAAATACTGGAAGCAGAGTCAATGCCTTCGGCCGTGCAAGTGAGCGACTCCCACCAAGACATGCGTGATATTCCGTTTGTCACAGTCGACGGCGAATCCACCAAAGACTTTGACGACGCAGTTTGGGGCACCAAGACCGAGTCTGGCTGGCACGTGCGAGTAGCCATTACGGATGTTAGCTTTTACGTCAAACCGGGTACGGCCCTCGATGCTGGCGCTAAGAGCCGCGGGCTGTCCCTGTACTTGCCGAACGAAGTTACCCCCATGCTTCCCGAAGTCCTCTCTACTGGGCTGTGTTCCCTGATACCCGGAGCTGACCGGTACGCCCTGGTCCTCCAGCTCGAACTTGACCATAACGGTGCCGTGGTCTCGAAGAAGTTGAGCCGTGCGGTCATCCGCTCGAAAGCCCGCCTAACCTATACCGAGGTACAAGCGTGGAACGATGGGCTCGCCAGTTTCGACCCCGATGTTTTGTCCTCACTCCAAGCACTGTGGCCTCTGTACGAACAGCTTGAAAAGCTCCGTGACGCTCGCGGAAAGCTTTCATTCGAAGACAAGGAGCCGTACGCGACCTATCGCGAGGACAATACTGTTGAAATCACTACACGCGAACGCACGGCTGCTCACAAATTCATCGAAGAGCTGATGCTGATGGCCAATGAGTCAGCAGCCCAACTGCTAGCTGAGCGGGGATTGCCGGCTCTCTATCGATTTCAAGAAGGCCCCCCAACAGAGGACTGGCTAGAGTTGGTGGAGTGGGCTCAACTGCAGGCGGTTGACGTAGGGCCGAAGCCCTCCATGCAGTCCATGGCAAATTTGGTAAAGAAGGTGCCTGATGACCTGCAACTGCAAGCCTCTCTTCGAGTGCGCGGCTGTATGAACCCTGCCCTGTACGCTAGTGAGGACAGCTCGCACTACTCTTTGGGGTATTCCCACTACACCCACTTCACAAGCCCCATCCGCCGCTATGCCGACCTGGTGGTACATCGGTTGCTGGTTGGTGAGTCCACGGCCTCTGCACAAGCAATCGCAGATGTGGCAGCGCAGTGCTCTAAGCGTTCAAAAGCAGCAAAGATGGCCGAACGCTTGGTGTGGGACAAGCTCAAGAAGCGAGCAGCAGCAGCAGATACCGAGCATCGCGATAGCTTCTCTGCCTACATAGCGGTCATCTCTGACAGGTCAGTTCGAGTCGTTTTAGACGCTTGGAACTGCATTGCCAGCCTGTCCACCCGAGAACTCGAAGAGTTGGGGTACGCCTACAACGAAGACCGCAATGAGTGGTTCAAGGACGAAAAACACTTGCAGCTGGGCTCGCGCCTGACGGTGCGACTGCAGCGCTTGTCCGAGTCCGGTAATCGAACTGAACTCCAAGTTGCGTTGGTATCGGAGTACTTCCAACCCGCGATTAACGAAATCGTTGAAGTAGCTACGAACTAAGAGCAGTAGACCTGGAAATCTTAAGCAAAAGGCCCGCCATGAAAGCATGGTGGGCCTTTTTGCTTTTAGCGAATCACAATTGCTAATTGTTCAAGAGACCCGGTAAATAGGCGAATCCCGCGCCTACCAGAAAAAGCCCCCAAGACAACAATGTCAGGTGCTTAAACCGCCGGTCCCTCATGATTATGCATTTCTTCTCTGTACAAAACCCGCTTCGCCGATAGCTCCACCAGGTGGCGAATGCAAGAGATACGGCCGCAAAAAAGAAGCCCACATCCTTGTACTGCATCAGAAATTGCAAGCCAGGGACCGTACCTAAAGCAAGGGCAACCCAGCTTCCAACTCCCAAATACGCAAGTGAGTAGGGTACGGCGCAGCACCCTAAAGTAGCCGTAGACACGGATACAAGCCAATAGCTGAATATCGTTTTGGAATTGAAAGCTTTCATATTGAGCGATATTCTTTTGAGTTCACTGTTGCTTGTGGTCGGTGTATCCCCTTTCGTTTAAATATTCCTATACATCTCAGTTACAAGATTTATTAGGAGTTAAGAATGTCAGGTGTAGGTGCAGTTGGTGGTGGCGGTGGCGGTGGCGGTGGCGTTGGAGCTTCAGCAGGCGTTGGCGCTAGCGCAGGGGTTAGCAGCGCAGGCGGAGCAAGCTCCGTTGGAAGTGCAGGTAGCTCATCCCACGCAGCTAAATCAGTAGGCGCGGGTGATGCTCAGGCAGGGGAAAGTTCAAAGGTTTCTATTTCGGCACAAGGTGCGAATAAAGCATCACAGTCCCAAGCGACCGAAAATGCAAACGAATTGAACTCAACCCAAACAGTTCAAAATCCGAACCAAATCCCTGAGGTCGAAAAATTCGATGACCTCATCGCAATGATGTTGTTGGCAATGATGGCCCAAAAAGGCTAACTAACTCACCATGCAAACAAATTTCGATGCATTGGCATCAGACTTAAACAATGGGCCGGACGCTCTGAGTGGTGTTCTTAAAGACCCCGGAATAATCAGCCTAGCTGAAAAACTGGGTCTTGACTTGAGTAATCCGTCGCATATCCAGATGCTGGTCAAGCGTGCTCAAGTCAAAGTCAAACAAATGCAGGAAGGAATTATTCCGCCCCTGCCAGGACTTCAAGGAAATGTAGTTTCGGCCAACTATGGCCGGCCTTACATCAAAAAAGCAATAGCTCACTACCACTCAGTAGCGGGGTACAACCATTAGGAGACTTCTATGTCAGGTTTCGCAATCGTAAGTTCAGCAGCAAGAGAATTTGAGCAAGACGCACGCCTTCGCGCATTTCGAGGACAGAACGTCGATATGACCTTGATGTTTTTAGCGATTGATGAAGCTCGTGCTATGGGAGACCATATCGCACTGACTGTACTTCGCAAGCGCATTCAAGACAATCTCGACATGCTGCCCCCCGGGAACTTCAAGGCATTTCTTACTCAAGTGCTGGCAGAAGTTAAAACGGCCGAAATGGATGTGGTGGCCAACCGACCTTTCAAGAAAAACGACAGGTCTTTCATTGAACTGCAGATTGCCAAGGCAAAGGCAGCAATGGCAGAGAAGGTTGATGCTCAGGAAAAGCATGACGCCGCCAAGCTAAAGGAAGAGGTATCCTTAGCTTGATTTATTCAAGTCTCTCAGCACCCGCTGAGAGACTTTTTGTTTTCTCCCGGAAACTGATATACAACGGCTTTTTTTGCCTTGGGTATGGCCAAGATACTGTCTAGCACAGATTGTACAACGTCCGCGTGCTCATCCGACTCCAATAAGATACTAAACTCAGCCAGGCAGTTCTTTGTTTCTACCCGCGCTAATTTGCAATTGAGAGCCGTCAAGTCAGAAAAGGTTTTGACTCGGGCCAAGTTGACGGGGACAGCTAGATTTGCACACAGGGCCTTGTAATGCCTGAAGCCGGCCAGCGTCAGAGCAATTTCTCCGTTATCACCTAACGCCACGAACATCTGCTGGATGTTGCTAGGGGCGGTATTACTTTCAGAAAATTCTGATAGAGGGATATTCATGTACTCGCATCATAGCACTGAATCGGATGAGATGCGTGTTCCAAAGTGATGGCTATACAAAATAGGTCATTTTTATAGTTTCAAGGAACTCATGAGCAGCGTAAGCAATGTCTCGAACCAACCCTATTACTCCAAATCGATTGGCACTAGCAGCAAAACACTGGATTTGCCTGACCTGAACAAGCTC
>JAIVFU010000132.1 GCA_020829485.1 Nostoc sp. CHAB 5834 | reverse complement strand
AATATCACCGCAGGCATAAGCATCAACAATTTTCTGGCGCAAGTCGAGAGAGTAGGGTTTCATACCGACCAGTTATCAGTACAATTGCTCTCTCCTATTGTACTGCACTGGACTGATAAGCGCTATAGGCAGTTACTAGAAATTTGCCCAAACTTAGTAACCTTGGCTGACTTGATTAATCAAGCCTTGTCTCCCGAAGCTTTATCTGCACTAGGATTAACAGAAACCGTTGCAGACCCCATTCCAGAAGCACCATTGCCAGAACCTGCACCTCAGATTTCCCTGCAACCTGCTGCATCTAATAGCGTCCTAGAAAGTGTGATTAATCAGCAGCTACAAATCATGAGCCAACAATTGGCGCTATTGGGTAATAATAGCCAATCTTTAACAGTCCCAGTTGTACCTGCGGCGACATCTCAAAATAATGGTGTCAAGCCACAAAACGCTGTATCTATCCCCCCAAACCAAACCAGCAAAGAATCAGCATCGGTTGATACCGAGTCAAATGGTGCGAAAAAAGCATTTGGTGCGGCTGCTCGAATTGAAAAGACCCAGACTAAGACTCTAACAACGCAACAACGCGCTCATCTAGACAAAATCATCCAAAGATATACAAAACGGACTCAAAAATCTAAAGAATTTACTCAATCTCATCGCCCTTACTTAGCAG
Organism: Nostoc sp. CHAB 5834; assembly: GCA_020829485.1. The sequence goes on along the minus strand of JAIVFU010000132.1, from coordinate 15,415 downwards.
ACCCAAGAACTGTTTCTGGGTTTAACCCGACGATGAAAGAGATGGTTTACCCCATCGTCGTCTCTCGTTCCTCAGGTTCTAAACTTTGGGATGTTGATGACAATGAATATGTCGATTTAAGCAATGGCTTTGGCTTGAATTTGTTTGGTTGGTCGCCACCTTTCATTACTGAAGCAATTGAAGCACAACTCAAACTCGGTATGGAAATTGGCCCACAAACTCCCTTAGTTGGAGAAGTGGCAAAGCTGATGTGTGAGTTGACTAACTTTGACCGAGCAGCCTTTTGTAACACAGGTTCAGAAGCGGTTTTGGGAGCGATGCGGATGGCACGCACCATCACAGGGCGTAACTTAATCGCCATCTTTTCTGGAGCTTATCACGGGATTTTGGATGAAGTGATTGTTCGGGGTACAAAAAAACTCCGGTCAATTCCTGCTGCTCCTGGTATCCCACCCGAAATGGTAGAGAACATTTTGGTGGTGGACTACGATTCACCTGAGTCTTTAGAAATCCTCAGAAGCCGGGCTGATGAGTTAGCAGCAGTAATGGTGGAATCTGTGCAAAGCCGTCGCCCTGAATACCAGCCCAAGGAATTCCTTCAGCAATTGCGTGATTTTACGGAAGAAGCTGGTATTGCCCTAATTTTTGATGAAATCGTTACTGGATTCAGAATTCACCCAGGTGGCGCTCAAGCCCACTTTAATATAAAGGCGGACATAGCAACCTACGGGAAGATTGTGGGCGGTGGGCTACCAATTGGAGTCATTGCTGGCAAATCGCAATATATGGATGCTTTGGATGGTGGATTTTGGCAGTTTGGCGATGACTCTGTTCCAGAGGTAGGCGTAACATACTTTGCCGGTACATTTGTCCGCCATCCTCTAGCACTAGCAGCGGCGAAAGCAGTACTTCAGCATTTGCAGAAGAGTGGCCCCAGCTTACAGCAAAATCTTAATGCAAGAACCGATAAATTTGTAGCGGAACTCATGGGTTATTTCCAGCAAGTTCAAGCACCCTTCACAGCTTATAATTTCGGCTCCCTGTTCATGGTGAAATCTGCACCAGAGTTCGCCTATGGAGATTTACTATTTTACTTGCTACGCGATCGGGGAGTACATATTTGGGATCACCGTCCTTGCTTTTTAACCACAGCTCATTCCGAAGCTGATTTGGCTTTCGTAATGGCAGCTTTTAAGGAGACTATTGCCGAAATGCAGTCTGCTGGCTTCTTGTCTGCACCGTCTATAGAAGTAACAAATCGTGAAATTACCAATAACAGCCTACGCAATCGTCCTCCGCAACCTAATGCCAAATTAGGACGAGATCCCCAAGGCAACCCCGCCTGGTATATCCCCGATACCGAGCGACCTGGGAAGTATTTACAAGTTGCAAGTGTTTCCTGAAGTGTTCTAAAACAGCCATTGTCCTCGATCAAGTAGCAAAAAATCTACCAACATTAAGGTTTTGATATGACTTTGATAGCTTCCTTTGGTAAAAATAATTTCACAAAGCTAAGACAACAGGGGGTAAAACAGCTAGAGCAAGGTTTCAAAAAAATTGTGACGAAAATTCCAATGATATCGGATTACTACCAATATCATTGGTTATTTAACCAAAATACTACTGCGTGTCGGGGTGTTTATACTACATTTGCAGAGGCGTTGCAAGCAACTCCTAAAGGTGCTAAAGCTGGCTACAACCAACCTGAAATTCATAACCACCGTTCAGTAGCAAAGTTGACTACTGCTTGGGAGTCAGATGAGTTCAATTCCCAGGACTATCCTGTTCTTGTATGGCTTGCATCTGCATTCGCTAATAGTTCAACTATTTTCGATATCGGCGGTAACGTAGGACATGCTTACTATACTTACAAAAAGTTTTTGCAATATCCCCATGATCTTCGGTGGATAGTGTGTGATATCCCAGAGGTGATTAAAGCGGGAGAACAATTGGCAAAAAAAGCCGATAACCCAGGCTTGTCTTTTACAGTGGAATTTGCCGATGCTGAAGGTGCAGAAATATTGCTAACTTGCGGTACTCTGCAATATATAGAACCATCACTGTTTGAAATATTGGGACAGTTAAAGACAAAACCACGTCACATCTTCATTAACCGAGTACCATTTTACGATGGGGAAACGTTTATCACATTACAAAATATTGGCTACGCTTTTTGTCCATATAAAATCCAGAATCGCTCTGAGTTTATCGCATCTTTAACCTCACTTGGGTATGAACTAATCGATAGTTGGACATGGGATCGTACTTGTCACATTCCGTTTAATCCTGAGCATTTTGTCCGCAAGTATTACGGGTTTTATCTACAACTTAGTGATTAAATACAATTAGCTAGAATCAATTTTGTGATTGGTTAGATTGAAATAGCTGCACAATTAAAAACTGGCTCTTGTATTTTGGTCATATAGCAATTCCCAGTTACGTGAGGTACAGATAATATTTTGAAAGGCAAATTAAAGCGCAGAGGTACGCAGAGATTTGTACCTCAGCAGACTAGGAAACGCTATATTAAAATGACCAAAACACAAGTAACTAATAAATAGTATATTCATCAAAGCAGCAAAATCATCCTCACTCAAAATAATAGCCTATTCATTGTTTAGCTTCAAAATAATCAATGTACAAACACATTAAGTCTCTCACCTCTTTGCGTGGTATAGCAGCTTTAATTGTTGTTACACTACATTTTTCGTATTACGCTTTACCTAAAACAGGCTCAACTTTATCAGCTTATAGCGATTTCTTCAAAAATGGATATTTATGGGTTGACTTTTTCTTTATTTTAAGTGGTTTTATCATGGCCCATGTCTATGCAGAAGATTTTTACTCAAAAGTAAGTTTAGATAACTACCGCTCGTATTTATTTTCGCGTTTTGCCAGAATTTATCCTTTACATATATTTATTTTATCTCTGTTTCTTGGATTAGAATTTATCAAAGTTTTTTTACTAAATAATTCTGCTTTCACTGGAAAATTTAACTTAACTGCTCTTTTTGCAAACATTTTTCTTCTACAAGCATTCGATTTGAATTGTCCACCTTTGTTTTGGTGTAATACCTATTGGAATGAACCTGCTTGGTCAATCAGTGTAGAGTTTGTTATTTACTGTATATTTCCATTCTTATTATTTTTTTATTAAGGAGTAGCGAAAAAAATGATTTGATAATTTATAGTTTTACTCTCTTCAGCATATTACCACTAATCACTTTTAGCCGTGGCAATTTAGATAGTATTATTGGCATACCTTCGATAGCTAGATGCGGACTAGAGTGCATACTTGGTATTATGACTTATAAAGTCTATCGTAGAGGTAATTATAGAAAGTATTTTAATCTTAATTTCCTGGCAATTATAGCCATAATTTGGATAATTATGATTATGCATTCCTACTGGCATCATTGGCGTAGCCTTCATGATTGGCTAGTTTTGCCAGCTTTTTCTATCCTTGTTTTAGCTGTATCTGTCAACAATAATGGTGCGATATCAAAATTTTTGAATTCCCGAATAATGCTATATCTCGGTACTATATCCTACTCAGTTTATATGGTTCATTGGTTTATTCAAGAATTGTTAAAGTTGTTCTGGATTTATGAATTTCACAACGCCTTTGGCAAAGGATTCACAGAATACGAAGCATTGACATCTTTAGTAATATTTCTTATGATGGTATTGATCGCTGCATCATTGACATATAGATTTGTAGAAGTTCCTGCGCGTAATTATTTAAAGTCTACAATGTTGCGTAAAGAATGTATTGAGCGCCAATAGTTTGCCAAGACAGATTGAAACTTAACCACATTGAATAATTAAGAAAATAATAGAGTTTTATGAGCTTATCACCTGTAGATTACCAATCCAGTTTAACTGCGGTTGATTTTGATCCATTTGCAGACGGGGAATTACTTCTAACCGCTCCTGCCACAGAATCACAAAAAGAAATTTGGGCTTCTGTGCAAATGGGGGATGCTGCCAATTGTGCTTATAACGAATCCCAATCTCTGCGACTAAAAGGCGAACTTGATGTCAAAGTTTTCCAATCTGCGGTGGAAAAGTTAGTACAACGTCATGAAGCACTACGGACAACTTTTAGTACCGATGGCAATACACTCTGTATTGTTGCTTCTCGGCAAATTGAAATCCCTATTATTGATCTTTCTAACCTGGAACCACAAGAACAACAGGAAAAATTAGCTAGTATCTTGCGACAAGAGGTAGAGCAACCTTTTGATTTAGAACATGGCCCTCTATTTCGGGCAAAAATTGTCAAATTGCAGTCGCAGGAGCATCTAGCTACTTTGACAGCACATCATATTATTTGTGATGGTTGGTCTTGGGCGGTGCTGATGCCAGATTTGGGTAAACTTTATTCTGGCTTGCAACAGGGTATTGTTCCTGAATTAGAAGAACCAGACAATTTAAGTGAATATGCGATTTTGCAGGAAGAAGAGGCGGATAGTCCAGAAGCGATCGCCACAGAAAGATATTGGTTGCAACAATTCGCTGACTCTGTACCCGTAGTAGATTTCCCTAGCGATCGCCCCCGTCCACCACTTAGAACCTTTAACGCCGGCCGCGAAGATTGGCATTTAAGCCCCGAACTAGTTGCCAACCTCAAACAACTTGGGACAAAACTCGGTTGTAGCTTTATGACTACCATCCTGGGAGGATTTGAGGTTTGGCTGCACCGTCTGACGGGACAAAACGACTTGGTTGTTGGTATTCCAGCCGCCGGACAAGCCGCTTTGGGGCAATATAATCTCGTAGGACACTGTGTAAACTTATTACCATTGCGTAGTCAGATTGATGGCGAAAAATCTTTCAGCGACTATTTGCGATCGCGGCGATCGGCTGTCTTAGATGCTTACGATCATCAACAATTTACCTTTGGTAGTCTGGTCAAAAAATTAGTTTTGGCGCGGGATTCTAGCCGTATTCCCTTAGTTCCCATTACATTTAATATCGATCAGGGTTTAGACAGTGATAAACTCCCCTTCACTGGATTAGAAGTAGAATTTTTCTCTAACCCCCGTTCCTTCGAGAATTTTGAACTGTTCATCAATGCTACAGAATTACGTGGTCAGATGACCCTGGAATGTCAGTACAACACTAATTTATTTGACGCTGACACTATTCGCCACCGGATGGCAGAATTTGAAACTTTGTTATTGGGTATAGTTGCTAACCCCAATCAAAGTATTGCTAAATTGCCAATTTTACCAGCAGTTGAGCAACAGTTATTAGCAACATGGAACCAGACACAAACAGACTATCCTCAAGATAAATCCATTCATCAGTTATTTGAGGAGCAGGTAGAACGCACCCCTGATGCTGTGGCGTTGATATTTCAAGAACAACAACTTACTTATCGAGAGTTAAATATTCGCGCGAATCAATTAGCGCAATACCTGCAAACACTGGGAGTAGGTGCAGATGTTCTTGTGGGAATCTGTGTCGATCGCTCCTTAGAAATGGTGGTAGGTCTTTTAGGGATTCTGAAAGCAGGTGGAGCTTACGTACCCCTAGATCCGGGGTATCCGCAAGAACGCTTGGCTTTCATGCTTTTAGACACCCAGATCAAATTACTGTTGACCCAAAAACAGCTAATTGACAAACTACCTGCTCACGCAGCAAGTGTAATTTGTCTAGATACTGACTGGGATACTATCAACCAAGCAACGCCAGAGAATTTAATTAGTAATGTCAAGGCTGACAACTTGGCTTATGTAATGTACACATCTGGTTCTACAGGTCAGCCCAAGGGTGTTAGTGTTATCCATCAAGGTGCCGTTAGATTAGTCAAAGAAACTAACTATGTAAGCCTTACTGCCAAAGAAGTATTTCTGCAAATTAGTCCCGTCTCCTTTGACGCTTCAACCTTTGAAATTTGGGGTTGTTTGCTTAACGGTGCAAAACTAATAATATTCCCTCCCCATACGCCATCTTTAGACGAATTAGGGCAATTTATTCAGCAATATCAGGTCACAACATTATGGCTAACGGCGGGTTTATTCCATCTCATAGTCGATGAAAAAATTGATGCTTTAAAACCCTTACGTCAACTGTTAGCAGGTGGTGATGTTTTATCCGTTACCCATGTCCAGAAATTTATCAACACAGTAGGAAACTGTAAACTAATTAATGGTTACGGGCCGACAGAAAGTACAACTTTTACCTGCTGTTATGAGATTACAGCACCACTAAAGCCAGGGGCTTCTATTCCTATTGGTCGCCCCATTGCTAATACCCAAGTTTATATCTTAGACTCCCATTTACAACCCGTCCCCATTGGAATCACAGGTGAGTTGTATATTGGTGGCGATGGTTTAGCACGAGAATATTTCAATCGCCCGGATCTGACTGCTGAAAGATTTATTGCCAATCCCTTGAGCTTAGATTCCCAATCACGCTTATATAAAAGTGGAGACTTAGCTCGCTATTTGCCAGATGGAAAGATTGAATACCTGGGTCGGATTGACAATCAGGTAAAAGTGAGCGGTTTCCGCATAGAATTGGGTGAAGTTGAAACCGCACTTTTGCAATATCCGGCAATAAAAGAAGCGGTAGTAATTGTTCGAGAAGATACTCCTGGTGAGAAATTACTGGTTGGTTATTTTGTAGCAGAAGTTGGTGAAGATAGCCCGCAAATAATCTCAGAATTACGGCGATTCTTGAAACTACAGCTTCCTGAATATATGGTGCCAAAGATTTTTATGGCGCTGGAAGCCTTGCCGCTAAATGCTAATGGCAAAGTTGATCGTCGAACACTACCAAAGCCTGATTCTTTTCGTCCAGAACTGGAAGCAAATTATGTAGCGCCTCGCACTACCATTGAGCAGCAGATTGCAGATATCTGGACACAGGTTTTAAATGTCAGGCAGGTTGGGATTTACGACAACTTTTTTGAACTGGGTGGATATTCTCTACTAGGAATTCAAGTGGTTTCTCGACTGCGCCAAGCCTTGCAAGTAGAAATTCTCATGTCCAATTTATTTGAATTACCAACGGTAGCAGAGTTGGCTGAACGAGTGGAAACTCTGCGTTGGGCAACCCAAGGTGTTCAGGCTGCTGATAGTGAAACCACTGATGATTATGAGGAAGGTGAGCTATGAAAACATTAGATGAACTACTCTCTGAACTACGTCAGCGCGATGTCAAACTTTGGTTAGAGGGCGAACGCTTACGCTACCGGGCAGCAAAAGATAGTCTTACACCAGAATTGCTGACCGAGCTAAAAACTCAAAAAGCCGAAATCATTAACTTTCTCCGGCGAATTACCACAGCCGCCAATTCACAGATTCCTCCAATTGTCCCTTGTGAACGGAATGGCAACTTGCCGCTTTCCTTTGGTCAGCAGCGGATATGGTTTCTTCATCAGTTTGAACCTGATAGTTCCTCAAATAACATGCCAGTTGTGGTGCGTTTTACGGGGAATCTCAATGTTGCTGTCTTAGAGAAAAGTTTGAAAGAAGTCGTCCGTCGCCATGAAGTTTTGCGGACAACTTTTCCAGCCGTGAATGGCAAGCCCACTCAAGTCATCTCTACCGATGTTTCCTTGACATTGCCAATAATTGATTTGCGGCAAGTACCTGATGAACAACGAGAGGCGGAAGCTCACTTACTGGCAACTAAAGAAGCTCATCAACCCTTTGATTTAGCAAATGGCCCGATTTTGCGGTTGCTGCTACTGCGCTTTTGCGATCGCGAACATCTGCTAATCTGGAATATGCACTGCATAGTTTGTGATGGAGCTTCTTCCGATATATTTTATCAAGACTTCACTACCATCTATAAAGCATTGTCGGCAGGGCAGGCTTCTCCTTTAACTCCCTTACCAGTGCAGTATGCCGATTTTACCAATTGGCAATATCAGTGGCTCCAACGAGAGGTTCTAGGGTCACAGGTAAACTACTGGAAGCAAAAGCTAGAAGGCAATTTACCGATCATTGAGTTACCTTACGATCATCCGCGTCCTCATGGTGTGCAGACATATCGAGGCGATCGCGCTGCCCTGCTGCTATCAAAGACGCTGAACCATGCCCTAACAGACCTGAGTCAAAAATGGGGTGTCACCCTGTTCATGACTCTACTGACAGTGTTTGAGCTATTGCTCTACCGTTATTCTGGACAAGAAGACCTACTGATTAGCTTTGCAAGTGCAAGCCGAGGACAAGTAGAAACCGAACGGCTGATTGGATTTTTCTCTAATACTCTTGTAATGCGGGGTAACTTAGCAGGAAATCCAACTTTCCGACAATTGTTAGACCGCGTGCGTAAGGATTGCTTAGAGGCTTATAGCCATCAAGACCTACCTTTTGAGAGGCTAATTGAAGAACTTAGACCAGAACAACAAAGCCGCAATAGTTCGTCTTTATTTCAGGTAAAGTTCTCCCTTAATCCTCCTTGGTCAAATGGTCGTGGCATGGGAGCAATACAACTACCTGATTTGACTATCACTTCTCTATTTGGTTACATCTATCATGGTAAAACCAAATACGATCTGACATTAGTCTTGCGAGAACAGGATAATGGTCTGGGTATGGTATTTGATTACAATGCCGAGATGTTTGATGCCAGTACCATAGAGCGAATGTTAGGACACTTCAAAACTTTACTTGAAGGTATTGTTGCTAATCCCGATCAGCCGATATCTGAATTACCCTTGTTGACAGCAGGAGAACAACATCAAGTGTTGGTTGATTGGCATGGCAAACAGGCTGATTATCCCCAAAATACTTGTATCCATCAGTGGTTTGAGGCTCAAGCTAAACGAACTCCAAATCATATTGCAGTAAGTTTTGAGAATCAGCAACTAACCTATCAGGAACTCAACCAGCGTACAAATCAATTAGCCCACTATTTGCAAACTCTAGGGGTAAAATCGGGGGTACTCGTCGGTCTTAATTTAGAGCCTTCCCTGGAAATGATTGTGGGGCTGTTGGGTATTTTTAAAGCAGGAGGAACTTACGTATCGATAGCGCCGACATCTGGGCAAGATAATCTCGCTTTCATTTTAGAAGATGCCCAAATATCCTTAGTATTAACCCAAAGCTCATTGGTTGAGAAACTTTCTGAGCATCAAGCACAAGTTATCTGTTTGGATGATGATTGGGAAGAGATCGCCCTACACGCAATTGAAAATCCAGCATATTACATCACAGATCAGACTCTCGCCTGTGTGATGTATGTGTCCGGCTGCAATGGAAAACCCAACGGTATAGCCATTACCCACCGTAATCTTGTCACCCACAGTCTAGCAATCAGTGACACTTGGGAGTTGACCCAGAGCGATCGCTTACTACTAATGTTTAGTATCAGTTGCGACACGTTCATTGAATCACTGTTCCCCTGTTGGATTGCTGGTGCTACCGCAATTCTCCAGTCTCAAAAGTTACAGAACTCGACGGCGCAGTTTTTCCCATTCATTTCTCAACAACAGATTACTGTTGTTAATCTACCCACTTCTTTTTGGTATGAGTTAGTTAACGAGCTATCAGTGTATCCACAAACCTTGCCAGTTAGCTTGCGCTTAGTTATGGTTGGTGGTGAAAAAGTCTCACACAATACTTATTTAACTTGGGTAGAAAAAGTTGGCAAGCAAGTACGTTGGCTGAATGCTTATGGATCGCTAGAAACAACTTTAACCGCCACAGTTTACGATCCAGAAACTGCCACTGAAACCAGTAACACTCGGTCAGAAATTCCTATAGGAAGAGCGATCGCCAATACAAAAATTTATATTCTCGATCAGCGATCGCAACCCCTTCCAATTGGGGTTACTGGCGAAATCTACATCAGTGGTATTGGTGTTGCTCAAGGCTACTTTAACCGCCCAGACTTAACATCTGAGAAATTTGTCTCCAACCCCTTTAGCAACGAATCTGGGTCATACCTTTATAAAAGTGGCGACTTAGGGCGCTACTTGAGTGACGGCAATATTGAGTTTTTGGGCCGCCTAGATAATCAGGCTAAAATTCGCGGCTTTCGGATTGATTTGGCTGAAATTGAAACAATTTTGGGTCAATATCCAGGTGTGCAAAAAACTGTCGTGATTGCCAAAAAAGATGTTCCTGGGGATAAATGTTTAGTTGCTTACCTTGTCCCCAAACAAGGGGAGACTATTGGGAGTGAGCAACTACTGAGTTTTCTCCAGCAAAAGCTACTTGAGCATTTGTTGCCTACCTTTGTCATAGTTGATTCTCTGCCGTTGGATGCTAATGGTCAAGTTGGTCGTAAAGGCTTACTTGCTCTTAATCCAACTGATACTAAAAGAGAGAAAATATTTGCTACAGCAGAAAATCCTTTACAACTTCAATTAACAAAAATCTGGGAAAATGTTTTAGGAGTTCATCCGATTGGAATAACAGATAACTTTTTTGATTTAGGAGGGCACTCACTTCTAGCAGTACGTCTGTTTTCTCAAATTAATAAGGTATTTGGCAAAAATCTACCTACAGCTATCCTCTTTCAAGCTCCTACTATTGAGCAGCTAACTAATATTCTCCGCCAACAAGGATGCTCAACGCCTTGGTCTTCATTAATTCCCATTCAACTACAGGGTTCTAAACTGCCTTTTTTCTATATCCATTCACTATATGGCAATCTTTTCCACAGCCGCGAACTACTGGGTAATTTAGATTTAGATCAGCCAGTTTATGGGCTACAAGCACAGGGTTTAGATAGAAAACAGGCTCCTTATAATCGTATAGAAGATATGGCAGCCCACTATATCAAAGAAATACGTACTATTCAACCTCAAGGCCCTTATTTATTAGGTGGCTGGTGTATTGGGGGTACAGTAGCATTTGAAATGGCTAGACAACTTGAAATACAAGGCGAAAAGGTAGAATTGCTAGCTTTATTTGATTGTTACCCTCCCCAAGTAAAATCAGGTGAAAATATCAAATGTTCTTTCTTTGATAAATTGAAAAAGCGTTTTAGTCATTTTTTAATTAATGGGCAAGACATAATTAAAAGGAATACGAGTCACATAGTTAGCTTAGAACCAAAACAGCAACTCACTTTTTTTGTTGATCGGGTCAATCACAGATTGCAAAATTTTCTGAGGGAAATTATTTACAAGCTTCATCTGAAAATGCAACGACCTTTACCTATTTCTGTGCTAGATTTAGCTGTTCGAGATGCTAATACTCAAGCGCAAAGAGGTTACATAGCTAAAGATTATAATGGTAAGGTAACGCTTTTTTGGGCAATGGAAAGACCCGTAGAAGAGTATTATCTCATGGAGAAGTGGAAAGAACTAGCTACGGGTGGAATAGAAATTTACAAAACTCCTGGTTCGCACGATAGCATCATGTCATTACCCCATGTTTTAGTTTTGTCTAAAAAATTAAATGACTGCCTTAATAATGCTCAGTGAAGTACTTCGCGTCGCGTATCGTAAAGATAATGCAGCATTTTATACCTCATTGAGTTACAAAACTTAAGTCTCAAAGCCAAATATAGAGCCCGTTTTACTTTTGTCCTCCGATCTCAACTTCGATAGCCGATCAGAGTTATCTGTAGCTTTCCAACCTCATCTCCTTATGGGATGGGGTTGTTTTATTCGCGGGTAATATCCCTCTTCTGTCATTTTTTGAGGTAAGGAAGTAGTAAATAAGTAAAATTATCCAGAAACATAAAAGGGTTTAAATTGGTTCATTGCACAAATTAAGTAATTAAAACCAAGCAATAAATGAAAATTTGGGAAAATAATCTAGCCAGGGATAAATCAGCCAAAATAGTAAGAGAGGTTGGACAATCAGGCGAATATTATTGAGATTGAGCTTTTATCGGTAAGACTAAGGGCTAATTTGTCAAGTCAAGAATAAAAGTGAAGCCTAATGAGCCTTATAAAATAATGGTTTCAAGAGTGTTAAGAAAAATGTGACTAATGGATAGCCACAAGCGGGGAGGGGATTAAGGAGGGTTGGGGGGATCTTCCGGGGTCATCGTAACAATGATTTATTCGGCGTTAACTGGCTCTCAAAACGGCTGTAAACAACTTGGGTTAGTATTAGACCTTGAAGAGATTTGACTAACAGTTGAGATTAAATCTAGGCTGTTGACTTTGAGAGTTTTTGAGTGATATTTTTCATACAATAACCATGTCGCCTTTTTTAAAGGAGTTAAAAGTCAATGGAATTCAAAAGCCCAACCAGTAGATTAGCCCGTTTGTTTCGTGCAGGTCGAGATAATTGGAAAAAAAAAGCTTTAGAAAAGCAGAAAAAGCTCAGAGCCTTAGAAATAAAAGTAAGAGATTTATCAGCATTACGAGAGTATTGGAAGAATCGTGCAATTGCTGCGGAAAAAGGACTATTCTCTTGAGAATGGGGAGGCTATAGTAGAGGAAAAAAAGATGAAATAGACGAACTTGCGTCTAATTTACAAACAAGTGGCGCTCCAGAAGAATTGAATGCTAAAAATCATCACTATACAGTTGATATAGTATTGATAGCTATACAACTTTTAATTAAATGTGGAACAAGTTTTAGAGGAATAGAAAAAACCTTAGAGTTATTTTTTAATAACTTCTTAGAATCACAGAAAACTCCCAGCTTTACTTGTATTAGGAAATGGCTAGGACGGATTGGACTATACGACCTTAACCGCGAAAAAGAATATCGAAGTGATTGGATATTTATCGTTGATTTTACATTAGAGCTAGGAAAACAAAAAGCTTTGGTAGTGATAAATATCAGTCATTTATCCAAAAGTGTAACATATGCAGGCAACAGTTAAGCTGGCGCGCATCTAAATTTGATAATTTAGCGCCTGAACTCGTTTGCTGTCCTAGATTGCCGTGTAAAAGTAGATGACGAACGTTTCTTGATTGACTTCCTTTGAGCTTTATTTGTGAATGCTCTGCCCAAATTAAAATAATTTTACAGAACTATGCCAACTAAAAAACACATTAATCTGAATCTTGGAAGTTTCCTTAATCCCGCAGATAAAAAGATAGTTGTCAATTTAGCTAGTGAAGACATTTTAACTTTAATCACGCAAGAGTTAAAAACTCGTTACTCCCCAGAAACTCAAAAACAATTACTTGAGGAGAGTTCCCAGTTGTTGCCTGATTTCGTGCTACAAGAATTATTCAAGCGCCAAGAGCAGGTAGTAAACGTTAACCCCGATACCTTAATAGTGGTTAACTGTCAAATAGCAGAGACAGAAGCCGATGATTTGGGATTTGATTTAAATATCGAAGCATATTTTGTCATTGCAGATACAACAGGTAAAAATCATTTTCGGGCTAACAAGATAGTTCTTTGGTCGAATATATGGGGGGATGAACAACGGCTTTTTGATTTAGAAGATGAACTAGGTGAGCAATTCTGGACAGATTATCAAATTCAGTTGCTTTTTGATGAAAAAAATCAGCAAACAATTGAACTAGAAGTGTCACTTACAGATGATTATACAGCGAGGTTAGAATTTTACCCATCCCTGAAAAGGTTTTTACTATCCATAGTTCCAAGAACGGATAATGACTTTTAAGATTTTAAGTCACATTAGAATTAACAGACTCCTTATAGGGAAAACCACAGTAAGGACAAAAGCGGAATTTCACCGACGTAATCGGTTCGTTACACTTGGCGCAACTATCTAATTCGTTTACGCCCTTAATTACCTCAAGTAGGGACTTATAAGCTGTTGCGTAAGATAGACGAGAAACTTTGAGACTAAAGGGTTGTTGGGCTGTAAACAATGCCGACACGCACGGATGCCTGTAATATTTGAGGTAGTTATTTAGACTTTGTGCAGTACTTTCACTGTAAAAACACCATCGTTGCTTATTTCGCTTACCAATTACCTGAAACTTACGATTTTGAATATCTACAGCGTCTAAATCCAACGTCAATATTTCCGCGATTCTAGCCCCCGTGCTGTGCAACAAATGTATCAACGCAGACATTCGAGCATCTGTTTTAATGGTTTGGTAGAGAAGATTTAATTGTGCTGGTGTAAGATAACGCACTTCTTCATCAGAATTATGTTCCCCTTTCTCCAAGTTAGGTTTACATCGAGGATATCTAGCTAGAGGGTTTGATTTGATATAGCCCCGCTCCACGGCAAAGTTAAATAATGCGGTAATTACTGCTTGATATTTATGGTGAGTTGTAAATTTTACTTGAGACACCCCTGATAAATATTCAACCAAAATTTGTATCCCCTCAATATTTCGGGGTCAGGAGTGATTAGGGCATCTATGAGCAACCAAAGGAATTAAGAGAAGACTGCTGATGAATAATAGTCGCCAAAGAGGGAATATTACCAAGTTGAGAAATCCGGTCGCGCACATACTCAAAAAAGCTGATTCCCAACTTACGAGTAGTAGCAACAAGGGAAATAATTGTATCCCAAGCCTTAGTACCTTCTAGAGTTTGAGTGGCATAACTAATATTACGCCGTTGCACCATTGTCCTAGCAGCTAACTCCGCCGGATTATTATGCAAAGGCAATTCAGGATGCTCTAATACTAAAAGCAACTGAGAAATTTTCAGCAGCGTTAATTGTTTTCGCTCATCCAACTGTTGATAACCACTTTGAGTATCGAAAAGCTTCCAAAACTCAGACCGGAGTTTTTCTGCGGTTTGTTGACTGGGTGCATCTTTGTAAGCCAGCAAGTCTCGGTAGTAATCCCAGAAATCATCCAGGAATTTATCAAGAGCTTTTTGGTGACAAGCAACATAAGGAGTCAACTTCTTATAATGTCGTCCTTCATGCACCCAACACAAAGCAATATTATCAGTCAGTAATTTGAACTGAGGAGCATCATCACAAACGAGGGTTTGCACTACTGGCCAATCAGTTTGTTGATGATAGAAAGCAATTGCTGCTGCTTCTATAATTCGAGTCCGGTGTTGAGAACCTAGTTTGGGTAGATATGTATCAAGTAGAGTATTAAACTCTGCTTCACTCAATACAGTTTCAGTTGGGAATAGTTTCAGAGCCTTTTTCCATTTAGTCGGAATTTGGAAAGTCTCTAGTAAATTGTCTGTAAGTTGATTGAGAATCAACTCCAGTTCTGTGGCATTTTGCAATACTTTGACTACACTCAATCTGTCTTTTTTGGCAGTGGTCAAGTAGATTGTATAGAAAGGGTTGCAGACTACATTAGTGGTATAGTTCACCCCACCGCAGCGCCCACCAGTTTGGTCGAAGTGTTGCCAAGGACTGCTCTCTAGTCCCGATGCATATACTTCACTGTTCTCGCTTTCAAAATCGCCGTGGTTTTTAATCAGCAGGTTCGATAAATATCCCGCTGATATGGATATCCCAATATCTTCTAAAAACTCTAATAATTTGCCTTGGGTCATATTACCCCCGTAGTACAGGCTAATTACTAAGGTTTTAATTCCTGGCCCGAATTCGCCTTCATAACCGCAAGGCAGTTCTG
>JAIVFU010000131.1 GCA_020829485.1 Nostoc sp. CHAB 5834 | reverse complement strand
ACTTTCTTCTACAAAACGCTCAAATACTTGACCTATAATCATTCTAGCTATTCCCCGTTTACCAACTTTATTTTTTCAACTAACTATAATTTGGGGAAAATTACAAGACCTTGAAAGGGCTGGTTCTAACAATGTTAGACATAGCCGAGACCCTCATTTTTCTTAGATATTTTTAGTCTCGGCGTTTTTTTGTGCCTTTTTTGCTCATTCTCAATCAATCTTAGCGATCGCACTTCTCCTGCCCAGTTAAGCAAATTCCTATCTAGCAAGCTTTTTGGGCTTTTCTATCCGTCGAACTCACGTTAATCCTCTTAAAATTTGTGCAAAAAGGACTTAAATAAAATGGCCAATTCCAAAGCAACAGCCTCATTATATACACCTGCTAGTGATGTAGTATTTCCAGGAAATGTAAATTTTGAAGCCATTTTCGGGCGTGCAGGAAACGATCTGATTTATAGTTACGATCCTGGTGTAGATAACACTACAAACCAAAATATTGATTTTTTGTTTGGTGATATATTTGAAAACTCAGTAGAAGAGTTCGAGATTATTCTTAATATTCAACAAGGTAATCTATTACTCATCCTAGACAGAAACATACCATCGGTAGGGAGCGATAAATTTATTCTTGGCGATAAAAATCAACCTTACTACACAAATAATGGCGATCCAGATAATCTACTCACCACAGATTTTCTTGGTTTGAACCAATATGCTGTAATTTATGATTTTGCTCCCTCCCAAGATACTATACGCCTAAATGGTAAACTACAAGATTATCGATTGGTAGATGTTAATGGATTAAAGGTTGAAGGAATAGACCACCTTTTTTATGGAAAGGCTATCTTTTCAGTGAAAAAGGGACTGCCTGACCTCGTTACTTTTGTGATTGAAAAACCTGAAGTACATTTAGATCTAAATGGCAAATACTTCGAGTTTGTGGGTGAGAAACCACAAACAAAACCAGCAAAAATGAAGATTGGGCAATTAGGAACTACCGCTCTCGATTTTGGTACTGGTGCTGCTACAGATTCTTCGGGCAATTTGTATATAGCAGGATTTACTGGCGGGTCTTTGGAAGGAACCAATAAAGGTTCTACAGATGCCTGGGTGACTAAGTATGACAAAAAAGGTAATCAGTTGTGGGGTAAGCAGATTGGCACTTCTAATTCAGACAAAGTTTATTCTGTAGTCACAGACAAGGACGGTAACTTCTACTTGGCGGGAGATACAGGAGGCAACTTGTTTTCATCCAAGGAATCAGATGGGACTGATGTTTGGGTAGCTAAGTATGATAGCAATGGCAATCAGTTGTGGGGTAAGCAGTTTGGAACTAATGTGGCTGGAGGTTTTGCTAGTGCTAGCTTTGGTCTGGATGTAGATGAAGTAGGCAATGTCTACTTATCGGGATTGTCAATTAAGGAAAACACAAATCTAAACATTTTCAATTTTAGCGTTCAAGATGATTCCTGGGTAACTAAATTCGATAGTAATGGTAATCAACAGTGGTTTACCCAAGTTAAAGATCCGACTGCGAGTTTCCCTTTTAACCTAACTCCCTTTTTTGACGAATGTTACGACCTTGCCGTCGATAAGAATGGCAATAGCTACGCTACAGGATGGACTCAGGGTTTAGTAAAAGAGTCAGATCCTTCTAAACCGGGTTTAAAGTACGATGCCTGGCTAACGAAGGTAGACCCCAACGGTCAAGTACAGTGGGTTCAACAGTTTGGTAGTAAAAATGAGGGTCTTGACTTTGCATGGGCTGATGCCACTGACAGCAAGGGAAATATCTACGTTACAGGATGGACTACAGGCGATTTAGGGACAAAAGATAAAAAGGGTAGCGAAATCGGGTCTTACGATGTCTGGTTGACTAAGTTTAACCCAAATGGAACTCTGCTGTGGGCTAAACAGTTTGGCGCTAAAGGTGATGATGGTGCCTACTTATCTGACTTGGAGATTGATTCACAAGACAACATCTTCTTGACAGGATATTCTAACGATAAGTTAGGAAAAGGCACAAAAGATACAGCTTATAATGCCTTTGTGGCAAAGTTCGACACCGACGGCACAAATAAGTGGATTCAACAGTTTGGTAGCAAATCGAGGCTTGACTATGCTACAGGTCTTAGTGCTGACGATAGTGGTAAGCTGTTCGTTACTGGAGTGACAGATGGCTTATTAGGGAGTGGTACTAATGAAGCTAATGGCTCGGCTTTAGATGCCTGGGTGGCTGAACTTAACGCAAATAATGGAAAATTGCGAAAATTTACTGGCACCTCAAATGATGTCATCAACATTGCTGATCCTGGCCCAATCCCCACCATTGATATAACTAATGATTTTGTGACTGACCAGAAGTTGCCCAATGGTGATAATCGCATTGATCCTGCTCAGGGAATGGATACAAAGGTCAAATCATTCAACTATGGACAATTCGTTTCTAACCTGGGTAATATATTCGACCCTGGTGAGCAAAACTCTTTTGCTTCAGTCTTATCTGCGGGAGTTGCTAGTGGCAATGCCCCCTTCCTGATTAATAATGGTCAGGAGGGTAATGACATTATCGACGCCAAAAGTGGCAATGATTTGCTACGGGGCGGTGCTGGTAATGATACCCTTGTCAGTGGCAATGGCAATGATACTTTTGTCTTCCGCCTTGGTGATGGTAATGACACCATAACTGATTTTGCTGGCACAGGGATTGGCTCAAATCCATTCGCAGGAGTGATTACCCAATTGGATACCTTGCAATTTATCGGTAGTGGTTTAACTGCCCGAAATCTGCAATTAACTCAAAATGGTAATAACTTAGAACTCACATTTTTAGATGCAGATTCGACCAAAGTCACTCTGCAAAACTTCCAATTAGAAAACCTGGATAATGTGCCAGCAAGAGGTTCACGACCTGCAATTGGTAATATTATATTTGATGGACAAACCAGCATCACTGACAGCTTTGATGTCTTCAATGCTGATTCAACTCAAACTAACTTGTTCAACAAGAACACCGTCACCTTCCTCAATGACCTGAACAATAACATCACGGGTTTTTACAACTCTGATGATGTGATTAATGGTCAAGGGGGTAATGACATCATCGACGGTAAGAGTGGCAATGACCTGCTCAGAGGTGGTACTGGTAATGATACCCTCGTTGGCGGTGCGGGTGCTGACACATTCCTTTACAATACCAACGCTGTTTTTGCTACTTCTGCTGTTGGTGTAGATACCATAAGTGATTTCAACAGTTCCCAAGGTGACAAGATTGTACTGGGTAAAACTACCTTTAGTGCGATCGCTTCTGCTGTCGGAACAGGTTTCAATAATCAGAGTGATTTTCAAATCACGAGTTCAGCAGGGACTAGCACGGCGAGAATTGTCTACGATTCTTTTCGTGGTGAGTTATTCTACAACCAGAATGGCAGCGCGGCTGGTTTTGGTAGCGGTGGTTTATTTGCAACTCTAAGGAATGCGCCAACTCTTACGGCATCAAATTTTGTGCTGCAAGCATAGTTTGGCCAAAACACGGAGTTTAAAAGCGACTACGAACAGCGATCGCTGTTCGTAGTGAAAATCAGTAGATTGATTCAGTTTTTGTGAAGCGATTTTGAAGAGTCAGCGATCGCCATAGCATTAACTCAATCAATTGCTACTATGGGCAGATATACAGAAACTATATACCGAAACAGCATCCTATAAAGTTCAAGTCAGAACATCAACCACATCAAAAGCCCCTTTCAGAGGGGCATTTTTATTAAAAGGGGAAGGGGGAAAGGTAAACATCTGGCTGTGACGGGGCGACCTATTCATCCCTTTCCCTTTTTCCCTTTAACCTTTCCCCTCTTTTTTATTGCAGTAACGGTAGCGTAAGCTTCCGGATCATCCTCTATAGTGATTACCATGTGATTTTTATTCCGAGGAATCTGGATGATTTTATTCTGCGGATGAAGAAGATTCAACAGATTCAACTATTTTTTTCAATTTCAAATACGCCTCTTCTGGTGTCAAAGTGGGTGAAGTATTTTGATCAGGGATGTAGAATACCCAACTATCAGGAAAGTGATGAACGACGAATGAAGAAATTAGTCCCAACTTCATTGCTTTTCTTGCCAAGTCTTCTGTTTTTTCTGCTAGGCTAATTTCATCATGAAAAGAGTGGTTGATCATAGAAATAACTATTTAGTCGAGTGAATTGAATTAAAATCAGATGCTTTGAAAATGTGAAATTTTATTTCTGACTTGCCAAAGCGTACAGAACATAAGGCAATGGGCAATGTATACCAACTTCTGGAGCGATCGCTTCTCCGTGTGCAGTAGGGAGCAACTGCCCATGCATCAAATACTACCTCCTGAGATTTATATGTGTTCTAGTCTAATACTTAACGGTACTTGGCATTTCGAGAAACGCGATATTAGGGTAAAAGTTTTGGGTAACATAGAAATTCCCCTTCCTTTGCAAATCAACTATGCCCAAGACTTGGAACCTAAAGATAGATAACTATTTTCAAGCCAACCCCAATTGCATTATCGCCACAGCCCATGTAGACAGTTTTCCTATAGACCTCCCCTTAGAACCCAACATCCGGGAACCAAACCGCAAAAGCGCGACCTACAGACAAATCTTCGACTCCCTGACGACCGAACCCGAAAAATTCTTCTCTCGCCACAGTGGAATCGTCCTGTCAGCTAATAAAGTAAAATCAAGCAAAACCTCACTTGAACTAGAAGTAAAAGAAGCTAACGAGGGGGGTAGCGATGGGATTATCAACGGGGCGCATACAGTTTTAGCCTTTGAACAAGCTAAAAATTACAAATATGATTTAACCCAAGCCAGAGTAAAAGTTACGATTCACATCGGACTGACTGAAGAATCAGCCAAAGATATAGCCCTAGCTTCAAATACTACAACACCAGTTGATTCTCGCTCCAAAGTCAACGCCAGAGGTGATTACAAATTTCTCAAGCAGTATTTAGCCCAGTTAGAACACAAAGAAGATAGAAAATTTCGCATTGCCTATTACCAAAACCAAAGCGGCGCTCCCAGAAATGCCCAGTGCAATGTAACCCATTTGCTCAAGCTCCTTTACTGCCTCGACAGAAATAAATACAACCCTGACGGCAATAAACGAACCAAACACCCAGCAGGGATGAGTATTCCAAGTCACATTACAGACACAGAAAGGGAAAGATTAACTGCACTTTTGCCTCTGCTAACTCATGCTCTGTGGATAGAGCAAAGACTGTATGAAATAATTCAAGAACATATCAGCAACCCCAGAAGAAAGGGTGTCAACGATTTAGCATCAATAGATATACGTAAAACTACTCTGTTGCCAGATAGCAAGTATTCATTCGGGTTTGGTGCGCCAACTGACCTGGCACTACCGATAGTTGCATCCTATCGCGTATTTCTGGATCAAGACTATAAGTGGATTATTCCTTTTGACCAATTCGCTGAAGATTTCCTCCAACAGCTTTGGACTAACTCTTTCCGCAAATACTTGGTATCGGAGAAAACAGCAGGGAATACAGTCGGCACAAAAATCAGCCGCAATCAAGAGATTTGGGAAAGCTTGTACATTTCGGCGCAAAGTTATCTAAACCAGCACTTGATGAAAATGGTTAATTCTAGTAAGTCAGAGTCAGAAGCGAAGGTGACACAAGGTAGAAAAGGGCGTGTGCAAGCAGGTAAAAAATAATAGTACAAGTTTTCTATGCGTGAGATTTGTTTTGGATGGAGAATGGTCTGTTTAACTTTTAGCTAGGCAAATAACGTTGAGAATGTTGACCAACCTGCTTGTTGAGTGAAACTTTATCCCCAGCTGACTGCCCAGCAGCAAATCCGTCTATTGAACTGCAAGTAAACTTTTGAAATCGAGTTTTCAGATTCAACTTTTCCGAATATGTTTTCAATTCTGCATCCATCTTTTCATATAGCGAACGCATAACGATTGCTGAGATTGCTGCTGAGTTTTTAGACCCTGCCATCCCCTCACGCTTTTGTTTCTCTATAACTTCAAGGATTCGGGCATCAAGTCGGTAAGCAGCGCCAAGCTTGAAAGCATTCTTAAAGGTGCGGCCGCCCTCCACCTGTAGAGCTAGGCGATCAACCGCTTGAACCAAATACTCAAATTCCATTCGGGCAGACTGAATGTTAACAGGTCGCCCCAAGATTATTTGTTTTATCGAATAACGATCTTTGTGTTTAAAGGCAAGGCAATAGTTAGCTTTGGAGACTGCATTTAGTAGAATGCCTTTCCAAGAACTTGGTCTTTGCGATTCATTAATGATTTGTTCTTCCACCTCAACTGGTGTACAATCTGCTAAGTCTGCCATTGATAAATTGTGGCGAGTTA
Source organism: Nostoc sp. CHAB 5834 (assembly GCA_020829485.1). The sequence continues at coordinate 9,749 of JAIVFU010000131.1, read as the reverse complement.
GCATTTCTTGGGCTTTAGAGAAAGCCGCAAGTGCCTCCGCTTCATTGGGAGATTGAGAAAGGGAAAATAGCTTTAAGATTTTCTCGGTAATCTTCTCCAAATCTGGTAACTCAGTATTGGAGTTCTTCTCTTCAATTAAATCAGACATTTTCTTAATCCTGTTTAATAAGAAAGAATTCAGGAGTCAGGATTCAAAATTAAGTTAGGTATCCTGACTTTCTAAGATAAAAGCGATCCCTTGCAGTATAGATTATGAACAAGGCAATCGCGATCATCAAATATTTTCAATTAAGCTGTTCCACTCCCAAATCAATCACCTCAAGAACATCTGGCAACCAGCGAACATGTTCAACAATTTTATCGTGAGTCCGGGCTTTGTCTCTTGTGACAGTACCCCACAGTTTACCTTTTTCGGTCAGATGCCAGATATTCTTTTGGCGTTGTTTACCCTGTTTATCAGTTTTGATTTCGATTTCCTTACGCTGTAATCCAGCAGACTCTAAAACCCGATTCACCACTTCTGGCCTGATATTGGACTTTGGACAAAAAGAAGATAGTTCGCGAGTTATACTCGCGAATTAAAAACTACACATCATAAATTACCCCAGTTATTTTTCAAACTGAGTTCAACTGAGTTAAACGCCTAAAGCCTAAGAAAATTTACGCGGCTTTTTGTTTATCAGGTGTTGATTTTGACTTTTTCTTGAACACAGGATGCTTAGTGCGTTGGGTTTGAGTCTGACCTTGAACTCGACCGATTGAATTTCCTCGGGTTTTGGGAGAACGAGCGGGTGTACCAATAAGAGAAATAATTCTCGGAAAATCGCGTTGCACAGTACTGGGAGTCATGATTGTATCACTTTGAGGTTTTAAATAACGCTCCCACGGTCTGGGTAAGTGTGTTGCTAAATCTTTTGCTGCCCAAAGTTGTGTGTAAGCAAGCATTACTAAACGTATCCAATTTTCTTCGTGTTCAACATCTGGAGTTTGAAACTGCGTCATCAACAAACGCTGCTTGCTAAATCGCAGCATGTGTTCAATATCAAACCTTTGTCTATAGCAATGGTTTGCAACCGTAGGTGAGATTTCTCCACGTTGCTCACCTATGACAATTAACCACATTGGTTTCCAGAGAGAAAGATTTTTATCATCAGTCACATGAATTCTGAGCAGAGTAAAAGGATGACAATACATTTTTTGGTGCTTGGTTCCCCTCATCAACATTTGATGCCAAGCGAGTATGGTGATGTTTACTCATACGACCCTTACGGGTTGTCTGGTGAATTCGTGTTGTCTCGTCGGGAGAGTGCCAAGTTTCAACATCAGCTAAATTAAACCGTTCACCGTATTTTTTTGGACAACCACGTTTATAAATAGAGTTATAGCTTCTGGGAAACAAAGGACTTAAAGATAACTCCGCAATTGAATTGGCTTCCGTATTACCCGCAAGCGCATCCAACAAATCCATACAGGCGTCGCTACATGAAGAAAAACAGTTGTAAATTTTTTGTCTAAAATCTTGAAATTGCGCTATTAATTGATTGTTATTAAATTTTGGCATAGCCATCAGTATTTACCCAAAGATACTTTGTAGTTGATATTACTATTTGTTGGGGGTCTGATGGCTATGCTTTTTTTCTGCTCGTCACTATAACAAGATTAATCATTCATTTATTCGCGAGTAATACTCGCGAACTATTTTCTTTTTGTCCAAAGTCCAAATAGTGAAGAAAAGCGAAATTGATTTAGTCTACACCATAATTACCTCCCAACCCCGGAAAAAACTTACTCCAAACACTTTGCTCTTTTGAAGGTGATCCTTCTGAACCTAAAACATTCTCTAGCCCTTGCTGATTACTCTGAATCTCCTGCATATTAAGAGAATGAATCACCTGCGCTAACTCTGGATTCTCTTCTAACAGTTCGGCTTCAAGCTCTAACTCCTGCTGCAACAGTTGAGCATTTCGGCGCAAGAACATCTGCTGATTGTGTCGCTGTCTGATAAGGGATTCAGTTAGGTGTAATTGTTCTTCAAAACTCAAATTGTCGTATTCGTTATACATTTTATTCAACTCCAATTAAACCAAAGTATTCTGCGGAAAGTTCCATCAAGTATTTGAGAGCTAAACAGTCGCCATAACTAGTGTATATTTGAGCAATAGTTTTGAAGATTTCTAATATATTATCAGGCGTTACTTCAGTAAAACGAGAAGCTAAATTAAATGCTGAGTTTTCATCTTCTGGCTCTAGTGGCGGTGCGTCTGTCCAGACTATTAAACCTCGCTTGTCCAGTTCTGCTAAAGAAATATCATTCACAGCATCCACAACGGAATCAGGCGCATACTTTATTAATAGCTTAATCACCAAATAACACCTCCATAAAGTAGCTGATATCCCAGCCTCAATCTCGTAATAAATTCGTCAGTATTGCGATTACCCCAAACAGGATTACTACGGCTTTTTATCCAGTTAATTTGACTATGACAAATCTCATTATGACAACGGTAGCACGTAGGAAATGTAGATTGACCAATGATGTCGTTGCCGTAGTAAGCGTGATGAATTTCTTCACTTTTATTAGTCAGGCAAACGACACAATAATTGTGAGTTTTTCTGTGAGCTATTGCTACTTGTTTCTTGTACTGTTTGGGATTACCATATCGAGCGTTCCAGTTTAATTCTCTGGGTAGCCGAGATTTTCTAATAGTAATGTCACCCCCTTTTCGTTTAACTCTTGCCCCGTTAATTCGTGCCACTTCTGTTTGATTTCCTGAAAATGCGGTCTTCTTCCTAATTCTGTTGCCCATTTTCTAATTTCTTCATACCAGTCAATCTGCTGTTGTGAGGATTGCTGATTATTTTTACAACTATCAACAGTGTCAGCATTCGGTTTGGAATCTTGTTTTTGTTCCAGACCCTTGATATCAAATTCCGGGACTAGGGCAATAAAGGGATTAGACCGAGTGGGAATCACCAGGGCATATCGAACTCCGGCTTTGTCTAACATTTCACAAGCCTGTCGCAAGATTTCCAAAATCTCCTTTTTAACGTTTACGAAATCCTGGGGATGGTCAAGGATATAACTCGATGTTTGCCCCATCGCAATAAAGCAAACATTTTTCAAGGACGGGCGGCTAAATCCGGTTTCCCCTGAGAGTGGGGACTGCCCCATGAATATCCCATGTCCTTTAAGTCCAGCCGTGAATTTGATGATATAGTTCCAAAAACCTTGCAAGTCTTTGGCAGTGTCAGCATCAACCATTCCTGGAAGTCCTTTACCACCGCCAAATACAGAGTCCACCTCGTCTTGAGCAAATAATAATTCCGGGACACCCTGACATTCACCACCAACAATTGATACTCTTGCTTTTTGTTGCTCAATCATGTCAGTGGCAAAGGTAATCCAATTCCTTAACGCTTTCATACCGTCAAACTTGCGGCTAAACTTGCACAGCCATCTGGTTACATCATCCTTTGGATCGCTGCCAATAACAATTGCCGGACTTTGAGATTTTGCAGCAATTTTATTGATAATTACCCCTGCCAACGTGGACTTTCCAGACTGTGTTCCACCAGAAAGGTAAAAATGATGATTACTGCGAAGAGTCATATTTTGATTAGATGCTGCATCACACAGTTCATCAATCCAAGCGCCATCAATTCTAATGTAACCAGGATAATTAGCTGCTAAAGCTTGCAGAATTTTCATCGCACCCGGATTAATCACCGACTGTACTGAGTCTTCATCAATGTCAGCAATATCGGGATTGGGAATACCAGTTGGTGAAGGTGATTGTTGTGCTGGTGGTTCTGGAAGTGTAACCAACCCTTGCAACTGATATTCAGCAATCCACCGGGGGCGCTCATTAACAGGCAGGCGATTCACGTAATCAGCAACTCGGCGTTTGGCAGCGATCGCAGTCGTCACATAATCATAAGCCGCTTGTCCTTGCAAATGCTGTTTGAGTGCTTTAAGGTCAGCTTCTTGCAAAGACTTGTAAACTTTTTCTTTACTTTCGCTGATTTGAGCAGATACAGCAAACAAGCCAGCACTAACTGTCCCAGCACCGAGCAGCATTCCGGTTGTTACTCGGTCAGTATTTAAGAAAAAAGGAGCGGACAAACACATTACTGCTGACACTCCCAAAGAACATAAAATAGTTCGTTCTGCATGAATCACCCCACTGGCAGTTAGTCGTTCTAGTTCAAATGGCATAATTCACTCTCGAAATTTTCAATCAACTTTGACCTGAAAAAGGGAAAGGGGAAAAGGGGAAGATTTTATTACTTTGGTGATTGATTTATAGATTGAATTTGATTAGATAACATCCGACTTAAATTTAAAGCTTGGTTATAAAGCTGTAAATAAGTTTGTTGCTCTAAATAACTAATTTCCAATGCGACTCTTAACAGACTCCGAACTTCTCCCGCAGATCCTTTCGCAATATTCAGAAAATTTACATATTCTTTTCGAGAATATCGCTCAAACCCTTCAGCAATATTTGTGGGTATTGAAACAGAAGCGCGTCTTAATTGATCTCTTAAACCGAAATCTCTACTTAACTCATCTTCTTTAGTAATTAAGTAAATGCATTTAACTAACTCAATTCCTTTTTGCCACACTCTTAAATCTTCAAAACTCTCAACTTTCTTTCTCTCCATTTCTTTCTCCCTTTTCCCCTTTCCCCTAACATTAACGCACCCCCAACGCAACACCGGCTGCAACTAAAGTCAGGAAAACAAACAGAAATATCACCCCAGGCATTAACCCAATGGTGAAAGTTTTGCGGTTAAATCCAAAACCTTTGACGACTAAGCCCGCAAAGTTAAATAACCCAACTGCCAAGCCGCAAATGCAAATCATGCTGATGATCCACAGCACAAACTGACTGATTGGGCTAGCAACTGAGAGAAACCCCATTAGCATTGACAGCCCCAATCCACAAACTGCATATCCAACGAAAGATAGTTTGATTTTCATGACTGCTGCTAAAATCTGAAGCTTTCCCCTACTTCATCAAACGCTTTCTCGTATCCCCCCAATTGGCGCTGCTGCTCAATAGAACCAAAAGCATGACGAATTACCGCTTCCCCGTGTAACGCCCTGGTTCGCTGCAAATCCTCCTCAACCTTCATGGCTTCTTGGGAATATGCCAACTGGTTTTTATACATCTCTGCCAAAGATTGCAACTGCTTAAGCTTGTGCCGGGAAAACTTGGTATGTAACCATTTCTGTGCTTTTAAAGTGCCAGCCACTTCTGCTTCATCCAGAACCTGCTGTGCAGTGGTGTAAGCTGGCAATGTGTAGCGATCGCGGATTGATGAAGGTAAATTTCCTTCAATTTGTGTTGCATCACCCACCCTTAAATCCGTTGATACCACTCCATCACTTCTACTACCGAATAGACCAGGAAGCCATTTACCTAACATTACTGTATGTCTCCTGAATTTGTTGAACTTGTTGACCGATGTAACGATAAATACCGTAGATGCCGATGAAGGAAAACATCAAAATTGCGAAGGTTGCAATCACCCCTTGAGCTATTAAACCTCGCTGCATTAGTTCTTCAACTCTATTGGCGTTGTGCGATCGCACTCTTGACTCATCAATAAGTTGCTGGACGATTAAGAATTCTTCGCTCGTGAGGTTTTTTAATGTCAGCCCCGACAGATTCAACTCGCCGTCCTTCTTCAGGCAAATATTTAATGGTTTCCTGTAAGTTCCTTGTTGTTGCTCCATACATTGCCACGCCTAATACAAGAGTTAATAGCAGCAGATTCAGTACTGCTGCTAACAAGATTAATTTATTCGGTCGCATTTGTTGGGCTAATACCGAAAATACCCGCAACGAGTTCGTTACCGATTGCACGAAAGGATTCTACGTCAGCTTCCTCCTCCATCGCTTTAGAGACAAACTTACTCACCACGTCCTTGGGGGCATTGCGAATCGTTGATAACAACTGGTCGGCTTTGTCGGTTGTGTAAGCATCAATCCCGACGTTGAGAACATCCTCCAAGGATTGAATTTCTTGGTTTGAAACCTGGGATGCATGAGCGATCGCTCCTTGCAATGGAGGAGTGGATTTACGGCGGGGTGAGTTTTTACCTAACTTACCGTTGCCATTTTTGGACTTGCCATTGGTAGCCAGTTTCCCGGAGGCTTGTCTTTGTTCAAGAATCTGAATAGCGATCGCTTGGGCTTGTTGATCAGTCAATTGGTCGATGTCAGCGTCAACTTGGGCACAGAGTTGAAGGACTTCATCATCAGTGACTTCTATATTGTAGGGTTGAAGGAATTGTTGAATTTTTTCCACAAGATGCTTCCATTTATGTACTTAATGGTGTTATTTTAGCATCCATTTATTTGATATAGCATTAAAATTAAGAATTAGGACGCTAAAAAGTATAATAATGGAATCTAATTGGCATCATAAATATGGCAGACAAACGCGACCGAAGATTTTCCGTTAACCTTCCTTTAGTTAAGGAGATACGCCTGATTTTGTGGGGACACACCAGAGGAGTAAGCAAAACTCGTATGGCAGAAGCAATTTTGATTGATCGGGTTTCCAGCGATGGGAATTGGCGAGAAGTTTGTCAGGACTTAAAGCAAGAAGCGGCTATCAATCACTCTACGGTTAGTGAACTAGTTGCAGACATACTCAAAAACAACGGCTTGAAAGACGTGTTCGATATCGAAACGGTGGATTGGGAAACATTTTTAGTAGACGAATCAGTAATACCTACGGAGGAATAAACTAAAAGGCTATGGAAAAATATCCTTTAGACTGGCTAAAAACATCTTGTGAGCAAGTCTATTGCCATCCCATAGCAGAACGTACTTGGCGCAAATGGTTAAGATTGTGCCAAGTTCCACAGTACGCTAGGGAAGTGGTGAAGGAACAAGCACTATGGTTGTTGACCTTAGCTTATTTGAAGAAACCCGATCCGAGTAAAAAAGTCACTCTATTTCAAGTTAAATTCAAACTTGCAGAAAATGAAATTGTAGAGTTTTATCTAGCAGAAGCAATTTACAACGCCTGTTACACCAATGCGATAGGTAAAGATTTACCTGAAATAATTCTAAGAGTCACAGGTAAACAAATATCTCTACGAACACTTTACCGCAGAGCGAAAAAACGGCGAGTTACTTTAAAAGCATCTCAGAAATTAACCCGCCCAGAAGTTGAGCAATGGATTGAATGGGCAACAGCTTAGATAGTTTTAATACCAGGACTTACGCAAAATAATGAAAAAACGAACCGCAAAGGACGCAAAGGACACAAAGGAATAAGAGTTTCAGAGAGTTATTGCGTAAGTCCTAAATACAAGCAAAAATGAGGGGTATAACAAATACCCCTCTTTTTATTGGGCTTTCGGTATGAGATGTCTAAAGGTCTTCCCATACAAGGCATTGGATGTCACAAATCGACCGTGCCGTGTCACTTTTCAACGTCCACAACCCCTATAATTTCGTTGCGTCACTGGGCCGCTTTTCCCGAAATCCTTATATTGGTAGTGTCACAGGCGTTTATAGTCTTAAACTCATTCACATCAATACTTTCAAGGGTTTGAAGTAATTTAGTATGCCGCTTTCCGTGCCACTTTTGTTTTTCGACTTGATTTTCGAGTAGTTAAAAATGCCTCAAATCCTGTCGGGGTAAAGAGTAGAGATGTCACAACTCAAAGCGGCACACTTGGTCAATTTTTGAGAAAAGCGGGCTTTTGGGGCTTTTTTTATTAAAGCCCGATTTTTCACACCGCCTCTAAATACTGTGTCAGATTCTCAATCTTGCGCTGGCAAAAGTCAATCTCGCCTTCTATCTCCAAACGCAATTCTTGAGCAGGTGGTAATTGAACTCCAGATTCGGAAATATATTCGACCTGTTCATCTTCAGTGCTAACTAATATCGCATATCGCCATGAACCGTCTCGTTCAGGAACCACCAAGTTTTCAAATAGACAATACTGAATCCCTACAATCATCCCCTGCTTGGTTCTTTGCGCTAACGAATATTTGGGTGATGTCCAATGATTCGGGATAGTGACAACTTTTGAAGTTTCCATACGATTGCTCCTATCTTTGTTTTGGCTGTGTTTGTACTACTCGCTGCTGCCTTTTCTCCACCAAAACCTGGCCGATAGCTCCCCCAGTACCCAGCCCTAACATGGCTGTAGTAATTGTGTACATTGTATTTCTGCCAAAAATTTGTACTCCTAAATACCCGATAGATATGGCCGCTAATGTGCTAGTCAGACTTACAACAATTACTTGTGCTTGATTCCGTTCCATAATTAGAATGCCTTTCCCTGATAGAGGTTATCATTTAAATGATTTTGCTGTTACGCGAACGCGCTACCCCGGAGCAACTTGAACAAATGTTGCAACAGCACAAGTTCTACATCAGAACCGCAGTTGATATCGAGCGTCGGGTGCTGGTTGGTGGTGGTGGTCTACACGCTGATTGTGAAGAAAAATTGCTAGATGACGGCAGCAGACAACAAGATATTTGGGCTGCCAGTTTTATGCCAATAACTGGAAAAATCATTTACGAGTCGATGGTTAATCTTCGTCCCCGGCAAAATAGGTCAATGGAGATATTAGACCCTAATATTAGAGAAAGGGTAGCTCAACTGATTAACGAGTTCCTAGGAAATTTATGATCGAAGTGACACCAAAGCAACAAATTTTTATGCAAGATGATGTGACTACACGTTTACGTCGTCTAGCTACACACTTGTCACAAATTCAATCTTTATGGACTCAAGGCTCATCAGAGGATTTAATACTGGCTTTGGTTGATGAAAGCCGATACTTTATTGAGTGGACTGTACCAGATATGGTAAAGGCAGATGATATTGACCGAGCCTGTGAATTAGTTGATTTAGTTCGTCTTCTGACTCGTTGGCTATTCCATTGGGACAATATTTGGACTGATGCTGAACAAAAGCAATCTGCATCTCAAGAAATTTCATATTGGTTACAGCGAGTTTTGGAAATATCTCGTACAGAACCGGAATCACTGAGTGCCTGAACTTTATGAAGTCTGACGTTGTTTGACTAACACCGAACGCAAGTACTGCCGGCAAGCTGCTTCTCCCCGATATATGAGAATCAGCAGCGCCTGTACTTCCTGCATCGGAGAAATACAAATCTCAGCGATGGCTGGAATCAAATTCTGTTGCTTCTGCACGTAAGAGAGATGCTGCTGCTCTAACACACCAATCTTGGAGTTTAACTCCTGTATTTGCCGCAATGCTTTCGTCAGAGACGATTCTTTGCTTTGAGAGCGATTATCTAGAGTTAATGTCATGTTATTGCTCCTATGTAAAACATGATTATATTGATGGTTTTCAGAATCGACGCATTTATCACCAAGCAGCCGAGGGAATAAACATCTGTTATCGTTGTTTTTTCGGTGGTTCGTGCTTAGATAACAAAGCCCCGAAGTCGTAAATCGTTACTGTTGGTTTTGGTTCTACTTCAGGTTTTGGTTTTGACTCTATCACGAGTTCAGGACTACCCAACCCGACTGCATTTTTAATTTCTTGCTCCATGTTTAGGTTCTCCTTGTTGATTAATTTGCTCCACCTGATCAATTGCGTCTACTACTTCTCCTAAAACCCACATTCCGCACTTCAATTTGAAGTACAAAGAGATTACATAATGAGAAAAGCAAAAAAATCAGGATGATTAAGAAATAGACTACTGAACGAATATATTTTGAAAAACAAATAATCAAATAGA
>JAIVFU010000130.1 GCA_020829485.1 Nostoc sp. CHAB 5834 | reverse complement strand
GTGAGTCGTTTAAATTTTCTTGAGGTAAGCTGTTTAGCTCTCCAAAATTTCACTGCTTGTTATTGTCCTAATCGTAAATTCTCAAACTCTTAATCATATCACAAAAGACTTTTGCAAGAGTTCTAATGATTAGCACATCAAGAATCAAAAGCAGTGAGTGTAATTATCTGCTAATCATCAAACTGAGCTAAAAAAAGTCTCCTGAATTGAAACCGCCGCCTTCTGAGCAATTATTTATGTTTTTGCTGATATCTGAGTAAGAATTAATTTCGCAAGCGTTGACGATTACGATGTTTGGCACGAATACGGCTTAGTGTTTCTTGAGTTACACCTAAATAGGATGCTAGATGTCCTAGTTTGACTCGATTGAGAATATCTGGATATTGTTGTAGTAAATGAGCGTAACGCTCTGATGCTGTCTGAGATTGCAATGAAAAGAAATGCTCTTCTAATTGAATATAATAACTTTCGATGGACAACCGACCCAGCCTATTCCACACTGAATCTTTGTTATAAAGATATTGTAGACTGTCATAACTAATCGTTACTAACTTGCAGTCAGACATTAAAATAATACTTTCTTTACTGGGTTTTCTAGAAATAAGGCTATAAAAAGAATTAATAAAATCACCCTCAAATCTAAAACCGGAACTTATTTCTTTGTCATCTTGGTGATAATAATATCTAACTGCCCCTTCGACAAGAAAATGTAGGTGATTACAAATATGCCCTTGTTCCAGTAATATTGAATCTTTGGGAAGTTCTTGTGGCGTTGTCACCCTTTTGAGGTCTTCACGCTGCTGCTCACTAAGGACAACGAGATGATCTATGGCTTGAAACATTTTTTCGTACATTTTGGGACTGGTAGTATCAAAATAGGTGGTGATTTGGAATTATTCTCCCTTTTTGCGTATCTACCGAGATAACGGCAAAATGGCACAAGTTGTAAATTTTTGTAAAGCTAATTGTCAAAAACCTTGATTTAGTGTCGTTTCAGCCTCAACCATTATTTGACTATTGAAATGAAAACATTCCCTAAAAGGGTCATTTTTAATAGGTACAGTACCTATTTCTTCTACTAGGGGTGGATCTAGCGAAGCTGTCATGAGGGGCAAGATAGCTGGAAACTATTGCTATATCTACGCTTAAGCATTTTTGACATCGAACTAGAATTTCTGCATGAATGCACTGCTACGCACTGCTACTTCTCACCCCATAATTGCTTTTCGCCTACCAAAGAGAATTAATAATACTGTTTGGTTGGAGTCTCTGGATTGGGCTACAAAGCAGGATGTCAAAGAGTTTCAGTCAATTCACGCCAAAAGATGATCATTGCCCTAGCTATAAAACCTGTAAATAAAGTTAATAAATACTCCGGTTTTTGTAGCTATGGATACCTAAGTTTTGTACCCTGGTGTCAATTTTACTCAAACATCGCTGAAACCTGTATATAGTAAGAGCTTTCAGGCTATCTTGCCCCTGGTGACAGCTTCGCTATATCTACGCCTAATCATAGATTTATTCAATGTAGTTAACTAAATCAGCATTAAAAATCCAATAGATAAAACAGCTGTTATGTGTGAGGACAGCGCCAAATTGGGAAAGTCGTGCCTGCACTACTCTCCATAACGCCGGATTTTTTTATTGGGGCGAGCGTTCGCAAGAATTGAACGGCACTAATGTGTTAAAGATGACAAACAATTTTTTATTTGACACAACGGGTGTCCTCTGTGAAAAACTTATGAGCTGTAACTGATAACTTAATAGGCACTATGTTGTGAAATTTTCAGGCAGGATTTTTTTATGAACTTTTATAAAAAATTGGTTGGCTCTGCATAAAACTTGTGCGCCCAACGTAAAGTAAGCAGGTACTAGTTTGATGAACATGAATTGTCGTTTACTTGATCTGATATTGCCTAACCAGCCAAAGCCATTGTTCTCCGGTTTTGGCACAGTCTCCCCTGGATTGGCTCCCGGTATTTCTAACTAATAGTTATTACTGTTTTAAATATGGCTATAGACCTTTCCACGCTAACGTTTACCAACAAGGCTGACATCATTCCTGATGCAGGGACTACTACGCAAATCATAAATACTAGTACTACCGATACTCTTGGTGGTGACGACAGCATCACAGGCACTGCCAATGGCTCTGACACAGACGATGGCACTACAACTAACTACGGCATCTACAACCAAGGCACCGTCAAGACCAGTGCTGGTGACGACAGCATCACAGGCACAGGCAATAACCCTGGGACAGACAATGGCATTTTTACTAACTACGGCGGCATCTACAACCAAGGCATCATCAAGACTGGCAATGGAAATGACACCATTACTGGCACTGGTACGAACGGCATCGAGAGCTATGGCGGTATCATCGATACTGGCTGTGGCGATGACACTATCACTGGTACTGGTATCAACTTCGGCATAAGTAACTTCAACCTCGGTACCACCATTGATACTGGTAATGGCAATGACATCATCACTGCTACTTCCACGGGGGGTGGTTTCACCATCAACAACTTCGCCACCATTAAGACTGGCTCTGGTAACGACATAATCGTTGCCACAGGTGGCATCGGCATCCGCAACGGTGGTGAAGGCACTATCGATACTGGTACCGGAAACGATATTATTAGTGGTATTTCCACTGGCGGCTTCTACGACATCGGCATCAACAATTTTGGCGTCATTGATACCGCCACTGGTAACGACATAATTACTGGAAGTGGCATCGTCGGCATCGACAATGTAGGTATTATTAATACTGGTACTGGTAACGACATTGTTGATGCTCTCACTGGTGGCTTTCGTGGCAGCGGCAATATCACACTCGGAGATGGGAAAGACGTCATTAAAGGGTTTGGGAGCGGATTCTTTGATGGTGGCAATGGCAATCAAGATCAGCTGCTCTTTGGCAGTGGAAGCTATACAGTCTCAAATGCAGCAAATCTCGATGGCTTCTATACACTAAGCAATGGAACGACAGATATGTTCGTAAAGAACTTTGAGTTTATTGGTAGTGCCAATGATCCTGCTGCCGCTTTTAGTTTCTCTAGTGTTATTGGCGAAACTTTTGTGGTGTAGCTGTGGACATTACTATTAGACGCACTTACAGCAGTTTTTGATCAAACCCACCACAAAAATAAATCCTAAAACAAAGCCCAGTATTGCTTTTATTTGTGGCACGTTTGATTGTAATTCGCTGTAATTGCGCTACCGAGCCTACATTGCTAACGGTGATGACAACATAAGGCATAAAGGCCAAGTTGATGAGCAATGGTGAGGGTGAGGAGTAGCCAATTACGCTCCCACAGCACCAAAAAACTGCATATCGATACTCTAAAAATTCCCTGTGCCAAAAGAAAAACGACAGTACAATGCTTGGGATTAGCTTTAGCTCAAAGTGACAGTCTTTTGTAGTGGGAACAATAGATAAAAGTTCCCACTACATTTTCCCAGGTTGGGAAAAAATCGTGCTTCACTACTCTCCATAACGCCGGGTTTTTTTATTGAGGCTTACGCTCTTCCCAGATCGCAACGAAGGGAATTGATGAACAATTCTTCGGTATGAAGACTAGCCCATTTTCCTGATATAGCACCAAAAATCGCATATTGTGCATTAAATAATTTAATATCCAGTTTAAAGAATTAATGCCCATTCCCAATTCGGGAATGCTCAATCAGATTCCGGCATTTATGAAAATTCATTTAGCGCTTTGCTTGCTCCCTTTTCTTCTGGAGATTAAGTTGAGAGAGTTGGGTATAGACTCATTCCTTGTTGAAACAAAGCGATCGCCGTTTCTAACTGATATCTCTGCGTTACCGCCTCACTAGCTCTCTGATATCAACCTTGATATCAAGACTCTACCTAGATGCTAAGAGCGTGGAGCTTTTGATTTGGAGTGTATAGAGAGGTATGGATATTTGCCAAACTTATCAATGGGGCTGAAATTGGGATTTTGAGGAGTGTGAATGATAAGCGTGACTTAATTGAGGTGAGTGGTTCACGAAGTAGCAGGTGTTTGGGAGAATGAATACTGTCGGATTTCCAATCTATTTATCGGACAGTAAGAGAATGAGTACGACGTTTCGGCGCTTGAATAATGATGAGTATCGGAGCCGGGAGTATTTGACTTGGGAGGAGATGAAAATTCTGATTAAGGCGGCGGGGGAGCGGGGTCGGCATAGAGTTAGAGATCCGGCGTTGCTACTGCTGTCATTTCGGCATGGGCTGCGACCAGGGGAGGCAGCGACGATGAAATGGGATGCAGTCATGTTAGAGCGAAAGGTGATCTATATCAAGCGGCTCAAGGGGAGTCAAAGTGGGAATCACCCGATGCAACAGGATGAAGTGGATTTGTTGGGGCAGCTAAAGCAGATTTCTGCCAATAGTTATTTCGTTTTTCCTAATGAGAGGGGGAAGTCGCTTTCTGTGGATGGGATTGAGAAGATTGTGAAACGTGCATCTGAAAAAGCTGGATTGCAGATTAAGGTGCATCCGCACATGTTCCGGCATAGTTGCGGTTATTTTTTGGCAGAGCAGAACCGTTCAACTAGGGATATACAGAGTTACTTGGGGCATAAACAGATTCAAAATACTGTTCGCTACACGGCAGAGAACCCCAGGCGGTTTGAGCATTTTGATTGGCAGTGGGAGCAGCCTTTTTGAGTGGATTTTAATCACTAATATCATTGGCAGGTAGGATATTAGGCTTGATGCCCAATTGTTCAATTACTCGGAACTAACAACATCCGCGCCTCAATTCCTTCCCAGGTTGTGGGTGACACCCGCACAGATGCTTGTTTACACTGAATGAGCAGGTTATTAGCGTAGAGATAATTTTCCAGTGCTTTCTTCTCTTCCTTAGATAAATTAATTATGTCTGGGCTGAGATTAAAAGCATTGAGTAAAGTTTGTTGAAGGCGCTGAAGAAATGTCTGATACACTTCCAGAGGTTGTTTCTCATAAGGAATTTTAGTTTTCAGTTCGTTGAGTTGGTCAATTAGCATAGTAAAATTAACGTTATTGAAGATTTTGAATTCTTCAAGTTTACGAGTGTATTTAATAGCTTCGGCGTAGGCTTCGGCGTAGGCGATGGCGTTGGCTTCGGCTTCGGCGATGTCGTAGGCGATGGCGTAGGCGTAGGCGATGGCGTAGGCTTCGGCTTCGGCTTCGGCTTCGGCGTTGGCGTTGGCGTTGGCGTTGGCTTCGGCTTCGGCGTAGGCGATCGCAACTGCACGTTTACCTACAGGTTTAAAATCCCCAGCAGATCCAGTTGTTACCTGATCTGCCCAGTTTAATAAAGCTTGCAACTTCGGTGCGTTAATGTACTTTTGCGCTTCTTTTTCCATCGACAACAACAAATCATCTGCTCCACCACGCATTAAACCAGCTACTAATAAAAACACTTCCTTCCAACGTTCATCTGTTAGGTGTTCAGTAACTAGTTTCTCAATTTGGCGATGGTCATCAATATACTGTGCTGTTAAATATTCCTGTAGTGTCAGATGAGAAAAAGAAAATACATCCTCTGCTCGTTCTACTAAAATCCCTTGTTGAATAGCGATTGCATACAGTACTGCTTTACCATCTAAATTCTGAGGTGCATTCAAATTACTTGCCAAAAATGCTTTAATTTGTTGAACAACATCACGCTGGGAAAAGAACAGTCTGTCAGAGTCGAAATTTGTATAAGCAATCTCTGATAGTAAAATTTCTTCTAGTTCTGTGTGCAGACCTTGATATATTTCCTGTTTGTTAATTCGCTTTTCTGATGCCCATTCTTCTAGCAATATCCGCAGTGCCTTGCGGTAAAGCACACTACGATTATTAGGAAAGTTTTGGGAACGGTCATATACTAAACACAGAAATGTTAGCAATAAAGGTGTGTGGGCTAATTCTTTAGCGGCGGAATTTTCTGGCTTTTGTAGTAATTCCCAACATTTCTCGCCTGTCTGCGCTTGTTTATCTGCTTGTGAATGAAACCAATTATAAATAAATTGCTGAATTTGGGTATCATCAAAATCTGCCATTGCCACATCGCTAAAGCGACGAAAACCACTACGGTAAGCCGCCGTGCGACAGGAGGCAATAAAACGATTTTTATCGTACTTATCAACAAAATTTTGAATTTCGCTAATTGCCTCAGTCAAATTTTTTGTTGGTACTTCATCCAAACCATCGAGCAAAATTAGTAACTTACCTTCTTCTAAGGCTTTAGCTGTAAATTGATTTGGTTCTGGAAAGCCACAAATACCAAACTCTTCAATAATAATTTTTTGAATATTGATATCACTAGATGTAAATCTTTTTAACTCTATAAAAACAGGTATACAGTCGTGGTTAAATCTACCTTCTTGTCCTTTGAGCGCTTCTAATCCTATCTTTCGCAGAAATGTAGATTTTCCTGCACCGGGGCCACCAAGCACCATTAGATATTGCTTATCGTTAGCTACTTTAATTCCTTCTTGTTTATCTTTACCTTGAGATTGAAACCTGCGGCTTTTAGCTTGGCGATAAGATTGTTCTAAATTTTCGATAGATTCAAAACTACGGATGGCTGCATTATCTAAAAATTGAATTGCTGTATAGACCGATTCGAGCTTTACAGGCTCACGCATTCCCAACACTTTGAAGATATCGTGCCGTTCTGCGTAGTATTGAACATACTGTTTTAACGCAGTAAAGAATAACTCCCTAGCTTTCTCATATAATTTTTTACCAAACAGTCCTAAACGCTTATCTTCGTCTCTCCAAAGTAATTGAAAAATAGGAACGGCTATGTCACTGTTAGGGTCAGCAATTGCTCCTTCGTGCCCAACAGAGGTAGGAACTAGCTTAGACTGCTGCTTTATGTCTATAAAGGAAGATGGTCTTGAAATTATTTGAGTCTGTGTTACTGCGTATGCTTTTTCTAAAGATGTACGGCAATTACTCTTAGCAACCCTTTGTCCTAGTGTCTGAGACAAGATTTTCCACAATTCAGATCCACTACTCTTAATATGTTGCTCGGCGTATCCCAAAGATACTGCAATATATTCATAGCTCTGACCTAGTAAAGTTCCCCTCAATATGGCCATGTGGAGGTCGCTAAGAGATGTATCTGTTGCAACAACAACTAGTTCATTTG
This sequence comes from Nostoc sp. CHAB 5834, assembly GCA_020829485.1. Next base: position 9,221 of record JAIVFU010000130.1, on the reverse strand, counting down.
CAAAAAAAGTTAGTTTTTCTTCAGCAATCACTTCTGTTCAACCAGCACGAAACTATGGTTTACTTTGAGGACACTTCACCTCTAGTCCTACTTTAACCTACTTTTCCAGACTTAATGTATTTTAAACTCCATACTTTATGATACTGACAAAGTACTTGCTGACAAAGAGAATAAGAACATCAAGTTTTAATCGTAGCCATATTTTATATCAAATAAGCTATGTAACATGCAACTTAGACAAATTGAAGATAAAGGATCTGATGAGTCATGCCTTTAACTACCTCACGGCTTAAAAAATTAATAGCTAATGCCGAAGCTTCAGGTGTCTCCAATGATGAAATTGAATTTCTTCGTGGAGAGCTAAAGGCGTTTGAAGATGATGGATTAAGCATGGTGGGTGATGACCATAACTTGATCAATGATAATGGTAAACAAATTTACATATCAACTGGCCCTATTAATGAAATGGAGCAACTGAGGCTCAAACGTGAAGTATTAGGGTCAAATCAGTTATCTCAACGGTTTTTCAACTACTTCAAACGAAAAATCAAGCCTAGCTCATTGGTGAGAGGTTAAAAACAAGCGTATTTTGTCAATCAGCTAAAATACTCAAACAAACTCTTAATAATGATAATCAAATAGAGGTGAGCGACGCTCACCTCTATTTGATTATCATTATCTTTAAAGTCTTTAACAGCTTAAATAGGGAGCATCCCTATTTTGCAAAAATAAAAGAATCCAGATTATTCGCGATGAATACGATACCGTTGGCGAAATATTGCTTTGCGTTCAAGTATTGAGGGAACTTATACTCAATTTCTTTCTCCAACATCTATTAAAATAAGTAGTTCATTTTGGAGGTGTTACAACATTTATGCCTAGTGCTATAGCGGCCAACCATAAGGAGTTTAGAATAGTTATAAACATAGCGGCAATCTTTTGGTTTTTAGTCATGTTATCAGTTACACTTTGCGAATATATAAATGAACCGACTACTAACGCAGCTATTATAGGTACAAACGGGGATTTAGCTAATGGTTGATATATGGACGCTGCAATATTCCAAATGATGTTCACCGCGACAGAAGCTCCAGGAAAAGACGCAAGAGACTGAGGGGTTAAAAATACTGGAGTAACAGGTGTGATATCAGTGGGTGAAGGTATATCCTCGTCATCTCTCTGTTTACTTAAAATATTGCCATCACTGGACTCTGAAGTAATTAATTGTACTCTTGCAGGTAGGGCATTAAAAAGGGGATTGTAACTCATAATTTAAGTGAATTATTGAGAGAAATGATAATTTTCAATATGAGGATTAACTACTTATATTCAGGCAACTTATATAATTTTTTACTGACTCTGAAGGCAGTTCAATTATATTATGTCCCAACTTCTGTTTCCTAATCTTTTCTATAATGGCATGATTTTCATTATATGGAGATGGAGCAAATAGTACTCGATAATCTTCAGCAATAATTTCTTTATCACATAAGTGCCATCCCCCTTCGTAATCAGGATAATATTGCTGAGAATCTAGTTCTCTAACTTTAAAATAAGCTTCTGGCAACATCCGCTCAGTAACTTTTTCTGTTGCCATAAAATTGGGCCAATGATGCCGTATACAGTTAATAATAGACCAATGATGTCCATACTCATGTGCCAATGTTTCCTTTAAGTCATCTAATGTTTTTAAATATTGATAGTTAAGACGTATTTTCCCACCTAAATCTCCTGAAGCTTTGTCTATAAAGCATAACCATTTACCTTCTTCCCTGTGATTGAAGTTTTCATCATGAATTTCAATACTCGATAAAAGCTTAATATCATATTCATCAACAAGTAATTGTTGATCCAAAAATTCTGCTAGTTCTAGATGCTCTGATTGTGTAAAAAAGCTTTTAGGATCTTGTATGTTTATTGTGTATCCTCTATGTGATCTATAAATTGTTGATGTATAGCTAAAGATCGATCTCGTAGAAGAAAATACGAACAAACGAGAGCATAAGCTTTGGAAACCTTCCACTAATTGTCTAGCTCTTGAATATCGGGTTATCGATCTTGTGAACATAACTTAACAAATTATGAAAAATTTTTAATCCCTATGGATATAGTTTCCCACAGTCAACTCTCTCTGGCAAATATGGTATCTAAAGGCTGTTATTGAGTCAAGCTAAGAGATAAGTACCTCAACAAAAATATTTACAGTCAGCAAACTTTGAGATTTTGAGGTTGGCGAAATGACCCAAAAAACTCGAAATGCGCTGACTGAATTAGTGTCAGCACAAAAAACAAGAGAAGAGATTGCATTCTGACTTTTCCCGTTAAGTCTCTTTTGCAAGCTGCCAGCCTTCACAGAGGTCGTGCAATTTTAACCAGCCTCGCCACAGTACCTGGATACCAATAGGGGTTTTATGTCGATATTCTAAGTAACCCCCCAACTATCAAACTGGGAGTTGGCGAGCGATAATTTAACTCACTTAGGTTATGCTGGCAATCAAACTAGATGTAAAGTACCAGTAATTAAATGAGTCGGGTAATCGCGTTTTTCAATCAAGCAGGAGGGGTTGGTAAAACGACCCTGACCATGAACCTGGGCTATCAAGTGCTTTTACGGGGTCACAAAGTTCTTCTCATTGACCTCGACCCCCAGGCTTCCTTAACTTCTTTTATGGGTCTTGACCCAGAAAAACTAGACAAAACTCCTTTTGATGCGCTTATAAATGAGGAACCACTATTCATCCAGCAAAGACAACATGGCATGGATATAGCTCCTACTAATATCAACCTCAGCGTCGCTGAAATTCAACTCGTTAATATGGATTTTCGTGAAGTCCGGTTGAAAGAAGCTATTGAGCCAATTCGCAATAATTACGACTTTATCCTCATCGACTGCCCACCCAGTTTAGGGCTGTTAAGTTATAGCAGCCTTGTCGCTGCCAGTCACCTGCTCATTCCCATTGAAACCCACTACAAAGCTTTCCAGGGAACAAATCTACTGGTGCAAACTATAGCCCAAGTCAAAAAAAGAGGAAACCGCAACTTAAAAATAGCTGGGTTTATTCCTTCTCGCTATGCTGCTTCCAATTCCCAAGATCAACGCACCCTCAAGGCTATCTCAGAACAATTTTCCGACATTGCCCCCGTTTACGATCCAATTCCCAGGGCTACAGCGTTTGTGGATGCTTCTGAACAACAAGTACCCTTAGCTGTCTACGAACCTAAGCATCCAGTTGTCAAAGTATTAGACAAGATAGCACAAAAAATGGAGCAATTATAATGGCCCGACCTCGTAAAACAGAGCAACCTTACAAAGCCAAGGCTGACATCAGTGTGTTGATGGGTGCGGAACTGCCTTCAACGGAACCTTCTATGTTGCCAATTGGCTCTATCTCTCTACCTGAGAGTCAACCTCGCCGTTACTTCGACCCAATTAAGCAGGAACAGCTAATTGAATCTATCAAAACTCATGGAATTTTGGAGAATCTACTTGTCCGTTCCCTCCCTAACCAAGAAAATCAGTACGAGTTGGTAGCAGGAGAAAGACGCTACCGAGCAGCTATTGCGGCTGGACTCAAGGAAGTTCCTGTTACTATTCGTGAACTTACTGCTGAACAAGCACTGCAACTTGCTCTGGTAGAAAACCTGCTGCGGGAAGACCTCAATCCTGTAGAAGAGACAGAAGGCATACTGCAACTGCTGGCTATCCGGCTCTGTATACCAGTGGCAGAGGTTCCCAACCTACTTTACCGGATGCAGCATGAAGCCAAAGGTAAAGTTGCCCAAAACGTTTTGGGCAATGAACAAGGTCAAGCAATAATCGCAGTTTTCGAGGAACTGGGTAAGCTAAGTTGGGAATCTTTTGTTTCCAGTCGCTTGCCACTGCTGAAGTTACCAGCAGAAATTTTAGAAGCCCTACAAGCTGGAAAAATTGCATACACCAAAGCTCAATTGATTGCCAGAGTTAAAGATAAAGAACAAAGACAATCGTTGTTAGAAGAGGCGGTAGCTGCCGATTTGTCTGTTAGTGAAATTCGAGAGCGAGTTAAAGCACTGCGACCTTCATTAGATTCAGAGTCGCCGCAAGCCACAATTCAAACTATTACCCGTCGCATCACTCAGTCGAAAGTTTGGGAAAATCCCAAAAAGTGGAAACAAGTGCAGACACTGTTGAAAAGGCTAGAAGCCTTAGTTTTAGATGAAAAAGATTTTGACCAGACAAATTCTCAGTCAGAGTGATTATTGAAAAGCTCGTTTTAGGAACTATTGTCCTCAATACTCGTCAGCTTCATCCCATTGTTTAACTAAAGGTAAAGTTGCCCAAAACGTTTTGGGCAATGACCAAGGGGAGTAATAATAGCTGTTTTTAAATTGCGGAGACTGATTGGACTGGTGTTCTAGCGAGCAGCCGACTTCTGGTAAACCTTGGATATTCGTCCTTTAACTCCTTGAGGTTGTTTTTATATCTATATGTTATTTTGTATTGATTTAGCTAAAATTTTGGAATAAAGTTGAATGACTTCAACCTGCCCCCCTCGAACCCTTTCTAAAAGCAAACTCTCAATGTTTCTGCGTACGCAGTGTGACAGAGAGCTTTACCTATCATTATTTAAAGCGAACGCTGATATCCTTAAGGCATCAGGGATACCTGTACCCCTTAAGTCTAGACCGGGTGTTCAGATTATTACAACGTCTGGAAGGGAATTTGAACGGGAGCAGTTTGATGAGCTTATCCGAACTTTACCAGGACACGTTATATTTGAGCCTGGATATGTTGACATTGATCCGGTAAAAGCACTTACTAACGCACCTGTACCTTCACTAGTACTTCAACCTCAAATTGAGCCTGAAGCGTTTCGAGAGTTCGCCTTAAACAACCTTGGGCTAACGCTCCAAGAGCAAGATTACATTCCAAAAATGGCAGGTTTGAGGCCAGATGTACTCCTTATTAAAAAAGCTAAACCTGGAGACTACGAGATTCTTGTGAATGGCTCTCGCCGTCGAGTAGAAGACGCAGAATCACGTCTGGCAATTAGTGTTATTGACCTGAAAAACGTTACAGAAGCGAATCCTAGTTATGCGGCTGAAGTTTGTCTTTACGCTTTTTTCCTTGCCAACTGGCTAGCGGGTGATACTACAGGAATTAAAGAGAAGTATTTTGTATGTGATCGTTTGTATCTATGGAAGCATCTGGAGATGCCAAGGTTTCAACGAGCGCTCACATTAAAGGGTAGTACTTCTGCGGAGAAGCGAATTGATGCACTTGTGGAAGATTTGGAAGAAGGCATCGTTGATTATCTCATTTACATGCCGAGTGTACGAAAATTTTTTAAAGAAGACCTACCACGCGTTGTTTCAAAGGGCGATGCTTATGGATGGAACGCTGTTAGTTACCATGTAAATTCACGTTGCAATTCATGCGATTGGCTTGGAAACACCGACTGGCTCTTGAATGATGAGTTACAGCATTACAAGGACAATCCAGAGCATTATTGTTTTTATTCTGCTGATGCAGCAGATCATCTATGCAAAATGTCAGGATTGAGCAAGGGTGCTTCTCAGATTTTGATTAATGGAGGACATACTCAAATTGCTCATCTGGTTGGGATATTAGGAACAGATCCTATTCTAAAGAAGCACGCTTTCCTTAAACGTGACAAATCGCAGATTGGTGAGCGAGCCACGGCGTTAAGCACCGGAAACATTACTGTCGATAAGGCAGCACGGATTAGTGGTTTGGCAAAAGAGTTTAATGCTGAATATGACATTATCGTAAACTTTGACGCAGGGTCTGGATTGCTAACTGGGATTGCAATCCGTGCTATCCTTTTCGCACCTTTTGAGTACAAGTTCATATCTCCAGATGGTTCCGAACGTAACGAACGTTTACTTGGTGAAGAGGCTTTTGTCGTACCTAAAGATAATGAACAAGCTGAATGGGTAATTATACAGTCATTTATTGAGAAGTTAGCTTCATGGAGTACAGAAGCTCAATCCGAATTCAATAACAAAGGTTGGGGTAACGTCAGGACTCAAATTTGTTTTTGGGAAATTCGGCAATATGAAGAATTATGCAATGCATTTGGACGACATCTTCTCAGAGTACTTAGTCTAAGAGCTAATACCCAAAAGGCATTAGCATGGATTTTTCCATCTGAAGACTTAATGGAACAAAGCGAACATTTAGTGCCTGGAATTGTATTTATTAGGGATATTGTTAATGCTGTTGTATGTTTACCAGTCAAGTTTTGTAACACACTTTTAGGAGTAGTAGAAAGGTACCACTACCCTAGACTTACTCCAAGACAAGTTGATAAGTACTATCGGGAACCACTTGGGGATGGAATTCCGCGTGAGCGTATCTTTGAAATATGGAAGTGTACTACCGGCACAGTAACAATGTATGGAAGACCAGCAAGCATTGTTGAAGCAATTCAGAAATATGGAAGCATCCTTAAAGCTCAAGCCTGGGCACTTGGTAGCATCACAGCTCAGTTGCGTGTTGATCTGAAAACTGGTCTTAAAGGCAAAGCTCCACAGTTAAGGCTGTCAGTGCCCCAGGGAGCGAGAAACGTAGCAAAAGATTCACAGTTGTGGATTAAATGGGATCAAGTATCTGTCGCAACAGCAATAACCAATAAGAAAGCAGAATTAATTACCAAAGGCGAATCCTTAGAAGCTTCATACAAAGCAATTGTACTTACAAAGCTTATATCCCAATTGGGGGGTAATAACAGATACGAATTTGAAGTCAGTGATGAATCCACAGAAGCCAAGTTAGAGGAAGGTGGCAGCTTCTATGTACTAGGTATCATGAGTAATCCAGGATTCCCCCAGGAAACAGGAAGAAGTGTTGGAATATCCATAAATCATCCTGAGATAGATTTTGCTAAACTCAATATGCCAATGCACAAAGTCATTGCCGTCACACTCGAAAGCTTTGATCGTGTGGGCAAAAAAGCAACTATAGCGTTTCGCCCTCGAAATAATTGGATTGAGCCAATATTTAATGAAGTTTTTGAGGGTGATTATCTCCCAATACATGATGAGCCACTCTATTTGCTTGAGGGGCTTCCTTATGATGATTCCGATATTACAGAAAAAATTCTTCGTGCAGTTGGTGATCCGGCTTGCGCTAAGGCAGCTCCTGAAGCTTTGGCAGCTATGGGAAGATCAGGAGCTAAAGTCCCATTAGGGACTGATCCAATTACACCGATCGCACGTGTGCTTTGGGAAGCAAATACATTAGCGTCACAGCCAATCCGAGATGATGCTCACACACAGGTAATTCTAGACTTTGCAGCTTCAGCAAATAAACATCCCTTGAATGCCAGCCAACAAGACGCTATTCGCGCTTGTGCAAAAAATAAACTGTCAGTTATTTGGGGCCCACCGGGTACAGGAAAAACCGATACACTGGTTGCATTACTACATGCATTAGTGTTTGAGTCTCAGTCATCACAAAAAAGTCGAAAAATTCTTATTACTGGGCCAAACTATCGTGCAGTCGAAGAACTCGTTTTTCGACTTCTTAATAACCTTAATAACGACACGCGTTGTATTGCTGATGTCTTCGTGGTTTATTCGCAGAGTCGTGAGCCTAAGACCCTTCCTGATAGTATAAATCCTCATCTTGATGCTAAATCCATTCGACTAAACCTTAAAGAACTAGATAATGACAGTTTGGCTTTGCGCGCAAGCCTTACTAACCTTGCAAAGGTTACAATTACTGCAACTACAGCTCACTTAGCGCAAAAAATTTCTGAACTTATTTATTCTGAAGAGAGTGCATCTCCTATTCAAGAAATATTTGATTTTATTGTGATTGACGAAAGCTCACAGGTTCCTGTTACTCTTGCCATGCGTCCTCTTTCTACGTTAAAAGAAAATGGACAGCTTGTTGTAGCTGGCGATCATCTACAGATGCCACCAATTTTTAGCCTTGAGCCTCCCAAAAATGCTGAGTATTTAGTTGGAAGCATTCAAACCTATATTTTAAAAAGATTTATGCTTCCAACACAAGAGCTTCTAGTTAATTACAGATCCAACCAGGATCTGGTCGATTATGCAAAAACTCTTGGGTATCCACCAAAGCTTCAAGCTTATAATCTAATAAAACAGATTAGACAAATTTCTGATTTAGATGCAGTAATTGCAGGACTACCAGAAAGCCTGCCAAAGACAACAGCATATAAAGAATTGCTTTCTTCAACGCGAACTGTAACTGCTTTCATTCATGAAGATACAATTTCGTCTCAGGCAAACGAGCTGGAAGCTAAACTAGTTGCCGGCCTTGCATATTGTTTGCGTTATGCCGTTGCAAAAGAGCTTTTTGAGGGTAATGATGAGAACACATTTACGTCATTTAGCGATGAAGAGTTCTTTGAGTTTGGAATCGGTATCGTAACACCACACAAAGCACAAAAAGCTCTGGTGATAAAAGAACTACAAAAACTCTTTCCTGAAGCAGCACCAAATCTTATACTTGATGCTGTTGACACTGTTGAACGATTTCAAGGCGGACAACGCCAAACAGTTATAGTGTCTTTTGGGGTAGGTGATACTGAAATCATTGCAGGAGAAGAGCAGTTTTTACTTCAACTTGAGCGTACAAATGTGGCTGTATCAAGAGCAATGGCTAAATGCATTATCTTAATGACAAAAGCTTTGGCATACCACTTACCGACCGATCAGAAAGCTGCTAAAACAGCAATAGGAATTAAATCCTACATTGAAGAATTCTGTAATAATTATGCTAACGTAACGATTGAAAATAATAGTGAAGTACGTAGTGCTGAAGTACGCTGGCACTAAACGCGAACTGCATGAAAGTCACTAAATTTTCTGGAGTGATGTCTCTCCCCTTTTCTCCTAAGCCGGGAATCTGGCGTAGATATAGCGTAGCTGACACCAGTGGCAAGATAGTAGAAATTTACCTAATGTCGGTTAACCCATAATATTGCCGCGACTAAAACCATAATATTGCCGAAGTGAATTGGAAGCATAAGCACGTAAAAACGGCAATCTTATCCTTCCACCGACAGTAATACTTTCAGCCTATCTTGCTTCTAGTGTCAGCTACGCTATATTTACCCCAAGTTGGGTATCCACCGAGATACGCGCAAAATGGGACACGTTGTAAAGTTTTGTGAAGCAAGTTGCCAAAACCCTTGATTTACCGTCGTTTCAGCCTCAACCATTACTTGACCATTGAAATGAAAACA
>JAIVFU010000012.1:45806-117412 GCA_020829485.1 Nostoc sp. CHAB 5834 | reverse complement strand
TTTGTTTTCCTCTTTAGTCAGAAATACCCTCAAACGAGCGCCCATATTTTTTGTTACCTCGGTAGATATATTCTCCGTATTTATTTATTGTTACATAGTTTCGTTTTTTCCTGCCGACCTACTTAAGACTGAGCAATCTATTAAAGTTGAGTATAGCTTTACCATAACTGACGGAGATGATGTTGGGGTAATCTACCAAGAAGACTTCTTAACCTATAACCAAGTAGTCATTATGTTGAGTAAGGTTAATAAGATAGGAGTTAAAGAAAGACGTAGGCTCCTAAAGTTCCTTAAATATAGTATGTAACCTTAATTAAAATTAAACCCCTCTATAGGACATTCTAGAGGGGTCTTTTTTATTGTTTACTTTGGATTAATAAGATAAACCTGATATCTTGGCAGGTCAGTTACATATTGGGTTATTACACTAGGTGCGGCTACTTGTGCTTGGAAAAGAAGGGTTAACAGTAAGTAGTATTTATGGCAACGATATGTGAGGTGAATAAGAAGAGTAAGTACCAGAGTTCTTAATGTTGAGTAACGGTTAGACGACAATTAAGCGGCCAACTCTATTCTTCTTTTCTTTTTAAATAAAATAGCCAGCCAGGTGCATTTGGAATAGTCTCATTGCTCATCTCTTGGCGGCTAACAATCTCCCAAGTTACTCTGTCTTCATCAATAAAAGTTGTATAATTATTAGGATAGACTTGATGCAAGCGTTTTAAAGGATTTATCTGAAGATTATCAATTTGAGCGAGGGCATTATAGGGATTGCGTTCAGCAAAATTCTTAGAGTAAATATAAAATCTAGAACATTGAATTGGGTATGAAGTTTCTGAATCTAGTATTACGTTAAGAGAAATATTTTGATATTCGTCACAATCAGGATGCGATACTGCTGGCTTCATAAATTTCTTGATCGTTGTGTTTTGCTTGACCATAGCAAGGGTATATCAGGATGTCAATATGATGATATGTGGGTTAAGTAATATCTTAAAATCCCTTGGTTATCAATATTTAAAGATGCTTGGTATCATCGTTTAAAGACTTTTTACTTTCATTGATAATCTTACACTTCAGGTAAGATTTGAGAGGCAGCACCTAAGACTATGTTTAAGAAAATTATAAGCCCCTAAAATACCCAAAATTGCAGGACAAAACGACAGGAGAGTTGAACTGTAAAGTCCTCTCCAGGTAGGTTGGGTATTCAGTTCACTTGTGATTACTAACCTTTGTTTTCATCACAGGTGTAGGGTAAGTCAAACTTTACTAACCATTGTTTTCAACTTGACTTGGGAACTATAGTCTGTGTCAATCCTAACTTGGGATTCTAGAATGTCAAGTTTGATTCACTGGTTAACATCTCTAACCCTGACATCTTAGTAAGTTAGCCACTAGTTATGTTATGGTATTGAGTTTTTCTTATGGCTGGAAGATAAGATATCTAGCTGAAGATGGCTCCTATAGGGATGAGTAGCTAGGTTAACATACCCCTAGTGTTGAGGTTGTTGCTTAAGGGGTATACTAATGTGATTGAGAGAAAATGACCTCTCGATTTTCTGGTTAGTCTTGTAAAGGTAACGAGCGCGGAGGGATTTGAACCCCCGACCCACAGAACCGGAATCTGTTGCTCTATCCACTGAGCTACGCGCCCTTAGTCTTACACATTATAGCACGTCTGTGATAAAATTTTCAGCCTAGAGAAACTTGGTTTTTGGGTTCAAAGATAATTAGCTGGATCTACGGGTGTACCATTCCGGCGGACTTCAAAGTGCAGGTGGGGCCCAGTTGAGAAACCTGTGGAACCGACAGCAGCGATCGCTTGTCCGCGTTCGACTGCTTGTCCTTCGGAAACATACAACTCGCTGGTATGTCCGTAGAGTGTAGTCATACCATTGCCGTGGTTGATAATTACTGCTCTGCCATAACCACCATACCACCCAGCAAAAATTACTCTGCCCGAATCGGCTGCCCGAATTTTACTACCATAGCTTGCGGCAAAATCCAACCCGGCATGAAAGCGACGATAGCCAAGGATTGGGTGCATCCGCCAGCCGAAGGGACTGCTAGTAGAAGCATCGCTAGGATATGCCATTACACCAGTTCCCCGAATAATCACACTTGTCCGGCTGTTGGTTTTTGCTTGCGCCTCCTCTGTTGCTCTGGCTTCTGCTATCTTTTGTTGAATCAAGACTTCCAGATTTTGAGATTCCCTCTCTAGCTGGTTTTGCGCTGCTTCCAAGGCTAGGCGATCGCTATTAAGACGTTGAACCAATTCCGATTGTGACTCCGCCTGGTTTTGATAATCGGATTTTTGTGCTAACAATTGCTCACGAATCAAGGCAATTTCGTTTTTTTGCTGTTCTACGTCCGTTTTTTGTTTATTTATCAGCTTTGCTTGGGCATTGAGTTTTACCAAAATTTGTTCGTCTGCCTGATACACTAACTTCAACTGATGACGACGGCTGAAAAAGTCGCTGATATTTTCACTTTCGAGCAAAACTGCCCATCCAACAGATGCAGGCGATCGCTGGAGATAACGCAATCGTGCTACTGTTGCTATTTGCCGCTCCTCATAAGAACGTTGCGCTACTGCTAAATCAGTTTCCAAGTGCTGGAGGCGTTGGGTGGCGAGTTGTAATCGTGATTCGCTCTCTTGAATGTAGCTATCTGTAGTTTGCAGATTTTGCTTTAAACCAGTGAGGTGTTTTTGGGCCTCTTGTTGGAGATTTGTTAAGCGATCGCGATCGTTAACCACACTCTGACGCTGCTGGTTCATTTGTTGCTGCTGTTGTCGCAAATTATCAATAGAACCTGTGGAGGTTGCATAGACTGGAATTAATGCCAAACAAATCCACAGAATGCAGCAAAATGCAATAGATAAATACCCAAAAATCTGCTTTTTTCCTATAAATCGCGCTCTCATAGCGTGAAGCCTAACCAAAACGATGCTTTCAAACACTATGAGGATTATTCCCAAAATCTGATTCACCCACTCCAACGCATGATTAAATTGTCTGCCAAGTTGTAACACAAAGATTCCAGCGATGTCAGTATTGAGCAGGTATATCAGGGGGTAAAGTGGATAAACGCACGTAAAGCAATTCTCTTAATTACAGGACTTACGCAAAATAATGGAAAAACGAACCGCAAAGGCGCAAAGGAGAGGCAGCGCGGTCTTGGGGGTTTCCCCCATGAGCGACTGCTGTCACAAAGGAATGAGAGTTTCAGAGAGTTATTGCGTAAGTCCTAAATTAAATAAACGAACCACAGAGGCGCAAAGGACACAGAGAGAGGAGAAAAAGAGAGAATTTTTGCATCAGTCCTGTGGAACTCCCTTAAATATAATTGTGTGAAATCTGCTAAAGTTTCAGTTAGCCTAAAACTCATAACTCAGCACTGGCTAAACCATAGCTATCCGCTAACAGGAATTAGGACTGATGCAGAATAGGCAAGAAAAAATTTCGCAAGTGGTAGTGACTGCTGTGCAGATGCGCGATATTGAAGATCGGATCTTTGCAGCAGGAATGCCTGTAGTTGCTTTGATGGAAAAGGTGGCGGGATTAATTGCTCGTCGCATTCAAGAGATCCCCCCAACCCCCCTTAAAAAGGGGGGCTACATCTTTTCAAACACAACGTTTTTAAGAGGATCGCCGCAGGCGGGGGGATCTCGTGTTGGAATTCTTGTCGGCCCGGGTCATAATGGCGGGGATGCTTTAGTAGTAGCCCGTGAATTATACTTTTGCGGGTATGAGGTTTGGATTTATTCTCCTTTCTCTAAGCTTAAGGAATTAACTTCACAGCACTTACAGTATGCTCAGAGTTTGGGCATTCCAATTTATCAAACAATTGAGCAACTGCCAAATTCTGATTTGTTGATTGATGGTTTGTTTGGGTTTGGTTTAGAAAGAAACCTCACTGATCCCATCGCTTCTGCAATTAATCAGTTAAATGAATTACCTGTGCCGATTTATAGTATTGATATACCTTCAGGTTTACACACCGATACAGGCGAAGTCTTAGGAACTGCCATTGGTGCCACCCACACTTTTTGCTTGGGTTTATGGAAGCTAGCTTTCTTCCAAGATCGGGCGCTGGAATATCTCGGCAAAGCTGAGTTAATCGATTTTGATATTCCTTTAGCTGATGTGGAAGCTGTTCTAAAAGATGCACCCAGAATTAAACGTATTACACCAGCAACGGCACTTGCTAATTTACCCTTACCTCGTCCACCAGTCACCCACAAATATAAAGAAGGACATTTATTGTTGATTTGTGGTTCGCGGCGCTATGCCGGTGGAGCAATTTTAACTGGTTTGGGTGCTAGGGCTAGTGGTGTAGGTATGCTTTCTATTGCCGTACCCGAATCGCTGAAATCTCTTTTGGTGTCACATTTGCCAGAAGCGCTAATTGTCGGTTGTCCAGAGACGGAAACTGGAGCGATCGCTCACCTACAACTACCCGAAAAAACCGATCTGAGTTCCTTTAATGCGATCGCTTGTGGCCCCGGTTTAACACAAGATGCAACTCCCATTGTCCAAGAAGTCATAGAAAGCGATCGCCCTCTAATTCTCGATGCCGATGGTTTAAATATCTTGGCACAAATGGGAGCGATCGCCACATTAAAAAAACGTCTTGCTGTAACCGTACTTACACCCCATACTGGTGAATTTGAGCGGTTGTTTCCTAATGTCGCTGATGCCAAACATGACAGAGTGAAAGCAGTACGGGAAGCAGCAGCCCAAAGTGAGGCGATAGTATTGTTGAAAGGGGCGAGAACTGCGATCGCAAACCCTCAAGGTGCTGTTTGGATCATTCCTGAAAGTACATCCGCCTTAGCGCGTGGCGGTAGCGGTGACGTGTTAACTGGGCTACTGGGTGGATTGTTGGCGCAAGCAGCAACGAAGGAGATTCCGGTAGAAAATATTGTGGCAACTGCTGCATGGTGGCATTCACAAGCGGGTATAATAGCCGCCCAAGAGCGGACTGAATTGGGTGTAGATGCGTTTACATTGACACAATATTTGATAAAAGTTCTAAGTAATTAAACGGCTTTTTACTATGACTCTAGAAATCGACACCGAAAAAGAAAAATTACAGGCAAGCACTAGTTTAAAGACAAATCAAGAAACAGAAAACGAAAAAGTTCTATGTTCTCATTGTCAGCGCACCGCTACGAACGGTATTAAATGTAAAGGCATTTGTGTGGCTGACAATGACTATTAAGGTATGAATTTTCTCGCTCCTGAATATTCCAATTTGGATTGGGGATAAAGTTTTTCATTGCCCAAAGATATGAAGCATCAAAGGTACGCTTGTAAAGCCGAAATACTTTAAGGTTGGTTGATGTGCGAGGGCAGGCGAAGGCTTTAGACTTGTCATTGCCAACATTTTTTAATCTTGGCTTCGTTACAATTCCCGCCTCGGAATAAATTCCAAGGCTAATAGCTAAAGTCCTCTCAAGAGGACTAAATACAAAATTTCCAGCCATCTAGAAGGCAATACAGTTCAGTTAAGTATTTTTTCTTCTCTTCCTTAGTGTCCTTTGCGTCCTTTCCGGTTCGTTAAAAAAATTCACTTTGACAAAGAGTAAAGCCTTAACTGAACCGTATTGATCTAGAAGGCTATCTTATGTACCAATACCGTTCAGTTAAGCCCAAAAACCTTGGTAGAGACGCGAAATTTCGCGTCTCTACAGGTCTAAAATCAGTACCAAAAATCCTTAACTGAACCGTATTGTCTTATGTACAGGACTTACGCAACAATTGCTAAAAAGCTTAATTTATCGAACCGTCTTCTGATGCGTCGGCTTCCGCCAACGCGCACTCTCTCGTAGAGAAGAGAATCATTCGTAGAGTGTGCGTAAGTCCTAATGTAAAAGGGAAAATTTCAGTCCACTTGAGTGGACTTTAGCTGTCAGCCCAGAACTTAAGTTCTGGGCGGGATATCGGGTGAGCGCGACACTTTGACTGTTACAAAAATGTGGGTAACGACAAAGCCTTTAGAATGGCAGCATTCCCAGTCTCCAACGAGGAACGAGGAATTTATATCAGCCATTAACTAAATACCAACGCTGTAGCGCCAGCCGTTGAATTTCGCGCCAAGGAATATTATGTTTTCGAGCTAAGTCTGCACAATCTTCATATTCTGGCTGCACATTTGCAATAACTTTTCCTGGTGATTGTCCCTTCCATGCTACTTTGACACGCACTTTGCCATATTCAATTTCCACTTGTTGAATTTCTCGTTGTAAAATGGCGCGTTGCTGAGTTGTTCGCCGAATACCCAAAGTAGTGGTTTCGCGGAATACAACCGCTTCACAACTGAGTAAATTTTCTGGATGACAAATCACAGTCAACAAAATCCCTGGACGGGACTTTTTCATGGCGATCGCTTGGGTAAAAACATCCACCGCACCAGCCGCAAACAACGCCTCAAACACATAGCCGATCGCTTGCGGATTTAAATCATCAACTTGAGTTTCTAGTACTGATATCGTTTCTAAATTTGAGCTAGTAGCTTCAGAATCACTGAAATTTGACTGTAAACTTACGCTTTCACCCACCCAAAGCCGTAAAATATTGGGAATGGGTAAATTTATAGTTCCTGCTCCCAATCCTATCTGCTTGATAGCGATCGCAGGTGGTGAACCAAAATCTCTTGCCAAAGTAGTAGCGATCGCCGCTCCTGTTGGTGTCACCAGTTCTCTGTCAATTCCATTGCTATAAACTGGACAACCCCGCATTTCCCACAGCTTTAATACTGCTGGTACTGGTACTGCCATCTGACCATGTGCAGCCCGAACAGTGCCGCCACCAGTCGGGAACGCCGAGCAGTAAAGCAGGGGCCATCCTTCGTCATTGCTCTCAATCCCCAACCAATCTAACCCTAGACAAGTACCCACAATATCTACGATCGCATCTACAGCACCCACCTCATGAAAATGAACTTTTTCAGGAGAAATGCCATGCACCGCCCCTTCTGCGACTGCTAGCTGCCGGAATACCGCCAAACTCCAAGCTTCTGCCCGTGATGGCAACTGAGCTTTGAGAATCATCTGCTCTATTTCTGGCAGGTGGCGTGTGCGATCGTGACTGTGTTCGTGTTCGTGATCGTGGTGATGGTGGTGGCGATCGTGTACTAAATCCACATGGACTTTAGTCGCCTGCTGACCATTCCGTTGGACAAATTCTGCCCTTAACTGATATTCCTGTTCAATACCCAACCCATTGAGTTTTTCAATTAAATACTCCACAGGAACACCCGAACTGACCAAAGCACCCAGGCACATATCACCAGAAATTCCTGTCGGACATTGAAGATAAGCAATTTTATTCATAATAAATTAGTCATTAGTCATTAGTCATTAGTCATTAGTCATTAGTCATTGGGCATTAATTATTCTCCCCTGCCCCCTGCCCCCCTGCCCCCACTCCCTACTCCCCACTCCCCACTCCCCCTCTTCGTGTTATGGCAAAAATTTTCTCAGTTCATCCGGATAATCCTCAAGTTCGCCGAATAGAGGAAATAAAGTCGGCGCTTTCTAGTGGCGCAGTCATGCTTTACCCTACTGATACAGTCTATGCGATCGGTTGTGATTTGAATGCCAAGTCGGCGGTAGAACGAGTGCGGCAAATTAAACAGCTAGCAAATGATAAACCACTGACATTTTTATGTCCCTCGCTTTCAAATGTGGCAACTTATGCCTTCGTAAGTGACACAGCCTATCGAATTATGAAACGCCTGATTCCAGGGCCATACACGTTTTTGCTCCCAGCGACTAAATTAGTACCGCGATTGGTGCAAAGCCCCAAGCGGAAAAGTACTGGAATTAGAGTACCAAACCATACTGTGTGTTTGGAGTTGCTGGCAGCGTTGGGCAATCCGATTATTTCAACTTCAGCACATCTGCCACCAGATGAAGCAGATAATGGCATGATTCGGATAGATCCAGAAACTGTTCAGTCGCGGGTAGAGCTATTTGATCGTTTGGATAAGTTGGTAGACATAATTGTAGACACTGGCGAAGAACCTACTTATGAAGTATCTACCATCTTGGATATGACCGGAGACGAAGCAGCAATTATACGGAGGGGTTTAGGTTGGGAAGCAGCAGCAGCATGGGTATAAAAATTACACTTCACAGGCGCACCTCTCCGTTTCGGAAATTGTGATAAAAGCGACTCCAGTTTTTAAATTGTCATATTTTAAGGCGATGTCTACAACGGGCACAGATGCAATAGCAGGATGGTGGCAACAGTTGGTACAAAAAGGGATTTGACAATTTTGAGAAAATGGCGGGTACTTATGTCCCAGCGTCAATGTGGTGGCTTGTGAAAAAACCGACACATTGCCATAACTATAACTCTCTCGTATTTCCTACAGTTTTATATATGAGCTTTAGATGTGAGCATTACATGCGGCAAGCCTTAATGGATGAATGCCTAAAGATTCGTAAGCCAAGGCTGGCCTTGATTGCTGTGTCTGCGTTGTAATTACGGTGCAATACTACTGGAAAAGTCATGAAATCTAACGTCGTTAATCTACCAAACTCTACACCCATTTTTGATAATCACCTTTCGACTGAAGAATTTTCAGACAGCAGCAGCGAAACCTTGATTGAATTGCTGTGTCAGGAAATGCAAGCGCAAGTGAAAGCAGCACCCAAGTGCGTAGAAGCTTTAGCAAACCGCATAGCCGTAGAAGTAGAACGCATTTGCGATAAAAGCTCCCGTATCCAAACATCTGGGGAAATCAAATCCTGGCAGATGACGTTGGGAAGACATCGGATGCACAAGTGCTTACGCTACTACCAACTAGGTTCCAAACAAGGGCGCGTGGAATTACATAGCAATTTGGGTGCTATGGTTTACCGCCATGTAACTATATCCGGCTCTGAGTTGGGTTTTGAGGCTCGTTACAGCCTGATTGAAGATTTTTTACAAGCATTTTATATCGAAGCTATCAAAGCTTTCCGCAGAGAAAACGAACTACCTAATGATCATACGCCGCGTACTCAGCTGCAATTAGCTGAATATATGGCGTTTACAGAGCAGTATGCCAAACGCCGGATCAACTTACCTGGTGGTGCAAATCAGCAATTGATTATCTTGCGGGCCCAAGGCTTTGCTCGTCGTCAGCCGCAAGAAACTACCGTGGATATTGAAATGGCGGTAGAGTCTGCTAAGGGTGAAGAAGCGGAATCTTACCAGCGTAACTCGGCGGTGCAACAGCTGCGATCGCAGATGATTGCCCAAACTAATTTCGATCCATCCGAAGAGTCAGAACGCGATCGCGTCATCAGTGAATTGATGAAATACCTGGAGTCTCAAGGACAATCTGACTGTATGAACTACCTCAGTTTGAAACTTCAAGACCTCTCAGCCCCAGAAATTGACCAAATTCTCGGTTTAACCAGCCGTCAACGCGATTATCTCCAACAACGGTTTAAATACCACGTAGAAAAGTTTGCTAAACAACACCACTGGCAATTAGTACATCAATGGCTAGGTGCGGGTTTAGAGCAAAAATTGGGTTTATCTTCCCAGCAGTGGGAAATCTTTGTGAATCAACTAACAGAACAGCAACAGCAAATATTACAGTTAAAAACTGCACGGGAAAGTGATCAGGCGATCGCTAAAACCATCAAATGCACCCCCAAACAGTTACAAAAGCGCTGGACTCAACTTTTAGAACTAGCATGGGGTATCCGCAACGGTCATACTGAGGCACAGACAGGTTGAAGCTAAGGCGAAATCACTAAAATTTATCCAAGCTAAATTCCAGTTATTAGAAATGTTGTTATAGATATGGCGGTTTCAGGGTGTAATAATGAAGGTGAATAAAATCACAGAAAGCCATGAATCCAGTATTTCCCGAACTCTTTAATCTTTCGAGAGCGGAAAAACTTCAACTAGTAGAAGATTTATGGGATGAGATTGCCGCTACACCAGCAGCACTCCCAGTTTTAGATTGGCAAAAACAAGAACTAGCCCGTCGCAAAGCCGAATATCAACAAAACCCGGCCATTGGTAGCAGTTGGGAAGATGTAAAAGCCAGAATCTCTCAACGGCATGGCTAGAAACTTAACTATCCTTATAGCCGCAGAACTAGACATTATTGAAGCTTATGACTGGTACGAAGGGCGCGAATTTGGGTTAGGCGCCCAGTTCCTACGATGTATTGATGCCTGCCTGAATTTAATTCAGCGTCACCCCAGCACATACCAGATTGTTCATGAAACCTATCGCCGCGCTACAGTCAGGCGTTTTCCCTACGTCGTTTTTTACGAGTTTAATGAACAGGAGATTATTATCTACGCTGTTTTCCACTGTTCCCAAGACCCAGAAAAATGCTGTAGTAGCTTGCAATAGTTGGCAGGGCTATTTCGTTCTAGATATAAACTGCCCAGAACTAAAGTTCCGAGCTAATAGTCCAAGTCCACACTTAGTGGACTAAAAGCCTTTCTTAGTCGTCTTTAGACGACTTTTGCTATTAGCCTCAGAATTTATTCTGAGGCGGGCTAGATGAGAATGAAATAGCCCTGCAATACTTGGTTTTTGAGACAACGAAAAAGTATATTCTTTTAACTATTATCTCAATTAGTAACTGCTTGTCGAGCCAAATTATTAATACATTTGTATTTACTTAGTACAAAAGTACCAGATAGTCCAGATTTTTTACCTATTAATCCTACCTTATTTAGTTAAAATCAAAAATTCATATTAAGCAACTGACCATTTGTTACTTCTTCTGTGAAATCCTATAATAAGCAGGACTTTTGGCAGAGGGATTGAGGATGGCTCTGACTCAAGGTGGACGGGCAAATAAGGCTGGGAATATTTTAGAAAGAAATGTAGAAGCAATTTTGACTGGGCATAATTATTTTCAAGTCGGGAACTATGTCTCAAAAGAATTTATTTTAAATGCTGCTTTATTGCCAAAGCGTTATGGAAAAGAAATTTATATTGGAACTGGAATTTATCATACCGATCTGAAAGTTGATTTTTATGTTGTCGGCTCACCTGCAATGCCATCTGGTTTAATTTTTGAATGCAAATGGCAAGAAAGCCCCGGTTCGGTTGATGAAAAGTTTCCTTACTTGAATATGAATATCCAGAACTATTACCCTGCACCAACTATTGTGATTTTAGGCGGTGAAGGTATGCGAGAAGGCGCAAGCAAATGGCTGAAAGCAAGAGTTAATGATAACCATAATTTATTAGCAGTTTATAGTTTAGACAGATTCATTGCTTGGGCAAATAAAAATCTTTAAAAGATGTAATTAGTAATTCCCCAATCATCCCTCTATTTTTGATGTTTGAGTTAATTGATCGGGCTGCTTTAATTTTATATGTTTCAAAATTAATATCAGTATAAATTTTTTGAATAAATTCGCTATCAGAATTACATACCATAACTTTGACACCACGACTTGCTAACTCTGCACAAGTATCTCTCAAAAGTTCTTGGTCTTTTTTACTAAAACAATTCTGGCTATAAGCAGTAAAATAGCTAGTGTCGCTGATAGGATGGTAGGGCGGGTCAAAAAATACAAAGTCATCACTGCTATTTGCATGATTTAAGACTTCTGTAAAATTAGCTTGTTTAATTTCTGCATGAGAAAGCGCTTCTGAGGCTGCTTTTAATAAAACCTCAGAACAAATATTCGGGTTTTCATATTTGCCTAAAGGCACATTAAATTTACCCTGTGAGTTGACTCGATAAAGACCATTAAAACAAGTCTTATTAAGATAAATTATCCGAGCAGCTTTTTCTATATCAGTTCCACCAGAGTAGTTTCGTATACTATAGTAATAATCTTTATCATGTCGAATTTTATGCTCCTTCAATAGAGAAATTAATTCCTCAACATGATCTCTAACACAACAATAAGTGTTAATTAATTCGGCATTAATATCAGTTAAAACTGCTGTACTTGGTTGGAGATAGAAAAAAACAGCACCACCACCCAAGAATGGCTCATAGTAATTTTTATAACTTTTGGGAAAATAAGGAATATATTGCTGTATCAACCTACTTTTACCCCCTGCCCACTTCAAAAATGGACGCGGGCTAGTTTCCTTGGGGATTTGAATTACCATTTACTTGCGATTTAACTGAAAATAATCGTGACTAAATAAAGCCAATATAGCCGACGGAGCATATTTTATATTAACTGCTAATTTCCCACCCGCATAGATTACAATTGAGTAGATAAAGCATATCAAAACAAACGTAAGTATATAACAAGGCAGTTTACATTCAGATGTTTGACGGATTTTGGGATAACGTCTTTCGCTACCCCCGGTACTTAATTAGTATCGTCTTAGGCTTGTTTCTGAACACCTTTGCGCCGTTAGTGCCATTGTTGAAGCGCCCAGTCACCTTAATCGCTATCTTGGGTTTCTTTGTGAGCAGCCTAGTCTTCCTTACTCTCACCCTACGGGCAATGCTGGGCTTAAGTCCAATCTAGACTAGCGCTATATCGGGGCTGTGCCCTACAGACGGTTGCTTTTGGCGTTGCTCGCGCTAAGTACTGTCTACTTAACTTACATGTATTTTTGTTGTACAACCTCTGTGAGGAGGCGAAATTTTTATGGCTACAAATCGCCGGGTTTCCCGCGTTGCTGAATTGATCAAACGGGAAGTTAGCCAAATGCTGCTCAACGGCATCAAGGATGACCGTGTGGGTACAGGAATGGTAAGTGTTACTGATGTTGATGTTTCCGGCGATCTCCAACACGCCAAAATCTACGTCAGTATCTATGGTACAGATGAAGCTAAAGCAGAAACAATGGCAGGCTTAAAATCGGCTACAGGTTACGTCCGCAGTGAACTTGGGGCGCGGGTAAGGCTACGTCGGACACCAGAAGTGCTATTTCTCGAAGATCGCTCCATAGAACGCGGTAATAAGGTACTGGCACTACTAAACCAACTTAACCATCAGCGTCCCCCAGAAAATCTAGTAGCAGTAGAAGACAGCAACGATCAAGATGATGAATCATCTGATGAATGAGTAACTGAAATAACAATGTAACTTCAGAACAATTAATCTCAGCAAATCCGCCAAACAATTTACAGACGTGACCAAATCGCGTCTGTTTTAATATGACCATAATCTACTTCAGCGATCGCTAGTTGCATATATACCAATACGCTTGGGTTAAGGCTAAAACTCTTTGTCAAAGTCAATTTTTTTTACGAACCACAGAGACGCAGAGAAGCCAGTGCGTTGGGCGGGTTCCCCGACTTGAAGCAACTGGCGCGGCACTGAGAGAATAAAGAAATGCTTAACTGAACTGTATTGGCATATATACGCTTCTTGTTTGCCTTGGCTTTCGTCCTCTACTATTCCTCTTTGCCTCTACCCCTGCTGCCTATTTGTAGTTGCCTTTAAGAGAAATCCTATTAAGGGAACTCCAAAAATTAAATTATCTAATTCTTGCATCCAATACAACTATCAGATTCTGCTTCCCCTGCAATTGGATATTGTTTTATTTGCAAGTCCCTTACTCCAACCTTCTACAGATGTTTATCCAAAGAAAACTGTGTAATACTAGTACTCAAATTAACCAAGTAATTACGGTTATATTTAAGAAATTGTTAACAGATGCTGGGGTAAAAGCCTTCGTAGTGTACTTTAGCCGTTATGTTTTGCAACACTTTATACCCTAGTATCTGACAAATATTCTTGTGTTGTTTACCCTTAGATAAGTACCAGCAGTTCTAAATCCGGCTTTAAGGTGATTATTTGATATGTAAGTGATGCCTGCGGCGGGTTACGCCTACGCGCCCTGAACCTCTGGACAACCGCCAAATCTTGCCTAAATACAGTAATGGCAAGACTTTCAGACTTGTTGCATAAAAACCATACAGCCGCTATAGCAGGTTAAGTTAACTACTCGGAATTTTTTTTGTAAAGCGGATTTTGGAAAAATGTCAGGATTCGTTGACTTTCTTAACATATCTTGAGATAATTCCAGGAGATGTAGCGTCAAAATAAAAATAGTTCCGTATAGCAAACTACAAAATCCTAGCCACAAGTCTAATTTCTGTAATCTTTGTTCCTAACTTTTAACGGGAACACTATCGTAAGTGTTAATTTGTGAGTAAAAAACATGAGTGTGAATACGGTGCCTTCTATAAATTACTACTCTCTCGATTTGATTCAAGACGAAGCACGCCGCCTGGTGCAAAAGGGAATGATTAGCCGACAACAGCCAATATATACCCTTTGCCAATACATTCCAGCGAGAGAGTGGGTTTGCGTTGAATGTGAATTAGAGAAATGTGACTTTTTGTTACGCGATCGCATTGGCGACCTAATTGGTCGTGAACAGTGGGACAACGACTAATCAATGTTTGATTTCAAATTTGGGATTGGGGATTCATTTTCGATATGTGGATGGCACTATCAAGGATTTGATGCCCAATCTGGGGGATAATCTCTGGTTTTTGATGAGCATTGCCCCATATAGAATCTTGCGTTTTTCATTAACTTAGAAGCATTGGAGTCTGAATTTATACAACTTTTCAAGTTAAAGAAGCTATCAGAACAATTTATTGTGTATATCTGGTGCTACAGCTTGAGTCTAGTAGGTAGATTCTGTGAGGTTCCTAGATTTATCTAATAGGTAAATTTAGGAACCTCACTTTTGACTAGCAATTCATTGCATCGCTTACTTCAGGGAAGCGATAGTCTACTTGCTGTTCAAAGCCAAAAGTAGTATTGAAAAGTGGCGTTGCTGAATGGAGGTATGAATTTGGATGTAGAGACGTAAAATTTTACGTCTTTACAAGGATTTTCACCGTAACGCACAATCGTTTTCATACCGCAATCAGCAACGCCTGAAAAGTTTGCTAAGTCGGGCTAACCGACACCAGTGAGAACCTCTGCAAGCAACTGGCTCAATTTTCGCAAAATCCAAAATTTGTATAGTATTTTCTATAAATATCGAAAATAACTATTATCCTAATTGCTCTAAGTAATTATTAATGTCTTCAATGATGCGAGTAAGTTCAGCTTCAGTAGTCAAGCGGATGTTGACATTGCGGACAGTCAGCAAAACTTTGGCTGCGAAGGGTGTTGGCCAAATATTAGGATTACAGAAAATTTCTAAAAATACTTCACCCGTATAACGATATTCCAGGGGAGGCTGGGGAGTTACTTTACCACCGCCAGGAGTGGGTTTAGCGGCGACAGCTTTCAGGCGCTCCATCAATTGATCTGTTGCTGCTTTTAATTCTCGTGCTGCTTGGGGTGAAAAACTGAAGGAGACAGAACCTTCAATTAGGTTCAAGGTTAGAGGAATTGAAGACATATCTTTTTTATTAAAACTTCTTGATAAGTACTAATATTAACGGAAAAAGAGACGAAGCCGCGGAGAGCGACGGTGGCGAACCCCAATTTTTCGAGAATACGCTTCAGACTTGGCGCTGGGATCGTCGCCAGACAGATTTGCATAATCGCACTTTTCTTGGTTTTGCTGTGGTTGCTGAATCAGGCTGCGAAACCGCCATCAATTTTCAGGTTTGCACCAGTGGCGAGACGCGAGTGCGTCTCGTAGATAGCGGCTCAAGCCGAGGACTAAAGTCCTTACTACGAACTGATTCACCAAGCATTGTTGCCTTGGCAGACTACTAGGTTTACTTATTATCCCAAAGCCTGTAAATGTTTTTCGATTTCGCTGGTGGTTAAAGGTACGAAATAAAACTAATTTTGCTAAGTAGTTATCGTGAGTAAGCTGTACTTACTCACGGTCGTCATCATCTTTTTGAATACAATTCGGTCTGAACTTAGTGGATGTATGAATAGCAAAATTAATTAAAATATTTCTAGTATTAATGCTAAAAATATGCTGTTATCTGTAGATGTATTATTAATACATATAAAGCTTGTAGCTGTTGTTAGTTATAAATAATCTCAACAAAATGGGATAAAAGATAGAGCCTATAGAGAGACTTAATTTTTACTGCGTAAGACTTTGATACATTTAATTTGTGTTTATTTATGTTTTGAGTTATACATTAAAAGTCATAGAACTTGATGTGATAAATTATCTATGATTTACGATAACCGCGCCGAAGTGCGAAAGGTTTTAATTATTACCCTGCTGCTCAACCTGTTTGTACTGGCATTGAAAGCACTTGTGGGTTACTGGACAGGTTCTTTGAGTTTGCTAGCTGATGCCTTGCATAGTGTGACAGATAGCGCGAATAACGTTTTGGGATTAATTGCAAGTAAATTTTCTTCTCCACAACCCGATCGCGAACATCCCTACGGACACAGCAAGTTTGAAGCTGTGGGCGCTCTAGGAATTGCCTCATTTTTAGGAATAGCCTGTTTTGAAATTTTGCAAGGAGCAATCGAACGAATTCTCAAAGGTGGTGGTGAACCTGTGAGAATATCGCCACCTGAGTTGTGGTTATTACTAATTGTGCTGGGTGTGAATATTTTTGTAGCGTTTTACGAACGTAGTGTGGGTAGGCGGGTAGGTAGCTCAATTCTTATAGCTGACGCTACACATACTATGAGCGATATTTGGGTGACAATCTCTGTAATTGCCGGTTTGATCGGAGTTTGGCTAGGTTATCAATGGATGGATTTGGTGTTATCTTTTCCTGTCGCTTTGTTGGTATTTTGGAGTGGGTGGTCAGTTTTAAAAGAGAATTTGCCTTGGTTAGTGGATCAAATGGCGATCGCACCAGAAGCAATTCATGCGATCGCTGCTTCTGTTCCAGGTGTAATCAACTGTCATGATATTGCTTCTCGCGGTGTTCTTGGTCGTCAAGTCTTCATCGAAATGCATTTAATAGTAGATGCACCAGACGTAGAAACCGCTCACCACATCACCGAAGAAGTAGAAAGCCGATTAGAAGAACGGTTCCGTCCAGTCAGGATTTTAATTCACGTCGAGCCACCAGCCTATAAGTCTGAGCAAATTAGCTTTGAAGCTGGAACGAAGTAATCTAAGCAATTCAAAATCACGCCCTATTCATTTAATGACCCACAAATGACCAAAGAGGCAGGGGAGCAGGGGGAAAGATAGTGGAATTACCCCTGCACAAGGGTTTCAGAGCAAATAAATTTATTTACGCCAAAAGTAAAAATATTTATTTCGAGATGCGTAGCGCATATTTAATACGTCCAAGTTTCAGAGCAACTAAATTTATTTATGGGGATTTCCCCCCTGCTCTCAGCAAGAACTGCCCCTTTTCCTCTTTCTGACTGCATCTTTGCGTTAACTCTTACAGGACTTACGCAAAATAATGGAAAAACGAACCGCAAAGGCGCAAAGGAGAGGCAGCGCGGTCTTGGGGGTTTCCCCCATGAGCGACTGCTGTCACAAAGGAATAAGAGTTTCAGAGAGTTATTGCGTAAGTCCTATCTTATAAGAAGCAACCAAATTAGCGACGATCGCAACTAGTTCTCCTGGGTCAACTGGTTTTGCCACATGAGACTGAAAGCCCGCTTCCAGAGCGCGGCTACGATACTCGGTATCGCCATAAGCAGTTAAAGCTATAGCGGGGAGTTTTCCCCAAATATCAGACTTCAGCGCCCGGATCTTGCGAATGAGAGTGTAGCCATCTTCACCAGGCATAGCAATATCACAAATCAAAACTTCTGGTTGCAACTCAGGTAATACTTTCAATGCTACCTCTGCCGATGAAACTGCCATGACGGTGGCTCCATCAGCTTCCAACACGGTAGTAATGTAAAAGCGGCTATCGTCATCATCATCAACTACGAGGATGTTTAAGCCAGCAAGGGGCAGAGCAGGTTCCATAACATCTCCATTAATGTTGATCGCATGAAAGTTATTTCTAATAGACATCTCCAGAAATTAATTATGCCTTACCTGAAACTCATGTAGAGACGTTGCAATGCAACGTCTCTACATGAGTTTTCGGAGATGTCTAATGAGATGCTTGTTTTTTTCTTATTAATCACATCATTGGTAATTTTACTGCGATCGCGCCTCTTTTCTTAGAAAAAACTCAAGTCGTCCAACTACCATCTAATTGATGGTTAATTATTCGCTGGCATTTATAATTATTGACAGGATAAAATTATGTAGTATTGAAATTTTAATTAACTTTTACCAATAGTTGGAGTTCAAGAATAATCTTGGTAATTTCTGACTGTTTTATTGCTATAAGATTCCTATTTTATTTTTGAACAAAATTAGGTAGTGTAGGATGCGTTAGGATGAAATCCGTAACGCATCAATTTAAAATCTCAAATTCGGTGATGAGTTTCTGAGCTAAGTCAACTCAAAACTTGGTTACTCCCATTCAATGGTTCCAGGCGGCTTGGAGGTGATGTCATAAACCACCCGATTCACCCCTTTCACCTCATTCACAATCCGAGTGGAAATCACTTCCAGGACATCGTAAGGCACTCTTGCCCAATCAGCAGTCATGCCATCTTCACTGGTAACAATCCGCAAAACGATGGGGTAAGCGTAAGTGCGTTGATCTCCCATAACGCCAACACTACGAATTGGCAGCAATACCGCAAACGCTTGCCAAAAATCATGATACATGCCGCGTTGGTTAATTTCTTGCCGGACAATCAAATCTGCATCGCGCAAAATGTTTAACCGCTCAGATGTGACTTCCCCCAAAATGCGAATTGCCAAACCAGGCCCAGGAAAAGGTTGCCGTTGGACAATTTCTTCTGGTAAACCAATGGAACGCCCAACTTTGCGGACTTCATCTTTGAATAGTTTCCGCAGTGGTTCAACCAATTTAAATCTTAGGTCTTTGGGTAAACCGCCAACATTGTGATGGCTCTTAATTTTCACCGCTACCCGCTCACCAGTTTGGGGATCAACGTTGGTGTCAGCAGATTCGATCACATCTGGATAAAGAGTCCCTTGAGCCAGATAGTCAAAGTGGCCAAGGCGTTTGGATGTTTCTTCAAATACAGCAATAAATTCGTGTCCGATGCGGCGGCGTTTTTCTTCAGGATCTGTGATATCAGCAACTTTAGCTAAAAACCGATCGCGAGCATTAACATACTCTACAGGAATGTGAAACTGCTCTTGGAACAGCTTTACTAATCGCTCTGGCTCATACTTTCGCATAAAGCCTTGATCGATAAATACGCAAGTCAGTTGATCCCCAATGGCTTTATACAGCAAGAAGGCCAGAGTAGAAGAATCCACCCCACCAGACAACGCCAACAGCACCCGCTTTTCACCAACTCTGGCGCGAATTTCCCGAATTGCCTCTTCGACAAAAGCTGCTGTTGTCCAAGTGGGTTCGCAATCGCAGATATGATAGACAAAATTACGGATTAATGCTATGCCGCCAACCGAATGCACCACCTCTGGATGGAATTGAACGCCATAAAGTTTCTTTTCGTGGTTGGCGATCGCAGCACAAGGAGTATTTTCTGTATGTGCCAGCAATTCAAACCCTGATGGCATTTGGATAACTGAGTCTCCATGACTCATCCACATCGTAGTACCATCTTCAACATTAGTGAGCAAATCCGTGGGATCATCAATATATAATGAGGCTTTGCCGTACTCACCTCGGTCAGCCTTTGCCACTTCCCCACCGAGTTGGTTTACCATTAGCTGCATCCCATAGCAAACACCCAAAACGGGTATTCCCAAATTCCAGATTTCTGGGTCACAATGGGGAGCGTTATCACCATAAACCGAACTCGGCCCACCAGAGAGAATGATTCCTTTAGGATTGAGTTGGCGCAATTGTTCAGAAGTAGTGCGATAAGACAAAACTTCCGAGTATACTTGAGTCTCGCGGATGCGACGGGCAATCAACTCAGAATATTGAGAGCCGAAGTCCAGAATTACAATTAATTGGCGATCAAGTCTCCCAAAATTTTCTAATATTTGGGGCGCTTGTTCTGTTGGTATCACCGCTGTATTCATGACGGGAGTGTTATGTCTGTTAAGGGTAGATGCTTTGTGGTCTATGATGATGCTATTATTCAGCCTGGATAGGTTGATAATGTTATAGAGAGCCTTTACAAACGCAAGGTTATGTGCGTTTGTCGAGTTCCTGAGTCTGACAGGGTATTAAAACGATGAACTTACCCTAGAGTGGTTACTTAGAAAAGTATTTATTTGAATTGTTTACGATTATTCATAATAAATTAACATAATTTTCCCATCAACAGACCAGCAGTTTTACTCTTCACAATAATTTTGCGATCGCGCTCAAAGAGAATAGAGCCACAAATTGCTACTCCTGTGCTGATTTCTCTATGATTTTGGATGTATTCTTGAGAACGAACATCGATAGTTTCGGCGATCGCACTGTAAACTTGATTTACCCAATCACTACCAGTTGCAGCATCTAGGGATTTTAGGTATGTTAGTGCGGCTTCGGCGGTTGCACAGTTAAACACAGCTTGGATATCTGGTGATTTTAAACCTGCGATCGCACAGTGCGCTGCTAAAATTTCCCGTCGTCCATCAGCTAAGTAGTGATGAGTGTGAAAAATCCCTCCAGCCAGTTTCATCAGCTTACCGTGATAGCCAAATAATAAGATTTCTTTCACGCCTAGCACATCAGCTTCTACCAACATTGGCCCAAGCCAGTTAGCAGTTTTGACCAATTGCTCAGGATTAATCCCTAGTTTACGCGCCAAATCTAGGCCATTTTCCCCGATACAGAATACTAAACTCTCAAAACGATTGGCTTTATTTTGTAACTCAGCCCGAAAAACTGCAAGCTGATCTGGTGTACTTAAGGGTTGAGAAATGCCAGTTGTCCCTAAAAGCGAAAGTCCTTCAACCACACCAAAAGCAGAATTTGAAGTCCGAACAGCAAGCGATCGCCCTTCGGGTAGAATAATCGTCACCGTGATTTTTTCCCCCGGTGCTAACATTCGTTGCAAATTCTCTTGCAACAGCTTTTGAGCATAAGCATAAATAGCCGGTTTGTCGTCAGCATTCACCTGTCTGCCAATTCCTTCCCCACCTTTAATAATTACAGCATCATCACCCTGTTCTCGCCATTCTACCAATGCCCAAATCGGTGTATCTTTAGTCAAATCGAGATTCTCACCAGGATCGCTGCGAGCGATCGCTAAAGCTGTATTCTCAGATAATCCTGCTACCTGTTCAATGGGGATTTCTGCGATTTGAGCAGGTTCAATCAAATCTATGGATGCTAAAGTTAGGGGTTGGCGATCGCGTAACCAATGTAAAGCTGCAACAGCAGCAGCACAGGCAAAGACGGGAAGTGTGTATCCAGAACGGGACATTTTTTAAATTTAAAAATCAAAATAATTATTGAAAAGCGATCGCGCAGCGTCTCGTAGAGAAGACAGTTTCAGACGGCAATTTAGAACCCAACTGTAGCAAGATCCCTTTAGGGTAACGGCTCAATTCAAGGGCGGCAGATGACGTTTCGCATTCCAACGACTATTTCTGCTCCGTCGGCTGCACCGCCTTGTTAGACCGCCGCGCAGGAGTTAGGGTAACAAACTGCCTGCCACTTTGCGCCTGCTGTCTTTGCCAATCTTCACAAATTGCCTTCATGTCATAGTTAAAAGACTTTGCGTGTTCGTCACGAATTCGCTCGATTTCCTCTAAGATTTCATCTTGCCACATAATTTACTCTCCCATTAATTCATAAGGTGTACAGATTATTGGCAAAGTGTATCCACAATCAGAACAAATCTCCAGCAGTTTCCTTTGGATTTGAGCATTTGCAATGTGCTTGCAATTCCAGGTTAACAGGTAATTGAGACTGCTGACTGTAGCCAGTGCAATATGGATCGCATCATCAGAAGCTTTGGGGGAAGGTTGCTTTGCATCATAAACTGTGCTGCTAAATCCTCTACAGCTTCGGTCACTTCAAGTAATGGCAAGCCACGCACCGCCTCAAGTCTTTGAGCAGCCATTTCTGCATCGCCCTGTGCTACCTCACTTAGAACGACTTGTGAGATGTAGAGGGTAAATGCACTTCGACGCAACTCCCACCAATCTTTTGTAACCTCAATATTTCCGGCAATAATCAAATTTTTGGTCGATCTAGCTGTGAGATAACCAAGAATGCTGGTTTCGATGTAGACGGTTTCGCTCATGTTGGGCAGGCTGTGGATGTTTAAATTTCCTTGAAGTAAGCTGCTTGGCTCTCCAAAATTTCACTGCTAATTTAAGCCCCAATTATAAAGAAAGTAAATCTCTAATTATATCACAAAAATTTTTTGCAAGAGTTCTACTGCAAACGAGCGCTGAAAGGCTTGAAACTAAACTCTGGCAGATGAAGAAGTTGAGATTTTAACGTGCTATAAAAGCAAAAAATGCAAATAAAAATAAAATTCAGGGTATTTACGGGTGTTGATCTAGATTTTATTTGCCACCATATAGCGGTAATATAACCGTAAAAAAATATATTAATACTTATGAATATTTGTGAATTACCAGAAGGAATTGAAATTCAAAGAGACTTTGAACGCGAAAATATGGAAAAACAAAACTTTAATCCTATTAATCTAATTGATTATACTTTTTACAAGATTTTATTGAATAGTAAAGAAACAGGTTTTGCTAGCTATAGATTGAGAGGAGCAAATTGGTACATAGATTGTTTCCTTATTGATGAGAACTATAGAAAAAAAGATTGGGTACTTACCTTATTAAGCATATAATTAAAGAAATGCGCGAACAAAAAAATATCTGTATTAAAATCCATCCAGGAAAAAGGCAAGACTTAATAATGTTTTTAATCAAAAATAATTTTAAAGAGCAAGATGGAGATTATCTATTATCTGTTGAATCTGAAAGATAAACATAAACGAACTCACAAGCGACATCACTATTTAAGATATGATGCTTATTGAAATTATTAAACAAAAAGACATTAAGTTGATTTATTATTAGTGGTTTAAAGTGAATTTTTATGAAATAAGTTAGTGTGTATCGCTTATAGTAGAAAAATGGTTATTATTAGTAATAAAGAGATTAGATATATATTTTAGTTTATCAATTATACAGTAGCTAAAGCATTCTAAGTTATTAATAATCAAATTTTAATAGGAAATTATATGTTGGTAAATCATACATATCAGAATTTTGAGAATTTGTATACCTTAAAAGGGCATAATGATTCTATATCAAAAATTTTAATCGGCTCTGATAATCAAACAGTTTTTAGCGCAAGTCGAGATTCAACTATTAAAGTATGGAATTTAAAAACTAGACAAGAGATTTATACTCTACAAGGGCATTCAAAAGCTGTTACTTCTATTGCTCTTATTCCAAATGAACAAATTCTTGTTAGTAGTAGTGAAGATTCAAATCTTAAAGTATGGAATCTCCGCAATAGACAAAATATTTTTACATTAACAGGACATTCAAAACAAGTCTACGCTGTTGCTATCAGCCCTGATGGTAAAACGATTGCTAGTGGAAGTTGGGATACAACTATTAGGCTGTGGGATCTAAATACAGGAAGATATATTAATTCTCTTAATGGGCATAAAGACGTAATTAGAACCCTTGATTTTAGTCCAAATGGAAATATTCTTGTTAGTGGTAGTCCCGATGCTATTAAAGTTTGGGACTTAAATTCATGTAAAGAAATTAAAAGTTTACAAACTCATACTATTACCGGTCATGTCAATGAGCAAAATAGTCCTGTTTTTACAGTAGCCATTTCTTCAGATAAACAGACTATTGTTAGCAATAATTCAAATAACCTGGATATATGGGGAGTTAGCCACTCGTGAGGGTGACTATCATTAACACAAAATATTAATGTTTTCTCTGGTAGTGAGGGGTCAATATTTTCTGCCAAATATTCACATACCACCCGATTAATTTCCTCGATAATAACTTGGCGGTTAAACTGTTCTACCTCAATTGTGACTTCATCAGGCGCATCCATCATCTGTTGGCCATTCGGCGATCGCCAAATTCTTCTAATTCGTATCTTTTCTCCTCGGTCGGTATGTGCAACAACTAAAAGTTGTCCAAACCCAGATATGCCATTAGTTAGACTCCCACTTCTGATAATAGAGCTTCCATAGCTTCCCAAGAAATTCCTTGTTGAATATAACGGGGTGCTTCAGGATTGTAAGGACTGGCTACCCTGTCAATATTGAGGATGTTTGCCCCATCTGGCAAAACTGGTACATCTGCATCAAATGCTGTGGGGCGCATCAAAGAACTGGAAAAGCCTTTGAAAATAGCAATTGTATCTTGCTCATCAGAAATTTCCACCGTTACAATTAGGACTTCTTGGGGACGTTTAGCGGTGTATTGTTCTAGTCGCTTGCCAATGGAATCCATTTTTTTAAGAGTAGGAGTATGGTAGTGCAATAATGCTTACTGTGGTGTAGCCGAGCGTCCCTGCTTGCCCAGCTTAATCAGAACAAAGTAGCTTAAGTAAAGCACATAAATTACTAAACTAGTTATGCCGAGAAAACCTAAGAATTCAGCCTTGCTATTAGCATGAAAATATTCTTTGAATAGCAACGGAGCCTCAAACCAAACGCGACAATAGGAAGTCTTCAGCGCACTACCAGAAAAAGCACAACCTAAAAAAGGGATAAAGGCTAGTGTACCCAAAATACAATAAACAGTTGTAGCCCAGCGCCAAGAAGTAAAAATCAATTTCAAAGCGCCACTGGTTTGATACTCAATTTCATCGTTGATATCCACCCAGAACCACAGCGAAATCGGGATCAAAATCTGAGCTATCAACCCAGAGATAAAGCTAACTGGATACTGGGCAATCATTAAGTAAATCGTGATTGCTACCAGGCTTGATACTCGCCAGTATATACCCAATAAGCGTTGTATGCTTTCCACTTTTTGCACAAATGCCCAAATCAGAAGAATTAGCGGAATAACTACCAGGAATAATACTGCCAGTCGGTAATCCATCCAGACGAAAGGGCGAAACCAAACGTTATAGTCCATAGTTTTTCTCAAACGATAAATAAAACATTTTTAACCAAAAACAAGTATCCATAACTAATAAACCTGTAAGCTAGGGCTATTTCGTTCTAGACATAAACCGCCCATAACTAAAGTTCTTTGGCTTTTAGCTAAAGTCCGTTAAGGGAACTCCAAGAAATAAATTATCCAATATTGTGGGGTGGGCATCTTGCCCGCCCAGTCCATAGGGCGGGCAAGATGCCCACCCCACAGGAGTTAATTTATTTGGAAGTCCCTTTTAGGGACTATAACCTTTTCTCAGTCGTCTTTAGACGAGTTTCGCTATTAGACTCAGAATTCATTCTGAGGCGGGCTAGATGAGAATGAAATAGCCCTGCCTGTAAGCTATTAGCTAGCTATTAGTCTATCTATAATTACATAACAGTTTAATCAAAGCACAAAGTCTAGCCTCAAGACTGCGCTCTAACTTCTTTGTGCAAGTCCCCTGACTCCCCAATTTATAATATTTCACGAAATTTATACTGTAAATACGTTTGTAGGGGCATACAGATGCACGCCCCTACAGTCAATTCATTTGTTGCAAAGATTTTTGGAAAAGGTATTAAATAGTAAATTGTTTAATTCACTTTCCTCAATCTCTCTATTTGGTAAAAAACAAGCAATTCAAAGACCCTCATCTCAGATTTTGCACCTATTTGCAAGTAGCGTCAGGAAGAGTTTTAAAACCCAGCGGCTGACTATATACTCGACACTCTCGGACAAAACCCCAATTTTTTGGGTATAAAAAAACCTCAAATTTTAACCATCGTACATCCGTAACTCCAGATATTTCACCAATTATTTACCTGTTGGGGCAAATGATGAAAGAGGGGGAGTAAGATTTTAGGCGGGAGTGAGGAGAGACTGCAAGATTTGAGTAAGTAAATTTTGGTTGCTTGTTTACCAAGCGAATATAAAACTCACTTGTGTAAATTTTTAGTCATCGTAAACTCGGCATTCAATTGCATCTGGGTTGTCATCACAATACTGTTCTAGAGAGTTTTTGGGCTTGCTTTGGCGCTTGTGGGAAGCTTCGGCTTGCAATTCTTCTACTGCATCCCAAGCAGCAGCACACTCTGGTGAACCGCTACCGTTAATGTCACACACAGTACGCGCTTGCTCTACTTCTTCTTGAATTTTCTCTTGGATGTCGCCCTTTGCTGTTTCTCGGATGTTGGTCATTGCTTTAGTCTCGTTGTGTGTTGTTAATACTAGTATAGAAAAACTTCAAAAATGGCAGATTTTAGCTTGAGTACTAACCATTCTAACCATTCATCTCATAAGTTAGGACTTTAGCCTATTGATTTATAACCAATATAGTAAACTGCCGCATCTATAATGCATTCATCTTTATTTTTTAAGATTTTGTGGAATTAGTACCATAGATAAACAATCATACAATATATTTAGATGCATCTATTAGGGAATGATAACCCCAGCTTCTTGGGATGGAGGAGACAAAAGGCTGGCACTAATTTTTGTAGGATGCAATTCTTCCCAAAATCAAAAATCAAAACCTACTAGCCCAAAAAGAGAAAGAAGCTCAAAACTCATGGCAGACCAAATGCAGTGGGCAAACGCCCTATCAACCCGTCATTCTTTGGAAGCAGCTGTTACAGATGTGGTGGAACGAGCTGTCTCATCGTTAACAGCACCTGCGGATCTAGGACTGGTATTCATTTCGTCTGCTTTTACGAGTGAGTATTCCCGACTATTACCTTTGTTAGCTGAAAAACTTTCTGTGCCTGTGCTAATTGGCTGTAGTGGTGGAGGTGTGATTGGGACGACTGTTAACGGAGAAACCCAAGAACTAGAAGCTGAACCAGCTATTAGCTTGACTTTGGCACACCTTCCAGGAGTGAAGGTTCAAGTCTTTCATGTTGTTGCTGAAGAATTACCTGATTTAGACAGTTCACCAGATACTTGGGTTGATTTGATCGGTGTGCCAACATCACCGACACCCCAGTTCATTTTGCTGTCTAGTTCTTTCGCTTCTGGAATCAACGATTTATTGCAGGGGCTAGATTTTGCTTATCCAGGATCGGTGATTGTGGGGGGACAAGCTAGCGGTGGGGGTATGGGTGGTCGTGTTGCCCTTTTTTGTAATGATACTGAGGGCGAGGAACACCAAAGCCTGTATCGTGAGGGTACTATCGGCATAGCTTTGACTGGCAATATTGTTTTGGAAACGATTGTAGCCCAAGGATGCCGACCAATTGGCAAACCATTGCAAGTTACAAAAGCCGATCGCAACATCATCTTAGAGTTAGATGAGCAAGTGCCTTTAGTGGTATTGCGAGATTTGATTGCCAGTCTCAGCGAACACGAACGGACTTTAGCACAGCACTCTCTGTTTGTTGGTGTAGCAATGGATGAATTTAAGCTGGGTTTGCAACAGGGAGACTTTTTAATTCGTGGTATTCTTGGGGTTGATCCAACAGCTGGGGCGATCGCAATTGGCGATCGCGTCCGTCCAGGACAAAGGCTGCAATTCCACCTCCGCGATGCTCAAGCCTCCGCTGAAGACCTAGAATTACTCCTCCAAAGTTATCAAACCCAACGAGAATCTGAACCCTCTGCTGTAGCTGCCTTAATGTTTGCCTGTCTGGGGCGAGGTGAAGGACTCTATGGTAAACCCAATTTCGATTCTGAACTATTTCGGCGTTACGTCAGCGATATTCCTGTAGGCGGCTTTTTCTGTGGCGGGGAAATCGGCCCTGTAGGCGGCAGAACTTTCTTACACGCCTATACTTCCGCATTTGGAATTTGTCGCCAAAATCAGTTATGAGCTATGAATTAGACTCCTGACTCTATCCTATCTAATTTGTGAAAATTCACGGTGTCCAGTTCCCCGACTTCGTAAAAGTTCTCGGGGATTTAACTTGTTCATCTTTGGTCTTGGCGGCATTGTTGCTCCCTTCATTGCCAAACAGATACCTCGAAGTCGTGTTGAGGTACTTCAAAGTCGTGTTGAGGTACTTCAAAGTCGTGTTGAGGTACTCCGAAGTCGTGTTGAGGTACTTCAAAGTCGTGTTGAGGTACTCCAAAGTCGTTTTGAGGTACTTCAAACCTTGTCGCACCGCGATCAAGTACACAGGTGCGTAGGCGTAGCCCAACCTAGGCATCGCTTTCATAAATCTCCACAAACAAAGCGATAGCTTGACTTTTAAAACAGTCGCTACAAGTATTCTTAACTGAGTAAGTAAGTCGGTAAGAATAAATCAAACTAGATTAAATAATGTAAAAAATCTTGAGATTAGTTTGTAGTGTTCGCGTAGCGTCTCGTAGAGAGGGCTTAAGCCCTCAAAAGAGGACTAAAGTCCTCACTACAAACTTTGAATTATTCACGCCGTTCTACTTAAGCTGTTACGCATTTAACTTGTACATTTACCTGATGACTGTTGACGGTTGACTGATGACCGATAACCGTCAACCGTCAACGATTATAAAAAATGTTTATATAATTTAGACGCATATCAGCTTAGTATTGGCAACCGTTATATATATCAAAGATATATCTCTGAATATATGGAAATTTAGCTAGTAGATAACTATATGCTTTTTACCTAAACAATTTGTATATTTTAAAACTATATTTTTAGTATATATATATTTTGTGTAATTTATTGCACAATAACATTAGAGTTAAAAAATGTTTCATATTAAAAAGTAAAACAGCTTTAAAACGCTATTGATTTGGTGTTTTAATCCAAATCAATAGCGTTTAAAAATTTTTAACTTAGATGACTTTTCCTGAATCTGAATTCGACTAAGTAAGGGGTTTTTATATGGATACTTCGGAGCTTTTACGAATTTATGTATCTGCCCAAAAGAGTGTTAATCAATCCACTCTCCTTGAAGCTAAACTGGCAAATGCAACAGATCATGACATAAAACCACACGACGGAGATATTCCCTTTGTAGCAGTGTTATTGGCTCACATTTCCTTCATGATTGTTTGGGGAACTTTCGTTTTTGTCGTTTCATACGCCTCCAAAGCGTTACAAGATACGATACAAAAGGCGGCACAAGATAAAAACGAAATAGTAAACATAAAACATTTAGAGCAACATCCCTGTAAAAACTGCCAATTTTTTAACAACAACCATTATCTAAAGTGTGCAGTACAGCCTTTTGCTGCTCTAACCAAAGAAGCACTAAATTGCTCTGACTACAAGCCTAAATAGCTTTCTAAAATTGTCACAGAAGGGATGCATTTATTGGTAGTTGGAACTTTTGAAACTTAATTTGAGAAACTTAAAGAGATTTTATGAAACAAAAAGAGACGATATTTGTTATTCCGACTCATCGACTAAGAGATGTAGCACAGACCATCGAAAAGTATGATGAAAATTTCTGGGCGAATGGTCATGCTTTAAAAATTATCGTATTTGATGATTCTAGTATTGCCAACCACGAGAAATATTACCCACTTTTAGAGCAGACTAAGACAGTTAATGATGTGTTTTATGTCGGCCCCCAACAAAAAGAGCAATTTATTACATTTTTAAACGAAAGACTGCGCGATGTCTGACGACAAGCCGCTACGCGTTTACCCAACCTAGAATCACTAGTAAAAAACTTATTTAGACCTAGCTATGGCGGAAATCGTAACTTCACACTAATGTATACCCTTGGACATTTAATGGTTAGTGCAGATGACGATATGCAACCAGATGCATTAATGGACTTGGTAAATTTTTGAATGCGTGAATGAATGCGTGACTTCCCCGAACGCAAATTTATGTTGAGCAGAGTCAAAATACAGCGTCTCCCAGAGTTGGGGCTGACTAGATATCCCCACGGCTTCAAGCTGTGGGATGAGTTAAGATTATTTATTTGTAACAATTTTGTCAGGTATATCTTAAAGTTACAAGAATCTGATAAGATTTCCAACAAGTACAATAACTGTTTGTTCTCTTTTTCTTGAAGCCAGTCATTTCAGGTCTTTTTTGGGAAAGTAAAATAAAAAAATGTCTCATCTATTGTGGAAAACTCTGGCACTAAGTCCAGTAGTTTTGGGAGTGACGGTGTTGGTTTCCGCTAGAGCTATGGCTACTAAAGTACCAGCCTCTTCTGAAGGTATAAAGGCAAAAGTTGCTCAGACAGAAGCGCCACTAGCTTCTAGTGCTTCAATATTCATCCAAACAGGGCAACCAAAAAATCAGCAATTGGTTGCCCAGGCAAAGACAGATGATAATAAGGTTTTAGAAGAAGTTAACCGCTACAGCAGCGAAGGCAAGAACCAGAATTCACTGTCTCAAGTCACATCAGTTTCTCAGTTTTCTGATGTACAGCCGACTGACTGGGCATTCCAAGCTTTGCAATCCCTGGTTGAACGCTACGGTTGTATTGCTGGATATCCTAATAGCACTTACCGTGGCAACCGGGCACTAACCCGTTATGAATTTGCCGCAGGTTTGAATGCTTGTTTAGATAGGGTTAATGAACTGATTGCCACAGCAACGGCTGATTTGGTGACAAAACAGGATTTAGCAACCCTCCAACGTTTGCAAGAGGAATTCTCGGCAGAACTAGCAACTCTGCGTGGCCGAGTAGATGCTGTAGAAGCACGGACTGCTGAACTGGAAGCAAATCAGTTTTCTACTACCACAAAATTGGTAGGTGAAGCTATTTTTGCTGTCACCGACAACTTTGGCAACAACGACAACAACAATACTGTTTTCCAAGACAGGGTGCGTTTAGACTTACAAACCAGCTTCACAGGTAAAGATACTTTGCATACTAGGCTTGCAGCTGGTAATGCAAATCCCTTGGCTTTACCAGGTGGCACATCTGAAGGGACTCAAACCTTTAACCTGTCTCCTACTACCAATAACGGTGTTTCTATAGACTGGCTGGCATATTACGTACCCATCGGCCCAGCCCAAGTTTACTTGGCGGCCACCGGAGGTATTCATAGCGATTATGCTGCCACTAACAACCCTTACTTTGAGGACTACGATGGCGGTAATGGTGCTTTGTCTACCTTTGCTTCTGAAAGTCCCATCTATCGCATTGGTGGTGGTGCAGGTGCAGCACTAACTTTACCCTTTGGTAGCGGTGGCAGTTTTTTCAAACCAAGTTCACTGACTGTAGGCTACTTAGCGTCAAATGCTAATAATCCTGGCGCAAATCAAGGTTTGTTACAGGGTAACTACGCGGCTCTTGGACAGTTGAACTTTAGTGTTGGCGATCGCTTGGCTTTGGCTGCTACTTACGTTCACGGTTATCATGGTGCTGGAGGCGGTAATTTATTTGATGCAGGTAGTGGTTTAGCTGGCACTAACCGCGTCGTAGGTACTGGTCAAGCTAACACCCTAAACGCCCTAAACGCATCTTCCAGTAATTCATACGGGGTATCGGCAGCCTTCAGACCCAGCGACAAACTGTCAGTTAGTGGTTTCGTTTCTTACCACGATGTCACGGGCTTCGGTGCTGGTGATGATTATGAAGCTTGGAGCTACGGAGTTGGGATAGCCTTACCTGACTTCGGTAAACAGGGTAACGTTTTAGGTATTTTTGCTGGCGCAGAACCCTATTCCTTTAACCGGACAGGTGTTGCTGCTGGTAATGATATACCCTATCACTTTGAAGGTTTTTACAAGTATCGCGTATCAGATAACATCTCAATTACCCCTGGTGTCATCTGGTTGACCTCGCCTGGTCAAAATAGCGGTAACGACGATGCGATTATCGGTACGCTGAGAACAACCTTCACCTTCTAAAGCTTTACAGCAAAACCCTCAAGAATGCAGAATTTAGAATTCTAAATTCTGCATTCTTCTTCAATTTTTAGTTTTTAATTAGGGGCTTCCAGAAAATAAATAATGGACGGTTCCTTTGTGTTTAATAAAAGCAAGTTTGCTAAGTTCCTATATTAAATTCGGGCAGTTGTTGATTGAATTTGGGCAACCCCCAAGAATTTACATAAAGCCATTCAAGATATTTATGATAAATAAATCAATTTAAGTTTGTAGTAAGGACTTTAGTCCTAAGAAACCTTGCTATGAGCGATGAATCGCTCACTACAAACTAGGATTTTATTGGATGTTTAATTATGCATAATTAATTCATGTATGTTTTTATACGGAATTAGTATCTCAAAATGCACAAAAATGAGATTTGACCTGGAAAAAACCTTTAAGGATTCGTTTGAGTGAATTAAACTTAACCCGCCTAATAGCTTTAGTCACTTCTACCCACTGTCGTTTTCTTTTACTTGCTTCTGGATAATCTTCACTCAGCATCTCAACTGGTAACAAATACATCTTTACCCGGTAAGTTTTACCTCCTTTGCGGTACTTGTAACTACCGAGTTGATTGGTGTCTACTGACCCAATCACCCCTGCTTCTTCCCACGCCTCTTTGGCTGCTGAAACGGGCGGACTCATGCCATTAGGAATATCTCCTTTCGGAATTACCCAGTGTTGAAAGTTACGGGTTGTGATTAGCAAGATTTCGACTTTGCCATTGTTCACTCTATAAGGAATCACGCCAGACTGTTTAAAGACTTTGCTGATTTTTCGACTCATGTAATTTGCATCCTTTACGGTCTAGTCAAAATATTAGATATTCTGGCTTAATGCTATAAATTTAACTAACTTGACTTTTTCAAATTTTGATAGATATACAGCGAAGATATTGTATTTAAATCTACTTCTTTACGCTCATCTTGAGCTTTATCCTCATTAGTA
Source organism: Nostoc sp. CHAB 5834 (assembly GCA_020829485.1). The sequence goes on along the minus strand of JAIVFU010000012.1, from coordinate 84,783 downwards.
TTTTTAAACAGTACTGTAAACGCACCAGCGCCTAATCTATACTGAGGAAACATTCGATAACAAGGCATTTTAGTTAAATGCGACTGATATTTGGCTAAATTAGTAATTTCTATTGCCTGAAATTGGGGAAATCTTTCTAAAAACCATTCACAAACTTGCTCATTTTCTTCAGGTGAATATGTGCAAGTCATATAAGCAAGATACCCTTGTGGTAAAACAAGTTTAGCTGAGTTAGCTATAATACGTTTTTGTCTATTTGCACTCTTATTAATAGCAGTCGGGTGAAAACATCCGGGAGCTTTTTCACCTTTAGCTAGTAAAGATTGTCCAGTACAAGGAGCATCTACTATTACTAGATTGCTAGAGTCGGGAAACATTTCGGCAAATATACTAGAATCTCTATTAACTACTGCACTAGGGCTAATCTGGCAACGCTTCAAATTAGAAATTAGCATTCCTAGACGTTTGCCAATTACTTCATTACTGATGAGTAACTCAGGTTGTAAAGCTTTCCAAGCGAAGATACTTTTACCTCCTGGTGCAGCACACATATCAAAAACTAAACTTACTGGTACAGGAATAGCTAACAAAGTAGTCGCTGCAAACACCGAAGAAAAATCTAAACAATAGAAATATCCTTGTTGATGTAAGGGATGCTGACCGGGTTTTTCTCCCAAAGATAAACGGTCTATAAATTCTGGTTGCCAATAGGTTGGTGTTTCCACTGCCAAAGGCGAAACCTCTGGCTTTTCTTTACACCAAAGAATACTAGGTGAAAAAGTCTCAGGATTCATCAAAGCCTCAATAAATTTTTCTTGTTCATCTAGATTAGTGAACAAACGCCGCGAGACTTTAAGTAATAAATTAGAAGGTTTTTCCATGTGGATTATTAATTACGAATTAGGAATTAGTACGTTGTATCAAAATCAAAATAAAACTGTTACACAAGAACAATGTAATTAAGGCTTTTGGCTTCATACTCAAAATATAATGACCGCCATTGGGAACGCAATGGCCAAGCTACCCCACTGCACCGGAGAAGGTCATGTTCTTAGATAGTTTTCCGCAAAAATTACGCAAAGAAGCACAATTATGGAGGGATGAAGGATTAATTAGTTCTTCGCTGTATGAGCAAATAGCAGAACGTTATCAATTTAAGAACTTGGAAGCTGCTGCACGCGATCGCAATAAAGCGATCGCTATTGCTATAGGCGGCATACTTTTATGCTTAGGCATAATTACCTTTGTAGCAGGAAACTGGCAGGGAGGATCGCGAGAAATCAAGTTTATTTTGATGATAAGTTTGTTTTTTGCGATCGCAATCACTGGTTTTTACAATTGGATAACACCTGAAGGAAAGAAGCCACAAAAAAGTAAACGCTTACTAGGAGAAGCGTTGCTCATTTTAAGCGCCTTCATCTTCTGTGCAAATTTACTGCTGATGGCCCAGATGTTCAATATTGCTGGTTCAGCTTCCCAACTATTTCTCGCCTGGGGGTTGGGTGTTGTGGTGATGGCCTTCAGTTTGTCCATAAATTCTTTAGGAATTCTGTCAATTGTCCTCGTGGAAATCGGCTATTGGACAGGATTAGAAGACTTGTGGTACGCTTCAGGTGAGTTAACTTGGTCGCGCCTAGTGGTGCAGCACATGCCTTTATTGGCATGGCTGGTGTTTGTACCCTTAGCCTACTTCTGCCGATCGCGTTGGATTTTTGGTCTAGCAGCCTTTGTTTTTGCTAGTTCCTTACAAGCCAACCTCAATCCTCTACCACTGCTGAATTATGCTGATATAGCCCCTTGGGTGGCATCTTTTGCTTTTGCACTCCCACCTGCATTATTCTGGAGTTATGATGACTTGCTGTTTCCAAGCATAAATTACAGGTTGTTTCAATCTCTGTCCCGTAATTTAGCCTTGGTAAGCTTCGGCATTGTCTTTTATATCTTGTCTTTTCGTTGGGTCTGGGAATCTCCAAATTATGGTTATAATCAGCCTACGAATGTGACAAACTTATTCGCATCTCTGCCAATTATCGATTTAGGGATTCTCAGTGGCTTGGCGGTATTGCAATGGTTGTTTCTACTGCGTCAAAGAAATAACCCACCACGCCGCGAAGTGATTTTCACGACTGCTGTCATTACTACCTTTCTTGCCTTTATTACTCTAGTACCTTTTTGGCATCAAACTATCAGCCGGATTGATGAACTTGGTGTTTTTATTTTCAATGTACTTCTAGCAACATTAGCCTGGGGACTAATTCAAGAAGGATTGAAATTAAGCAACAGGAGTTCCTTTTGGGGCGGTATGTTGTTAGTAACACTCCAAATTATCAGTCGCGTGCAAGAGTACGATACCGATTTACTTTTCAAATCCCTAGTCTTTGTTTTGTGCGGTTCTGCTTTAATTAGCGCTGGACTCTGGTTTGAAAGCCGCTTACCTGGTGGTAGTGCAAGTAAAAAGTAGTGTAAAGGATGAAAGAATCTGTACAAATTTTAGATTTTGAATTTTGGATTTTGGTGAAGCAGCGCGGTCTTCTCCCAAGGGGAGAAGGGATTGAATCTAAAATCTAAAATCTAAAATCTAAAATAAAGTTTTTAAAGTTTCTCTGCGTAAGTCCTAATCTCGTTACTTTTGACCTCCTCAATTCCTCTGCTTTTTAGGACTACGCTCATGACTAATAGTTCTTCTGAATCTAAAAATAAAACCTTGTCTCCCGAAGCGGAATTTTCTAGTAAGGTGACTTTTCGGGATTACTTGATTGCTAGTGAACAAAAATCGAATAAGCCCTTACCTTTTTGGCGGTTACTAGCTCCCCTAGCGTTGCAAACAGGGCTAATTATGGCAGTACCAGCCCAAGCGGTTTATACAGATGTGACAGGTAAGACGGTGATTTTGCAAACCGTACCTGTAGATTCTAACAATGTGTTAGAAGGTAACACCTTAGACTTAGATTACAACATATCTCGCACTGCAAATTTGAGCAGATTACCTGGTTGGCAAACATTAGTCAGCAAAGGTCGTGGAAGTGGCAGAAGATTGCCTGAAGGAACCAACATTTACGTGACTTTGCAAGAGCAACTATCCACTGGTCGCGGTGTTCCTAGAGCTTGGAGACCGTTACGAGTAAGTAGCGATCGCCCCACAACTCTTAGAGCTAATCAGGTAGCCCTAAAAGGTGTTTATCAAGATGGCTCTGTTAACTACGGCTTAGAAACATATTACATCCCAGAAAACCAACGGCAGCAGATTAGGAACGATTTACAAGCCCAACGCGCCCGTAGAGGACAAGTACCGCCCATTGTGGTGAAGGCGAAAGTTGATCCACAGGGTAAGGCAGTGCCAGTTAGTATGTGGGTGCGCGATCGCAACTATCGCTTTTAAGCTGGTAGGCAAATAAACATTGCATATTTACACGCAAAGTTTGTCTCCAAAGTTCTGAGCATCGGCTTCCGGCGCTCAGACTTCTCTCTTTGTCGTTTGTAAAGACAAATGACTAATTTAATTTTAATACTTGAAGCCGAGTTAACACTCTTAGTATTGAGTTGACTCTAAGTTACTATTGTACTTAAATAAGCGTCAACTTGCTTTGTAGTGTTAGTGTTACAATGAAGACAAGTAATTCTGGCTAATTAGTGTCGTTAGCAAAATGTCGTATAAACAATATTTCCCGCCCAAGCCATGCGTTAAAGTAGCTCACTAAGATGCTGCTGTGACTGGATTTTGAAATTACATCCGGATTACACAAGTGCAAAGTAGTTTATGTATAAAAAAGAGATTGCTTTGCATGATTAATCAAATTGTCACTTTAGAATCTTGTTGGCATAGTTCTGTACCGTGGGGAAAAGCCATGCCACCATTAGCAGTTCAAATCCTGGAAAAAGTTTTCTTATCAAACTCTGATATATCAGGCTACTGTTGTGGTGTCCAATGGGAGAAACAGGAATGGATTTATGCCATTATCTGCTGTCGTGAAATACTCTACTTGTCTCAAGAAGAATTTTCTGGAACAAACTTAGTGGAAAAAGCCACAGTTGCTACACCAGCTTTTCAATTGGGGGATGTGGTGGAAGTTGATTTTAGTGAAGAACCATCACGTCGGATTATTCAAGGGATTTTTAGCCTAAAAAACAATTGGCTTTATGCAGTAGAATGGCGTTCTCCAATTTTGTCAGAAATGGCATCGGCTCAAAGTAGAATTATCTGGCTTGCGGATGTAGATTTAGTAAAAGTAAATGTATAACTGTATGACGATGTTTTTAGAGTTGTACCAAAGAAGATAAAGAGCATCATCATACAGTAATCATGTCTCCTTGGGTATTTGAGCAAAGCGAATTGAACCTCACACCACTAAAAGTGCCGTGATTCCTGCTTCACAGACAATTGCTTGAGTTGCCTCAAGTCTTACACCATCTCCACAGGCGTTTTTAAAGTCTCTGGCGCACCGACAGCGACTTTTAAACAAGTACCTAAATAGTTAAGTATGCTTAACCTCTGTACCTCAAAGATTTTACTTTTCCGTTGGATTAACACACTTCGTGTTGTTTTCCCGATAGAACCCCATATCTTTAGTTGTCGTGGTTCAGGTTAGCTTGGTTTTCGCCATAAACTATTTTTAACAGAATATGGAGCGCCTAACTATGATGTGAAGTCACGAGTGTGCGGCTTGAAGACATCAAGCTGATCTATGAAGATCGCCTTTTGCAAGAAACTTTTAGGGATGAAGCAGCGATGCAAGAGGTTTTGACAAATGATTGTTGGGTAACTCTAAGCACTACTTTGATACTAGGCTGACGGATGAGATTTTGAATAACTTACTGCACCTTCAAGAAATATCGCCGCTTTCGTGTCTACATCCATCACAATTCGTGTGCTGCTCAAAATACTCAGTATTAACACTGTGGTATAAAGATTTACTATTGGATAAGATAATGCTTAGAGGCATAAGATACATGTACATTTATATACTCTACTGAGGCAAATAAATTCAGTAGAGTATTTTTATAGAAATCCGATGTCTGCTCCTTGCCCATCGCCGCAGTAATAGCATTGAGCCAAATATTATTTCCAACCTTATTTCCTAACAATATAGGGAACAAAAACCCGTCGTACTTTCGATGCACCCCGCAGACTTGGCTCGATCATCGTTGTGAATCATGAATCATACCAATTCACGAAAATCCTGATACATATAGATCAATACAGTTCAGTTAAGGATTTTTGGTACTGATTTTAGACCTGTAGAGACGCGTTAGCGTAGCGGGGCGTTCGCTTTTAGCGTCTCCAAGAGTTGCCCAGCCCAGTACAATTTCGCGTCTCTAGCAAGGTTTTTCGGAAATATTCCATTGCTATTGTTCACTGTTGACCGTTGACGGTTCATGAGTTTTCAGTCAACAGTCAACAGTCAACAGTCAACAGTCAACAGTTAACAGTCAACAGTCAACAGTCAACAGTCAACGACTTTAAGTAGAATAATTTATTTTTTGGAGTTCCCTAAGGCACAATCAGCACTGGGCAAGGGGAAAGATTAATCACGCGAGTGGTAACACTATCATCCGCTCCCTCTTCAGTCAAGCCTAGCCCTCGACAGCCCATAATGATTAAATCGGCTCCGATTTCATCAGCGACATCGCAGATAGTAAAAGCTGGTTTACCTCGCCTTTCCAGGATTTCGGATTGAATTCCTTGCCCAGAAAATAAAGATTGAGCATTGGACAACAGCTTGGCAACTACCTCTGGTGACACCATCGGATCTGCACTAGGCGCATCTGGAGGTGGTTCTTCTACCACAGACAGCAGCACCAAGCGACTGCTGTACTTTTTGACTACGTTGGTAACAACATCAGCAGCTTCCCGCGTTTCCCGGCTTTGATCTATAGGAAATAGTACTGTCTTAAATATCTCTGTCACTTGGGTACCCCTGACTCCGGTAAAATCTTGATGGTTCTACTTTCAAAACAATAACAAAAAGGCAATCAGGAGAGTTTGGTGTGTCCAAAAAAAGTTTAGCAAGTTTATCTTCGGCTGATATATCTGGGAAACGTGCCTTAGTGCGGGTTGACTTTAACGTGCCTGTGGACGATCAAGGCAACATTACCGACGATACTCGCATTCGCGCCGCTCTACCAACCATCAGAGATTTGACGCAGAAGGGTGCTAAGGTCATTCTCGCCAGCCATTTTGGCCGTCCCAAGGGTGTGGATGACAAATTACGCCTAACTCCCGTTGCCAAGCGTCTGTCTGAGTTACTGGGGCAAGAAGTCGTTAAAACTGATGACTCCATTGGTGATGAAGTCGCAGCTAAAGTTGGTGCCCTGCAAAATGGCCAAGTGCTGTTACTGGAAAATGTCCGTTTTTACCCAGAAGAGGAGAAAAACGACTCAGAATTTGCGAAAAAATTGGCAGCTAATGCTGATTTTTATGTAAATGATGCTTTTGGTACTGCACACCGCGCCCATGCTTCTACTGAAGGTGTGACTAAATTCCTCAGCCCTTCTGTGGCTGGATATTTGGTTGAGAAGGAATTGCAATATCTGCAAAATGCTATTGAAAATCCCCAACGTCCTTTGGCGGCAATTATTGGCGGTTCCAAGGTTTCCAGTAAAATAGGCGTGATTGAAACGTTGCTGGAGAAGTGCGACAAGCTAATCATCGGTGGTGGAATGATTTTCACCTTCTACAAAGCCCGTGGTTTGAATGTTGGGAAGTCGTTGGTAGAAGAAGACAAGCTAGAACTAGCGAAGTCTTTGGAAGCTAAGGCTAAAGAACGGGGCGTTGCTTTATTGCTTCCCACAGATGTGGTAGTGGCAGATAACTTTGCCCCTGATGCCAATTCTCAAACTGTTAGCATTGAGAATATCCCCGACGGTTGGATGGGCTTGGATATTGGGCCAGACTCGGTGAAAGTTTTCCAAGAGAGCCTTGCAGATACCAAAACGGTAATTTGGAACGGGCCAATGGGTGTGTTTGAGTTTGATAAGTTTGCGGTAGGTACGGAAGCGATCGCTCATACCCTCGCCGAAATCGGTAAAACTGGCACAACCACCATCATTGGGGGCGGCGACTCAGTAGCGGCTGTGGAAAAGGTTGGTTTAGCCGACCAAATGAGCCACATCTCCACCGGCGGCGGCGCTAGCTTAGAGTTACTTGAAGGCAAGGTATTGCCTGGAATTGCAGCTTTAGATAATGCGTAAGTAGGAACTGGGGACTAGGGACTGGGGAATAAGATTAAAAATCAATACAGTTCAGTTAAGGATTTTTGGTACTTATTTTAGACCTGTAGAGACGCGAAATTTCGCGTCTCTACCAAGGTTTTTGGGCTTAACTGAACCGTATTGGATTAAAAATACTATTTTTTAATCCCTAGTACCCAATCCCCAGTAAGTAACGGCAGGGGTAAAAAGGGTTTAAGGGACTTCCAAGTAAAAAAATATTCCATTGCTATTGTTCACTGTTGACCGTTGACGGTTCACGAGTTTTCAGTCAACAGTCAACAGTCATCAGTCAACGACTTTAAGTGGAATAATTTATTTTTTGGAGTTCCCTAAGCCTTGTTTACTTTTCTTCCTACAGTTTGGTTTTATTGTGCCGACTTACTTATCCAAATTCCTAAGCCCCGATATAAGAAAAATATAGTTCTTATGCAAAACTGACTTGTAGTGTATAAGAAGCAGGGTCAAAGTTACTACTAGCGAAACTTCCCCCAGTTTCAGGGAAGAAAGCAAAGTCACTCACTGAAATGAAGTATGTACCTGCATCCAGGGAACTGGTGATTAATGACGAACCGTTACCGCCACCATCGTCGTTAGATTCCAGTAACTTACCAGCATTGTCAAACAGTCCGAGAATTGTATCTCCCGATATCGCTGTATTGATAGTGACAGTTCCTGAATTTGCTAAAGAAAATGTAAAAAAGTCGAAATCGGGATTATCCCCTGGTTGAACTGTTGCTAACTGGGCTGAAACATTAATGTTTGAGCCTGATGACAAGGAACCTAATATATCAGCTGTTGAGAGTAAGTTGTTTGTAGCTTTTCCAGCAATTTCCAGCTCATAGTTGAAAAGGAAGTCATCACTATCAAATGTGAGATTGTTTCTCCCCTGTACAATACCTATGATCTCATCTGGCTCTACTCCCGATTTGTCTAACAATATTTGTGTATTGTTTCCAACAACTTGCAGACGGTAGTCTAGTGAAGATCCTTTGAGTTGAATTTGATCTTGGCTAGAGTCGAAGTCAGTAAGAATAGCGAAGTCCGCAAAACCAGGATTGGCAGTGTTGTTATCGTCGTAGAAAACACTTATAAAGTCCCCCAGGATAAATCTATCTGCCCCTGTCCCACCAGTCAAGGTATCAATTTCCCCTAATCCAGCTGGAAGCAGATTACTACCAACAAAACCATTAGGAAAAACACTGATGAGGACATCATTTCCAGGCCCGCCATTGAGTCTGTCATTGTCGAGTCCGCCTCGTAGTCTATCATCGCCGTCTTCACCGTTGAGGATATCATTGCCGCTAGCACCGATTATTGAGTCATCGCCTGCTCTTCCATTCAGAGTGTTGCTACTCAAATTAGTACCGATGAGGATGTTATTAAGACTGTTACCTGTCGCATTGATGGCGCTAGTTCCCGTCAGTGTCAGATTCTCCAGATTGGCACCGAGTGTGTAGGTGACAGAAGATCGGACGGTATCTGTGCCTGAATTTGCAGCTTCGGTAATCGTATCAAGAGTACTGTTAATTATGTAGGTGTCATCGCCTGCTCCCCCATTCAAAGTGTCAGTGCCCAAGCCCCCATCTAGTGTGTCATTGCCATCTCCACCGTTTAGACTGTCGTTTGCCGTCCCACCTGCGAGGGAATCGTTACCAGCCAAACCATTCAAGATATCGTTACCGGAGGGACTATTGGCATTACCACCACTAGCCCAACCAACTATCGTGTCATTTTCCGAAGTCCCAGAAATCTTGTCAATACTTGTAGTGCCGAAAATAAATGCCATGTTATTTCTCCTGAATTTCTCACTAATACGTAAGTTCAGCCTTAGTCAAAGAACTATTCATCAGTAAAGATGTAAATTACTTGCCATTTGTGTAATCTAAGTTAAAAAACACTAAGTTATCTGGTTAATAACTTCTAAAGAAAAAATATCCACTTATTTATTGTGGGCTGACCCGAAAAGCCTGCCTTTGCTTGTGCAGGAGGGAGATGCTTACTCTAAAAAATTAGATAATTTCTTTTTTGAAAGTCCCTTAATTGATGACCCAAATAATAAGTAATTTGAGCAAATGTTTGGTTTTTTTTCCAAACTTTTTTGAACCGAGGCTGTAATTATTTACATATCATGAAATCCAATGCTATGTCAATTTTTTTACCAAGATTTCAAAATATTAATAGCATGATGTTAATACATTGCAACATGTATGTAATTTTTAATAATTATTGTTTTAAACTAATGATTTTTTTGGTGAACGTTGCAAGATTTTTCAGATTAAGGCGGTATTGTTGTTAAGTTAAGTTTCAATATCATTTTTTTTACTAAAAGATAATTTTCTATTAAAAAATGCATTGTAAAATTTCAAAATTTCATTGATATATTAATCCAGAAATTTTTGCACTTAATAACACTTAGGCTTTACATAAATTTTATTAAATTTTATATAGTTATTTGGGAGTGGAAAATTAAGGTGGACAACGAAGAGACGTTATTTGAGTGCTAGCATCTTGAATCCTCCGCTCAGATTTTGGGCTTTTTTAAGGTTGAAATAACCAATTCTCGTTCTAAATCTCACGACTTTGAAAGGGTTGATAATAGGACTTACGCATTGACAAGAAATACCAAATATAAATCAAGGTTAAAAACCATATCTTTCGTAAGGGCACAGCATTGTTCCCTACAGCATGGTCTATGTACGTAGTTTACCGCCGTAGGCATCGCAGGATAATTAAGAAAAGCCTGAAATAGCCTATTTTAAGTAATGCACATCACGATGCATTTGTACAGTGCCTAAGCCTTAAATAAATAACAAAGTATATGCAGAGTTTTATTGGTAATTTTGTCTGCTACTTCCCGCCTTTAGGCCGAGGAGTGTCAACTATTTATTCCTAACTCCTAATTCCCCACTCCCCATTTACTGATTTTCCTGACGATTAAAATCTTGCAAGTAAAGAGCATAATTCAATCGGAGAACATTGACTCCCGGTTCGCCAAAAATCCATAAAAATCTGCCATCAGTATATCTAGTAATTAAACTTAGTATCTCCTCTTCTTTTACTCCCCGCGTACTAGCAACCCGTGTCAATTGCTGCCGTGCTGCTCTCAAGGAAACATGCGGGTCTAAGCCAGAACCAGACGTATAAATTATATCAGCGATCGGTTGAAGATTTTCGTCTCGCAATTGATTTGCCTGTTCTAGAATCCGGTTGAGTAGTTCTGGATTGCTAGCAGCGAGATTGCTGGCTCCAGATATGCCAGTTGGCTTGGCTTTTTTGCCTTGGCTATATCTAACAGTGCTGGGACGAGGATGAAAGTATCGATCAGATGTGAACACCTGACCAATCAAAGTTGAACCAATTGGTTCATAATTTAGATTCAGCATAATGCTGCCATCAGCTTGAGAGGGCAATAAAACTTGACCCACTACAAGGATTATCAGAGGATAGATGATTGCAGTCAACAACCAAAGCATTAGAGTTATAAAAATTGCTCTGATAGTTTCTCGAATAATAGCCATAAAATTTTTCCAATTGTTGCTAATATTTTATTTTTAATTTTTAGTTATTTTACTCAAGCAGAACACTAACCTACATTGCAACATTGCCTGTGTCAGATTCATTGGCAGAAACTTTTCCTAAACATCGGCCTGTTTATTTATATTCTTCTTTTTCTCTCTCTCAACAGGTAAAAGTAAAAATGTTTATTATTTTATTTTGGTCAAGATGCGATCGCTTGATAGCGTCTTTACTTTTACTGTCCTTAAGCCAAGCCCACAATTGTAATCAGTATATCTATCAACTTAATGGCTATAAATGGCGCAATCACCCCACCTAAGCCATAAATTAAGATATTGCGTTGCAGTAGGTGATTAGCTGTCAGAGGTCTAAACCGCACACCCTTCAATGCCAACGGAATCATAGCGGGAATAATAAAAGCATTATAAATCAGTGCTGATAGAACAGCAGAATTAGGGCTAGTCAAATTCATAATATTCAAGCTTTGCAAATTAGTAGCGACAAATATCACTGGGATAATCGCAAAGTATTTAGCAATATCATTAGCTATTGAAAATGTCGTCAATGCCCCGCGAGTAATTAACAATTGTTTGCCAATGCTAATGATATCGATCAGCTTTGTGGGATCGGAGTCCAAATCTACCATGTTGGCGGCTTGTTTTGCAGCTTGCGTCCCTGTATTCATCGCAACGCCGACGTTAGCTTGGGCTAATGCGAGAGCATCGTTAGTTCCATCTCCTGTCATCGCAACTAGTTTGCCTGCTGCTTGTTCCTTTTTAATGACGCTCATTTTGTCTTCTGGTGTGGCTTCGGCAATGAAGTCGTCAACTCCAGCTTCTTTGGCAATGACAGAAGTTGTAATCGCGTTGTCTCCAGTTAACATGATGGTATGCACTCCCATCCGTCGCAGTTGATCAAAGCGATCGCGGATACCAGGTTTAACTATATCTTTGAGATAAATAACCCCATAGATTTCGTTATCTAGGCAGACTGCTAGGGGTGTACCTCCCAGGCGAGAAACTCGTTCGTAGGTAGCATCCAATTCTGGTGTATCGCGTCCGTTGCGGGAACGGACAAATCCTTTAATGGCTTCTACTGCTCCCTTCCTCGCCTCATACTCACCAGGCAAGTTTGTACCACTTATGCGTGTTTTGGCGGAAAAATCAACTCCTTCTGCCTGACTGGAGTCGAAATCAAACCTTGCGCCTAACTTTTCTGCCAGTCGGATAATGGATTTACCTTCTGGTGTATTGTCAAAGATACTAGCTGCCCAGGCAACATTAGCAATTTCTGACATTGAATGGCCGTTGATGGGAATAAATTCTTCTGCTAAACGGTTGCCGAGGGTAATTGTACCTGTTTTGTCAAGAACTAAAGTGTTGACATCTCCACAGGCTTCGACTGCTGGTGCTGAAGTGGCAATGACGTTAAATTGGGCAACTCGATCCATACCAGCAATGCCGATGGTACTTAGTAAACCGCCAATGGTTGTAGGAATTAATGCTACTAATAGAGCAATCAAAATTGGGATGCTGACTGGACTGTTGACATAGTAGGCAAGTGCGGGCAGAGTTACCACGACTAACAAAAAGACTAAGCTGAGAACTGCCAGTAATACTGTCAGGGCAATTTCATTGGGTGTTTTGCTACGTTCTGCCCCTTCTAGCAAGGCAATCATTCGATCAATAAAGCCTTTACCTGGGTCATTAGTGATGCAGATAATTAGCTCATCTGAGATAATCCGCGTCCCACCAGTAACAGAACTAGCAACGTCGGAACCTGATTCTTTTAATACTGGTGCGGATTCCCCAGTAATTGCCGATTCATCCACTGAGGCGACACCCATGATTACTTCGCCATCGGCGGGAATGATATCGCCAGCAATAACGTAGATGTTATCACCCTGTCTAAGGCTGGTGGATGAAATCTCACTAATTATGCCGTCAGCAGAAAGTTTTTTAGCGATCGCTTCTGATTTCGTTAATCGCAAGGCATCGGCTTGGGCTTTACCCCGCCCTTCTGCAATTGCTTCGGCAAAATTGGCAAACCAAACTGTAAAGAATAAAATCCCCGATAACAAACCGTTGAAAACTTGCGGGTTCTTTTGCAGGGCTGGACCAAATAGGTTGGGATCAATTGTTAGCAATAGGGTGATGATTGTTCCTACCCAAACCACAAACATCACTGGGTTTTTGATTGCATACTTAGGGTTGAGTTTGACAAAAGCATCTCTCATTGCCCTTAAGTACAGCCACTTATTACTTGTCCTGGCCTTTTTACGTGTTTGGCGGCGATCGCCAGAACGAAGATTTGGCCGTCTAGCTTTGAAGTTAGTTGCCACTTGATTCATGAATAAAGTTAGAAATTAGGAGTAGAGACGCGATTATTAGAAATTAGAGACGCGACTAATCGCGTCTGTACAGGAGTAGGAGTAAAAGCAGCACTGTCAAGGTGAATCTTGTATTTATTACGAGCTTCTGAACTCGGCACTTGAGCCTTTGAACTCGGAAGTTGAACCTTTGAACTCGGCACTTGAACCTTTAAACTCGGCACTTGAGCCTTTGAACTCGGCACTTGAGCCTTTGAACTCGGAAGTTGAGCTTTTGAACTCGGAAGTTGAGCCTTTGAACTCGGCACTTGAGCTTCTGAACTCGGAAGTTGAGCCTTTGAACTCGGCACTTGAGCCTTTGAACTCGGAAGTTGAGCCTTTGAACTCGGAATTTTCAAAATTCTAAAAGAACAAGTGAAGATTTTGTTTAAACGAATATGAAATTTAGGCTACATATCACCTTGACAAGCCCCTAAATTTATTTATGGGGTTCAAAATTATTGATTTTTGACTTTTGACTTCCCCAAAGGGGCTGACACGGCTAGAGTTAGGAGTTATTAGGAACTTCCAATAAAAAAACATCCAATCTGTAGAGTGCGTTACTAACGCACAATCTGATGAAAGTGCGTTACGCGATCGCTAACACACCCTACGAAACCGGATTATTTATTTTTTAGTATTCTCTTATATTCCAAACTTATAACTCATAACTCATAAATTTTCTAACTGCCAGATGCTAGTTTCAAACCCTCGGCTATGGGGCCTAAAGCCAGAACGGGAAAGAAAGTCAACACTCCCAAAACCAATGTCACTCCAGCAGTTATACCAGTAAATACTAGAGAATCCGTTCTCAGGGTACCAGGGGTTTCTTGTACTTTTTGTTTGCGAGACATGCCGTCAGCTAACAGTAGGATGGCAATTATCGGAATGTAGCGTCCTCCGATTAAACTAACTAAAGTACTCAAGTTCCACCATAGGGTGTTATCCCTCAGCCCTTCTAAGCCGGAGCCATTATTTGCTGCTGCTGAGGCGTATTCATAAACTACTTGAGAAATACCGTGATAGCCAGTGTTGCTAATTCCAGATAAGGAGATGGGATAAGCCAAAGCGATCGCACTGGGAATCAAAATTAGAATTGGGTGAATCAACAGTACCACGCTGGCGAGGACGATTTCTCGCTTTTCAATTTTGCGTCCTAAAAACTCTGGGGTGCGCCCTGCCATTAGTCCGGTTAGGAACACTGTGAGAATTAAGTAAATAAATAGGTAAGCTGTTCCAGTTCCCTGGCCACCCCAGATAACCTGAATAAACAAGTTGAAGAGAGTCGAAAATATTCCTTGCGGCATCAAAGAATCATGCATCCCATTCACAGCACCAGACATAGTAGCGGTAGTCATAACTGCCCAAAATGCCGTTTGTGCCCAGCCAAATCGAACTTCTTTACCCTCTAAATTGGGCTGTTCTAATCCAAAAGCGTTATTAACAAGGGGATTACCTTGCAGTTCTCCCACGGCTGCCACCCCTACCAGAACTACAAAAATCACAAACACCATCCAGAAAAGTAGCCAAGCTTGTTTGATGTTCTTGACAAATATACCGTAAGTGTAAATCAAGGCTGCTGGTATAGAAATCATGGCGAGCATTTCTATCAAGTTAGAGGCACCATTGGGGTTTTCAAAAGGATGGGCTGAGTTAACGCCAAAAAAGCCTCCGCCGTTGTCGCCCAAAAGTTTGATCATTTCAAAGGATGCCACCGGGCCTCTGGCAATATATTGCGTTCCGCCTTCTAAGGTTCTCACAACCAGAGTGTCTTTTAATGTTTGTGGTACACCTGCTATAAGCAAGGCGATCGCTCCAATAATCGAAATCGGCAACAAGATTCGCGTAATTCCACGGACAAGATCGACGTAAAAGTTCCCCAATTTTCTCCCCGTCAACCCGCGAATAAAAGCAATTCCCACGGCTAACCCGGTGGCTGCGGAGGTAAACATCAAAAAGCCTAAAGCCGCTACCTGGCTAAAATAACTTAAAGTTGTCTCACCAGCATAGTGTTGTTGGTCGGTATTCGTCACAAATGAAATCGTTGTGTGCAGTAATACGTCCCATTTGGGCGCACCTAAGCTGTTAGGATTCCAGGGCAAGAGTCTCTGAAAATATATCAGTAAATAAACTGAAATACCCATGAGCAGGTTGCTGCAAATTACAGCCCGGATATACTGTAAACCTGTCATATCATCTTTCCTGCGGACACCCGCTAGTACGAACATACTTCGCTCTATCGGGTTCATTAAAAAATCAAGCAGTGTTCTTTCTCCCAAAAAGACACGCGCTATGTATCTACCCAGTAATGGAGTGATTGCTATGACAATACACAGCGTTAAGCCAATTTGCAAAAAACCTTGTCCCATATATTTCGCGCTCAATTAAATTTAAGTGCTAGCAAGCCAATTCTTAGAAATAACAGATTAACTGTTGAGGTATTTGATTTCGATGGATTTGGTGATATCTTGTGTCACCGTCATTTTTAAATCGGGATTTACTTTTTTCAGTTATTAGTTAACCAAGGCTATTTCATTCTCACCTAGCCCGCCTCAGAATGAATTCTGAGTCTAATAGCACTCATTCGTCTAAAGACGATAGGACTTACGCAATAACTCTCTGAAACTCTCATTCCTTTGTGTCCTACCCTGCGGGAAGCCACTTCGTGTCTATGCGCCTTTGCGGTTCGTTTTTCCATTATTTTGCGTAAGTCTTGGACGACTGAGAAAAGGTTATAGCCCTTTTTAACGGACTTTAGCTATAACAATACCTTCGCCATTTTTTTGTAGGTTGGGTTGAGCGTTCGCGTAGCGTCCCGTAGGGAAGCAAAACCCAACGTATTTGTTGGGTTTCGTGCCTCAACCCAACCTACGAATCGAGGTATTTTTCGATTTGGCGAAGGTATTGCTATAAGAGAGGAACTTTAGTTCTGGGCGGTTTATGTCTAGAACGAAATAGCCTATCAGTCCCCAGTCGCCGTTTTTGCATCTGGACAATCATAATTTTTGGGTTAATGCTCAAGTTAACATTTGCAGATATAGATTGCAGATAAATCATAATCACTAAATTAAATAGTTGTAAAGATTGTAGGATAACGATTTTTTAGTAAATGAGAAATGGAAGATATTAAATCGATTAGTGGCTACAAAAGAAGCTATAAACGAGCGTGGGGAAACTTATGGGCTAATAGCGATCGCCTTTGCGATCGTGATCAGCTTGGAATATTTAACACCACCTGAGTACGTATTTGGCTATCTCTACACAGGGACGATTTTGTTAGCAGATTCACGATTTCAATCTTTTAGCCCAAGAAAATTACATACTTCACATAATATTTAATGGGTCTACATCAATTGTCAAGCTAACAGACGAAGGACAAAGCGATCGCACTTCTTCCCAATCTGGCAATTGTGGTAATGCATTGGGGGCAAATTTAATCAATATCTGCCAGCGATAACGATTAGCTACCCGCAAAATACTTGCTGGTGCTGGGCCTAATATCTCGATTTCTTCTTCTGTACTTAAGGTTGTGGCAATTATTTGCGCGGTATTTTGCACTTGAATGGGATCGAGACTACTTAAGCGCAATAAAATTAGCCGCCCATAAGGGGGATAATTGAGGGCTTGGCGCTGTTCTAATTCTGCTTGGGAGAAAGAGTGATAATCGTGCGATCGCACTGCTGCAATTACCTGATGCTCTGTAGTATAAGTTTGTACAATCACCCTCCCCGGATCATCGCCTCTACCAGCACGTCCAGCTACTTGTGTCAAGGTTTGAAATGCCCGTTCACTGGCGCGATAATCTGATAAATTTAGCAATCCATCGGCGGCGACAACGCCCACAAGTGTCACCTGTGGTAAATCCAATCCTTTGGTGAGCATTTGCGTACCTACTAATAAATCTGCTTCGCCGTTGGCAAACTGGGTGAGTAGGGTACGGTGTGAACCTTTGTTGCGGGTGGTATCGCTATCAAAACGAATCAAGCGTAATTCTGGGAACTGTCGCGCTAGTTCCTGCGTTACTCGCTGAGTACCGCTACCGAAAAATTTTAGGTAAGGGGAACTACAATCGGGGCAGAATTTGGGATGCGATCGCGCATAGTTACAATAATGGCAACGCAATAATTCCGGCGCTTTTTCTTCGGTGTGGTGATACGCTAACGACACGTCACAGTGCGGACATTCCAACACATATCCACAACTGCGGCAAGATACAAAAGTACTGTGTCCCCGCCGATGAATAAATAAAATTCCCTGCTGTTTTCTCTCTTGCAACTCTTGCAAAGCTTCTTGCAGCGATCTACTAAATATAGAACGATTTCCCTGCTGCAACTCTTGCCGCATATCCACTATTTCCACCGGCGGTAAAGGGCGCGAGTTGATGCGTTCGGGCAAACTTAAGTAATAACTCCTGCCCCCTGCCTTCTGCTTTAGGAGTGATGAATTAAGATTTCTTTCTTGTCCCCCCTCTCTGCTTGCGGAGAGGGGGCTAGGGGGTGAGGTTCCGACGCTTACCCAACTCTCCAACGAGGGCGTAGCGGAACCCAACACCAAGGGGCAATTTTCTAATTCTGCTCGCCACTGGGCGACAGTACGAGCATGGTAGGTAGGTATGGGGGAGTCTTGCTTAAAACTGCTGTCGTGTTCTTCATCTAAAATAATTAAACCCAGATTGGGCAAAGGGGCGAAAACGGCGCTACGAGTACCAATGACAACTTGTGGTTCTCCTGTGAGCATTTGTCGCCAAGTGTCGTAACGTTCACCATCGGAGAGGGCGCTGTGATAGACGCTGACTTTATTACCAAAACGGGCGCGAAAACGATCGGTTAGCTGAGGTGTGAGTCCAATTTCTGGGACTAAAACAAGGGCGGATTTGCCTTGGTTAAGGAGAGGCGCGATCGCTTGCAAATATACTTCTGTTTTTCCTGAACCTGTCACCCCATGCAATAAAACTTCAGCAAACCCATCTAGTGTCTGGATTGTTTCTAAGGCGCTAGCTTGAGCAACAGTTAAAGATTTAGCCCCATCGCCTGCTAATGCTGGCCCCTGTTCGGTTCGCAATACTTCCCGTTCTTCGATGACGATGTAACCTTTTTGTGTCAACGTTTTGAGGATAGAAGAACTAGCATTGCAAATTTGTAGTAATTCATTTTGCCACAACTCCCCACCATGCCGCCGTAGCACTTCCAAAATCTCTCTTTGGCGAGTAGTTAATTCGTGGTCAATTGTACCTGTAAGCGTGACTGCTTTTTGCAGTTTTGGTCGAGTTAGTCGCGGCGGTTCTAAGTAGCTTTCTACTAAACCAAATCGCAGCAACTCCCGAATTCCCCGATAAGCAGATTTGACTTTTTGTTGCAAGTAGATAAAACTGTAGTCTCCCGCCGGTTGCCCTTGCAAAAGTTCCCAAACTTGCCGCGCAGTTGGAGTCAAAAAAGCTGAAGGATCAGGAGATGCCAGCAAATAACTACTGCCCCTTGTCCCCCTACCTCCAACAAGGCGGATACGACGCTGCGATCGCCCCAGTAACCCTGGTGGCAGAGCAACCCGGATTACTTGAATTAGAGGCGTATAGTAATATGCAGCGACTCGATTGAGTAATTCCCAATAAGCACTTGGGAAAAATCCCACGCTGACAATATCTTCTACTTCCCGGATTTTTTCTGGTGGTAAATCGACATTTGGTTGTGCCAGTAACCGAATTGCGATCGCTCCTAATTGTTGTGCCCCAAATGGCACGCTCAAAATATCCCCTGGTTTTATTTCTAACTGGGCTGGCAATCGATAAGTAAATAGTCCTGTACTTCCTGGACAGTCTACCAATACTTCAACCCACCTATTAACAGTTATACCTGACTGGTATGATTCACTAGGTTCAGATACTAATAAAGGAGATAATTTTACGTCATTAATATACATAGTTTCTGGCTTTATAGTTATATATTTACCTCACATAGCTGGTCAAAAGTAACCTAGCTTAATTAAGTCTAATTTTTTATTTTGTTAGACTTAAATGGTATTTGCCAATACTGTTATCCTTCATAATACTTGATAAGTTTCCTCTTATGTAATCTACTAGACAAATTCGTATCAACTATACATGCAATAAATATTTGGTACCCACTATACAAATAAAAGCATGTCAGTCCTTCCTGCAACAGTTGCTCCATCTACTAAATAGGGAGTAGCTTTTTTCCGCCTATCGATAGATATTCAACCCTTTCTGTATATGAGATGCTTTTATACAAATAAGAATATCTTGAAATTAAGCTGCCATTATTATAATTTCTCTCATTTGGGTAAATGGAAATCAGGAATGCATAACTCCAGCACCAAGTTCTTAATTTATCCAGTGATTTCCAAGAGATAAACATTAAAAATATTTATAAAAATATATGAAAGTTTAAGATATTTGGATGGTTAGCTGAGAATTCTATGTTTGTTAAGGTTGAGAAAGTTTGAGGGGGTTTGACATATTTGGTAATTAAGAAAAAAATGAAGAATATAATCTGTTAGGAGCCTGAGAAGAAAGTTTTGTTGGGTGCGAAGGCCAGTTTAGTTATAGGTTGTATCTAACTGTAACGTATATGTGTTAGGTAGATGCCGATTTTCATTCCTGAAGAAAAATTAGCATAAGCCTGAATTTCGCTATATAAACGGGTGCATTCGTCCCTTAGGGAAAACTACCAAGCCTCAAAGGAGTAGCTGTAACTAAATTATGTACCAAACAAAGCAACAATCCCTAAAGGAAACTATGAATATTGTTGAATTAGGAGAAATGGAAATACTGGAGAACACTGCTGATATTGAAGAACCATTACTCGATATTTTAGAAGCAGTGGCAGATGAAGAACCTCCAATTGTAGTAGAAAATCTGGAATCAGATGAACGCGACGGGGATGATATGGCTGCGGCTCGTCCTTCGGGATACAATAAAACCGAGCATGATGATGCCGTCGGCGCGTTTTTTAAAGAAATGGCGCGTTATCCGCTTCTAAAAGCTGATGAAGAGGTAGAGTTAGCGCGGCGAGTTAGGTTTCTAGAAGAAGTTAGGGAATTACAAGCAGCCTTAGAATTAAAACTGGGACAGGAACCTAGCAAGGTAGAGGTGGCTTCCGAGCTAGAAATGACGGAAAAGCAATTAGAAAGTCGCTTGTATCAAGGTAGAGTAGCGAAACGCAAAATGATTCGCTCGAATCTGAGATTGGTAGTTTCTATTGCTAAACGATACCTAAATCGGGGAGTGCCTTTCCTGGATTTAATTCAAGAAGGAGCGATGGGTTTAAATCGCGCTACAGAAAAGTTTGATCCAGATAAAGGATATAAGTTTTCGACTTACGCCTATTGGTGGATTAGACAAGCGATTACCAGAGCTATAGCTAACGATGCGCGGACAATTCGGCTACCTATTCATATTGTTGAAAAGCTTAACAAGCTAAAAAAAGCACAACGAGAACTCAAGCAAAAACTTTGTCGCAATCCTACCGAAGGAGAAATGGCAGAAAGTTTGGAAATTAGTGTGCAACAACTACGCCAGCTACAACAACTACGCCGTCAAGCACTTTCTCTCAACCACCGTGTCGGTAAAGAAGAAGACACGGAGTTGATGGATTTGCTAGAAGATGAAGATAACCTGTCTCCAGAAGCAAAAATGAATGAAAACATGATGCGTCAGGAGATTTGGGAAGTCTTAGGTGATGTGTTAACGCCACGGGAAAAAGATGTAATTTCTTTGCGCTATGGTTTGACAACCAGCGAACCCTGTACCTTAGAAGAAGTTGGCAACATGTTCAATCTTTCTCGTGAGCGAGTGCGACAAATTCAAAGCAAAGCCATGCGAAAATTGCGCCGTCCTCACATAGCCAAACGTTTAAAAGGTTGGTTGATTTAATTACATCTACGAAGATAGATTAGCTTCATTAACAAACATGGATCAAATAAAGTGCAAAACTTTAAATCTAGTAGGGTGTGTTATCGCGTAGCGTAACGCACCATCCTAGATTTTAGATGCGTTAGGACAAATGCCCTTAACACACCTTACAAAAGTTGCTCTTTATTAAATCCCTATGCCTCATGAATGAAGGTGAGCTAGCATCTCGCAAATTGCATAAACAGAGCGTTTTGTACCTTTTTTCAGCTTTTCTTTAATCATTAGTCAAAAAAACTTGCACAGTTGCCTATAGACTATGGACTATGAACTATAGACTATAGACTAATGACTTTGCATAGCAATTTAATTGTGCGTTTTGCTGAACCAACTGATTACAGCGTACTGTTTAAATTAATTCAGGGGCTGGCTGAGTATGAAAAATTATCTCACGCTGTCACTGGCAATGCTCTGGAACTTAAAGAGCATTTATTTGGATCGCACAAATATATAGAAGCGATTTTAGCAGAATCTGCGGGTCAAGCTGTTGGTTTTGCCCTATTTTTTCATAATTATTCAACATTTCTGACTAAGCCAGGAATTTATCTGGAAGACTTATTTGTTTTACCAGAATATCGTAGGCAAGGTATTGGTAAAGCTCTCCTGACTAAATTAGCTCAGATAGCTGTAGAACGTGATTGTGGGCGCTTAGAGTGGAGTGTGCTGGATTGGAATGAATCAGCCCAAGAATTCTACCGTAGTATGGGAGCATCTATATTAGATGATTGGCGAATTTGTCGTGTTACAGGAGATGCGCTTACTCAGTTAGGGGCTATTAAAATAATTCACAATTGATATGAGAATGATGCTCTTACCTTGGTAACGTAATTCCTAATAATAGCGGAAAGCAAGTTCGTAGTAAGGACTTTAGTCCTTATTTTTTAAGGGACTTCCAAATAAAAAATACTCAAAAAACTGGAGAAAAAACTCTCTCCTCCTTATTCCTCTGTGTTCTGTGTGTCTCTGTGGTTCGTTTATTTGGATAATTTCAACCATACTTAAATACAAAAAAGAAAAACGAACCGCAAAGGACGCAAAGTACACAAAGAAAGAAGAAGTTAAGAGGGTTTAGTGCAGCATCAAAAAACTTGATAGCAAAGTTTGACAGCTTGTCATTTGACTATAGCAGCACCTCAACTGACAATTATGGAGGATATCGCAGCGAATAAGCCGTTAGTGCAGAGAGAGAGAACACGAAATGAAAAAAATTATTACAGTGATGCTGTTAGGCATAGCAATCTTCACCTTTGCCTTCAGCAGTCCAGCTTTGGCAGCAGATGCTGTTAGTGGAGCTAAAGTATTTAGTGCTAATTGTGCCTCTTGTCATGCGGGAGGGAAAAATCTGGTTAATGCTGCCAAAAGCCTGAAGAAAGCGGATTTGGAAAAGTATGGTTTGTACTCAGCAGAGGCGATTATTGCTCAGGTTACAAAAGGTAAAGGTGCTATGCCCGCCTTCGGCAACCGTTTGAAGGCTGACAAAATTGAAGATGTAGCTGCTTATGTGCTTTCACAAGCAGATAAGGACTGGAAGTAGACTAAAATATCACTTCAATAATTAACAATTTGCGGGGCTTTTTGTCCCGCTAATTTTAGTGTTGCCGAAATTGTCAAATAGGATGCATATACCAATTTTGGATTTCAGATTTTGAATTTTGGATTAAGGTTTTTACAAAAAGACTGTTCCAAGAATATCAAAGAATACTCCCTATACTCATTTGGTATTATGAGTTATTTGTGGCGATTATTTCTCAGTATAGTTATTGCTTTACCGCTTACTTTTCTGATACCTGCACATTCAGCACCCATTTTAATTAACCAAATTACAGCAAGTGATTTCTTAAAATTGGGTGTAGATAAGATGCGGCGGGGTAATTACCAGGAAGCTATAGAGAATTTCAACCAGGCAATTGCACTTGAGAAAGATTTTGCTGTAGCTTATAGCGATCGCTGTCTGGCTTATCTCCAATTACAAGATTACCATCAAGCTGTTACAGATTGTACTCAAGCCATAAATTTTGCACCTGATAACTCTGAGGCTTATCTAAATCGGGGAGTAGCACACTACAGACAAGGGGATTATCCAAGTGCCATTATCGATCTTAATCGAGCCGTTGCACTTAAACCCTCCGATTTTCGAGCTTACTACAACCGAGGGTTAGCCCGTGCTGGGAATGGGAAAGACTCTGAGGCAATTCTTGACTTTAATTTAGCTTTAACTCAAATTAAGAGAATCAGCAGCTTAATACTTGCAGATATCTATAATGACAGAGGTTTAGCGCATTTTGCCTTGCAAGATATCCAAGCAGCCATGCTCGACTTTAATCTAGCAATTCGTCTCAATGCTAAGGATTATAGAGCCTACTTTAACCGAGCTTGTGCTTGCCAAACAAATGGAGATAGCTTTGGTGCAGTGCGTGATTTTTCCCAAGTCATCAGACTTAACCCAAGTAATGCCCAGGCTTATGTTAATCGGGGAATAGCTCACTATCGTTTAGGATATCATTTAGGAGCGATCGCTGATTTACAAAAAGCATCTGAGTACTATGGACAGCAAGGAAAAAAAGTTGCTTACGAAAAAACTCTAGGTTTACTAAAGAGTTTGCGACAACAAATTTCGTCTGTAACGGAAATCGCTCTTTTCTAATAGTGATAAGAGTTATACAGGGTATGCATCAGCTTGAAAAATCTGTTCGGGAGTTAAATTTAATTCCGGGAACAGAGGTGAGATAATGCGTAGTTTACCGCCGCAGGCATCGCTACCTTGAAACTGGCTGACTTGGTATTCTCCATCAATTAAAGTGTAGAGCGAGACACTTGGTTGTTTGGGGTTGCCAATAAATCGCCTACCGCCTAAAGCAGCATAGTCTACAATCCAGTATTCTGGGATACCTACAGCTTCATAGTCAGCAGCTTTTTTTAAATAATCATCACGCCAATTGCTACTCACCCTTACGGGTTCGTCAGTTGCTTCAACGCGGGGAACCCGCGCAACGCACTGACTCACTACCTCAACTACTAAGGGTATTGATTCCGCTTGACTTACAGTAGATTCTTTTTTCCACAGAGGTTCGTTTACTAAATTGGGGAGATTTAATATCAGTATATCTGGTGAGTAAGCGGATTCACTTTCAAGGGGTTTTACTAGTACTGTTTTTGGGATGCTATAGGGTAGCCGGATGCGACTATATTCTAGAATGAATTTCTGGACTAAAAATACGATAATCTCTTCATGGTTGCCTGTTGGTTGGGACATTTCGACTATTACTCCATCATGCAATTCATAACGTTTTCCAGTGTTGTCAGGATATTTAGCAACGAATTCATCGAATGTAACTAGTACAGCATGGCGGAAATAAACCCACCATTATGAACCTTGAAACAATCATCATTTGCAGTCTTGAGAAATAGTAGGCGTATTTACGCCGCACGGTACTAGTTTGCGTAAGGTTTGAATCATTCTATTGTGTTTGCGAAGCTTCCAGTTTTCCCAATGCTAACGTAATTCGTAATTCCTACAAGGGAAGAGGCTTTGACGCTTATTCTCCTTCGCCTTTTAAAGGTTAGCTTGCTTATTAAGCGCAATATCTCTAGCCCTTCGAGATCGCACCTCTGAGAATTTGAGCGCTTGAGACAGAATAAAAGATATCTCAACTGAGATTGAGATCATATTACCAGTAGAACCAAGATCACACTTGAATGAGTTTATCTCGGCTAAACTGAATACTTATACTTAAATATAACAAATGCTCACATAGGAACTTAAATCATGGCAATGAGGAGAGGGGATCGCAGAGATTCTAATTATGACAACGCTGTTAATAATCCTCGCTCACGGCAGAAAGAACCACCTTCTCCTCATGAGCTTCAACAACGATTGGAGACTGTTCGTATCCAACGCGATGAATGGCAACAACGTGCGAAAGAAAATGAGGAAGCTGCATCTCAACGCGATGAAGCAGAACAACGTGCAAAAGAAGCTGCATCACAACTGGTTCATGTTCAGCAAGAAATTCAAACTTATCAAATCGAGGCTAATGAGGTAAAACTCGAAGCTAATGAGTTAAAAGAGCGATTCACTCAAAATTATCTCTTCTATCTTGATGAGCAAGAAAATCATCAAAAGACGCTCTACCTTTACAACGAAGAAAAAGCGAAAATATCCCAGCTAGTTCATGTTCATCAGCGAGAGATGCAAACTTGCCAACTCGAAGCTAATGAGTTAAAAGAGCGAGTCACTCAAAATTACCAGTTCTATGTTGATGAACAACAAAGTCATAAACAAACTCTCTACCTCTACAATGAAGAAAAAGCGAGAGCGACTGAATTGCTTACCAAATATGAGTCAGTAAATTCTGAACGAGAAATGTATTTGGGTTTATACAATGAGACTAAAGCAGAACTCAAGCATGAGCGACGTTCCAAAGCTAGTATTAAGGGATGGGAAACTCGCCGGAAAGCCGAGAATGAACGACTAAAACGTGAAATTGCCCAGATGGTTGTGCTACTGCGTGAATCGTTAGAAAGTAAGGATGAAGCAGTAAACAGTCTTTACGTTGTAGCAGAGCGTATGGATCGGATTCAATTTCTAGTTGATTCGGTAGAAGAAGAAACAACTAAGAATCCTATGGGTTTGGTACAAAAGTTTAAACGCATCTGGCTAGCTATTAAAGATATACTTTCTGAATAAATAAGCATACTCATGAGTAAAAAATCACTCCCAACGACGCAAAAACAAGGTAAAGCGAGGTTGGGAGATCAAATTCGCAGTATTGCTGATCGCCTTAAACAAGAGACTGATGTACAAATAAAAGTAACTTCTAAAATTTTAGGGGCTGCTGCTCAAATTGCCGAAAATCATGATCGACTTATTAGTGAAGTAGTTGATATGGTTGAGTCAGACCTTAATTTAGAAAAGCAGGTATCTCAAAAGCATCTTTATACTATTGATATTCTAAAGCAACAGTTTAAAACGTTACGGGATGCAAAGGCTTACTTTAACCTAAAAGTTAGTAGTTGGGAATCATTAGTTAATAAATTAAATGCTGCATCTGATCAAACAACTATAAAAGAACATAAACCTCAATCAAATCAGGTTAATACAAATAATGATGTAAAAAATGTTGAAAATGATTTCAATAATATTGAAAAGTTGATATTTTTTTTAGAACCTGATGTTGCAGAAATGTTTCCTAATTCGGAAGCAGTAAATGAAGCTCTGCGTTTTCTCATTAGACTTGTGAGTAAAAATTATTTTTAAAACTGTAAAGTTGTATCCATAAAAATTGGACATAATTCACGCAATCCAAAACTGCTATAGCCCTACTTAATCATTTTTGAACAACAAAATTACCCGAACTCTCAGACAAATCGGGAATATAAGGCGTGGAAATATGACAGCGTGTCTTTTGACATGATTTTACTATTACAGCAACAATACTACGTGGTGGCTGTTTTTAGTTGGTGTGAAAGAGAACGTGAAAAAGGATTTTTTGTTGCTAACAGTTGCTTTACCGAGTTTACTGATAGCGTCTCCTGGCTTTGCTGTTGAAAGTGAAATTAAGCAGATCAATACTGATAAATCAACCGAAGTCATTTTAAATATTCGGAGTTTGAGTGAAATTGAGCTACCCGTCACTAATGCCGAATTATTAACTCAACAATCTGCACCGAGTGAAGTTAATCCAGATCAGCCAGAAACAGAGCAAACTCCGAGCGATGATGCAGACATTTCTATAGAAGTGATTGCAGAACCAGACAACCTACCTCAATCTACTCCAACTTACGTAATTGATAAAGAAGAAATTCAAAAGCAGGGCGCTACAAGTTTAGCCGATATTTTGAAAAGAATGCCTGGTTTTGCTATCAATGATGTAGGTCATGGTGCAGATATTCACACAGGTACATACTATCGGGGAGCCTCAATTAATCAGTCTGTATTTCTGATTAATGGCAGACCAATTAATAATAATGTCAACACTTATCATGGTGGAACTGACTTAAATAGCATTCCTGTAGAGGCTATTGAACGAGTGGAATTATATAGCGGCACAGCCTCCGCTTTATATGGTTCTTCAGCCTTTGGGGGAGTTGTGAATATTATCACTAAAGAAGGTTATGGCAAACCTAAATTGAGCGCTAGCGCAGAATTTGGCTCATTAAGTTTAAATAATCAACAAGTAACTTATGGTGGTTCATCTGATAATGTCAAGTACAACTTTAGCTTTGAAAGATTCTTTATAGATAACCGTTACCGCGTCCCTCTAGGTGCTGCAAATCGTGATGAACAGGGATTTCTATCAAATGCAGACACAGCTACAAGTACTTACTTTGGTAGCATTGGAGTAGATTTAGATAAGAAAAATTCTCTGAATTTAGATGTTACTGCACTCAGCAGTCGTCGGGGTTTAATTTATTTCGGTTTTCCTCTCCAAAGAGATAGATTAGACCACGATGGTTTAAATGTTGGCTTATCTTGGAAAACTCGACTAGGTAATGGGGAAAGCTCTAATCTTACAACATCAATTGGTTATAACCAAGATTATTTTAGTACTTATGGCCCTACAGGAGCATCATTTTATCGTAGAGGGTCTTTAGATACACAACAACTCACAGCCAGAGTCGATCATGAATGGAAAGTTACTTCTAATAATAAATTGCGTTGGGGATTAGATTTGAAAAACACCGATTTAATCGGTGATGTTTTGAGTACAGATCTTACTAGGATTGCGGAAAACGAAAAGGAAGATCGGAGTTTGTTCAATACAGCTTTATTTGCTGTCAATACTTGGAATATTAGCGATAATTTTCTGATAGATTTAGGGCTAAGGCAAACCTTTGATAGCCAGTTTGGAAATTATCTCAATCCTAGTGTTGGGTTACGTTATGCTGTCACACCAATAGTAGCAGTGCGTGGAAGTTGGGCAGGGGCACAACGCAATCCTGGGTTAGATCAGTTGTATGTTTATGATACGGTTCATGGTTGGAGACCTAATCCTAATTTAAGCCCGGAAACTGGCTCTACTTGGAGTGCAGGAGTAGATGTAAATTTTTCTCAAAATCTAATTGGGCAGTTTACTTACTTTGGTAGTAGTATAGGCGATCGCTTGGGAGTCATCGCCGGAAGATGGGAAAACATTGGATTAGTAGATACCAATGGTTTAGAGGCAGCTTTGCAATTAAGAATTGCGGCTGGCTGGTCAACTTTCCTCAACTATACTTATACAGATGCTCAAATAAAAACAGGTACAGAGAGAGGTTTACAGTTAGGTTTAATTCCCTACTCTGTACTTCAAACTGGCGTAGGTTATGAAAATGCGGGATGGCAGGCTAACTTGTATGTTACCTACAATAGCGGCACTCGCAGAGCCTTCTTTACTAACCCTGGTGACAAGGCTACAGATTTTGCTCCATCTTTTGTGAATTTAGATTTGACCGGTCGTATACCTTTAACTACCAATTTAGGATTGACAGTTTATTTAGAAAATCTACTCGGTGAGCAATATGAGCGAGTTAATCGCATCTATAGCCCTGGATTCACTTTTCGTTTGGGTTTAAGCGCTAATTTTTAAATATTAAATAGACTTCTTGCATAAATAAAAAATAAAGAACCCCACCCCGCATTTGCTCACGCAAACGCTCCCCTCCCCTTGCTAAGGGGAGGGGTTGGGGGTGGGGTGTTAGGGACTTTTGTAAGAGGTCTAATGTAGAGGGTTGCAATTACAACCTCTCTACATTGAAATTTTATTACTATTTGCTGGCTGAGAAATTATATTCTCCAAGGCTACCACCACTACCATTGCTCAAGAAAGCTGAAAAAGATCCTCCGATTCGTAGGGTAGAACCTGTTTGTGAGAGATTGCCTTGATAGTACTGATAAGGAAAGTCATTAGAAGACTTACGGGCAAAAGCGATACGTCCGGAACTAGGGCAATAGAAGCCTTCAATTGCATTTCCAAAGATAGTGCCAGAGATGGGTTGGCAGTTGAGAGTGCTTGTAGGTTGGGTGATAACAAGAGAGCCGACACTTTGATTTGCTACTACAGACCAACTGCCAGCCACGGTTGCTGGCCAGCCATCAGCATAAGCTGAACTTCCCCATGAAAATGCTCCACAACAGACAGCAATAGCTGTATATATTTTGAGATTATTCTTCATATTTATTCTCGGAAAATTATAAAATGGGTTTTGTGTCTAGCGTGTAAAATCTTTCATCAAGAACCCTATAATAAAGAAGATGATAATTACTACTAAATTTACAAATTTTAACAAGTTTATAACTCTTCGTAAGAAGAATTTATAGAATTTGCTTTAAGAGTTGATTTATAAAAATTTAATTTACGTCCAATTTTTGTTATTGTCCTTCAATACAAATGGCTGACATGAGAGCCAGAATTGAAAATCAAATACTTTTTATCCACCACGAAGATTTGCCAGAGTTTAAGAAAGGTGGTTCGGTGGTGAGAAACTCTTATTTCTGGGCGCTACGTTCAATTGCTGGTAAAGCTTCGCGTTATCGTGATTGGGAATACGAACCGGAGGTTTGGCTAGCGCTTTCACGAATGCTTTTGTCGTTTGCTGAATCTGGGTATTTGGGTCTTCGAGAAACCTTGCTGGAGTTTCCTTTATCTCAAGGAGAAATTCCTAGTTTACTGCGAGATGTATCCACTTTTGAGTAGGGTTGCATAGTTTTTGCTTGCGGAAAACACCGAAATGAGTAAGTCAAATCAGCTTTTGAGTAAGTCAAATGACCTTTTGCTTACGGAAAATACTAAAATGAGTAAACAAACTGGGGTTTGAGTAAGTCAAATGAACTTTTGCTTGCGGAAAACACCAAAATGAGTAAGCAAACTGGAGTTTGAGTAAGTCAAATGAACTTTTACTTGCGGAAAACACCAAAATGAGTAAGTCAAATGACCTTTTGTGAAAGCATTTAAGTATTTTGAGAAAGTAATCAGGCATTTTGAGAAAGTAATTAGGCATTTTGATAAAGTAATCAGCAAATATACCTGACAATTAAAAATTGCGGCTGGACACTGCCGTAATTTTAATTACGGTGTTGCTGATTCCATGTAAGTAGTTGGACAAAAATATTTACAGTCATTGCGAACGTTTCACTGTAGGAGAATAACATGAAAGTAGCGATTATTGCTAAAACATTACTTACATCCATCGGTTTGTTAACTTTATTTGCCCCAAGTCAAGCATCGGCTCAACTTATACCGCAACCTTGGGTTTCAGTCGGTGGAAAAGATGGTGATATAACTTATGGTGTAGGAGCTAGGGCTTTAAATTTTGGGGTTGAAGTAGGAATTGGCCCTGATGGTGCTACGGGAGTAGATGTTTTGAAATTTATCAGTTTGCCTGTAATTTCACCTTATGTAGGAGTTGGACTTTATTCAGAAGATAAAGGTGTTGCAGTTTCAGGCGGCGTTCAGGTAGGCGCTACTGATAATGTTTTTGTTGGTGCTGGTTACAATTCTATTCGTGGGTTTAATGGGCAACTGGGAATAAGATTCTAACAGTTAAGTAAGTTAGCGAGAAAAATCCCATTTATATGAAGAAATATAAAGTTCATGTAGGGTGTATTATGCCGTAGGCAAACGTATTTTGAATTGCTAATGGTGCGTTACGGTGAAAGAATAATACACCTTATAATTACTACAAATACAACTAATTTTCTTAACATAGTTGGAAATATTCTTGCCCACCTACTTAGGGCTATTCGATTTTAGCTTTTATACAAAGCACTCTGTTGGTTTTTGCACTTGGTGGCTGAAACACCAATGAAAGCAATGAAAGTCATTAGACCTAAAACAGAGGTTGGCTCAGGAACGGATTGCATTCCAAAACTATCATCAGAGTATGTGCGGAATGTGTAATCATAATATGGGAATGATTGAAATCCTCTGTTTGCATAGACTTGACCATCTGGATAAGGATTGTTAGTATCACCAGCGATCGCTAGGTTACTGAACGATTCAAATATGAGGAATAAAGTCTGATTGGGTGTAACAGCTACGGGATTCCAGAATACTTCTGTCCACGCATCGGGAACCTGTCCGAGTGCTATACCACTTGCTAAAACCTCTCCTCCAGCATTCCACAAGGATATTTTAACGTCACCAACTGTTCCAATACCCTCTCTAAGTTTTATGGCAGCACCTGCAACATTATTAGCTGTTGGTTTGAATGATTGTGCTAAGTCTGACTGCGAAAAATATGCCATGTTTATATTACTACTGGACTGTTCTTGATCGATAAACAGTGCAGCATTTGCCGACTTAGCTTCTAACCCAATAAAAGCCACTGCTAATGCTGATCCAATAACAGCAACTGACAATTTTTTTACACTTTTGAAACTTAATACCATTGTTTTTACTTTGAAAGACAATTTTTTTGTCTTTTCGATTATGTTACAGTATGCATATTAATATATACATGTAATTTTTAAAAAACTATTGTAGTGAATTTACATAAATTTTATGAAAAAAGCTATTAGTATAGAAAACTTTGAGGATGAAAATTAATATGTGACAATGGTTACAAACATATTTATAACGTTTATAAAAACTATTTTTATATTTAAAGGAATAATGAAGTATATTATGAGTTGGTTAAGAAATTAAACACACAGGCAATAAAGAATACATAAGTATTTACGTTGGGGGAATAACTAAAGTTGACATTAGCTCTCTGACATGAACTGCGGAATCTTGTTGTAATGCTGATGCCACGATCGCTTCACTTTCAACTATAGTTAACCGAGCGATCGCTTGTTTCACTCCAGGTATACTTTGAGGATTCACGCTCAATTCATCCAGCCCTAAACCTAATAAAATTGGTGTTGCTAAAGTATCTGCTGCCAATTCTCCACATAATCCTACCGAAATTCCCGCCGCATGGGCAGCTTGGATAGTTTGCTGTACCATTCGTAACACGGCTGGATGTAGCGCATCAACTAAATTTGCCACGCGGGGATTAGTGCGATCGCTAGCCATGACGTACTGACTCAGGTCGTTAGTCCCTATACTAAAGAAGTCTACTTCAGCAGCTAACTGATCTGCGATCGCAACTGCTGCCGGAACCTCCACCATAATTCCTACTTTCATCGCTGCATCAAAGGAAATACCAGCTTGATTTAGTTCAGCCTGCACTTCACCCAAAATTACTTTAGCTGCGCGTACCTCAGTTACACTGGCAATCATTGGCAACATGATCTTAATTTGGTGTCCGACACTGGCTCTCAAAATTGCCCGTAACTGAGTTTTGAACAAATCCAAATGATCTAAACAGAAACGAATTCCCCGCCAACCTAAGAAAGGGTTAGCTTCGGGAAACCCTACTCTGAGATAAGGAAGTGGCTTATCACCACCGACATCTAAGGTACGAATAATTAGCGGACGATTATCTAAAACTTGGGCGATCGCCTGATACACTTCTAGTTGTTCTTCTTCAGTGGGGGCGCTTGTCCTATCCAGATAAAGAAACTCTGTGCGGAGTAATCCCACTCCTTCTGCACCGCTAGCCACCGCAACTTGAACATCATTTATACTACCAATGTTGGCGAAAACGCTAACTTGCCGACCATCACGAGTAATTGCTGGCTGATGTGCTGTAGCTCGTGCTTCCTGTTGGGCAGTTTGCCAAGCTTCCTGTTTTGCTGCCAGTAAATCCAGGATATGTGATTCTGGTTCTACCCAAGCTTTGCCACTTTCACCATCAAGTGCCATTAGTGTACCATCTGCCAAGTGCAACACTTGGGCATCTACTCCCAAAACTGCGGGAATACCCAATGTTCGGGCAATAATTGCGCTGTGAGATGTGGCACTACCTGAAGTCGTACAAATACCTAATACCTTTCTCGGATCTAGTCTAGCGGTATCTGAGGGAGTTAAATCAGTTGCAACTAAAATTGCTGGTTCCTCAAGATGCAGGTTAGCAGGGGCATTCCCAGCTAATAATCGCAGCACCCTTTGTCCGACATCCACAACATCGTCAACTCGCTCTTGCAGGTAAGAATCCTCAAGTGTGCGGTAGGAAGTTGCTACTTCATCGACTACAGCTTGCCAAGCTGCTTCAGCATTTATTTGGTGTTCAAAAATGTGCTCTTTAGCCGCTTCCAACAGTACTGGATCTTCTAAAAATAGTAGTTGGGCATCGAAGATAGCGGCTTCAGCGTCACCAATTTGCAGAGATGCTTGGGAAAAAACTGCTTGGATTTCTTGTCTGGCGGTGTGGATTGCTGCTTGTACTCGTTGCCACTCTGCATCAGGATTATCTACGTGGTATTCCGTAATCGAAATGTGGGTAGGTTGATAATGAACAACAGGTGCGATCGCTACTCCAGCAGAAGCTGCAATTCCCAAAAGTTCGCCGTGAATTGCTGGTGTGACTTCATGGTGCAATGCTGGTGGAGAATTCAAAGCAACATTATCTTCACCAAAATTATTTGCGAATAATCCCTGTAATGCTGTCAGTGCTTCATCTGCATCAGAACCGGTGGCAGTAATCAGCAATTCGTGTCCTTGACGCACCCCTAAAGTTGTAACTTGGTTTATACTGTCACCCCTAACTAGCTCAGTATTTCTCGTTAAATTCCGCACCAAAATTTGGGATTGAAACCGGGCGGCGGTTCCCACAAACTGCGCTGCGGGACGGGCGTGTAATCCTAAGCGATTGCTTACAATCAGCCGGATTTCTCGCGTTGGTGATTCTATATTAGTTGTTGGGGTGTTCTGACTGACAAGTGACAAACTACTACTAACTACACCCAATTGAGTTGCTTTTGCTAAGAGTGCGCCGCGTGCTTCCGCCATGACTTGGTGAATATCTCTACCAGCCGCCGCAGCGACTACAGCAGCGATCGCCCCTTCTACTAAAGGCGCTTCACACAAATATACTTTTTGCTGCTGTGCTTCTGGCAGAAACTCGATTGCCATTTCTGCACTCAACAAAGCACTACCCAAATCCATCAATACCAAAACACCATCATCAGAGAAAACAGAAGCGATCGCTTCATAAACCTGGATGGGATCTGTACCCAATGGATTGTCCGGATCTTCAATACCTGCTGCAACAGCGATAGAGACTTGGCCCTGCACCATTTGCGCGGCGAGTTCCCGCACACCCAGAGCTAGTTGTTTACTGTGAGAAACGATAACAATTCCGATCACTGCCACACCGCCAAACTTGTTGAGAGGTTTGCGTTTAGCTAGTTATCCATTTCATTTTCCCATTCCGCACCGCTAAAAACAGTGTTTATTTTGATTACAGTTGCAACTGCCCGAAAATATTCCGGTCTTTCCAGCTAGAAATCCGAATAAAATAGCCTTCTTTTACGGAAATACGTGGTGTCCATTCATAAACTCCATCGCTAGCGGTACGGGAAGAAATGTTTTGGATAAGTTTGTTTCCATCGTACAACTTAATCGAGACATCGCCGTTAAGATTATCTTGCCACAATATTAAATAAGGCTGATCCTTTTTTGCAAGTACTTTCTTTACTGGCTGACTGATCAAGATTTTTGGTGCAGCCTGATTTTTGGTTTTCTTACGGAATCCCAAATAATGAGGTAGGTGTCGGAAAGTAGGATTTTCTTGTGAATTAGACAGTTGTGGAACGATAATATTTCCATTTTGGGAATTAAATAAATAAGTTGATCTGCCCCCATCAACGGTAATGATATCCCCTTTAACTCCTAATTTCCGTAATAAATCGGCTGCCTCATCCAGAGTTGCTTGGTTCACCGTCATAATCAACAAAAGCTCGTCACCCTTAACACCATCTTTGTTCAGAGTACCGATGACTTGATACTTATTCGCTTGGTTTTGGGCTAATACTTTCGCCGGATGATCGCTATATCGGTAAGTGACGATCGCATTCTTCACTGCATTTTGGTTGAGAGGCGAACCGCTAACCTGGTTGTAATCGGTAATGTATGCCTGCTTACTGTTCCAGACTAAGGCTTTGAGGTGAATATTACTATAGTATTTATCTTTTGGTTGCTTGATTGGGCCATAAGGGCTAGTGCCACCACTGATAACTACACGATTGAGTTTAATTGGAAAGGATAATTGAGTACTAGATTGATATTGCTCAAAAAAAGAACAATTAATCATCGAAAAAACGTTATTTGCGTAAAGTTTCTTATATTCGTCTGTTACTTCCGAAAACAACTTATTTTTGAAAAAAGGGCTGTAATGTCCACCTTCCCCTTTATAATATTTACCCTCATTTAGACCTATATTATCTACCTCTCCGGTAATTTGGTCTATTTGCATTTTGCGAAGATCAATAACTTGTAAATATGCTTCGTTACCATTTGTTAATTCTTTTTTATATAAAGCTGCCCCGTCTATAGCCTGGAGAGGCTGATAAGAAGATAGAGGGTTGGAAACTTGAGCAATCAAAAGGCTACTCAGAATCGGCAGCAAAAAAAGCAATAAATTGATTACAACATTCATCACAATTGCACAAGAAGTTGTCGTCACCACTTTAAGGCTAATGAGTTGCGATCGCATTTACAAAACTTTAGTTAATTTCACTTAGAAAACTTTTTAGTTTGAGCTACTAAACAGATTTATAAGTTCATTACAATGATTGCTGCAAATATTAAAGCGTTTCTTATACATGAAGCAACATTAGCTGCTAACGTTAAAGCGTTTGCAACAACAACTTATACATTTCTTGCAAATGCTTAATTTTTTCTTATACATGAAAGAGCAATTGTTGCAAATGTTTAAGCATTTGCTGCAACTGATTATAGCTGACCTGCAAATACTTAAGCCTTTCTTATATATCATGCAACATTAGCTGCAAACGTTTAAATTTTGACAACTAATGTTTAAATAAGAGCGATGTCTACGACGGGGTACGCCTACGCTGTTTGATTAGTAGTTGTTAAGGAGGCAAGAGGAATCCCTATAAATAAATTGGATCAGACAACGCTTGCTGTAGCATAATTGTGGTTTTGTATTAATGGTATAAGAGATGACGGCTCAATTTGAATACAGCACTCTTGCGAATCCACAGGATATTCAGCAGCTTGGGACTATCTTTGAGCAGTGTTTTATCAGTGGGCTTGGTGGCGAGGAAGCTTACATTAATCTGCTTGGCGTAGAAAATTTCCGCATTATTCGTGAGTCAGAACAATTAGTTGGTGGATTGGCAACTCTGGATATGGGCCAGTGGTGGGGTGGTGTGCGTGTACCAATGACAGGAATTGCGGTAGTGGGCATTGCTCCAGAGTATCGCGGTTCGGGAGCTGCGATCGCTCTCATGCAGCACACCCTCAAAGAACTTTATGCTAGAGGTATACCGCTCTCTGCTCTTTATCCAGCAGTTCAAGGCTTGTACCGAAAAGTCGGGTATGAGCAGGGGGGTAGCTGGTGTAATTGGGAAGTTCCTACTAAAAGTATCCAAGTGCGAGAGCAACCCCTACCTTTGCAACCAATAGTGCCAATCAATCATCAAGTCTTTCACGAACTATATCAGCAGCAGGCGAGATTAACGCATGGATATTTAGACCGACATCCCGCAATCTGGGAGCGCTTAATTCAACCAGATGAGAAGGAAACATTTTACGCATATTTTATCGGTACTAAAGAGAAACCCGAAGGCTACATCCTCTTTAGCCAACATTCAAAAGAGGATGGCGCAATCCTGCGGATAAAAGATTGGGTAATTCTCACAGTTGCGGCTGCACAAACATTCTGGTCTTTTCTTGCCAGTCATCGCTCCCAAATTGAGCAGGTGCGATGGAGGAGTTCTGCAATTGATTCCCTGACATTGCTGCTACCAGAGCAAACTGCCAAGCTTAAGAATACGATGCGTTGGATGTTGCGGGTAGTAGATGTAGTCAAAGCGCTGGAGATGCGGGGTTATCCATTGGGAATTCAAGCTGAACTGCACTTAGACATTCAAGATAATTTGCTTTCTGCAAACAATGGTAAATTCATTCTTTCTGTCGCCAATGGACGCGGTGAAGTTACCAGAGGTGGAAAAGGTGAGTTGCAGCTAGATGTTCGAGAACTAGCACCAATATATACGAGTTTGTTTACACCTTACCATTTGCAAATAGCCGGAAAACTGCATGGGACAGAAACAGCTATTTCAACAGCTACGCAAATATTTGCAGGTAGTTCTCCTTGGATGGCTGATTTCTTTTAAAGGGAGTTTGACGAACCTTTCCCTGTGTTGAACTTTAGTTCAAGTCTGTTCTTCTTTCCCCTTAGGTCGAGAGTCAGTTTTAACAAATAGCTCACAACTCATCCCTATTTACCCAGTTCCCATTTAATTCGCTTTGTTAAACGTGTAATTTCGTATCAAACCTCTATAATCCAGTTTTAGTTGATACATACTGCAAGCAGTCCATCAACTCGCTTGACGAGTACAAGGATTTATATGATCAGCAAAATCAAAGCTCTTCCAACTGACAAAGAAAAAAACCTGCAAGCTCCAGTCGAAATGGAGGAACTATCAGACGCAGAAGCTATTAACGTACGTGGGGGTCGTAGATTGGCATTCTGGCTCAGTGATACTGAGATAATACTTAGATATGTTACATACTAAATGTTGTTGTTCACCCATACATAATAGCTCACACCCGCAAATCAAACCTACAACCTCGATTTGCTTGAACAAATGTTCTGTACCACTTCTGCTAGTTCGTGGCTTTCCGATAGCTGGCACTGCCCAATAATTGGCAATGCTAGTTGACCAGGTGACCATTTGCGCTTGCCCTTGTGAACCTTCTGACCAGCCAGCAGCTTACTACCCCAGTAGGACTTGCTGGCTGTTTTTAGTTTCGGTTTATACCTTTGGCAAAACCCGCGATACTTTTTGGCACATTCATCTAATGTTTTACCTAATTGTAAAAAAGCAGGATGCCAGAGAGTTAAGCCATCATTAGTCAACCCATCGTAACTACCGTAATTGCTGAAATCGTAAAAAAAACTCTGCCGCATTGTGCAGCCTTGGGGTTGCCATGAATGTAGCGTAAAGTATTTAATGCTCGCTGGGTATCTGTGGCAGGAAACCCATCACAGTAATATCGCTTCTCCCAGAAATGTTCAGTACGATTTAACATTCTGTTAAAGCACATCGCTGTGTACCAATTCAAGAAATGCATGATTTTGGGCAAGTCTTGGTGAGCAACAGGTTCTATGAGATAGTGTACGTGGTTTGACAGAATGCACAGAGCATAAAGCTTAAAACCATATTTGTCCAAAGCCTTTTTGATAGCATACAAAAAGACCTCCCGACATTCTCGTTGTGCCAGGTTAAACTCGCGGTTATTGCAGCGAGTAGTAACGTGATAAGAAAATCCTGGTTGAAAATTCTCGGTTGGCGACTCATAGTTCTCGTTTATGTGAAGTACACCCGTAGGGGCACGGCACTGCCCATTAGTGTCAACTTAACGCAAAACTCATGTCCCACAAGGAACTTCAGTTCCTTGCTAATAGCTCAAGTCTTCTATTGATGACTAAATAATCCGAAAAATCTTTAGTCTACTTAAGTAGACTTTAGCTATTAGCCTTGAACTTTAGTTCGAGGCGGGTGAGTCAGCCAAGCCAACAGTTAAGCTATTTCTAGGCTTTTGTTGACACCAATGGTCTGCCCATTAGTGTCAACTTAACGCAAAACTCATGTCCCACAAGGAACTGAAGTTCCTTGCTAATAGCTCAAGTCTTCTATTGATGACTAAATAATCCGAAAAATCTTTAGTCTACTTGAGTAGACTTTAGCTATTAGCCTTGAACTTTAGTTCGAGGCGGGTGAGTCAGCCAAGCCAACAGTTAAGCTATTTCTAGGCTTTTGTTGACACCAATGGGCTGCCCATTAGTGTCAACTTAACGCAAAACTCATGTCCCACAAGGAACTGAAGTTCCTTGCTAATAGCTCAAGTCTTCTATTGATGACTAAATAATCCGAAAAATCTTTAGTCTACTTGAGTAGACTT
>JAIVFU010000012.1:0-45708 GCA_020829485.1 Nostoc sp. CHAB 5834 | reverse complement strand
TTTAGCTATTAGCCTTGAACTTTAGTTCGAGGCGGGTGAGTCAGTCAAGCCAACAGTTAAGCTATTTCTAGGCTTTTGTTGACACCAATGGGCTACTGTGCCCCTACACCTGGTGATGTAATGTTGTACTGCATTTGAATGGGAACCGCTATAAGGACTTTTCAAATATCCTCAAAATTCTCTCTATACAAAACATAAGTTGGAAACATAATTAATCCTTTGCTCGTCCTTCCGCTAGATTAACAATTTCTGTTGTTATCAACTCACACCATAAATAAAACTGTCAGCGATTTACTTTAAAAAAGTAATGATGATTTATCCTGCTTATCTAATCCCAAATACCATCTCAAAAAATAACTCAACGGGATTTATAACTTTTTCTCCGGAAGTTCAGCACAATTATCAGAAAACAATCTAAGTAAAGCTGATTAATCGCTCCTAACTTGCACACCCACAATCACAACATGAAATCACATCTACTAGCGATTGCTTTAAGCAGTTTGGTTCTACTTGCAGGACAAGCTAAAGCCTCACAATTACAGTCTTGGTACTATGATTCTAGCCAAAACCAATTAGACTTAACTACCACTTCTGGAATAGAACCAAAAGCCTTTTTATTAGATAATCCTAGCCGATTGGTAATAGACTTACCAGGAACTAATTTTAGTTCTGATACTGTCAAACAAAGTTTTGGCAAAGCAGTTAAAGAAATTCGCCTCGGCAAACCAGACTCTCAAACCACTCGTTTTGTCGTAGAATTAGCTCCTGGTTATGATGTTACTTCCCAAAATATATCAATTAAAGGAGATTCTCGTTCTCATTGGATTTTTAAATTCAATTCATTTGACCGCCAAAACAATCCTATTGTTGGGGAAAATAGAGAAGATATCGCCATCAAATCTACAGATGCATCTACATTTGCTGGAGTTGTGAATCTTGGTCAAGAGATGGTTGGTATCACTTCTCAAATTCGCACTTTGTTAGCGAGTTATAAAACACTAAATCCGGGAATCTTTTTCTTAGATTTAGATACAGGAAACTATATAGATATTAATGGTGAAAAGAGATTTGCTGCTGCTAGTACAATCAAATTTCCCTTATTAGTGGCTCTTTTCCAAGAAATAGACGCTGGTAGAATTAAACTCACCGATAAATTAGTGATGCGGCGCGATTTAAGGGTTGGTGAAGCTGGAACTATGAAATACAAACCCATCGGCACTAAATTTAGCGTCCTCCAAACTGCTACCTTAATGATGACAATCAGCGATAATACAGCCACAAATCTGATTCTCGATCGCTTAGGTGGTGCAGCAAAAGTTAGCCAACGTTTTCGTAGCTGGGGATTGCAAAGTACAGCAATGCGGAATCTACTTCCAGACATTCCTGGCAAAAATACAACTAGTTCCAAAGATTTGGTCAGATTGGCGGCGTTAGTTTATAACAATCGTTTGCTATCTCCAACTAGCCGCAATCAAGTTTTAGGCATCATGCGCCGTGTCAAAACCAATAGTTTACTACCAGCTGGTATTGGTAAAGGAGCTACGATCGCTCACAAAACTGGTACATTGAGATTTATCATTGGTGATGCGGGTATAATTCAAATGCCCAACGGGAAAAGCTATTTAGCAGGTGTTTTGGTGCAAAGACCAAACCACGATCCTAAAGCTGGAGATTTTGTCCGTGAAGTTTCGAGAAGAGTCTATAATTACCTAGACAATACCAAAGTTAGCAATATACAACCGATAGTTGGCGATGCCTCCGGTGGGCTACGCCTACGCACTCCTTAATAAATGTAGGGGCATACATCTGTACGCCCCTACATATCTATCGGTATCAGGTATTTCGTGAAATGTTATTACTCCAAGAAATTTTGTATAGCACTACCGCCATTCCTACCAACAGCAGGAATTTCCAGTAAGCTATCTGTAGCTTTGCCAGTACCGTCATTGGTAACAGAGGTAGAGTTACCCGGATGTCCATTAGGAACAAACAGTTGCGGGTGGTCAAAAGGTGCTTTCTCTTTGAGAACTCGCTCATCAGTCAGTCCCTTTAAAAAGGCGACCAATTGCTGTTTTTCTTCTGGTGACAGATTCAGTGGGGGAAGAGCGCCAAAGTCACCACCTCGATTGTAAAAATCAATCACTTGCTCTAAAGTCGCTTGACCTCCATTGTGGAAGTAGGGGGCAGTGAGTTCTACATTGCGAAGTCCAGGCGCTTTGAAAGCTCCGTCTGCAATCACTTTTTCACTAGAATTCAACGGTGGAGTCAGGGTGGGGGGGTTTTCGCCCAGGAGAAGCTGAAATTTACCCAACTGAGCCAATCGTGCCTCTGAAAGCGGATTATTACCCTGCAAACCGTCATTAGCACCTAAACCGGGGTCGTCCGTAACAGGTCTAACGCCGATATTGAAGAAGCCGTTGTCTTCAGGGGATTTTGCACCGAACGGCGCACGTTTGATTCGTCCGTCTTTAGCCACGCTGCTCACTGAAGCAGCTGTTAATTCTGATCCAGCATGGCAACCAATACACAGAGCCTTGCCCTGAAACAGGTTTTTACCTAGTTGCTGCTGAGGGGTTAGGGCTGTGGTGTTTCCTGCCAAGAAGCGATCGAAGGGTGTATCGTTGGCAATGAGTGTAGACTCGTACAACTGAATTGCAAGCCCAAAGAACAGCGAGAAGTTATACTCCGACAGCGTGTACTCATCGGTTTTAGAAGAGTTATCAGCGCTGTTGACAAAAGTCCGTCTACCTTCAGCATCAACTTGAATGAGTCGATTAGACTTCCACCACTCCGGCTTAAAGGCATCTTTAATTAGCTGATCGTAGGTTTTATCCTTCAGCCCAGGCTGAGGCGATCTACTGTCTGCACCTAAAACGCTGTCTTGTGGATGCACAACCTGTTTGCCTAGCGGTCTGAGGCGAGATAACTTTTGCCCCAGGACTCAGGGGAGCTTTGTACCTCTAATTGACAGAACATTTTGCAGTAGTGTGCTGATAGATTTACTATTGCCAATTTGCGCCAAATTACCAGTAAGTTCGTCAACAGAATTGAGTAGCGGGCCAACTAGATTATCAGCAAGATTATCTAGATTATCTAACGGCAGTTTGCTGAGAGATTTTTTGTTGTCAATTCGCCCGAACTTATCACCAATTTCTTGAAAAGTGCGACCATCAGCCGACAACTCGAAGGAACTCAGTGGCGGCCCTAGCGCCTGAGAAGCCAAAGACGAATTATTCAGTCTGATTTTGACAAATTTGAGTTGATTTGGCTTTTCTGCTTTCACCACAGAGGCGTTAGGATCTCTCAAACCGAAGGGATTCACCCCATTAAAGATATTCTCTGCCCTTCCATCCCAAAAGTTGCGGAAGTTGAATGCAGCATTAATCACCGTTGGGGTGTTACGCGGCTGGACGCGGCGCACATTCGTACCTCCCACGTTAAACACCGGATCTAGCTCGGTTTTTACTTCGTCTTCCGCGCTACCAGGTTTAACATCAACAAACTTAGCATTGAAGACGCCCTGAGAGGAACTGACATCATTTCGGTCAGATACAACGGTTTTAGGATCATTCGGGTTTGACAGCTTGTGGAAGGGAAAATCTCCTGGTTTAAGCTGGTAGTTTGGCCCACCACCTACATTGAAAACTGTATCCGGATTCACTGTACCATCAGCGTTAATCCGCAAAAGCCCAGGAGAAATCTGATTTTTGGATCTATTGTCGGCTCCAGCATGGAAGTGACAACTAGCACAGGAGGTCTTTCCGTCGCTCCCAACTTGCATATCCCAGAAAAGAGCCTTTCCTAACTTGATTGCAGCTACTTTGTCTTTTACAAAGTCTCCTAGATTGTTAGGCTCTGGAACCGATACGCTCTTGAGCGAAGTTAGAGGTGGCGGCGTAACCTGTGCCGATACGGTATTTCCAGCTATTACTGCTGCCAGAATAATGGCAGCAATTGTTATAGTCTTTGAAAATCTTGATCTCAGGTAATTAAGCAAAACATTCCTGAATTTCCACCCTTGGCGTTTTATTTTTGTCACCAAAGATTTGAGCAAAAACCGACCTCTTGAGGTCAGTAGCAAGTAAATTGATAAGCCAGTAATAAAGACTACTAAGCTTATTATGGGTATGATCCCCATAGATTTTTTGTAGTAACTTAACACCTAAAAAATTATACATCTGGAATCAAATTACAAATGTAATATTCATATAAAGTAATTAGACAATTTACAAATTTTATGTGAGCAAAAAACGCTATCAGACTATAAATAAATTCAGTTAGGTAGGTAAGGTATTCTACATTTAACTTGCATTTAGCAGGCTATTAACATGCTTTATCTAGAAAAGCTTGATAAAATTTAGGTAGACAAATTCGATACGTTTTAATTTATCATCAGCCTACTTTGGGTAAAATATTTGAATGTCACTACATCAAAGTTCTGGTCGCTGGCGCTTAGGGCTAGCGTTATCGCTATTGACGGTCTTATTGTGGGGAATTTTACCTATTGCTCTGGCGGTAACTCTGCAAGTACTTGATGTCTATACCGTTATTTGGTTTCGGTTTTTGGTATCATTTTTACTGCTTGGTGTGTATTTAGGAATACGCGGTAAATTACCAAAGTTAGAACAACTGCGTTCTGCTTCTTGGAAATTATTAGCGATCGCTACCCTATTCTTAGGGATTAATTACTTTCTCTTCATGCAAGGTTTAGCACTAACATCGCCTGCTAACGCTGAAGTTCTGATTCAATTATCTACCCTTTTATTAGGTTTTGGAGGGTTAGTGATTTTTAAAGAACGTTATCGGCTATATCAATGGATTGGTGTCAGTGTAATGATTTGCGGTTATCTTTTATTTTTTCGAGAACAACTAACAAGTTTAATTACAGCACATGGCACATACATACTAGGTAGTGGCTTGATTGCGCTAGGAGCAACGGCATGGGCTATTTATGCTTTGGCACAAAAGCAGTTATTACAATCTTTATCTTCCGCTAGCATCATGCTGATTATTTATGGGGGCTGT
Source organism: Nostoc sp. CHAB 5834 (assembly GCA_020829485.1). The sequence continues at coordinate 40,683 of JAIVFU010000012.1, read as the reverse complement.
GCTTTATTATTCACTCCTCTAGCAAGAATACAATCACTTTTTATACTTGATAGGTTTCATTTAGGAATGTTGATTTTTTGTGCTTTGAATACTTTAATTGCTTACGGTGCTTTTGCCGAATCATTAGAACATTGGGAAGCATCACGAGTGAGTGCAGTAATAGCTTTAGCTCCCATTGTGACATTAATATCAGTTGCAGTTGTATCAGTTATTGCACCTAATTTGATACCATCAGAAAACTTTAGTTTTATAGCAATATTTGGAGCGGGTTTAGTAGTCATAGGTTCAGTAGCGATCGCCTTGGGAAAAACTAATTAATAAAAATACCTTTCAGGATTTTTACCTGGGTTTTTCATCTAGTAAATTCGTGCCATCTTCAAAGCTACAACATAAATACTGAGGCAGAGCATTTTTTATTTGTTATGATTTACTAGTGAAGGCAAACTACGGGATCAGCCTCTTATAAGATGGATACTTTACCCATCTGTGTGACTCTGTAGGATCTGATTATTGACTTGATAGCCAAGAGAAAATTCTTGAAGAAGAATGCAGAAATCAGAATTCAGGAGTCAGAATTAATTACTAGAGAATTCCAACTCCTGACTCCTAAATTCTGTTTTGAAAAAACCCAGGCTAATAACTTTAAGTAAACCAAACAGGGTGCCCGAATAACTACCAAAGCCAACACCTGATAAAACCAGACTACCGAAACAGTTGAGCGATGAATAGTTTGTTTGGTAATTGGGCCAGCACCCTGAGAAAAAATTTCCTATTGCTGGTTCTTTCAATGATGCTGCCAACATTTGGAATTAGCAATTCTGTCTTGGCAGCAGAGCGGATTTATGCATCTTATTCAGCTTTAGAGCTTTCCATTTCAGTCACTACTTTAGAAAAGTACGCCAAAACAGGTGTAATTAACGAAGATTTGGCAGCGTATCAGCAATATCTGCCTCTACAACAGCTTCAAGAATTGCGGCGGATTTTACTTAATCGCGTGAAAGTTAGTCCGGTAGTAGTTTCGCAACTTCTCTACACACCCCAAGGAGAGTTGTTGCTGCATCGGTTGGCGCAAATTATCAAAACCAGTCACCCAGAACCAGGATTTGGTGCTTTGCGTTCGGCGCTAATTTTAGCCTCTGGTGAATCGGAAGGCTTGACACTTTTGAATGTGTTGCGTAAGTATCCCAGCAGCAGCATTCGCCTTGACATAGCGCAGACTTTGGAAATAGCTACGGAATTAGAGAAACTTGTTAACCAAACCCATCGAGCGATCGCAGCAGTTTCGCAAGAGTCTAAAATAGAAGCTGCTACCATCAAACAACCAAATTTATCGCAATTACCCGATTTAAAGGTTCCGGGAAAGTTTAAGTCGCACAAATACACCCAAAAGTTTTTCGACTCAACACGCAATCGGCTTTTATTAACTGATGTTTACATTCCCAATGTTCAGAATACCGCACCTGTAATTGTAATTTCTCACGGGTTGGGTTTAGATAGCAGCAACTTTCAATATTTAGCTACGCACCTAGCTTCTTACGGATTTGCCGTCATCGTTCCCAATCATCCTGGTAGTGATGCTAAACAATTGCGTTCTCTGTTAAAAGGACGCGTCAATGAAATAGCAGAACCAGGTGAATTTCAAGACCGACCAATGGATGTAACATATATATTGAATCAATTGGAAAAAGGTAATCAATCTGATTCACGGTTTAAAGGTCGGTTAAATCTGCAACAAGTCGGAGTATTTGGTCAATCTTTGGGAGGCTACACAGCCTTAGCCCTAGCAGGCGCTAAAATCAGCTTTGAGCAGCTAAAACAAGACTGTCAACCAGCAGCACTGCAAAATACCTGGAATATGTCTTTAATGCTCCAGTGTCGCGCTTTAGAATTGAGCATCAGCAAATCTGGCAAAGATTATAACCTACGGGATGAGAGAGTGAAAGCTGCGATCGCAGTTAATCCCATTACTAGTTCTATTTTTGGCAAAGCTGGCTTAAGTCAAATCAAAACTCCAGTGATGATTGTCAGCAGTAGTGATGATACAGTTGCACCAGCTTTATCCGAACAAATTTTACCTTTCTCCTGGTTGGCGAATTCACAAAAGTATCTCGTCATGCTTGTAGGTGGCACTCACTTTTCCACTATTGGCAATGGCAACCCCGCAAATCAACAAGTAGCATTACCTGCCGATATGATTGGCGATGCTTCTCAAGCGCGTCGTTACATGAATGTTTTAAGTTTACCTTTCTTCCAAACATACATTGTAGGAAGACCGCAATACAAGCCCTACCTTAACGCCGCCTACACTCAAAGCATTTCTAGTAAGTCTCTTGGTTTGAGTCTCGTCAAATCATTAAATACAGCCGAGTTAACACAATTGCTGGATATTAAAGGAGCCAAACCCGCAAAAAAAAACTTCCCAACACCATAATCGGCTTCGGATTTTGGATGTTGGATATTGGCGTTGCATTGTTGCATGTGATGATTTTTATTTGATGACTGATGACTGATGACTGATGACTGATGACTGATGACTGATGACTGATGACGATTATAAAGAATGTTTATATAATTTAGACGCATATCAGCGATTTTTTGATCAATTGTCGCGCCTTGTTGCGGATGCTCTCTCGCGCACCTTCTTGGGGAAGACCTTGTGCATTATCAAGCTCCGAAAGACCGATAGCAATTTGCTCATTGAGCCACAATTTATATTCCTCGGAATGGTCGTTAAAGCGTTTCAAAAGACGCAACCCCTCCCGAATCACCTCGCTTTGAGAATGGTACAAGCCAGACTCAACCTGCAAAGCCTAATCCTAGCCGTATTGTTGCATTACCCATTTGATGTCTAGCAAAGTTATTTCCAGACAGGAGAGAACTTTGCACTTATCTATTTATTTTAATTTATATTTTCGGTGTGTTATGGAAGCCGTAACACACCGAAAACTATGTTCTAATTATTTGCGTCTAGTTCCTGTAAAACCTTAATTAGCATAGATCATCTGCGATCGCATTCATACTTCTAATTGATAAAATTTACCTCTTAGCAGTGTATTTAGCTCGTTGGTTAAATCTTATTAACAGCTTAATGACTAAGTAGAGCGGCGTGAATAATTCAAGGTTTGTAGTGAGGACTTTAGTCCTCATAATAAGACTAAAGTTCTCACTACGAAATAGTTTCAAGATTTTTTACATTACTTAATCTAGTTTGATTTATTCTCACCGACTTACTTACTTAATAGCTTCATGATAAAGTATTCACCAATACTTTGAAAAGCATGGAGAAACTTTATGGTTCGTATTACCACAGATTTTGTCGGTACTTTTAGAGATAACACACAGTATGTAACTGAAGATGTTAATCGAGATGGTGCTGCTGATTTAATTGAAGTTTGGCAAGATGGAGGAGTATTCAAGTCCACAAGTTGGCTTAATAATGGTCAAGGTTTATTTAAGACTGGAGTAGCCACAGATTTTGTCGGTGACTTTAGAGATAACACACAGTATGTAACTGGAGATGTTAATCGAGATCGTTATGGTGATTTAATTGAAGTTTGGCAAGATGGAGAAGTATTCAAGTCCACAAGTTGGTTCAATAATCGTCAAGGTTTCTTTAAGACTGGAGTAGCCACAGATTTTGTTGGTACATTTAGAGATAACACACAGTATGTAACTGGAGATGTTAATCGAGATGGTGCTACTGATTTAATTGAAGTTTGGCAAGATGAAGGAGTATTCAAGTCCACAAGTTGGTTCAATAATACTCAAGGTTTCTTTAAGACTGGAGTAGTCACAGATTTTGTTGGTTCTTTTAGAGATAATACACAGTATCTAACTGGAGATGTTAATCGAGATGGTTATGATGATTTAATTGAGGTTTGGCAAGATGGAGGAGTATTCAAGTCCACAAGTTGGTTCAATAATCGTCAAGGTTTATTTAACACTGGAGTAGTCACAGATTTTGTCGGTACATTTAGAGATAACACACAGTATCTAACTGGAGATGTTAATCGAGATGGTTATGATGATTTAATTGAGGTTTGGCAAGATGGAGGAGTATTCAAGTCCACAAGTTGGTTCAATAATACTCAAGGTTTATTTAACACTGGAGTAGTCACAGATTTTGTCGGTTCTTTTAGAGATAACACACAGTATCTAACTGGAGATGTTAATCGAGATGGTTATAGTGATTTAATTGAAGTTTGGCAAAATGGAGGAGTATACTCTTCCACAAGTTTCCTTAATAATGGTCAAGGTTCATTCATTTAATGATAGAGCCATCACTGAGAGGATGTTTTAAAAGTAATTTGTTGTAATTTTAAGCACTTGTTGATCCCCACTAATCCACGCCAGTCGCTCCCCTTAAAAAAGGGGGGAACCGGAATCAAAATTATTTTGTAGTGAGGGCTTCAGCCCTTAAAGTAGGGCTGAAGCCCTCACTACAAACCTTTAATATGCAGAACCCTGCCTCTCCGACTCGGAAAGAAACCATCGGTAAGAGGTTAAGAACAAGCGTTTTTTGTCAATCAGCTAAAATACTCAAAAAAGCTCTAAAATTGAGAAAAATTCTTAAATTATTAATTTTTAATTCCCCGAACGCGTAGCGTCTCCAAGAGTTGGGGTTGACTTCTGCCTTGTGTTACTAGGTATTAGGAAAAGAGTCCTATTGCTTAGTCCCCAACTCAATGCTTATGAATATCAAACGCCGGGAATTTCTCACAACCTGTGGATTTGCTACCTTTGCTACCCAGATACCAGAAGCACTTACCGCCCAAGGTAAGCCGTCTGCAAACACCAGCCGCAAGCCGCCCCATCTGCAAGCTGGCGATACCGTAGGATTGATTTCCCCTGCGGGTATCGTTGACGCTAAAGACATCGAAGCAGCGCAGCAATCAATTAGACAATTAGGGTTAAAAGTCAAGCTAGGGAAGCATATTTTAGACCGTTACGGCTATTTAGCGGGTAAAGATGCCGATCGCGCCGATGATGTAAACTTGATGTTTAGCGATCGCACCATAAAAGCAATTATTCCCATGCGTGGTGGTTGGGGTTGTAATCGCATTTTACCCCTACTCAACTACTCGCTAATCCGTTCCCATCCGAAAATTATCATCGGTTACAGCGATATTACGACGTTGTTGTTAGCCATTAATGCCCGTAGTCAGATGATTACTTTTCATGGGCCAGTTGCTACGTCTACCTGGAATCAATTTACAGTGGATTACTTCAAGCGCATCCTATTTAATGGTGAAGCGGTGACTATGCAAAATCTCAACCCTAGCGAAGTGCGGATAGAGACAATAGCATCGGGAAAGGCGAGGGGTAAACTTGTGGGTGGAAACTTATCAGTTTTATCAGCGATGGTAGGTTCACCTTACCTACCTTCTTGGAACAAAAATATTTTGTTTGTGGAAGAAGTTGGCGAGGATGTTTATCGGATAGATAGGATGCTGACGCAGTTAAAAACTGCTGGGATACTTAATCAAATTGGTGGCTTTATCTTTGGGCAATGCACTAAATGTAGTCTTGGAGATGAACCGTCATTTACATTAATGCAAGTTTTGCAACAACACATACTGACATTAGGTATTCCTGCTTGGTATGGTTCAATGATTGGTCATATTAAGGATAAATTTACCTTGCCAATCGGTGTAGAAGTGGAGATAAATGCTGAACTTGGGACAATACGAATGTTAGAAGCGGCAGTTAGTCTTGTTTGAGTTATATTTTGCACCAATCCCTACAACCGCCAGAGAATAAATTCTCAGGCTAATAGCGCAAGTCCACTCAAGTGGACTACAAACCCTACTCAGTCTTCAATAGACATCTCCAGAAATTAATTATGCGTTACCTGAAACCCTTGTCTTGACGTTGCATTGCAACGTCAAAACAATTCATTTTCACCAGATGTCTAATAGATAGACTTTAGCTATAGGAATCATATTTGATTTCTGAAAAAATCTCGGTAGTCTTGTAGTAGTGCGACACAGCTAAAATGATGCAAGAAATTTTATTGTGGTAGGGACTGGTGCAAGTTCTAAGTTGAGCCACGAAAATCAGCCGCGCCACAGTGATTTTGATTAAGATTTTGATAGACAGTATGAATTTCTCCTCGCCATGTTACGACTAACAGAAGTAAAGCTCCCGCTTGATCATCCTGAAGATGAGATCAAGACTGCCATCCTCAAAAAGCTGCAAATCACGGACGAAGATTTGATCAGCTATTCCATCTTCAAGCGTAGCTACGATGCCCGTAAGAAAGGAGAGATTACCCTTGTTTATATTCTGGATGTAGAAACGACTCAGGAAACTCATCTACTCAAGCGTCTGAAAAAAGATCCTCATGTAATGGTCACGCCAGACATGAGTTATCGCCCAGTAGCGCAAGCACCGAGCAATTTGGCGATTCGCCCCATCGTGATTGGTACTGGGCCTTGTGGCTTATTTGCGGGTTTGATGCTCGCACAAATGGGCTTTTGTCCAATCATTTTAGAACGTGGGAAAAAAGTCCGCGATCGCACTGCTGATACCTTTGGCTTTTGGAAGAAAAAATCAGACTTCAACCCAGAATCCAATGCCCAGTTTGGCGAAGGTGGGGCGGGTACATTCTCCGATGGCAAACTCTACAGTCAAGTCAAAGATCCTCAACATTATGGACGCAAGGTACTAACCGAACTCGTCAATGCGGGAGCCTCACCGGAAATTCTTTATATCAACAAACCGCATATCGGCACCTTCAAACTGGTGGGAATCGTCCAAAGTATGCGTGCCAAAATCGAATCCCTCGGCGGTGAAATTCGCTTTCAAAGTCGGGTGGAAGATATCAACATCGAAAATGGACAGGTGCGGGGAGTTACCCTCGCCAGTGGGGAATATATCGCCAGCGATCATGTGGTTTTGGCAGTAGGTCATAGCGCCCGTGATACCTTCCAAATGCTATTTGATCGTGGAGTTTACATAGAGCCAAAACCTTTTTCCATCGGCTTTCGGGTCGAACATCCCCAGACTCTCATCGACCAATGCCGTTTCGGCGCTCAAGCTGGTCATAAACTTTTAGGTGCTGCCGATTACAAACTGGTTCACCACTGCCAAAATGGTCGCTCCGTCTATAGTTTTTGTATGTGTCCGGGGGGCTTAGTGGTTGCAGCCGCATCAGAGCCGGGGCGACTTGTCACCAATGGAATGAGCCAATACTCTCGCAATGAGCGCAATGCCAATAGTGCGATCGTTGTGGGTATCACTCCCGAAGATTATCCGGGCAACGCCTTAGCGGGAATTGACTTCCAACGGCGCTTGGAAGAACGAGCATTTGAATTGGGTGGTGGAACTTATGAAGCTCCAGGGCAGTTGGTGGGAGACTTTCTCAACCATCGCCCTTCTACAGCATTGGGCACAGTTAAGCCGTCTTATACACCAGGGGTACATTTGGGTGATTTGAGTCAGAGTTTACCAGATTATGCGATCGCAGCCATCCGTGAAGCACTTCCCGCTTTTGACAAACAAATTAAAGGATTTGCGATGGATGATGCCGTGTTGACTGGGGTAGAAACCCGCACTTCATCACCGATTCGGATTAAACGCAAAGAAGATTATCAGAGTTTAAATACAGTCGGACTTTATCCGGCTGGTGAAGGCGCAGGATACGCAGGAGGAATCCTCTCGGCGGGTATTGATGGTGTTAAGGTGGCGGAGGCGGTGGCTTTAAGTATTTTGAGGAATTACAACAGGACTTACGCAAAATAATGGAAAAACGAACCGCAAAGGCGCATAGACACGAAGTGGCTTCCCGCAGGGTAGGACACAAAGGAATGAGAGTTTCAGAGAGTTATTGCGTAAGTCCTATACAATTGTCAAATTTGAAATAGTAAATGCAATGCCTACGACGGTAAACTACGCTGTCTTTGCATCCGATTTTGGGTTAAGAGCGATCGCCTTCATGTAAATTGCAAAATCTGCTCGGTTCTAAGCTGATATGCCTCTAAATTATATAAACATTCTTTATAATCGTTGACGGTTGACGGTTATCGGTTATCGGTCATCAGTCAACAGTCAACAGTCAACAGTCAACAGTCATCAGGTAAATGTACAATGTTATTTGCGTAACAGCTTATCTTAGTACAGTTCATATTTCATTAACTGACAGGGCAACGTTCCGTTATACACCGCAATTCGCTGGGATGATTTTAGTCCAATCGATTGAGACAGTTCCTTGTTGCCACTCAGGACGAAGGCAGTCCAGCCTTTGAAGCGTTGTTTCAATACATCGCCCAACAGTTTATAGAACGCCCCTAAATCGCTATCTCGCCCCAGCCGTTCGCCATAGGGTGGATTGCAGAATAAAACCCCACTGTCTGCGGGTGCGATAACATCTGCAAGCTCCATTTGAGAAAACCATACATGGTTATCAACACCACAGTTTTGAGCATTGTTAACCGCTTGCTCGATTATATTTTCATCGCGATCGCTTCCCCAAATAGGTGCAGGAAGGGTATCCAGCTGGCTGTCCTTAGCTTCTTGGAGCAGCTTTTCTAAAAGGGATAAATCAAAATCGAGCCAATTTTCAAATCCAAAGGATTCACGAAACAACCCTGGTGCGATATTAAGTGCCTTTAAGCTAGCTTCGAGAGGTAAAGTGCCAGATCCACAGAGAGGATCGTAGAACATTTGGTCTGGTTGCCAGCCCGAAAGTTGAATCAGAGCAGCAGCCAGAGATTCCTTTAGAGGGGCTGCTCCAACCGCAGGACGGTAGCCTCGGCGGTGCAGACTATTTCCAGAACTATCGAGTTTAACGGTACAACTATCGCGTTCAATATGAACATTGATCCGCACATCTGGTTCATGAAGCTCTACATTTGAACGTTCGCCCAGATTTTCTTTCTGCTGATCAACGATCGCATTTTTGATCTGGAGAGATGTGAAGTGGCTGTGGTTGAGGCGATCGTTTTTACCTGTGGTATTCACTGCCAGGGTCATGTCTGGCGTGAGATACTTTTGCCAATCGATACTCTGGATGCCGCGATAGAGATCCTTGGCATCAAGGCATGGAAACTCATGGATATTCACCAAGATTCGGAACGGCAGCCTAGCCCAGATGTTGACGCGATAAAGCAGGGTGCGATCGCCCTCAAAGGCTACACCGCAAAACCCAGGCTCCACTGAATGAGCATTTAGTTGCTCTAACTCCTGAGCCGCAAGGGTTTCTAATCCACGAGCAACCGTTGCAAAATACTGATTCATCCTCTAATCCAAAGCATTGTCTTCACTGCTGACCCATTGACGCACTTTAGCTTAACTCATATATTGTGACATTCTCTCTCGTTAAATCTGCAATTATAACGTTGTAGGGTACAACGAATAAATAACAAGCCCCAGACAAACGAAATCAAGCCTGAGTAAGCACAAAGCAAATATTTATTGAAAGAGATTATATTTTCTTCAGTTTAAGTACTATCTTAAATCAATTAACCTTGCTAATATCAAGCTGAAATAGTGTTCAAGCACTTTGCCATACAACCCATTAATTAAAATAGTCAGAGGTATAAACTATGACTTTTATATCTGATATTGTTCTGCTCAAAGACTTAACATCGTCATCTGATGACGATTTGGGCAAGCTAAAAGCCGTACTTCCTGGAACGGTAAATCGGTTAACCAACCCGATGTTAGCAAGGATCTATGGTAATGACCTGAAATTTGGTATTGCTTCTTTCAAGGATAAGCCAATTCCGCCATTTGGGGGTTACGCTGACTATGTATATCAAGCAGAAGTCCCTTTGACAAATAATGTAACAACAGTTAAAGACGAAATCTTTGACTTTGCAGCTTTTGGTGGCAATGATGGGGCCGAATCACAATTAGACGCACTCTTGTATGCAGCTTTAGATAGCGGTGGCAGTCTCGGTTACAGAGTAGGTTCATTTCGTGTTGTTATAATAGCCACCGATGCTGTCTATCATGTTGCTGGCGATCGTGCAGCAGTTCTTCCAAGTGATACTATTGCCAATAATGGAGATGGTGTAATTGATCCTAATGAAGATTATCCAGAGATTGGACAAGTAAAAACTGCGCTAGAAGCAAATAACATTATTCCAATTTTTCTAACTACGAGTGATGTTGCAGTCGATTACGAGACACTAGTTACCCAGCTTGGCCGAGGTGGTGTACTGACTCTTGGTTCCAAAAGTGAGAATCTTGCTGATGCCATAAAAGAGGCAGTTGCTCGAGCCAGAAATGTGATAAGTACTGATGTTGCTACGACAAATGGAGACGATACCTTTAGTTGGGGGAATATTTCGGCTGGCAATAAGGTTATTTTTGCTGGGAACGGTGATGACAGTATTTCCCTTTCTGGTGTTATTGGCAACCATTACATTGATGGGGGGGCAGGTTCTGACATCCTTTTTGGTGGAGCTGGTGCAGACAGAATAGATGGGGGTAGTGATGACGACAACCTTCTGGGGGGCAACGGTGATGATATTCTTTTTGGCAGTAGTGGAAAAGATATTCTGATCGGGAATAAAGGCAACGATTACCTACAGGGAGATAGTGGAGACGACTTCCTAAAAGGAGGCGCTGGTTCAGATAAGTTTGCATTTGCAACAGGATCAAAGTTTAATATTAAGGAACTTGGAGTTGATATTATTAGTGACTTCAATCATAAGCAAGACAAGATCCAACTATCTAAACATACCTTTACCGCTCTAAGTAACTCATTCTTCCCAACTGAATTAAATTACGCAGACTTTGCCACCGTAACAGACGATACTTTAGCAGCAATTAGTAGTGCGGTGATTGTTTATAATACCGCAAATGGTAGTCTCTTTTATAACCCCAATGGATCGGCAGATAATTTTGCTGAGATTAATTCCGGCGGTAAATTTGCACAATTGGGTGCTACCTCCTTTCCGGCTCTAACTACCGCTAGTTTTGAGGTAGTTTTTTAAGGAAGGAGTAGGAAGGAAGTAGAAACTCTTTGTGTCTAATTTTGAGTCCTGCATTTTGTACCTCATCTACTTGAAAACTGCTTTAAGAAAAAAACAGGAGGCTGTCACCAGGGGCAAACTAATACCGTCTGTTTGAGCCATATCAAAAAGTTGAGATGCTCCCAGAGAAATGAACTGAACTGAGATTAATTTATAATTTCCTAAAATCAATCATTGTCTGACGATAAGCATCTGGCAAACCTGTATCAAAACACTTGCCTTTAACAACATATCCTCTCATTCCCTCTTCCTGACATAATCTATCAAGACAAGATGTTAACTGAAATTCGCCTCGTTCTCGGAAATTTTGGTTGATGTGTTCTGCTAAAAAGTCAAAGATTTTCGGCGTTAGTAAATACAAACCAAATATACATAAAAACTCATTTTCTGCCATTCCCTGTACGCGCAAATGTTGTTGTGCAAACTCAATGGTAGGTTTTTCATAGAGTTGTGTAACTTCTAAAATCGAGTTTAAGTCTTGCCAAACTCCAGTTACACAACCAGATGTATGAAGTTTTTCTGCTGGCGTTGTAGTTAAGCTAACAACGCTTTGATTAACTTGTTTATAAACATCTAAAAGTTGACTAGCACAAGATTTTTCAATATCAGATGCATAAATGTGGTCGCCCAACATTAGCAAAAACGCCTCGTCTTGCACCCAATCTTTGGCACAAAATACTGCATGACCATAACCTAATTGCTCCTCTTGCAATAAAAACGTAATTTTGCTACCTAAATCTTCGAGATATCGGCTATATTCTTGATTTTGCGGTGAAAGCTTATCTAAAAGTTCTTTTTTAGGTGGGTTTTTCAATAAATCTTCAAATATTTCTCGATCCTGCGGCTGTACCACAATCCCGACTTCTGTAATTCCAGCACTAATTGCCTCTTCAATAATTGCGATAATCACAGGTTTTGCCCGACCATCTCGATCAATAATCGGGAAAAGTTCTTTTTTCACAACTTTAGTAGCTGGAAACAACCGAGTCCCAAAACCAGCTACCGGAATCACAGCTTTTCTAACTTTATTTTTCTGCATAAATCCTCAATTCTCATCACCTTAAAATCTCCCCTGCCCCCTGCCTCTTGATCACCCCAACTTCTCAAACAACTCCGCCAACACCACATTAGAAAACAAAAACCCTTGGGGATCAATCAAACGCAACCTTCCCCCTGCAACTTCCACCCAACCTCGATCAAAATACTCTTGTAAACACCTGCAAATTTCCTCCACCTTCTCTTCACCAAACACCTGTGCCAACGCCGCCAAACTCACACCCTCCGCCAAACGCAATCCCAACATTAACGTTTCTAACAATACTTCCTTTGGGGGAGTCACATCACAATCAATCACACCGCCAGCTTCTACCCACTGGTAATACTCCCCAGTTTTGCGCGGACGAGTGAAGCGTTTCCCGTCAACATAACTTGCCGCACCCATACCAAAACCATAGTAAGGGCGGTTTTCCCAATACACTCGATTATGCCGACACTGATGACCAGGTTGAGCATAATTAGAAATTTCATAATGCTCATAACCTGCACCAGTCAAAATTTGCTGCCCCATCTGGTACATTTCGACTGTGGCTTCATCCGTAGGCATTGGAGTATCACCAGGTTTGTAATAACGCCCAAAGGCTGTACCTGGTTCGATGGTAAGATCGTAGATGGAAATGTGAGTGGGTGCGATCGCTACCGCTTTTAAAAGAGAATCTTGCCATTGATCCAAAGACTGATGCGGCAACCCAGAAATTAAGTCTAAGCTAAATTCGGGAATCTCGACTTGGTGGATTAGTTCCACAGCTGCAAAGATATCTTCAACTGAGTGCGATCGCCCCGCCCTCTGCAATAATTCTGCTTGAAAGGCTTGTACACCTAAACTTACCCGGTTCACGCCTACATTGCGATAGCCTGCTATATGGGCTAAATCAAATGTGGCTGGGTCAATTTCCATCGAAATTTCTGCCCCAGACGCAATACCAAAATGCTTCTCTAGCTCTGTTACTATCCGTTGTAACTGCTCTATTGATAGCAGCGAAGGAGTACCACCACCGAAGAAAATTGTCTTCAAGGGTTGACCAAATACTGGTGTAATGCCGATTTCTTGACATAGCACCTCAACATAATGGGAGATAGTACCAGATGTTTCACCCCGCAAGCGATCGCCCACAACAGACACCGGGAAATCACAATAAAAACACCGCCGTCTGCAAAAAGGAATATGCACATACGCAGAACTGGCAATTTCAGAAATACTAAATTTTTGACTCATTTTGAGAAAAGATTAAGTTTAGCCAACTGCGAATTAAGCTGTTACGCATTTAAGATGACTGATGACTGATGACTGATGACTGATGACTGAAAACCCGTCAACAGTCAACAGTCAACAGTTAACGACATCAAAAGTGTTTATATAGTTTAGACGCGCATCAGCTTAGAGACAATGAAAATGAGATAAGAATTCAGGAGCCAGGAGCCAGGAGCCAGAATAATTGTAAAATCAAGCGTTCAATAATTTCTTGATTTTATTAAAATTATTAAGTTTGAGTATTAAAGTCTTCTTAATTCTGACTTCTGGATTCTGGATTCTGAATTTTTGCAAAATAAGTAGTTTCTTTACAAGTTTTTGTCGTTTTACAACGAAACAATGAAAAATATGAAGATAAAAGCCTTTGGTTATAATAATTGCAGATATTGCCCTACTAAACCCTTAGTGTAAGTCAATATTGATGAGTTTATCTTACCGATGAAATAAAAAATACTTAACTTTATCGGTTAACACAGTTGCAGGAAAACAAGACAGCCATGCTTGACGCCATTATTATTTTTTCATTTATCCTAGCAGCGTCGGGAATAGGGTTCTACAGCATTGAACTGCTACCCAATGGCACGCTAGATCAGGTAACAAATCTTGAAGCTTTACGGTTAGTTGTTGCCGTCTTTGCCGCTATTATTGGTGGTGCGATCGGGCTGAGTTTCCAGACGACATATCGTCGCCTAGAATCACAAATCAAAGAAATGCCTCTGGAAGTGATCTTAACTCGTGCGATCGGCTTAGTGATTGGGCTATTACTAGCTAACCTGATGCTAGCACCACTATTTTTGCTACCCATCCCGGCAGATTTTGGATTTATTAAGCCATTAGTGGCAGTTGTCGGCAGTATTATCCTCTCCGTCACTGGCATGAATTTGGCAGACACCCACGGGCGAGGCTTATTGCGGTTCATTAATCCCAACACCGTCGAATCGATGGTTGTGGAAGGAACGCTAAAACCAGCCAATACGAAAGTTTTAGACACCAGTTGCATTATTGATGGTCGCATTGAAGCGTTACTAGAAACAGGGTTTTTGGAAGGGCAAATTCTTGTACCGCAGTTTGTCTTGCAAGAACTCCAACAAGTAGCAGATGCTAGCAAAGACCAAAAGCGAGTGCGGGGAAGACGAGGACTAGAAATTCTCAACCGTATTAAAGAAGAATATCCTGATCGCATCGTGATTAATACAATTGACTACGAAGATATTCCCACAGTGGATGCTAAGTTAGTGCGCTTTGCCCAAGAAATTAGCGGTACATTGTTAACCAACGACTACAACTTGTCTAAAGTCGCTAGCGTCCAGAAAGTACCTGTTTTAAATGTGAATGATTTAGTGAATGCTGTCCGTCCCAGTTATTTACCTGGCGACAACCTTGATTTGAAAATTCTCAAGGAAGGCAAAGAGCCCAGTCAAGGTATTGGCTACTTAGATGACGGCACAATGGTAGTTGTTGAAGAAGGCAGCCCTTATGTGGGTGGTGAACTGCGAGTAGTAGTTACCAGCGCTTTGCAAACTACAGCAGGAAGAATGATTTTTGCCAAACCCCAAGCTTCAGCATTGGCGTGAAACAATGGGATGTTCAATTAGAGTCACACTTAGTAATCGGTGCAGTCAACCTGCACCGATTATTTATTGATTAGACTCACCAGACTCACTTACCTGCAAATACTGTAACTGCTCAATTGATAACCCTGTGACTCTGCTAATCACCTCTAATGGCATACCAGTATTAAATAGATTTCTTGCCACTTCAAGTAAAGCTTCAGCCTTGCCTTCATCTAAAATATCTTGATAAATCACTGACTCGCGCATAATATCTGACCTCAAAACTCGAAGGGTAACCTCTTTGTCTAATACTAAACCAGCTAAAATCGCTGTGGAAGCAGCAATATTACTTTGATTTCTTGATTCTGTCATACTATTAATTTCCCGTGCAACTTGGTTAAGCACGGTTTCTGGATCAATTGTACTACTCAAAACTGCAAAGGGTAACAGTCCAGCCGTTCTCAAAAATACTTCAGTTGGTTGTTCCCAAAGTCTGATAACTGAAAATTCATGGCTTGTCCCAGCAATTGTAAATGTATTTTGTTGCACCAAATCTGAATTTGTCTGCTTAAGATAAATTACAACTTGATGCATTGCTTTGTCTGGAAAGCGGCGATACACTCGCAACCGATAGTCAATCATCCGAAAAGGAATTTCAGGATCAGCTTGGGTTTGAAATTCCAAATGTAAGATGTTTTGCTCCGACTGTAGCAGAATTAGGGCTTCAGCCCTCACTACGAAATAATATCAATATTTTTTACATTACTTAATCTAGTTTGATTTATTCTCACCGACTTACTTATATATCAGGGCTATTTCATTCTCATCTAGCCCGCCTCAGAATGAATTCTGAGTCTAATAGCAAAAGTAGTCTAAAGACTACTGAGAAAAGGTTATAGTCCGTTAAAACGGACTTTAGTTAAAATCCTGTGAAGTTTAGTTCCGGGCGGTTTATATCTAGAAAGAAAATAGCTCTATCTGAGCATTTTCTCCAACTCGTAAATCTAATTTATAAGAATTTCTCTCGGCGCGAAAAGTCTCTTGAATAATTGGAAAGCCTAAAACTTCTACATAAAAATTTTTGGAGCGATCGTAGTCAGAACAAATAATAGCTACATGATGAATGCCTGTAGTTTTCATGTGTACTTCTCAAGCTAACAACCATTTACCTTTAGCACTTTTAGCAGATTTTTGCTAGTTTTTACAAGACAACAGTTTTACCAAAGTGCTAATCTTGAAAATGCAGACCTTGATGCCATCAGCCTTCAAGACGCTGATTTATTTGGAGTAACATTTATCACTGTAGATCAGATCAGAACTACTACATTTTCGTATGAAGCAATATACAACGATGATTTTCGTCAGGAGATAGGGTTACTTCCATGAAATTAGATCGCATCACCAGCAATCCCAATCGCATGAATGGACAGCCCTCTATTCGTAATCTTCGCCTTACCGTTCGTCGGGTGATTGAGTTATTAGCTACCTACCCTAATCGAGAAGAACTGCACCAGGAGTTTCCCGAATTGTTGCCTGATGTCTAACCTTTCGCATATTTAACTTAAATTTATATTAAATCAGCAAAAAGCCTTATTGCTTTCTCAAAACTTCATATTTAATAAGCAAAAAGGCATATTGCTTACTCAAAATGGCATTTTACTTTCTCAAACCCCAGTTTGCTTTCTCATTTTGGTGTTTTCCGCAAGTAAAAAGAGCTTTTACTTTCTCAAACCCCAGTTTACTTGTTTTTTTAAGTAATTTCCGCATTCATTTTGGTATATCGTTAAGCCGTTAGCTTGCGATCGCTTCATTCTACAAGAATCTTTTAAAGGCTTACTGGTGTTTCTGCTGGCTCGTTGATTAAATATGAAAGTTTGCCAAGGTTTTAAAGCCATGAACCAAACAATTGCAAACTAAAGCTGAATACATTACTCCTATTTATTAAACTATCTAAGTGCCACCTGCAAGTTGATTCTTAGTAGGAGTTTCCACCACTTTGAAAACACCAATTGTAATATTACTTATTACACTAAGGTTTCGACTGTGTTATATTTGAGCCGTGTTTTGCTGATGGACTAAATTCGGTATCTTTGAAAAGCTCGATGCTGATAACTTTGACTGATGAAGATCAGAGCTTCAGTATACCTAGCAAGATTCATGCCAGATTTCTATAGGTGCAAATGCAACCAATATAGGGGCTTCAAAAAAAACAAGTCTTTTTGTGATTTTAACTTTATAAAAAACCTACCAATATGTCAGAGTCTATTCCTTCTGGTGTACCAATAGTTACTAGAAAAACTCGTGCGGAAAGTACAAACGTAGAAACCATTGTTGGGCGTCTTCGCAGTAAACGGTTAATTATCCCTGATTATCAAAGAGATGCCGAACAGTGGAATGCTAGGAAAGAGTCTCTATTTATAGAATCACTGTTGAACAACCTCACCATCCCAGCTTTTTTCTTTGCAGATGGTTCAGACGGAGCAATTGAAGTTGTCGATGGGCAACAAAGACTAAGCACAATTCTCAAATATTCCAACAATGAGTTCAGTATAAGTTCAGATGAAGGAATTGTTTACCTTAGTCCACAAAGTACCCAGTATGTGGGCAAGAAATTCAATCAGCTTTCACCAAGTTTACAAAACGTTTTCAATGATTATCCTCTGACGATTATTTCTCTTCCTGATAATTTAGAACTCGGAACTAAACTAGAGATATTTCGCCGTATTAATGAAGGAGGAACACCTTTAACCGCACAGGATATCCGACTTTCTTACTATAGTGAATCAAAATCTGTCTATCTTGTACGTCTAGCAGGAATATATGCAAACAATGCATCTGCAAATCGTATGATTGAGTCAGCCGCTAAAAAAGGGGTAGATGATGTTTGGGCAAAAAATATTGAAGCTTCTAATAGTTGGCGAGATTGGTGGGAGGGCAAAGCACTAGCTAAAGGACAGACGCCATCAGAAATGTTTCTCTGGTATCTTATTCTTGTTCATAGAGAAGGACTTAATTCTCTACTTTTAAATGCCAGTTCAATGAAGCATCTTCCAGTCAGTTTTCGTGGAACAACAGAAGAAGCACTGGATATATACTGTGCCCAATTACAATATACCGATCTACATGGTGGTACTGATGTTTTTCCTACTTGTGGAAGGGGTATGGAAGAAGACTTTGATCACTTTGCTAAATGGATTGGATTTATCCTCAATTATGGCTTGGCTGGAATTAGTGTAGATAAGTACAAACAGACAGCATTAATGATTGCTGCCGCTGTTGAGCTAAAAGTTCCTTTGGATAAATTAAGTGATGATGCTTGGGACGCAATCGCACAGTTTCTGAAAGCACCACGTACTGCTGGTGAACAATGGCTTAAGGATCTGGGTGGATATCCAGAGCAAAAAGGTCGTTGGGGTGGTAGAAAAGGTCAGAAGGCTCAATGTGATATGGCTGTAACGCTTTTATCACGTATTATTGAACGCTATAAGTACAGATGAGATAAGCTATCAGTTCTGCTAAATGCCAAGTGTTCATGACTTCTTTGCCACCCAATCTTACTCCATGTGATCCACACGCTCCTGTTTTTCCAAGAAATTGGAAAGAGTCGTACTTTCGTAGAAATTATGACTTTAACAAAGGTGGATATGTTTGTTTAGACTGTAAAAAGATTTTTTCTGGTATATCTGGGTTTCAAAAGTTACACGGCGATCACATTATTCCACGGTCTAGAGGAGGTTTAACTGTATGGGAAAACTTAACCTTGCGGTGTGGCCCATGTAACTTGTTAAAAAGCAACAAGCTATTTTAGGCATATCGCTTTACTTGTTTTGGATCGTCAAAGAGCCACCACAGCAGGATATGGGTGTCGATGATGTAGCTCATTCCCATTGCTGGAGTTCATCTTCTGGCAGTGGTTCAAAGAAAGCATCGCCGAGTTGTCCTTTTAATAAACCAGGGGTGCGGGGTTGTGTACGTTCTTGACTTAAACCTAGCCGAAAGTAGTGAATTAGGTCATAAATTTCTGCTAGTTTGTCTTCAGGGATGTCTTGCAATTCTTGGACAATCTTCTGGATCAGCATAAGTCAAACTCTTCGCTGGTTGTTAATCAATAATTAGGAATATGCGACTATTTTGTTGCTCACTTGAGGAATAAAATATTTTTTTTGCTTTGCGCCTTGGCGCGAAACTTGCATACCCGTTAAGCAACGCTGAATTTTTACTATTTCTGTAAAACTGTCTTTGATACAATCCTAGTTTTCTTGAGGTCTGCTTCGGAAAGTTCTTTCCCAGCTTGCAGGCGAGTGGCGGAAGTTTGCAACACTGTCGCCGCCCCTTTATCTCCTATTTGTAAAGCGGTTTTGGCTGCTGTTTGTAGCATCGTGGCTGCACCAGTGCGATCGCCTTGTTGCAATTTCGCCTCAGCTAACTGGGTTTGCCGATACTTCGCTAATGTTAAAATAGACTGCTGCACCTGCGGATTAGAATCTGGTTGATACGCCCGCACCACATCTGCATACACTGGTACGAGAGATGAAAGTAAGCCTTGCTGGTTAACCAACGGATCATCATAGCGGATTTGCAGATGAGCGATCGCTTGTTTCCCTTCTGGCAATTGTCCCAGATAAATGTTCGCCAAAACTACCCTTTCTACATCCTGCATCAAATCTCCCAAACGCACAGCAAAGCTACCATCAGCTTCGGGTTCCACTGGTAACTCGATTGTGTCTGGGGCAACTTGAGCAATGGGTTTCAATTCTGCTAATCGCACATTAGGCACTAGAGATAACAGCAGGTAGGCATTAGTTAACCCAATCGACTGAATCCGTCCAAACAGTCGGCTAAATTGCTCCACAGCTTGTTCAGGGCGTTCAATATAAGCTAAACTTCCACCACCAACATCAGCAATTTTTTCTAGCAAATCCTGATTCCAGCTATTGCCAAATCCGAAAGTGTTGATAGTTAGGTTCAGTTTGGCAGCTTTTTGCGCCAGTTGAACACAGCGCTTATTATCATCTCGCCCAATATCCCATTTCCAAATCCGCAAACCGCTTTCACCATGCCCATCCGTCAGCAGAAACGCCTGGGAAACAGCGCCTCTTGTCCCCTTCATAAGTTCTGTAATTCCCAGTTCCAAACCATCAGCGATCGCAGTGCCGCCGCTAGCAGTCAGTTTGCTTTTTATTTGAGATTTGATGCTTTCGGGGTCTTCGATGGCTTGGTTAGGGATAATGACTGACGCAGTACCGGAAAAAGCCACAACTGAGATGCGATCGCCTACTTTTAACCGGTCAATTAATCCTTCCACTGCTTGGATCACCGTTTTAATTGGTTGTCCATGCATGGAACCACTTCTATCCAGAATCAAGCAGAGATTAAGGGGGAGATTTTGGTCAGACTCACCAGCGATTGCAAAAATGGTTATTGCTAGTTGACGTTGGCTACAAGTTTGAGCCATATCAACATTATTGTCATTTAACGCCGAGAGCAATTTAACTTTCATCTAAACCTGAGTTTACTGGGGAGGGGTATCTTGCAAAACTGTTTTGGAGACAATTCTGGTTTTCTTGCGATCGCTTTCAGATAAATCTCCACCAGATTGTAGCTGGGTGGCAGAAGTTTGCAACACCGTCGCCGCCCCTGTATCTCCCATTTGCAGCGCAGTCTTAGCAGCCGTTTGTAACATTGTCGCCGCACCAGAGCGATCGCCCTGTTGTAATTTCGTCTCGGCTAGCTGGGTTTGGCGATACTTAGCTAATGCTAAAATAGAGTGTTGCACCTGGGGATTCGGGTCTGCTTGGTAATTTTTTACTACATGGGCGTAAACCGGGATATTTGGTGTAACTAAACCTACTTTGTTAGCGGCTGGATCATCATAGCGGACTTGCACATTAGCGATCGCTTGTTCACCTATTGGCAATTGTCCCAAATAAATATTAGCTAAGATTACCCGTTCTGCATCTTTCATTAAATCTCCCAACCGCACAGCGAAACGTCCATCTGCTTCTTGTTGCAGTGGTAACTCAATTGTGTCTGGGGAAACTTGCGCCACAGGTTTAAGTTCTGCTAACCGGACATTGGGCATCAGGGAGAATAACAGATAAGCATTAGTCAAGCCCACCGTTTGAATCCGGCTGAACAGGCGATTAAACTCTTCGGCTGCCTGTTCGGGTTTTTGAATATAAGATAAAGTACCTAAGCCAGCATCAGCAATTTTTTCTAAAACATCTTGGTTCCAATTGTCACCAAATCCCAAAGTGTTTAAAGTCAAATTATAGCTAGCAGCCAATTGGGCGAATTTCAAACAGCGATTATTATCACCATGTTCATTTTCACCGTCGGTTAACAAAAAGGCTTGGGAAACAGTATCTTTTTTGCCCTTTGCCAACTCCTCAATGCCCAGGCGCAGTCCTTCATCAATCGCGGTTCCACCATCGGCGGCGAGGCGATTAATTTGCTGTTTGATTTTTTCTGGATCTTCGACACTTTGACTGGGTACTAAGACTTTGGCACGGTGATCAAAAACTACAACACTGAGGCGATCGCCAGGATTGAGTCTATCTACCAGACGATTCGCGGCTTTTTTGACAGTTTCTAGCGATCGCCCACTCATTGAACCACTATGATCCAGAATTAAGCATAAATTCAGGGGCACATCGCGGTCAAGATTTTCTGCCTTCGCTGAAATCGAAATTCCCAACTGACGTTGACTGTTCAGTTGATTTGCGTCCAAATTACCATCATTCAAGGCAGGCTGCAAATTAACCTTCATAACTCAAAGTCCCTATTCAGGATATACATATAAAAAATAACTTCAAAGCAACACTTTAACTCTACGGAAAACCTATCCAACACAAATACACTAATATAATCAGAATATCTTAGAAGCCAAGCATTGGCAGATGCGAAGCCACCTTCAGCATTAGGGAGAAATCCGCACCTTGAGGGAAGCGTGCATCGCGCTAGGATGTATTACAGTTAACGGCATAGTTTCAGGCGATCAGTTGCTATGGACATTTCCCCAATTAAGGCTGTTCAAGCCCCATATTACGGCGATAACTTTTACCGGACACCACCGCCAGATTTACCTTCCCTCTTATTGAAGGAGCGAATTGTCTATATTGGGATGCCTCTGGTGCCTGCTGTCACGGAATTAATCGTGGCCGAATTGCTGTTTTTGCAATCCGACGACCCCGAAAAACCGATTAAAATCTATATCAATTCCACCGGCACTTCCGGTTACAGTGGCGAACCCATTGGCTTTGAAACCGAAGCCTTCGCCATCTTTGACACCATGAAATATATCAAACCTCCTATCCACACCATTTGCGTTGGTTCCGCAATGGGTATGGCAGCGATGCTACTCAGTGCTGGTACAAAAGGTTGCCGCGCTAGTTTGCCTCACTCTTCGATTATCCTGCATCAGCCCAAGAGCTACGCCCAAGGTCAAGCAACGGATATTCAAATTCGCGCCAGGGAAGTTTTGGTAAATAAAGGGGCGTTAGTTGATATCTTGCATCGCACCACTGGACAACCTCCAGAAAAAATTACTAAAGACATGGATCGGCTGTTATATTTAACACCCTATGAAGCAAAGGAATACGGGCTGATCGATCGAGTTTTTGAGAAAGAAGAACTCGCAAATCCCCCACTTCCCGCCAGTGTCCTTTAATTTGTCCTTTGTCCTTTGTCCTTTGTCATTCGTCCTTTGTTAATAACCAAAAATTATTAATGACTAATGACCAATGACTAATGACCAATGACTAATGACCAATGACTAATGACTAATTAAAAACGGAGTAAATTATGCCTATAGGCGTTCCTAAAGTTCCTTACCGGATGCCCGGTGGACAATATACAGATTGGATTAGTATCTACGATCGCCTTTACCGGGAACGGATTATATTCTTAGGGCGAGATATTGATGATGAAATTGCCAATCAAATTATCGCTGTAATGCTGTATCTGGACTCAGATGATCCAGGTAAAGATATCTATATATACATCAATTCCCCTGGTGGGATGGTTACATCTGGCATGGCTATTTTTGATACCATGCAACATATCAAATCAGATGTAGTGACTATTTGCGTCGGTTTAGCAGCTTCAATGGGGTCTTTCCTGCTCGCTGCTGGCACCAAAGGCAAACGGCTAGCATTGCCTCACTCACGGATTATGATTCACCAGCCTTCAGGTGGCACCCGTGGACAAGCAAGCGATATCGAAATTGAAGCTAGAGAGATTCTGCGGATTCGTCACCAGCTCAATGGCATTTATGCTGAAAAAACCGGTCAGACTATAGAAAAGATTGAAAAAGATATGGATCGCGACTTTTTCATGTCTGCCGAAGAAGCAAAACAATACGGTTTAATTGACCGTGTGATTGAAGAACGAACCTCGATAGTAACAGGGGAGTAGGGAGTAGGGAGTGGGGAGTAGGGAGTAGGGGGGATGAGGGAGATGAGGGGGCAGGGGGAGAGTAAAAACTCCTAACTTCTAACTCCCCACTCCCGATTCCCCACTCCCCACTCCCTCCCCCAAACAAACTGTCAACATTGAACTTAAAAATAGCAAATTAGCCCTTATTATTAATAGTTCAGGCGTAAAGCAGATAGCTGATAGCCTCTTGCTGGATATTCGATAGCTCATAGCTCAAGATGGATCTTGGAGATTGCTACCGTTTACTAGGTTTGAGATCGGGAGCTTCTTTTGCTGACATCAAAGCGTCTTACCGACGATTGGCGCAGCAATATCATCCTGATATCAACCCAGATGACAACAAAGCCAAAGATAAGTTTATTGCGTTGACAGAGGCGTACAAACTCCTGCTGACGGTGGTACTGCCAGAGGAAACTGTGGCACATTCAACTCAGGTGTCAACATCTGGTATGCGTGATGACGCTAAAGCAACGCATAGGCAGAAAACACCGACAACAACGGTGACAAGCCAAGAACCAGGGAAACCAAAGCCGCCTAATGTGTTGGAAATAGAAGAACGGCTGAAGTGGAAGACTTATGATCAATTGCAGCGATTTTTGCAAGAAAGACGATTTCCGCAAGCGATCGCCCTGGCGGAAGCTTTAGCAGATCGTTTGTCAACAGATGCAGAAGTTCGTCAATGGCTAGCGATCGCCTATCAAATTTGGGGACGGGCGCTAATTTCCCAAAACCAGTTGCTCAAAGCCAGAATTTATCTCAAAAAAGCTTTGAAGACAGACCCCCATAATAAAAGTCTCTGGTATGAAGTCCAGCGCGATTTCCAACGATTAGAACAAATTTTTTAAAGCGTAATTAAACATTAAGATCAAACCTCACCCTCAATCCCTCTCCGAACTCACGGAGAGAGAAGCCGAAGGCAGGTTGAGGTTTTATATTGAATTTGACCCACTTACTTAGATTATCTTCAATCTAAAATCCAAAATCTAAAATCCAAAATTAGTGTCGCCATTCGCGCAACACTGCTCCTAATGTAGCGATTCCCTCAACAATCTTCTGTGTTGGCTGAAAGCTAAAAGCTAACCTGATCGCATCATCCCCCTGTCCATTGGTGTAGCAGCGAGTCCCTGGTAGAAAACTGACACCGTGTTCACTGGCAGTCATTAGGAGTGCTTTGGCGCTAATGTCTGAGGGCAATTTACACCAAACGAAGAAGCCGCCATCGGGACGCTTTGCAACTACATCACTGGGAAACTCTTGAGCGATCGCTTCTAACAACAGATTGCACTTATGCTTGTAGCAGGCAATTAACTCTTGAATGTGATTATCTAGTTTGCCTGTGGCACAATAGCGGGCGACCACATGGCTGACAAATGGCCCCACAGGCCCCTCACTTTTGAACATTGCTAGCCGCTCAATAATCGCTGGAGCGCCGCAAGCCCAGCCCAGACGGATACCAGGCGCAATAATTTTCGAGAAGGTACTTACATATAATACCCACCCCTCCTTGTCGAGGGTTGCCAGAGGGGGCACAGTTTCACCTTGGAAACGCAAATCGCTATAAGCATCGTCTTCCACCACCACCACGCCATATTCAGCCGCTAATGCTACCAGCTTTTTACGGCGAAATAATGGCATAGTAGTGCCTGTGGGATTGTGAAAGGTGGGGATGGTGTAAATAAACCGGGGCCGGATGCCCTGCTTCTTCAAGTTGCTCAAAGTTACTTCTAGGGCATCTACATCCATGCCCAACTCATCCACAGGAATGCTAATTACGCGTGCGCCAGCTTGGACAAATCTAGCAACTACTCCCAGGAAGGTTGGCCCTTCCACAATTACCACATCACCAGGTTCGACAAACACATCAGGTAGCAAGCCCAAAATCTGACCAGAACCATAGCCAATGATTAGGCGATCGCGATCGGTAGTGATTCCTTTAGCCTGCAAACGGAGGATAATTTGCTCATATAGTTGAGCTGAAGGTGGGCCGTAATTGAGAGCGATCGGAGCCTCTTCTGCCAGCACAGCAGCACTTGCAGCAGCTAAGTGAGCGTGAGGAAAGAGAATTGGGTCAGCTAGACCGTAGGTAAAGCTGACAGTTGCGATTTTGGTTAACTCTGTACTATAGGTTGGTGGTGCGATATTTCTAGCTCGTTCGGCGAATAAATCAGCAATTCGGTAAACAGGGGTAGTGGCAGCCATAAAAAGTTCAAAATTGGAAGTCACAGTAGAGAACACACAAGAAGGCAATTAGCGAAAAGTCAGATTGGAGGAAGCCTTCAATCTGTTAGCGCAGCGTCGGAAGGAGCATCACTTTTTAAAAAAGTGGGGGTCTTAAACTTTCGTTAATCGCCCAGAATTCATGGTGGATTCTGGCTGCCGACGGATGTATTCTTCCTTATAACATGATGACAAGTATCGTGAATATTGACTGATAGAACGGAATTACTGACAGTGAAATTAATTAACCTCAAGTGGCACCAGCTAATTCTAAGCTTAGGCTGTCTGCTACTGATTATTGCCTGTAAAAAGTTCTATCCCACTACTAACCCAGATGCTAAACTTCTCAAGGTTGCCACAGACCCCACGTTTATCCCTTTTGAAATCCAAAGGGCTAGCGGAAACTTGGAAGGTTTTGATACAATACGGTTCAGTTAAGGATTTTTGGTATTGATTTCAGCATGTAGAGACGCGTTAGCGTAGCGGGACGTTAGCGTAGCGGGGCGAAGCCCAGTACAATTTCGCGTCTCTCTACAGAGGATTTTGGGCTTAACTGAACGGTATTGGGTTTTGATATTAGATTTGATGAATGCGTTGGCGTAGCCTGCCGCAGGCATCGCTGTTGACCCTCCCCAATTGCCAGATTCTTGGGAATAGGGAATAGGGGGAATGAGGGAGATGAGGGGGATGAGGAAGCAGGGGAAGCAGGGGAAGAATTCTAACTCTTAACTCCCCACTCCCCACTCCCCATTTATAAGCAATTAACTGCCAATATATTATATATTCCTCTAATTGCGTCACAATTAATACTGCCACCAAAATTCATTGATAAACTACAATCTCTTATAGGTCTACTGTAGTCAGGGACAGCCAATTGTGGCACCTTGGATCTTAGTGGCTAGAAGCACCTTGGAACGGGAATAAAGGAACTTCCACTATGCTGATTTGCCCTCAGTGTAAATTTGAAAACCCCAATAGCAATAAATTCTGTCAAAGCTGTGGCACGTCCCTGA
The DNA here is from genome assembly GCA_020829485.1 of Nostoc sp. CHAB 5834. The sequence goes on along the minus strand of JAIVFU010000012.1, from coordinate 14,174 downwards.
CCCACAAGGTCTGTCCTGAATGCAGTACCGATAATGTACCTGTGAATGCACTACGTTGTCATAACTGTGGCGCAGAATGTGGAACAGTGTTTTGGGCAATTATTGCTAAGGAAACGACTGCGAAAGCTTTGGGAGTAGAGAAAGATGAAGGAGATGAGGGAAATGAGGGAGATGAGGGAGTAATATCCTCATCATCTCCTCTATCCGCTAGTTCTCAAATTGCATTAGGCTCCTATTTAGACTCCCAAGAGCGCTATCAATTGTTAGATCCGCTACCTGCCCAAACGGAAACTGCCACCATTACTGATGTAGGGGTGAGAGTTCTAGACTGCCAGCCGTATCAAATATCACCCATTGAGGCAATAGTAGCAAGTCAACAATCGGATTTGTTAACGCCATCAGTGGAAGCAAGTAGAATTCCTCACCTTGCTAAACTTTATATTGCCTTACAAGGCCAAGGTCAGCCGGAGATACCGCCGATTCACGATGCATGGCAGCAGGGAAATATGCAGATAGTCATAATCGAAGACCGCTCACATTGGCAGCTTTTACTCGATTTATGGCAAGAAGAAAGCACAAGTTCTTTAAAAATTTTACACTGGTGTTATGAAATGATCCAACTTTGGGCATTGTTGGAACCAGTAGGTTGTCGTCAAAGCCTTTTAGATTTGTCGAATTTGCGATTGGATGAAGACCAAACGCTGGCGCTACAAAGGTTGTATGTGGAATCATCCAATTCTTGGCCTGTCACCGAGTCGCCAGAAGATGCTGAAGGCGAAACTGCTATTCCAGAGCAACCGTTAACCATTCAAGCTTTGGGGCGGGTTTGGCAAGCGCTATTTAGGCAGTCTCAACGCACTCAATTTGGCTCTGTAGTCCAGATGTTGGGGGATTTAGAGCTAGGTAAGATTCAGACGATCGCACAATTGCGATCGCGTTTAGAGGAAATCTCTCTTGAACTGGAAGCACTACCAAGCGCAACTTTACCCTCAATAAAGGAGAAAAATACTGCTGTGTCCATTATCCCGCAATCAGATGAACCGGAAGATATCATTAGCAAAAGTGATGATATGCCAACTGTTGTGCTGGCGATGCAGCTAAGTAGCTTAGAAGATGCAGGAGGCACAGATGTGGGGCGTCAACGTCATCATAACGAAGACTACTTTGGCATTGAAACCAAAATTCAAAAGCTGGAGTTGCCCAAAAGTCTAATCCTGCAAGGGCATGGTTTGTATATTCTCTGTGATGGGATGGGTGGACACGCTGGCGGCGAAATAGCTAGTGAGTTAGGAGTCAACACCCTACGGCAATACTTTCAAGAACACTGGATTACCAACCAACTGCCAACAGAAGAGAGCATTCGTGAGGCAGTGTTTTTAGCGAATGAGGCGATTTACAAGCTGAATCAACAAGATGCCCGTTCTGGAGTTGGGCGCATGGGTACAACTTTGGTAATGCTGTTAATTCAAGACACTCAAGTAGCAGTTGCTCATGTGGGAGATAGCCGTCTCTATCGCTTGACTCGTAAGCGGGGACTAGAACAAGTCACAGTAGATCACGAAGTTGGGCAACGGGAAATTACCCGCGGAGTGGAAGCAAGCATAGCTTACGCCCGCCCCGATGCCTACCAACTCACCCAAGCTTTGGGGCCTCGTGACGAAAAATCGATTAATCCCGATGTAGGCTTTTTTGAAATCAATGAAGATACTCTTCTGCTGTTAGTATCGGATGGTCTATCAGATAATGATTTAATAGAAACCCATTGGCAGACTCACTTAGAACCCTTACTTAGTTCTGGCGCTAACTTAGAACGGGGTATTACAGACTTAATTGATTTGGCGAACCAACACAATGGTCACGACAATATTACTGGTATACTTATTCGGGCAAAAGTACGTCCAAATTTGGAAAGTTGAAAAAATGGGGAGTGGGGAATGGGGCATGAAAACTGGGAAATAATTTTCCTACTAATCCCTAATCCGTACTCCCTACTCCCCACTCCCCACTCCCTCTTAACTTGTAGGTTGTATTGTGGTTAGTCTGACTCTGTTAGAACCGCAACAGAAAACGCCCCTCCAGCAGTGGTGCTTTGAGAACTCTTCCATAATTCAGATTGGTCGAGCGGCAGATAATCATGTTGTTTTAACTGATAGTTTAGTTTCGCGGCATCATCTAGAACTGAGACAAGTAAATTCTGCTGACAATGGCGGTGGTTGGCGGCTGATTAGTCAGGGTACGAATGGGACTTTCCTTAACGGTGTCCTTGTGATTCAGAGTCCGTTACCAGATAATTCACTGTTGCAACTGGCACAGGGAGGCCCAATACTGAAATTCCAAATTCAGGATGTAAGAGTACTGGAAACTGGTGTGCGATCGCAACAACTGCAAGAAACAGAAGAAAATGCCGTTGCAATACTCCACTCAGCCCAAGGTACATACACTTGCACCCATGAAGGCAATTCTCCAAACAATCTGTTTTGCATCCACTGCGGCCAACCTCTCTCAGTACAACAGAAAATTCGCCATTATCAAGTGTTGCGAACTCTCGGACAAGGAGGTATGGGTACTACTTATCTCGCTTGGGATGCGGCTGGTCAGGTTGCGGGTATGCCACAATTGCTGGTATTGAAGCAAATGAATGCTGATATGGTAAAAATTGCCAAAGCTCAAGAATTATTTGAGCGAGAGGCATATACTCTCAAATCCCTTAACCATCCGGGAATTCCCAAGTATTACGACTTCTTTGTAGAAGACGGAAAAAAATACTTGGCAATGGAACTAATCCACGGACAGGATTTAGAGAGACGTGTCTATACTACTGGGCCAGTTACGCCAAGTCAGGCGATCGCTTGGATGATCCAAACCTGCGATATTTTAGAATATCTTCATAGCCAAAGCCCTCCACTGATTCACCGCGATATTAAACCCGCCAACTTAATGGTGCGAAGTTCACTAAATCGCATAGTGGTGTTAGATTTTGGTGCAGTTAAGGAAATTGGCACAGCGCCCGGTACTCGTATTGGTGCAGAAGGTTACTGCGCTCCTGAGCAAGAACGAGGACAACCTTTGACTCAATCTGATTTGTATGCAATTGGGCCAACGCTAATTTTTCTGCTCACAGGCGAAAACCCTTTCAAGTATTACCGCCAACGAGGGCGAAACTTCAGGTTTGATGTGGCAAAAGTTCCCACTATTAGTTCCCAATTAAGAGATGTAATTGATCGCGTTACAGAACCATTACCACGCGATCGCTATCAAACTGCAAAGGAATTAGCTGCGGCGTTAGCTGGTTGCCAACTTTAGGAAGTGGGGAGTGGTGAGTGGGGAGTAGGGAGTGGTGAATATTAAAAATTCCTATTCCCTATTCCCGATTCCCTACTCCCTATTCCCTACTCCTCATCCCAAGTTTCTACAGCTAGCAATTCACTAACTGGGTCTTGCATACTAAAGCCAAAGTCAAGCAGTTCCTGTTTCCAGTGCTGCCATTCATTACCGTAGAGCAAGGCGATTTTCCAGATGCTATCGCTTGGCTTGATAATGTTCGATTCTATGAGTGATTGCACGTTGCGCTGCAATTTCACCATTGGGTGAATCACTTGCTGAGTCATAACCTCGATTGAATTCAGATTTTGTTGGTAAATACTTAATTAAAACTGCTTCCCATTCTGCAATTGTTGCCGGATCGTAGAGTGGTGTAATTTTGGTAAAGCTAGTCCTAACTTTTTAACTATACCATAACAAACTCTACTAAATTACTGGTAAATTCGCTTTTGTACGGTAATTACCACCACAAAACTCTAATTTCACCAAGCAGTCCTTAAACTTTTTGCAGAACCTGGGCATAGGTTCAGAGGTAAGAGTTAAGGGATGAAGGGGTAAAGGATGCTTCTGTTTCCCCTTTTTCCTTTAACCTTTCGCTGTCTTCTTTATCCTTGTAACCTTTTACCACTAGAGTGCAACAGTACCTTTTGTAAGATATCTATTGTGGACGGCGAGCAAAATAATTAGTCGTCTGGGAGGTTGCACTATGTAGTGGGACTGAGGACGACTGGGAAAATTTTATTTGTTTTAATCACGCAAAATATGTGTGCTTGTTGAATAACTATAGGACACGGGCTAGTTTGAAAGTTTTTGACTAAGAGGTAAATTTGCAATTGAGTAGAAATATCTACTGTTTCTGTTTATTTAAACGTTATTTACAATATCGCAAACATCTAACTTTAGGCTGAATCATCGCAAATCTTTATATAATCTTAATTTTTCGTCCAGTGAATAAGACTTGGAGGTTTTGCTTTGAACGATAGGAGCGATGCCTACGGCGGTAAACTACGCATGGCAAAATTGGCGGTACAGCATAAGCTCACCATAAAGCTTCTTTGTCTTCAGAGTCAGCATTTGAAGTTTGTGTAAAAAATTTCTAGCGAAGATGTTAGTTTCTGTTGAGCAGATGGGTATCCTCAGAACGGGAGGCTTGCTGATACCTAAGTATTTACCACAGCAAGTATGTGAGGCATGGCTGGTTCTGGGGAAGAATACGTAATTATCCGTAAAAAGCAGATTGAGCGGCGACAAAAGATTGTCACGATAATTTCGTTAGTGTCATTTGTTGGCTCTACGGTGTTTGCAGTAATTCCAGCAATACAACAGGCTAGCCAACCTAAGCCAGTAACGGCATCTCCTTCTGTTGAGTCAGGATTGCAGCAACAGGCACGGGGCTATGAATTGGTTTTACAACGGGAACCAGAAAACCAACTCGCTTTAGAGAAACTGTCTATAGTACGGTTGCACTTGAAGGATGCTAAGGGTGCGATGACACTTTTGGAGAAGCTGGTGAAGTTGTACCCCGAACGGCAAGATTACAAAGTTGTATTAGAGCAGATTAAGAAGCAAGAGGGAAATAGCGATCGGTAGACAAATAGCCCAACAAAATCCTCTTCAGTTTTAGGTTAAGCATTTTATGCTATCAAGCATCTTTTAAATATTTACTATATTAGTATAATGCGATTATGTTTTGGTAAAATTCTCTATTTCTAATTAAACTTCTGAGAAAAAGTAATTATGAACATCGATAAAAATCAAAAATTTGACTCAACAGGTGAAATCCGAATTATCGAAAACTTTATTGGTGATAAAAATATAGTTTTTGATATTGGTGCTAATGTAGGAAGTTGGAGCAAAACGGTTTTACAAAAACATGATCAAGTTCAAATACATTTATTTGAACCTGTACCGGATAACTATAATAAGCTGAATAATAACTTAGTAGATTGGTTAGAAAAAGAAAATATACACCCTAATAAAATTGCAGTAGCTAATCACGAAAATACACAAACTTTTTATTACTATGAAGATAATCCAGCATCAAGTACCTTTTATCGCCGTTTCCATGTAGAAAAACAATATAGTCTTAAACCACCCATTGAATTACCAGTAGTCACTACAACTATTGATAAATACTGTCAGCAACTACAAATCAACAGAATTAACTTCTTAAAAATTAATACTGAAGGAGGAGAATTAGATGTTCTCTATGGAGTAAAAGAATTACTGACAAAAGGCAAAATTGATTATATACAGTTTGAATATGGCGGGACATTCCAAGATGCTAGTATTACTTTAAAACAAGTATTTAATTATTTACAAAGTTTCAGATATTGTTTGTTAAAAATAGAGGTAAAAAAATTAATCTACATACCAGAGTTTTTACCGGAATATGAAAATTTTGAATATAGTAATTACTTAGCAATTAATGAACGTTTCAAATCAGCTATTTTAGGACAAAAGCCTCAAATGCTTCCCTTGCAGGAACTTTGTGCCAGTAACTCTGTGAAACCCAGAGGTGTGATTCATATTGGAGCGCATGAAGGACAAGAATTGAGTGATTATTTAGCAATGGGGGTAGAAAAGATACTTTATATCGAAGCTAACCCAATTGTATTTGAAAGATTACAGAAAAACATAGCCAATTATCCTAATGTCCAAGCAGTGTGTTGTGCTATTGGTAACGAGAATGGTACAGTCACTTTACATATAACTTCAATGGATCAGAGCAGCTCTATTTTGCCTTTGAAAGTATCGTCGGAAATATATCCCATGATTAAGGAAACTGAGCAAATTACAGTACCGTGTAAAACCATTGATAGTTTACTAGAAGAATTAAACCTAAATCCGGCTGACTTTAATATCCTCAATATTGATATTCAAGGAGCAGAACTATTAGCATTACAAGGGGGAACTAAAACATTAAAATACATAGAAGCTATTAACACAGAAGTAAACTATGAAGAGCTTTATGCCGGATGTGCCTTAATTGATGAAATAGATGACTTTTTAGAAACCTATGATTTTGAAAGAATAGCTACAACCACACCTTATCATCCATCTTGGGGAGATGCATTTTATACTAAAAAAGCAATAATAACCATGTCTACTTTTGGAAAAAATGGGAGATTTGCTAATCAAATTTTTCAATACGCTTTTTTAAAAATATATGCCCAAGAACATAATCTGAGAGTAGAAATACCATCTTGGATAGGACAAACTATTTTTGGACATAATGATCCGCCTATTTCTCAATTGCTACCAGTATTTCCAGAAATAACCAATAATATCAAGGATGCAATCATCCCCAATACAGCCCAAGTATTTAAGAATGTTGATTTTTGGGGATATTTTCAATACAACGCTAGATACTATGCCCCCCATAAAGAGTATTTTCGTTCTTTATTTGAGCCAGTAGCAGAAATTAAAACGAAACTGGAAGAAGCAGTTAAAAATCTTCGTAATAAAGGAAAAACTGTAATTGGGATTCATTTACGGCGAGGAGATTATGGTTATCAACATTTTTTCATCGCACCGAGTCAATGGTATCTGGAATGGTTAGAGAATATTTGGCCAACCCTGGATGAACCAGTATTATTCATTGCCAGTGATGAAATAGGTAAAGTCAAACAAGATTTTAGTCAATATAATCCGGTAACAACCAGAGATTTAAATTGTGAATTAGAGCAAGCAGATTTTTATCCAGACTTTTACTTACTTAGTAAATGTGACATTTTAGCAATTTCTAACAGTTCTTTTTCTTTCGCTGCTGCGATTTTAAACGAAGAAGGAAAGTTATTTATGCGCCCACATTTACCATCAAAAAAACTGATTACCTTTGACCCTTGGTCTGCCGAGACGGTCTTCCTTGATGCAAAAATTGAACATTATCAAAGACAGAAATCTGATATAAAATCTGATTTAACAACCCCTGTAGGATTTTTCATTTTCAATCGCCCTGAAACTACTGCCAGAGTCTTTGAAGCCATCCGCCAAGCTAAACCACTTAAATTATTAGTTGTAGCAGATGGAGCAAGAGCCGATAAACTTGGAGAAGCAGAAAAATGTGCTGCTACCAGAGCAATTATTAATCAAGTTGATTGGGAATGTGAAGTATTAACTAATTACTCTGATGTTAATTTAGGTTGTCGAAAAAGAATTAGTAGTGGTTTGGATTGGATATTTGAGCAAGTAGAAGAAGCGATTATTTTAGAAGATGATTGTCTCCCTCATCCAACTTTTTTCCGTTACTGTCAAGAATTGTTAGAAAAATATCGTGATGATCAACAGATTATGATGATTTCAGGTGATAACTTCCAATTTGGAAGCAATAGAACTGAATATAGTTATTATTTTTCTCGTTACGGTCATTGTTGGGGTTGGGCTAGTTGGAGACGTGCGTGGACAAAGTATGATGATTCCATGCAACTATGGACAGAATTAAGAGATAATAATTGGCTTAATGAAGTCTTGCAAAATGAGCAGGCAGTTGCTTACTGGTCAAAAATATTCCAAGCAGTTAATAATGGCTTCAATACTTGGGATTATATTTGGCAATATACCCTCTGGATTAATAACGCATTGACTATATTACCTAATATCAATCTTGTTTCTAATATTGGTTTTGGCTCAGGTACTCACACAACTACAGATAATAATAAGCTGGCTAATATGACAGTAGAAGCTGTGAACTTTCCCCTTAAACATCCTCTTTTTGTGATTAGAAATACTCAGGCAGATAATTTTACTGAGGAAACTATATTTAGTAGTGTTGCTAATAAAATGAAATTCCACCCAGAATATTATATTTGTCTGGAAGAAATTGTTACAAAGACAAATAACAATCAAAATGAAGTTGTTTTAGATTTAATATACTCATCACTGCGAGAATATAATGCTATAAATTATGTTAAGGCAGTTGCATTAGCTAGGCAAGGAAAAATAACCGAAGCTTTGGCAACTTTGGAAACATTACTTAATCATACTCCGGCTCACACGAAGGGAATAACACTAAGAAAAGAATTAAGAAAAAATCTGGATTCAGATAAAATAGCAGTTCATCCACTCATTGAAAAAGCAAACAGGCTGTTAGAAGAAAATCAGATTGCTGGATGTTTTGAAATCCTCAATGATGCCAAAGCTTTAAAACAGCCAATTATGGGTTTAGATTTTTTAAGGGCAAAATGTTTTTTGCAAATGAGACAACCTGCCGCTTCTATTCAATCCCTACATGAAGAACTACGTTATTTCCCTGAGAATAATCAAGCCGAGAACTTCCTTAATCAATTATTAACTCAATATCCTCAACTTGTATCTCATAATATTCAAGACTCTGAATTTCAAGAAATATATAGGTTAATTCAACCTTATACAATGCTGAGTGAGGCGAGACTATATTCACTATTTACGCTCATCAAAAGAATTTGTGTAGAAAATATCCCCGGTAACTTTGTCGAGTGTGGAGTTGCAGCCGGAGGTTCAACAGCCCTTGTAGCCGCAGTGATTAAACGCCATACCAGACAACCCCGTTGGGTTTATGCCTTTGACTCTTTTGATGGAATGCCAGCACCGACAGAAAAAGATAAGTCTAATGGTATTCTTGCTGAGGTAACGGGATGGGGTACAGGTACTTGTGCCGCACCAGAAGCTAGCGTGAAGGAAGTCTGCAATAAACTGGGCGTTGGTGATATTGTCCAGTTAGTTAAAGGTTATTTTGAAGATACCTTACCAAAAATGAGAGATGCAGTAGGGATGATTGCCTTTCTGCACATGGATGGTGATTGGTACGAATCTACTAAAACTATAATTAATAATTTCTATGATCACATTTCCAATGATGGATTTGTACAGGTAGATGATTATGGTTTTTGGGAAGGATGTCGTCAAGCCCTACATGAATTTGAAGCCGAGCGTCAACTAAAATTTGAGCTTCATCAAATAGACAGTACAGGAGTTTGGTTTAATTGCCCGCACAAATTTGCCATTAATCCAGTGTTTGAAAACTCATTAATTGAAGAATTTGACCAAGATGATCCTGTGAAGTACGGTATTCAAAGTCAAATGTCGAAGAATGAGCGTTTTCAGCTATATTATGCTGCGCGTAAACTTTTACCAACTAATTCTTCTCCTTGCCGTTTTGTGGAGATTGGCTCTTTTGCCGGAAGTTCATTATTTTTGAATCAAAAAGCCCTAATCAGAGAGCATAATGACTTAGAAGGATGGGCGATTGATCCAGGATTACACCCCCAATTAAAATTAGTATTGGATAACTTACCCTCAAAAATTACTCATTTGAGAATGTTTTCCCATGATGCTTTAGCTCAATTACAGACTATCTTTGAGCGAGATCGTAACTATCCACCTTATATTTTTGTCGATGGCGATCATTCTTATGAAGGTGTGAAAAAAGATATTGCTAACTATTATCCCTTACTTGCTCCTGGTGGCTTAATGATTTTCCATGATTATTTACCTCCCCTGGATGAGGAAAATAGTCCATCAATCCTTTTTCATCATGGAGGAAATGAACCTGGTATCAGACAGGCTTGCCAAGAATTAATGGAAAATACTTATCATTGCGAAATTATCGAAGTACCTTTGTTATATCCTGATGATCCAACTCAAACTCAAGCCTATTTACCGATTATCCCGGGAGTATTCTCTTCTTTGAAAATCTATCGTAAACCTAGTAATTAAATTAAAAATCCTAATTCAATGATTAAAATTTTACATATTATTGATTTTCTTTGTCTCGGTGGTGCTGCTCGCTCCATGATTGCCATTTCTAAATATTCATCGCGTTTAAACGAGCAGTTGCAACATCAAGTTATCTCCCTTAAAGAAGCTGTTCCTAGTGCAGTAGAATTAGCAGAATTAGGGGGGATGAAATTTGTTAATCCAGTTGACTTAATTGCTCGTAATCAATTAATTTATGAAGCTGATTTAGTGCATATTCACTACTGGAATAATCCCCAGATGTTCTCCTTTCTGCATTCAGAATTACCGCCCACAAGGTTAATTATCTGGTTTCATGTTTCAGGAGATAGCGCTCCACAGGTGATTACTCGTGATTTAATTAATTATGCTGACTTTGCTATTCCTTGTAATCCCCATTCTTATGACTTACCCGTAGTGCGACAATTAGCACCAGAAATAATACAAAAAAAAGTTGGCATGGTTTACGATGCGGCTGATTTTGAAAGAGTTCAAAATATTCAACCCAAACCCCACGATACTTTTAATGTTGGCTATATGGGAGGTTTAGCTTTTAGTAAAATGCACCCTGAGTATATCTCTATGAGTGCTAAAGCTAATATCCCCCATGTTAAATTTATTCTCTGTGGTGCTGGAAATATTAATTTATTACAGCAACAAGCCTCAGCATTAGACTCATTAAATAAATTTGATTTTCGTGGTTTTGTCGAAGATATTAGCTCAGTAATTTCTGAATTTGATGTTTATGGTTATCCGTTATGTGAAGATACTTATGCTGCGGCTGAATTAAATTTACAAGAAGTAATGTATGCCGGAATACCTCCGATAGTTTTTCCCCACGGTGGCATTAAAAAATTAGTGATTGATAACTATACAGGTTTAGTTGTCAATAGTGAATTAGAATATAGTCAAGCCTTAGAGTACCTTTATCACAATCCCCAAGAAAGATTAAGACTAGGTAAAAATGCCAAGCAATACGCCGAGCAAATCTTTGGCGCTGAAAATGCTGCTAAACAGCTAAATCCCATCTATCACCGCTTGATGGAAACACCCAAGAGAACGAGACAATGGAGTATTCCTGTTGATGGGAGTTTGTTAGATGAACCTGTATCTCTTCTTGATGTAGTTGAGATCCCTGCACAATTTGAAGGTTCAAAAACATTTATTGAGTCTATAGGAGATACTGCACCCCAATTTATTACAAGTTTAACTTCTGAAGATATTAATCAATTATTTGCTGCTGACGAAAAAATAGCTAATTCTTCTACTCTTTTGGGATTTGGACAGGGTGGAGTAGTTCAATATCTTAATCACTACCTCCAAGATGGTTATTTAAGGTTATGGGTAGGGTTAATCTTGGAACGTCAGGGAAAAACTTCAGAAGCAATGGAACAGTTTATCAATTCCATTCGATTTGGTTGTAATCATTGGCGTGCATTTTGGTATTTAGCCCAAGTAGCAGAGCATCTTCAGGAAACTTCTATATTGCAACAAGCGTTAGATAAGCTAAGTCATTCTGTGCCTAACTTTGTTCCTGCTCAAGAGATGAGAAAAAGATTACAAACAGTATTAAATTCCGAATTTGATTTATCTAGCTTAAATCTGAGAGAAATTAACTATATTATTTTCCCTGATTGGACGCAACCAGAGGATGAACTAGGTTTAGAATTACAAGGAGTGATGAAGGCGATCGCCACTCATTCTAATAGTGAAAAAACTACCCTACTTATCGATACTGGTAACATTACTGGTGAGGATGCTGAACTATTTTTATCTAGTGTGGTTATGAATCTTTTGGTACAGGAAGATTTAGATGTTACTGAAAGATTAGAAATTTCTCTAGTGGAAAACTTGGCTGATATTCAGTGGTCAGCTTTGCTACCTCGCATACATGCAAGAATTGTTTTGGAATACGAAGATAAAAACGCGCTGAGTCAAGCCAAAGCAGAAACTCTGACATCTTACGAAATAGAAAGCTTTAGCGAAGCACAAGCTGAACAGTTTTTTTTTGCTTGAGCAATAAATTATTTCTTGAGGGAAGATGGAAAGAAGCGATCGCGCAATATCAAAAACTCCTAGAAATCCAATCAGGTGATGCAGATATTTATTGGAATTTAAGCTATTGCTATAGACAATTAAACCTGCTAGATCAATATTTTAATACTATCCAGCAAGGAATTAAATTTTACCCTACAGATGGAAGACTACATTTTTCATTAATCATCGATTTGCGGCGAAATGGACGTATTCAAGAAGCAATTTTAAGTGCAGAGAATGCTGCTAAATCCTTACCTGATGATTATACTTTTCAAATCCTCAAATATTTAACAGTTCCATCAATATACGAAAATCAAGAGGAAATTAACTTTTATCGTCAGCGCTACACTCAAGGACTGCAATATTTAATTCAGCATACGTCTCTTAAAACTACAGAAGAGCAAAATAGTGCTTTAGCAGGTATAGGTCGGCTCACTAACTTTTACCTATCATATCAAGCACAAAATGATATAGAGTTGCAATGTCAATACGGCAAGTTAGTACATAAAATTATGGCTGCTAACTTTCCTCAATGGTGTGTACCTCTATCAATGCCTAAGCTTCAGCATCAAGAAAAAATTCGTATTGGTTACGTTTCCCATTACCTGCATTCTTATAGTGGAACACTTTGGTTAACAGGTTGGTTGCGTCATAGCAATCATGAAAGCTTTGAAATCTACTGTTATTACACAGGAAATGAACCAGATCAAGTTACCGAACAATTTAAAGAATATAGTGATGTTTTCCACCATATTCCTCACAATTTCTCGGCAGCTTGTGAACAGATAATTGCTGATAAATTGCACATTTTAGTTTTTCCTGAAATTGGGATGAATCCGCAAACTATGCAAATGGCAGGTTTGCGGCTTGCGCCTGTGCAATGTACAGCTTGGGGACATCCGGTAACAACTGGCATACCTACAATTGATTACTTTTTATCCAGCGAGTTAATGGAACCTGAAAATGCCCAAGAGCATTATTCAGAAAAATTAATTCGCTTGCCTAATATTGGTGTTTCTTATCCTAAACCATATATTCCACCAGTTATCAAAACCCGATCAGACTTTCAGCTACCAGATGATGCAGTCATTTATCTATGCTGCCAAGCTCCTTTCAAGTATCTACCGCAATATGATTTTATTTTTGCAGAAATTGCTCATCGCATTCCACAAGCTAAATTTGTGTTTTTGCGTGGTACTTTACTTCAGCCACGCCTGAAGCGGGCTTTTGCTGCTATCGGTTTGAATAGCGAGGATTACTGTGTATTTCTCAGTATTCCAGAGCGACTGGACTATCTAATGATTAACTTACTTTCAGACGTTTATCTAGATACATTCACTTGGTCTGGTGGTAATACTACCTTAGAAGCGATCGCTTGTAATCTCCCCATTGTTACCTGTCCAGGAGAATTTATGCGAGGTCGTCACTCTGACAGTTTCTTGAAAATGCTAGGAGTGACAGATACGATTGCTGAAAACGAAGCAGAATATATCGAAATTGCTGTCAAATTAGGACTAGACCAGGCTTGGCGAGGCACTATTGCAGAAAAAATGGGACAAAATCACGATCGTCTTTTTGATGATAAAGCTTGTGTCGCAGGTTTAGAAGCCTTCTATAAAGAAGTTTGTAGTAAGCACTGAAGTGCTTAAATTTGTAATTAAAGAGGAGGAGGACTAAAGTCCTCACTACGAACTTTTGAATTGTTTGTAGTAAGCACTTCAGTGCTTAAATTTGTAATTACAAAGGAGGAGGACTAAAGTCCTCACTACAAACTTTTGAATTGTTTGTAGTAAGCACTTCAGTGCTTAAAAAAAATCTATGTATGAATATCGGAAGCTCACAGCAGAACAAAAAGCTGAACTAGTTCAATATCGCTTAAGCCAGGGTTATCCACCCCACTCTCCACCACATCTTCTACAAGATAAGCAATTTTATTTATTAACGGCAGCTTGTTATGAGCATCAGTGTCATATACCTTACCGGGTGACAAGGCAACTCTAAGCTATATGGGACAAAAGTTTGAGAAAATAGTGAGGAAAAAAATAGGGAGCACTTTTGTGGCTCCCCGGTAAAAATATGTTCCCTGTATCTTACCAAAAAAC
>JAIVFU010000129.1 GCA_020829485.1 Nostoc sp. CHAB 5834 | reverse complement strand
GAGTTGCACCACAGGCAGTACACACCCACACTCGGGTGCCCAAGGTGAGCGCCTCATTGACAGCGCCACAGGCGCTGCAGCTCTTGGAACTCGGGTACCAGCGGTCTACGACCGCCAGATGCACGCCCCGCTGGGCCGCCTTGTACGTGAGCTGCCTACGCAGCTCACCGAAGGAGGCATCGGCAAGGGAGAGGGACAAGTGCCTGTTAGCCATCATCCCCTTGACGTTCAGGTCCTCAATGGCAATCCAGGCATAGTCTCGGGTGAGCCGGTGGCTGAGCTTGTGAAGCGCATCATTCCGTACACAAGAGATACGCCAATGCAACCGGGCTAGGGCCTGTGCGGACTTCCGTCGGTTAGCAGACCCTTTTACCTTGCGGCTGTGGGCTCTACTGAGCCGCTTGAGCCGGCCGAGCAGGATGCGAAGGGCCTTGGGCCCTTCCTCCGGCTTCCCCGTGCTCAGCACCGCCAGCGCACTGACTCCGAGGTCCACACCGACCGCAGCTTGGCTTTTGCTGGGCAGGGGAACGTCTTCGGTCTCCACCAGGATGGAGATGAACCAGGCGTGGGCGGTGCGAGAGACCGTGGCCCCTTTGAGGGAGCCACTAAAGCGCAACGGCTCTCGCATGCGCACCCACCCGAGGTTGGGGATACGCACGCGGCAACCGTCAACCGCAAACTTCTCATCGAATTTGAAGGAGTCCCGCTGCCCCTTTCTTTTGACTGTAGGAGCCTTGACCTTGGGCCCTTTACGTTTGCCGGAAAGGGAAGCCCACCAGTTCTTGTACGCCACACCCAAGGCCCGGATGGCCTCTTGAGGGGCGCACTTGGTCACCTCCAGCATCCAGGGGAACTGCTCGCGCTTGATGGCGTTGAGCTGCCGACGCAAGGCCCCCTCAGAGGGCTTGGGGAAAGAGGGGTCGGCCAGATGGGCTTCGTAATGCCGCTGCCACTCGGAAAGCGCCCAGTTCCAGGCGAAGCGCGCGGTACCGCAGGCTCGGGCAAAGTGATTTGCCTGAGCGAGGTTGGGGTCCAAGCGGATTTTAGGGGCGCGCAGCAACGGACGGGTTATGCTTTATTTTAGCATGCCATCCGCTCTTAATATCGATATTTTAGGACAGCTTATGCTTTATTTTGAGGTCGGGTTATGGGTAACGGTACATATCCCCGGTATTCGGTTTGTAGGGGGAGTTGCGTCTTGAGGGCGGAATCTGGCATGCCCTATTTCTACCATCGGCGAGCGGTTACCGGTATCTGGAAGACCGCCGATTCATGGCTTTAGGACAGTTCCACAGCTTTTTGGGGGCTATACGAGGTAGTGCAACAACAATCAGGACTTGAATGAAGCATCAAAAAATCATTGCGCTGGATGGCGACGGTGTCCTCGTCCACTACAACGCGATTTTTCCCGTCGTCTACAAAAAGGCATTTGGCAAAGAATTGCCTCAGCAAATCCCCGGCGCATACCACGCGGCCAATGAATACGGGCTGGCCTTCACCAAGGGCACTCAGGAGCACGAAGAGTTTTTCGCCAATTTTGGGGAAGAAGAGTGGGAAAGCTTCCCGCTCATTGAAGGCGCCAAAGAAGCTTGCTTGCAACTTCAATCTGCTGGCTACACGCTGGTGGTGGTTACCTCCATGCCCCTCCGTTTCCGAGAAGCACGCGCCCGCAATCTGCAACGCCACGGCTTGCCCATTTCGGAAGTGTATGCAACAGGCCGAAGCAACGATGACAATCCAAAAAAGGCCGTCATCGACCAGCTGCAGCCTGTAGCGTTTGTGGACGATTTAGCGCACAACTTCAGAGGGCTCAGCCCCTCTGTTCACAAGGCGCTGGTCAACCACCACCAATTCGACTCGCCCAATCGGTCGCTAGACCTTTCCATTGCTGACAGCAAGCACGATTGTTTGCATTCGTTTGCGCAATGGTGGGTTTCCGCTGACCGTGACCTCAATCAGCGCTCCGGAATAGGAGCTCAACACTTAGAAGGACTGTGAACAGATGAGCAGAACCAACAAAGGTGGCAAAGGCCCCGGCTACGAATACTGGAGCGGCCGACCGTTCAACAGAGGAGGCGGAGCCATCGGCGCTGCCGCCAAGAAGCGGACCCACAAAGCAGAGCGTCAACGGGGCCGTGAAGATGCGCGGCGCGAGGACTAACCGTAGCTGATTTTCTACAGAGCGACTTAGGTCGCTCTTTTTTGTCGACTTAAACCACGGTAGATATACGTTTGACTGCTTGTTGCAGCTACATGCGGGGGTACCAATCTTTTGTAATTGGACGCAGCGCATTTCGACTCCGCGATTGAGGCCGGACTGCGAAGCTACCTGAGCAAAGCCCGCTAAGTCCCTGAAACAACCCATGACAACAAAATCTTCACACTTTCATGTCCTGCCTCTTCCAGAGATTCGGAAAAAACATTTTCAGGGGCCGGTAGCTGAGTATTGGGCGGGACTCACCGCTTCCGACATTCAAGGCCTGAGAGAGCGCTTGCGCCTGGCGAACAGGCCTCCTTCGACGAAGACCTTAGAGCGAATCCACACCGGTGTCGCGCTCGCTTCCGGGATTGTGCTGGCCCCTGCTTTGAGAGCAATGGGTGTCGACATCCCCCTCACCCAGGAAGCGCCTGATATTTGGGGCAAAGCAATTTCGATGATGGCGATTGCGTTCATGACGTACTGGGCTATCGAAGGCGGCAGAAAGGGGCTCCGCTGGCTAAAGCACGGAAATCTGAGCTCGATGGAGTACCAGCTCACCCCCTTGCGCGAAATTCCCTATCTAAGCCAGGAAGTCTGGGGGCTTATCTGCACGTCTGCGGCGGCTATGCACTACTGTGCAGAAGTTCTGGCGCGAGGCAGAGAGCTGCTGGTCATGGACTTGCACATTCTGCGAAGCCGGGCCAAGTCGGAACAGTCCAGACCGCACTTACCCTCCGATTGGGAATTGCTGCACTATCCCGAGCTGCGAACAACAACACAGCAAGGAAAAGCGCTTCAAGCAGCAATCGAGAAGTTCAGCGGGGCCCCCAGCTGACCCTACCTCGGCAACGCATCACTTGAACTCGTCCACAATTAAGGGATGAATGTCCCTATAATAAGGACATTCGTCCCTGTATCGAGGATTCAAAATGAGCGTTGCTGACTTCCTGTTTACGCCGAGTCTGCAAAGAGTTCTGGCGGCCACCCTTCTACACCCTGAGCGCAGCTTCAGCCTGCGAGACCTCTTGCGCCTGGCGGATAGTGGCCGAGGCAGCGCTCAAAAGCAAGTCGACCGCCTGGTGGCGGTGGGAGTGCTACTGGAAGACGAACGACGAGGAGCCCAACGGAGCATCAGAGCAAATCCGAATTTCGTTCTCTATCCCGAGTTAAGCAGCATTGCTCGCAAAACGTTTGCCGTGGTGGAGCCCCTTCGAGAGGCGCTGGCCCCCTTTGAGACTGAAATCGAATCCGCATTCGTATTTGGCTCGGTCGCCAAGGGCACGGACGGCGCGCAAAGCGACATCGACTTGATAGTCGTTGGAGACGCGCCTCTGCTCAAAGTGTCCGAAGCGCTGCACACCCTTGAGACGAGCCTGGGTCGGCCCATCAATTTTTCGCTTTATGAACCTTCGGAATGGATTGCACTGGTAGAGTCAGACTCAGTCATCTCTCAAATAGCTAAGGGGCCCACCCTAAGGATAGTCTGATGCAACGTCCGGCCAACTACGAAAACCTGATTAGAACCAACTCCCTCGAACCGATTCTTCCTGATGCTGGGGCCCTACCAGTCATTTTGACGAATGCCGAAAACTACCTAGAGGCTGCGACCCAGCTGGACAGGGGGCTCCCTATGCAAACATTCACCTTGGCATACGAGGGCTACTTCCAAATAGTGCATGCAGTGCTTCAATTCTATGAGGTTCGCTCCAAAGATTCCGGCCGAAACTTGGCCATACAGTGTGTCTCGGCATCCCTTGGACTAACCCCTGATGAACAGTCCTTCGTCACACGCGCGCATAGCCGGCGCAATGGCACGTCCTACGGCTCACCAAAACCGCCGATTTCAAAGCAGGAAGCGGATGCAATGCTGAAAATCCTTCAGAAGTACCTGCCCGCTGCGTACAAATTGATGGGGATTGTGCCCCCGGCGCCCCCGGCGCCCGCACCAGCCTCAAGCAGCGTAAAGCCCAAGACTTAACCAAAGAAATGGTTTTCTGAATAGGGGCGGAAGGCGTTAAACTTGAATTTGTGACGAATTCAAACAGCCCTGCTCCCGCCCCCCTTAGAGGGGGCTCCCGCTCTGGCGCAGGCCGCAAGGCCGCCTACGGCGAGCCCACCACAACTCTCCGCGTGCCCGTCAGTCTGAAGTGGGACGTAGTTCGCCTGCTTGAAACCCACCGTGCTTCCAAAACGGCGCCTGTTTGGCGCCCCCTACCCGGCACCTGGGTGCCCGACCTGAACGCGCCACCCCTCCTGAGGCCCCTTGGGCTGGTGAAGGTCTCCGCGGGGTTCCCCTCCCCTGCCGAGGACTACGAAGACCGGTCCCTGGACATCAACCAGTACCTGATTGACAAGCCGGCTAGCACCTTCTTCTTTCAGGTCAAAGGAGACTCCATGGACTCCTTCGGGATTCACGATGGGGACTTCCTGGTCTGCGACAAGAGCATTGACCCCAAAAATGGGGATGTCGTCGTCGCCTTCTTGAACGGAGAGAGGCTGGTCAAGCAGCTGCAGATGCGCGCCGACCGAGTCCGCCTGATAGCGGGTAATCCTGAGTACCCACCCCTAGTCATCACACCCGAAAGCCAATTTGAGGTCTGGGGCGTAGTCGTGGGCCGCTTCGGGCGGCTGCAGAAGGCCCGGCGGCCCGAATGAACTCGACCCTGTTTGCCTTGGTGGACTGCAACAACTTTTACGCGAGTTGCGAACAGCTTTTCGACCCCCGATTGCAGGGCCGCCCAATCGTCGTGCTGTCGAACAATGACGGCGCCGTGGTGGCTCGAAGCAAGGAGGTCAAGGCTCTTGGATGCGTTCCTATGGGTGCTCCCTGGCACAAGCTGAAGGTCGAAGCAGCCCGGTACCGAATCCAGGCCTTGTCCTCCAACTACGAGCTGTACGCGGACATGAGCAACCGGGTGTGCACGGTGCTCAGCGAATTCAGTCCGATGGTGGAGAAGTACAGCATCGATGAAGTTTTCCTCGACTTTTCTACGCTGCAGCGGCTTCATCCAAAGGGCTTTGTGCCCTACGGAAAGACCATCCGCGCACGGGTCCTGCGCGATGTGGGGCTCCCGGTATGCGTAGGGGTGGGCCCCACCAAGACGCTCGCGAAGCTGGCCAACCACTTGGCCAAGAAAAACGCCGAGTTCGAGGGGGTCTGCGACTGGACACAACTCACCCGAGCGCAGCAAGACCATTGGCTTCAAAACCTTGCGTTGGATGACGTCTGGGGCGTGGGCTCGCGCCTGAAGGATTCCTTGCAAGCAATGGGTATCGAAAACGTCTTTCAGCTGCGCGCGACAGAGCCCACGCTGATTCGAAGGCAGTTTTCCGTGGTCCTCGAAAAGACGGTCCAAGAGCTGAGAGAGGTGAGCTGCTTACCTCTGGAGCTGATGGCGCCGGCCAAGCAACAAATCATGAGAAGTCGTTCTTTTGGGAAAAAGGTAACCTGCCCAGAGGAGTTGTGCCAGGCGGCCAGCACCTATGCGTGCAAAGCGGCCGAAAAGCTTCGCAAGGAAGGCGCGGTGGCAGGCTCCATGATGGTTTTCCTGCAAACAAATCCCTTCAAGCCCGACAGCCCCCAGTACTACCCGAGCCTTCAATTTGCGCTGCCCTGTGCGACCTCTGACAGCCGCGTGCTTGCGGACTTTGCGATACGCGCGGTTCGACGGATGTACCGAAGCGGCTTTGAGTACAAAAAGGCTGGCGTCATGCTCTCGGACATCCATCCCGCGAGCCAGGCGCAGCAGTCCTTGGCGCTATGTGCTTCCAGCTCCATGGAAGACGGTCGGGCCCGAAAGCTCATGGACACCCTGGACGCCATCAACCGGAAGATGGGCAGGGACGTGCTCCAGCTGGGCGGGAACGGGATAGCCGTAGCATGGAAGACAAAGCGAATGCTCCTGAGCCCCCACTACACCACCCGATGGGCCGACGTGCCCCAGGTCAACGCCTATTGAGTGGCCGAGTCCGCGCGCCCCTCAAGCGGCCGGCTTGTCGTTTCGAGTGCAGACGTAGATGGACGAAGGCCCTGACACGTGCTCAGTCACTTTGAAATAGGGGCTCAGCATCTCCCGGAACTCCTCAGGAGAAAGCCACTGAAATGACGTGAAGTGGGGCTCCTCGCCCTCCCGCACCTGGATGTGATGCACCATCCGGTCATCGACAAGCCAGTTTGTTTCCACAAAGGAGACCCCGTCCAGGGTGTATTGCTTGACGAGCGGAGCCGCGGAAGGCTTCTTGTTGAACGTGTTGAAAACAAAAAAGCCTCCCTGCTTCAGGGCCGCCGCTAACGAAGAGGCGGTCGAAGGCGTCAGCCAGTAGTTCACCGCTTGTTGACAGAATGCTCCGTCCAGGGACTCGTTCTTTACCGAAAAGAGCAGGTATGCGGAAACCCTCTTGTTGACAACAGGAACACCTTTGACACCATTCGTCATCAGCCGGGATTCGTCGACCAACGTGACCTGGGCACCAGCTGCCTTTGCAGCCAGAGACAGGCGGCCGCCCCCTCCACAAAGGTCTGCGACCGTCTTTTTATCAAGGGGTCCCGCCAACGCCAGCAACTCGTTCAAGCGCTCTTCTTTGAAGAAGCGTGCGTACAAACTCGCGTACACACTGTGCGCAGGATAGGTCTTGTAGAACATCATCGAATCACCTCGCCTTGTGCATTGAGGACCAAGAAACAGCCGTGGCGGAACACGTTGAAAGAACCCCGTACGCAACGAAGGCTATCTTCCACCGTTCCCGGCGTAGCGTAAGGAAGAGTAGGGAGCGATTCGTCTTGGATATGCCCATGAACGATAGCCACCGCCTCCGGGTTCATCTGGAAAATGTTGTCGAGCAAGGGTGCGTTGAGAGAGGACTTCCCACCTTCCGTGAATACACACAACGTGTCGTGATGCACCGCCTGCACGTATGCCAGCTCATCCAATTCACGCTTGCCCCGACCAGTAGTCCAGAACCCCGTGGCGCCGGGCTCCTTCACTGCGGCGGTGCCAAAAATCATTCCGTCGGGCGTCGTGACAAACAGCTGAGGGTGCTTGTCCTTGTAGGTCGCAATCAACGACTTCAGCTTCAATGCCAGGGGGCTCTCTGGGGACTGGGTCTGCTCGACAGCTTGAGTTCGGTAGAAGCACTGGTTCATCAGTCCCCACAGAAATTGGGGTAGGTCACGATTCGAAATAGGATGTTCAGCGCCCTCTTTTGTCAGAACGTATTTGGACTGCAAGTCGGTAGCGTCATTGGCAATCACTGCTGCGCAACGGCCCGCAATGAGGGTGTGCCACGCTGCTTTCATCAGTTCGGCATGAGGGGCGCCGGACAGCAGCTTGAAGCCAAAGAGGTTCACCCCAGGGGCGACGCGTTTGACCTCCGTGATGACGCGGGGAGTGACCCTGAAAGGGACATTCACGATATCGCCTTCGTTGTAGTCATGGCTTGGGAATTTTCCGGGCCAAGGGTTGGCCGGGATGAGGTTCGCGACGGCCGCGCCCAGCACTACGTCGGAATGGTCGGGGGCCAGCGCAAGCACTTTCTCGCGGTAGTCCTCAAAGCCGTCATGAAACACCACGTTCAGGAGCCCCGAGGCAAGTGCAGCGTTCGGGATATGTGCCGACTTTGCTGTCAGGTACGTCACTTGCGCACCTGGAAAGTTGGCCAGGCTCTCTGCCAAGCCCGCCATCAACCCGCCCCGAAAACGGTTGGTGACAATCTTGACCGAATCGATGTGGGAATGGACGGGTCCACCTGAAATCAGAATTTTTCGCATAAGGCCGGCCGAGTTTAAAAAAGAGTCAGAGCAGACGCCGGAGAAAGAGAGAGAGGGCCGCGGCATCCTAAAAACCGGGCTAAAGACCCAAACCTCCACCAGTCTAACGCACGTGTTGTCATTTTTTAGGCTTTAGAAGATAATGTATCTGTTGTCACACGAATTATACACCCAAGTCCCAAAATGAAACTATCTGAATTCAAACGAGAGCAGAGAGACTACTCGTTTGTTTGGCGGTCAGCACAGCTCAACCGATGGCGGACTACTGTAATAACCGCGGATTCCCCCGCAGCAGCAATCGCCAAGCTGGAAAGGCACTTTACCCACAAACTCAAGAAATCGCTGACAGAAGTTGTGGTGGACCACCCGTTTTACAGCAGGAACCCTGACGATAGCAAAGCACCCGTGGTTAACAGCCTGCGAGACCATGCCAGCAACCTTCATTTTGAGTTCAAGAACCAAGTCTGGGGGCCAGACAACCGGCCAGAAAATAAGCCCTGAACCCTGCCGTTAGCTACACGAGGAAGGTCACAACCAAAGATACCATGACAACCTCCAAACAGAAAACTGAACCTACCCTAGCCATTGTTCACTATGACCATGGCAGCTACACCATGTGCCCCGCGTCCATTGACACAGCACGCCAGCTGCTGGAGTCAAAACTCCTTGAGTTTCCTGACGAGCACTACCCTGCCCTACGCCTGGCAAGGCAACGCAAAGCGGAAAAAGACAATCCCGCTACCGCTTCCAGGACGGAATACACCGTACCAGACCGGAGGGTGCTCCAGCTGTTCAAAGACCTGCACGAGCAACCCGAGGACGAGTATTCCGAGCTGCTGCACATGCTGTCCACAGAGAAAATTATCAAAGGGCAGAAGCTGCCAATCACGAAGGACATCCGGATGGAGTTCGCGTATTGGGCTCTGGAAACGAAGTACCACCCAACTACTGCGGATTGCGACTTCCTCCGAAAGTATCAGCCTGAGAAGTTCTTATCGTTCCTGTCGGGGCTGAAAGCGCGCGCCAAAGGCCTGCAAATCAAGTACTACAACGCGCAAGATTTGCAAGAAGCAGACGAAATTTTTCAGCTGCTCTACGGCGGCTGGAAACCTGAAGCGCACGTGGAAAATGTGGTGAACAGATACCTGGAGATGCTGAACGCCTACAGTGGCAGAGACAACCGATACCATATCGGTGAGTACCATCCCGGCGGATTCATCTAAAATCATTCTTGAAAGTGCCTCCGGGCACTTTTTTTTGTTTACAAGAAGTCCAAGCGCTTCAATAAGCATAGCAAGGAGCTGCTTTTTGACTGCGGTTGTAGGACTTTCTAAAAATATTTTAGAAATCCGCGAGGTATTTCATGAAGTCAAACCGTCTAAACAGTTAACCGCATCAACAACCTGACATTGCGGTCTTTTTAAATAGTTCACATTTCAACTCACTGGAGTATCCATGGCCCTCAGCGTTAACAACAACGTCAACAACATCGTCGCATCCCTGAACAAGAACACCATCAAGACCGATGAGTCGATGAATCGGCTGTCGACGGGTCAGCGAATCAACTCGGCGAAAGACGATGCAGCCGGCCTGGCAATTGCCACCCGCATGCAGACCAACCTGAAGAGCATGAAGGTCGCTGAACGCAACGCCGGTGACGGCCTGTCGTTGGCGGAAGCTGCTGACGCAGCCGTGGGCCAAGTGACGGACATCATGAGCCGCATGAAGGAGCTGGCAACGCAGGCTGCCAATGGCACCAACAGCAACGATGACCGCGCAAAGCTGAACACAGAATTTCAGGAGCTGGCTAAGGAAGTGACTCGTACTATTGCTGGCGCAGACTTCAACGGCCAAAAAGTACTGGCAGGCGACGCCGGCGCGAAGGAATTCATTGTAGGTGCCGCTTCGACGGATACCATTACAGTGACCACCATTGACCTTTCCGCAAACGCCGACATCACGGCCGTTACCGGAGGAGCTGTCGATACAGCGGCAGCGGCAAAGACCGCGATGGACGAAATCACCACGGCCATGGACACTCTGACCGAGCAACGCGCTCTGTACGGTGCCACCATGTCGCGCTTCGAGTCCGCCCAATCGGGGCTGACCTCGCAATCGGGCGCCCTGGACTCGGCCCGCAGCCGCATCATGGACACCGACTATGCAACGGAAATGGCCTCGATGCAACGCACCCAGGTGCTGCAGCAAGCCTCCACGGCGATGCTGGCACAAGCCAACCAGCGTCCCTCGGCAGTAATGCAGCTGCTGCGCTAATCGGCTAGGCTCTTTTCGAAGAGCCGTTCACGCCCCGCCCTTTGCGCTACATCCGTGCAGAGGGCTTTTTCTTGCCCGTGTGGGGCTCAGCTCCTGCCAAAAACTTCACCCAAACGCAAGGCTAGCAGCACCTGTGCAGCCCTGTCGAGCGCATCCTTGGACTCCGTCAAGAAAAGCCAGGGGCAATCGGGGCGGAACAGACTCGCGGTGTCGTCTATGGCGAGCCAGTCCTTTGTCGGGTTTTCGGCAAGCCAATGCTCGATTTCCATTTGACGGCCTCCGCGGTCTTCGCCACCCGGAAGAATTGGCGTCTTGTCATACACCCGGCGCCCCAGTGCTGGGCGGAGGTAGTCCGCCAAATCTGAAAGCGACTCGCGTGCACGCCAGTTGGTTGTCAGAACGAGTCCCACGCGGGGGTAGGGGTCGAGCAGCCGGGCGAGGTCAGGGGCATGCCGGAGCGTTCCCGAGTTGCCGGGAGAGAGCACGCCATCAAAATCAAGAAACAGGATTGAATTCATTCGTGCGTATAGGAAGGCCATGCCCCGCAACAAAAAGAGCAGCCGGAGCTGCTCTTGGAATCAAACTCGGCCTAATGCAGCGCTGACATGGGTTTGCCAATCAGCGCCGAGGTCTTCAGGATTTCTCCCCAAGTCACGTACTTGAGCATTTCAGGCCTGCCGTGCTTAACGTAGTGGTCGACAGACACCCAACCAGGGGCAGGCTCCTTGCAACACAGATGCCATTGCGCATCAGGACCCTCGCGTCGAAACACCTGGGTGTCCACTGAGCGATGCAGCCCAGCGCCAAACATCGCTTCCACAACAACCTTAGCCTCCGAACCGTTCTCGCGTTTGAAGATGTTCGTCACCTTGGTGATGAGTTCTTCACCGTAAATTTCTGCGTTGTGCACAGGCACTCCTAACTTGAAAAAAGTGATGTTCTATAGCCCTGTGTAGGCAACAAACAGAAAGCGGGAAGCTCCCGCTTGGGACTCGAAATACTCTCTAAATTTTTTAAATTCCACGAGGTGTTTTTCCGGTTCGACCCGTCTATAAGGGTATGGGCGCAAACAACGGCCCACTCTAAAAAAAGGACTTGGACATGGGCTTCGGAGCTTTCAACATTGGTGCAACGGGAATGCGTGCGATGCAGCAGGCGATGGACATTCGCTCGGCCAATATCGCCAACGCAAACACTCCCGGATATCGCCGCCAAGACGCAGCCCATACCGAACTTTTCAACGGCGGTGTTTCCACATCCAGCATCCACCGCTTCAACCCCGTGACTGCCACCCGCATTTCGACGCTGGCAGGCGAATCAGCCCAAAGCACCACCCAAGCTTCAGAACTGCAAAGCGCTGAGTACGCCGTCAGCGACCTAGCTACGACGGTAACGGACTCCATGGGCAAGCTCAACGAACTTCTGTTCACTGCCGGACTGACCCCCTCTGCCCCCGGTCTGCGCGAAGGCATCGTTGGTCAAGCCAAGGGCCTTGCTGCCATCGTGAACCAAGGCGTGGAAACCCTGGACAACCAGTTGCTGGACGTCTCTAAGGACATCAACGGTGTAACAAAACAAGGCATGGCTAAGCTCAACGAGCTGGCTGAGCTGAATCGTCAGGTGATGTACACCGGCTCGACCCCCGAGCTGAAAAACCAGATGGCGCAAGTGGGCCGAGAGGCTGCCGAGCTTATCGGCGGGGAAGTACGCTTTGAAGACAACGGTACAGCATCGTTCGTGTCGGGCATGCAGTACCTGGTGAGTAACTCTGACGTCGCCGAGAAGCTGCCGCTGCAAGTAGGGGGAAAGCTGGCGGGTCTGCAGAACGCCAAGACCGAGCTGGTCAAGTATCGCGGCGATGTGGCCAACCAAATTTCACAGTTCTCATCGGCCATGAATGCTTTCAACACCTCCGGTACCAATGCCGCGGGCGCTGCGGGCTCCAACCTGTTCTCGTTCAATGGCGACACCCTGACCTTCGTGGGCACCAAAGAGGACCTGGCCCTTTCCGCATACACACCTGCTCGACAAGCGTCCCTGGATGGCGCCATGAAGCTGGGTACCGGGCTTGCAACCACCGCAGGGTCTCTCGGTATCGACTCCGCCGCTGCCTTGGGCGTTTCGTCTGCGAAGAAGTCAACCCTGGCCGGCATCGACGAACGCCAACAAACCGAAGAAGGCGTGGACGTCGACAGCGAAATGCTGGCGCTGAAGATTGCCCAAAAAATCTACGAAGCCAATGCCAAGGTGATTCAGACCGCTGACGCCATGTTCAGCACCCTGCTGTCCATCAAAGCCTGATTCAGAAGAAGAAAAACATGCTCATTAAGCCAAACCTCATCACCGCCCTGAACGCAGCAAGTGTCAAGATGGACGCAGCAAGCGAACGGATTTCCACGGGTAACCGCATCAACCGAGCCTCTGACGACCCGCTGGGCTTCAATCGCATGGCCGTGACCCAGGCTTCGATTTCGCAAACGGGTGTCAAGGTCAGCGTACTGCAACAGGGCATGGAGCGCCTCGACGCACGTGACGAAACGCTGTCCAGCCTGCAGGACGTGACAAGCCGCTTTCATGAACTGACCATGATGGCCTCCACCGGCCTGAACAAGCTGCAAGACATCATGCCGGAAATGAAGGCCCTGGAGCAAGCCTTCTTCAGCTTGGCCAACTCCAAGGACGCTTCCGGGTACATGTTCTCCGGTACTGCCGATACCCAACCTTTCGTGAAGACGGCGGGAGTGGCAAGTTATGCCGGTACTACCACGCCCTTTTCCATCAATGTAGATGGCGTCACGATGTCAGGCGCAGTGGATGGAACGCCCCTAATGGCTGCCTTCAATGCGATGCGGTCCACCATCACTACCATGGAAGCGGGTAACCCTCCTGCCACAGCGCAGGTAGACGCAGTCAACGCCTCTATGGAGAACCTGCTGCAGATGCGTACCGATGGGGCCGCTGAAGGCGCCGCTGCCGACCAGCTACTCAATGCGCTGGGCATGCGAAAAGACCGCGAGAAGACCGCTGTTGACCGTATCCGCAGCGCAGACCCCACAGAGGAAATGATGAAGCTGACCGAGAACCAGAAGCTGCACGAATCGGTTCTCAAGGTCATGAGCGTTCACTTGAACCAACGCCGTCTGATGGACTACCTGTAAGGATTGAACCGCCATGGCTAACAACATCTACTTGAATGCGGCAGGGCAGACGCAACTCAATCAGCTCAAAGCGGCGAACCAGGTCCCCATCACTCGCTTGAATGCGAGCAAGGCGACAGTTACCGCGAAAGAAGCTCCGCTCAAGAACATCAAGACCAACATTGATGAGCTAAAAACGGCGGCCAAGAACATCAGTTCTGCAACCGCTACGCCTGAGGAAAAAAAGGCCGCTGTTCAGAAATTCATTTCGGAGTTCAACGACGTTCAAAAACTGCTCAAGGGCACGTCCGATAAGACAAACCCTTTGCGCGGAATCTCGGAGCTTCGAGATGCAACCCTGAAGTTGCGCAGCCCCTTGATGGACACCACTACGTTAGAGGAGTTCAAGAAGGCGGGCATCAAGTCAACCCGTGACGGGCTGGAATTCACAGGTTCGGTCGACGAGCTGCCCTCCGCCGAAGTACTGGACAAGATTCTTTCGACCGTAGACCTCGTGGCCAAGCGGGTCGATTCGGCTACGAGCCGCAATGATTCGCGCGTGAAGCGGTTCGAAGAAGAACTGGTGAAGGTTCAGGCCCGAGTGGAACAACAAAACGCTCGCACTGAAAAGAGTTTCATGCAGTACTACCAACTCATGCAAGCCATGGGCTCTGCCGGCGGTAACACCGGGCAAAGCTGGTTTGCTTAAAACATCAACCAACCTCTCAAACAGGAATTTTTTAAAGTGCGCACAGGATTCGGAATTTCCGCCTACCAACAAGTAAGCGTTCAAAGCAGCAGCCCCTGGAAACTCGTGGACCTGCTTTATGAGCGTGCCATCAAGCACATCGACACCGGAAATCTGGAAAAGGCCCGGGTCATCGTACAAGAAGGCCTCCATGCGGGGCTAGACCCCAAGATTCCCTTCTCCCGGTCCTATGCCGATGTCTACGAAGCGGTCATGGTGCTGCTTGAATCCAAAGCTGGTGCAACGAAAGCCCGCACAGCCCTCATGACATTGTGGGACGCTTGGAAAGCTATCGAGCCTGGACGAATGCCTGCAGCAGCTGCAGCCTGAACACTGGGCCTAATCCGAAATGCGCAAGTCATTTTAGGCTTGCGCATTTTAGTTTATGCGACAAGTTCTTGAAAAGTATGAATGAGGACTTCCAGTTGATTTAAACACGCATTGCGGGTATAATCTACCTAAAAACCGAACCAAGACAAAAAGATGTTTGAAAGAGAAGACTGGACGCTGTTCCGTAATGTATCGACGCTGGGTCAAAAGGCGGGCGTCCCAACACGGCGGTTGGCCCACCTAGTCGTCAAAGAGCTTGTTGACAACGCCCTGGATGCGGGAGCGAACGTTACGCTCACCCACAAAGACAACTGGATTTTCATTCAGGATGACGGCCCGGGGCTTCCCGGTGGGGAAGCGGAAATGGCCCGACTCTTTTCCATCAAACGTCCGCTTACCTCGTCTAAACTGGTCCGCCTCCCGAGCCGTGGTGCGCTGGGCAATGGATTGCGTGTAGTTGCTGGTGCCGTTCTAGCATCGCAAGGAAAGCTATACGTCGAAACGGGCGGGGTCCAGTACCACCTGACCCCGCAAGATGATGGGACTACGCATGTGCAAGCGGTGCCCAGCAAGCCTCAGCCGGGCACCCTCATCGCGGTGTCTTTTGGCAAAAACATCCCTGTTCCTGATGACGTACTGACGTGGGGCACCGACGCACAGCTTCTGGCCAACGTTGGTAAGCATTACAAGGGGAAAACTTCTCCCTGGTGGTACGACTCCGACAGTTTCTTCGAAATGTGCCAAGCGGCCGGGGGCTGGAAGCTCTCCGAACTGCTGCTGAAGTTCCGCGACATCACTGCCGGCAAGGCCCAGGAACTGGGGAGCAGGACCGCAAATACCCTCTCGCGTGAAGAAGCAAGCCAACTCCTGGCCCAACTCCGTCAGCTTTCTTCCGACCCCAAACCCTCCGTACTGGGCAAGATTGGCGACGTCTTCGACGGAATGGCTCACGCACACACCAACGGCAACATCGCCTTGAAAGGGGGCGGGCTGCCAGCCACCTTGCCCTTCAGCATTGATGTTTTCGTTCAGGTGAAAGATGAAGGGGTCAAGGACTCGATTCAAGTGTTCGTGAACCGCACGCCTATCACTGGCACAGTGGACGTACAGCGCCAAAAGGCGCACCAGCTGGGCATTCTAGGGTGCGGCCTAAAGCATCTGGTGGACGTGGGCCGCAAGCCCGTGTTCATCGTGTGCAACGTGACGACTCCGTACATGCCGGTTACCACCGACGGGAAAGAGCCCGACCTCTTCCAGTTCGTGACCCCTCTTTTTGAAACCATCGAGAAAGCGGCAAAGAAAGCCAAACGAACAGCTGTGGCCGAGAATGGCGCGCGCATGTCCCAACGGGATGTGATTGCCAACAACCTCACAGCAGCCATTGCGAAAGCCAGTGGCGACGGTACCTACCGCTACTCTCTGCGCCAGCTGTTTTACGCTGTCCGTCCGTACATGCTGCAGACATTCGGCAAAAAACCTGATTACAACTATTTCGCCCAAGTCATCACCGACGTCGAAGCCTCCAACGGTGAAGATTTGCCCGGCTTGTACCGAGACGCCCGCGGTGTCATCTACCACCCGCACACCGGCGACGAAATCCCTCTGGGTACCCTGAACGTCGAAAAGTACGAGCGCCCCGCGTGGACGTTCAACAAAATCCTGTACTCCGAGAAAGAAGGCTTTTTCACCATCCTCAAGGATGCGGGATGGCCCGAGCGCAACGACTGCGCTCTGCTCACTAGCAAGGGATTTGCCTCCCGTGCCGCACGCGATGTCCTGGACCTCATCGGGGAGTCACAGGAGGAAATCTATTTCTTCTGCATCCACGATGCAGATGCATCCGGCACGCTGATTTACCAGGCGCTCACCGAGGCGACACGTGCGCGTGGTGCCCGCAAAGTCCATGTCATCAAGAT
>JAIVFU010000128.1 GCA_020829485.1 Nostoc sp. CHAB 5834 | reverse complement strand
ACCGGATTTCTCAACTTGGTAATATTCCCTCTTTGGCGACTATTATTCATGAGCAGTCTTCTCTTAATTCCTTTGGTTGCTCATAGATGCCCTAATCACTCCTGACCCCGAAATATTGAGGGGATACCAAATAATCTTGAAGAATCAAGCAGCAATTGAAGCCTGTCGAACACAGCAGAGTAAAACCCAGGGCTATTGTTTAATTCAAGTAGGTAAGTAGCTAACCTACCTGAAGGTAATCTTGTTCGATGTACCCAAGTTTACTAGCTTCAATCAAAGCATTGACGCGATCGCTGACATCCAACTTAGCAAAAATCTTGTTAACATGCCCTTTTACGGTACTTTCAGTAATAAATAACTGCTCGGCAATAAGCTTATTAGAAAAACCGGCTGCCATCAAAGAAACAATTTGGATTTCAGTATTAGTGAGATTATCTTGATAAGTCTTACCCTTGATTTTCTGTTGGTGACAAAAATTCCGTCGGCTGATATAAGGGTCAAAAAAACACTGATGGTCATAAAAAGTTGTTTTAATGGCTTCTAACAAAAGAGGAACATTATTTTTTTTGAGAAGGTAAGAATCAGCGCCGGCATTTAAAGCTGATTGAACAGTGCTTTGAGAAGAATGGGAAGAAATAACAACAACTTTAGTGTTGTTATTGAGTTTGACCTCTTTAATCACTTCTAGCCCAGATATGTCGGGTAAACCAATATCCACCAAAATCACATCGGGATTTAATTCTTTAACTAAATTAACCCCTTCAATACCAGTACGAGCAACGCCGACCATTTCCATATCTGGTTGTTGGTTGATAGCAGTAGTGATCCCCAACCTAATGAGTTCTTCATCCTCAATGAGCGCTAATCGAATCATAAATCACTTCGATTATAAGATGACTCAATATTTATAACATAGTTATTGGTGTTAAGTCTTTTACTTTTTGTGTATGTAATATAAAATATAAGGAAGAAAAAATATCTCCAGATAAATGAAAGAAAGTTTAGTACTAAAGCTTGATTGGATATTTTTTTATAACTAAAATAAAAGCATTCTCAAATTTTATAGACATAATTAGGATTTATTCATAAAAGTAGCCAAAATACCATCTGTCGTTGGAAACATAGTTATGCAACAGGAAGTTTTAAGCATATTAGGTTTGTTACACGATGTTTCAAACAACTATCAAGGAGCATCGTTAGTTTTGAATCAGATAATTGATGGTGCTTATGGACAGTCTTTAGAAGAGATCAAACCGTTGCTGATAGCTTTACAACAAACGAATGAGCGAGGGGTGAGTTTGATTCAATCTAAAAGAACTGCTTTTTTTGAACTAAATCCAGTGACAGTGGAGCAGTTTGATATGTTAAGTTTTTTACAAACAACTTATTCTCGATTCAAACTAATAGCGCAGTATCATTCCTTGAATCTCCACTATGAAACACAACTAACATACAAGCATGGAACGCAAGTACGGGGTGACAGCATAAGTATTGACAGAATGCTGAATTTTAGATTGAAATTCTAAATGTCCTTGCGCTACAGTCTCATGACTTGAACCATCTTTTTCTAACTGCTCCCAATATTGTTTCAAAACTGGATGCAGTGGTAGCAAAACTTTATCTAAGTTAGAAGAAAAATTGGTTTGTTTTGCTGGTTGTAATGGTGTTGTGTTTTTAGGTGTTGGTATAGTTGAGTGTGATACAGCGTTCTGTTGTTTTGGAGAATTAGAGCTTGCTTCTTGTGGGTGTGATTGTGTCTTGCGCTCTGGTGCGTTGGGCGTAGATTGGTGTGACTGCTCCTCGTCTAAATTACGGGTAATTTCGGGATGAACGGGCAAGTCGATGTCACGGGTGTCTGTCGGGTTGCCAAATAATGCTTTGTAATCAATATGCAGTTTTTGAGCCAACAGTCTTAACTTCTCCAAATCAGCTTCAGTGATAGCCATCGCTTGGACTTGATGAGTCATACCAGTGTCAGTTTTCTCAAACTGAAAGCGAACAGCCTCCCGATTTGTACCATTGTGTTCAGTTTTGAGTAATTGCAGAGTAGATGTATTGCCAGTGGTTTGCCGAAAAAGAATCCGGTAATTGCCCAAGGTTAAATCGTCTTTCTCGAAGCTAGTAATAGTTTGTGTGAGTATTTTTAATACCTCGTTTTCTTTGAAACTTTCTAAAATATTGTGTGTGCCTTTAGGAGAGACTGACCCAACGACAGAAGCTATTTTGCGAGGGTCTTCATCAACAAAGGGCAATTCTTTACCAGCTTTCAGGTAGTCAGCCACTAACAAAAACTCCTGCCTTTCAATAGGCAGAATGTTAATTCGTTTTTCTATCCAAATTTTTTGTTCATCCTCTATTTCTGTGTAGGAAAGTTTAATCTTGCCTACGTGTCCCCATTTATCAGCTTGAAAAGTCATTAACTCTACATCATTATGACGACGATAGATACTGTATTTATCAGCACCATGATTCTTGATTACAAAAGCATCAGCATGGTAGATTTTGCCACTGGTCTGCTGTTGTTCATCTTTAGCCTCAACACCATATTTTTTTAACAAAGTATAAGCAGCAAAAGCTATTTGTTTATTCTCGCTAGCTTCTAGGCGCTTTCTAAAAAAATTAGGCTCATAAAGTGTAACATTTTCTTTTTTAGCCCAGGAACTAATGCTTTTTGTGTTTTGTGGAATTACAGGAGTTTCAGTTGGCTGGGCTGGCTCAGGAGCAACATCTAAATGAATAATGTCTGAATCAATAACTTTTATATCTATAATCTGTGAACCAGGGTCAATAAATGGTTTACGACGATTCTTGTGAAATACATTCATGTTTGGTTCTAATTCGGGAGCATCTGTCACAGTGGAGTCTCCTTTTTGTTGATCAACAAGGGAGGCAGAAGGAAAACTGCTTTCTGCCTCCTGCCGCGACCAGAGTGAGCTTGGGTTTGAGTCCCCCACTGCAATCTCTGATTCAGTGGCACTCCTAAAGTGGGGGTCTAAATTCCCCACCAAATTCTTTCCTTCTGCCTTCTGCCTCCTGCCTCCTGCCTCCTCTTCAATTGTTTTGACTGTGCCATCTTTGAGCTTGATAGTAAAACGTAAACTATCAAGTTGATTTTGATGCCATGACTCTAGAGCTATAGCCCCGGCAGATAGCTTTTCAAAACTTTCTCCTCCCTGTGCCACTATAAAATCATCTACACCCTTATCCGGCCCTGGCAGCGTTACTACTTTAACGACAGCACCAAATTCTTGTAATAAGCTTCCTGTTTTCCAAATATCTCTTTGGATATTGAGTTTAGTTTCAGGCTTAGTTTCATAATCAAAGCAGATTTTGATTTCTCTACTCTTAGTAGCGAAAACAGCTAACTCATCAGCTAGATAGGAATCACCAATTTTCTTGCCCCACTCGTTTTTAGGTGAGCGATAGCCGGAGGAAATTCCCGGTAGTCCGATGGCTGCGTGACCTTGGCTTAACAGACTAGCCGCTTTCTTCGCGCCCTCTGTAATGACGAGTGGAATATTGTGTTTACACACACAATACCAAAAACCACTCAGGCGATCGCTGTCGGTGGGGTTTACTCCAGCTTTTGAGTAAATATTTTGGGCAATTTCCCCTGGAACATCTAGTAAGAAAATACTTAAATCAACTGATGGTGGATGCTCATATTTGATGAACTTACCTTCAACCACAACAGTGAACCCATCTTTTTTTACGGTTTTTGGCCTGGGGCGATTTGGCTTATAGCATCCCCATTCTTTAATTTGAGGTTGCTCACCAGGGGTAAGATTAGCAAATGTGCGCGGATCTACTCCTGAATTACACCACCAACCACCCGCATCTAAGTTGGAATAGAGTTCTAAAAGCCTAATGGACAGGCTACCTGTATTTGTACGTGAAAGTTTGTCGCTGATCATGAGCCGTTCCCAAGCTTCATGTTCGCCACCGACATAGCTAAAATGAAGACTAGAGAAGTTGAGATGTGCAATAAGAGGTGCGATCGCGCTGCCTACTACGAGTTCGTGCCAATGTTGCGGATCAATATGTTCTGGGTGAGGCGGGATATGTTGAGTATTTTGTAGCTCAAGTTTTTTACTACTTATGCCATTGTTGGCGCTTTCAACTGTTAAAAAAACATTTCTATGGATGGAAGCATTTAAACCTAGATTTTCTTGGTCTTGAATAGGTAGATATTCCTGGGAATTTTGAGAATCGAATGGTATAGTTAAAAACTCAACAGATGTGGCAGAAGGCGGAAGAATTAAGGGGGAATTGGGGTTAGGTAAAACTGGAGGTAAATCAGGCTCAGGAGGAAAATTCGACGGTGTTATATCATTACTGCCGGGAAGAAGTTTAGGCAATAAATATGCCATTATCTCTTCTACTTGTTCTATTTCCTCATCTGTTACACCTTCAAAGTTACCTTTAGACCATTTCCAGCCACCATCCTCATCAGGAGTAAGAAAATAAGTTTCTTCCCCTATTTCAATTCGACATTTTAAATCAATAGCTGATTCGATTGATTTGTAAATAAACTCTCCTAAAGGATAAATAAAAGCTCTAATAAAATGCTGACTAGCTCTAGCGTAGGCAGAAGTGAGTTGCAAATGTCGTTCATCAAACATATTTTTTGTTAGTTATTTATATACTGTGCGTTGTGATGTACTCTTACTTAAGGACAACAGTTGCAGCGTCTCTGTAAATATTTATTATTAGCAGGGTTTTCTAAGATCCGAGAACAAGATTGACGTAAAACCTCATATTGTTGCCAGTTAGCCCCCAAGTATTTGATATCAATGAGCTTACCTTGGGGAGTAACCCGATTAAAAATAATATGAATGTAAACGTTACTTGGATTAATATCAAAAAAACAAATGTACTGCAAATCATCCCAGCCAATACCATGAATATATTGATTAACAATTTGAATACATAATTGTTGATTTAGGTTAATATAAATATTTTTCAAACTGATGACAATATATATTCCCAAACTCTTAAGTTTTGGTCTAGTTCCAGACAGGGTATTAAAATTGTCAATAATTTGAGCTAGAGTCAGATTAATGTCAATGAAACTACCATTAGCGATAATATACTGTTGAGATAAAGTTCTAATTAAGTCAAAATTATCAATCTTCAATTCTTCAATAGTCATTTTCATAATATTAAAACCCGATATCAGAAGGAACTTGGTCTTGATTAACCATACTGCCAACGTTTTTTGATGTTAGACCGGGATTATTAGAAACAGCTTGAGGATTTTGGGGAATGGGAAAGCGTAACTCAACTTGCCTAACTCGTAAAGCCAAATCCTGCCTAGAGGGAAATTTCTGCGTACTTCTCCTAGCTAGTAAACTAACAATTCGCGCCCATTTTAGTTGATTGTATTTATCAATATTTTTGAGTAAATCATTAATTTTGATAGTTTTGAGTAAAGGAACAGACCCCTCCTTTCTATTAGCATAAGCCGGATTAATAAAAACACATTTGCCTGCAATTAGTTTGAGAAATTGAGCCGATTCAAAAAGCTTTCTAGTTTTTTCTTGGTCACTAATACTAGTGCTATTATTTTTACTACCAGTAGAACGGCTTTTTTGCTTGTACTTAATCTCTTCATCACCTAAGAAGCTGGAGAATAATTGCGCCGACTCGTTCTCACCAGGATTAAAGATGAACTTAGTGCTGCAAGCACCAAGGATAGCCTTAGCGATATCTTTACCGTAGTTCTTCTCAAGCTGCCCCATATTTTGGAAGCCGATAATACCGCAGAAGCCCTCAGAACGAGATTCATTCAGCCATCTATACAGGTCAGGCAGATAAATAGACGGTAATTCATCCAGTGCAACGATGAGTGGATCTTTCCGTTTAGAAGCAATATTTCGGGCGATGGTCATGTGTAAAAT
The DNA here is from genome assembly GCA_020829485.1 of Nostoc sp. CHAB 5834. The sequence goes on along the minus strand of JAIVFU010000128.1, from coordinate 10,497 downwards.
GCTGGTCATGAGAGGCCCTACTGCATCTCGGCGTTCTCTGTCCAACCCAAAGATAATCATCTGCTTACCTTTAATTTCCAAAGGTAAAGTTGTCTTACCGATGAAACAGCCCAAGGTGTTTTTCGCCATAAAGCGAGTGAACATAATACTGGCGGTAGCGACAATCCCGGCAACAGTCTTTTCACTAGCTGCGGAACTGAACAATTGCCCAAAAGCAATTTTTACCCAAGGATTGAGAGAAGCAGCCATCAGGCGTTTGACCATTTGTTCGCTAGAAAGTATCGCGGCGCAAGTCATAACATCTGCGAATTGACCGAACTCTTTAGCTAACATTAGAATTGCCTGAGTCAGCTGATCCCCCGAAGGGCCAAAGAACCCATCTTCAGTTGAATTGCCCAGAAGTCGGAAATTCTTATTGATGACGGTTGAAATTTGTCGGGACGATTCGGCATCACTACTATCCCGGAGAAAATCTAAAGGATTGCAGACTTCAGATTCAGGGAATCCCGGTGCAAAAATGTGAACATCATAGCCCTTGTATTTGGCGTAGGCAGCAACTTTCGCTTGAGAAGGATACTTAAAGTCGTAGACTATACATGGAAATTCCTGATCAATTGCCGAGTAAATCATCGGGTTGATGGCACTGAATGTTTTACCACTACCGGGAGCGCCGATGACTGCCGTACCTCGTTGCACATCAGGGATATAAAAAGTAGTGCCACCACCTTTTCCCTGATGCTTACCAATGTAAAGTGCCGCACTATCACATTGGGGATTGACGATTTGCAAGATGGCTTTTTTCTGAGCAGTAGCAGTTTCTTTAGCTCCACCCCAATAAGAGGTAGCAATTTTCTTCTTGTTACTATCGCCAAAAAATACCCTCATCAAAATATAAGCACCAAGTAAGGACAAAACTGTTAGTCCATTGGGGGTGAAAAGAGAGTGAGTGTACTTGCCAATTGCGTCATTATGATTTTGTAATTGCTCAAATCGAAATCTTTGACTAGTAGTTGTGTTAGTTGTCGCTAAAAACTTGCTCATAAAGGTATTGGAAATCGAAGGTCTACAAGTTTTGCTCTAGCCGAAAATTCTTGAAGTAAAAATACTAAAACATTAATCTGGAAGTGTTGAGGGTTGACCGAAAATAATGGGGTCTTTTTCTTTGTATTCGATAAACGGGACAGGCCCGATAAAGTATGGCGAACAGGTGCGACCAACAAAGGGAATAGTTTTGCAAATACGGAAGAACATAGCAGTTTCCATAGAACCGCTTGCTTCATCAGTATCCCAAATCACTTGTTTAAATGCCGAACCAAAAGGATTTCTACCAGTTGGTTCTTGGCCATCGTTAAGTGCTTTCAAGATGCCAAAGCCACCTGTTACCTTCTGTACTTTGCCAGAAATCCATTGAGTACCTGTAGTCCTGCCGATACCTGCCACCTCTGCATGAGCGCAATTATTCTGTAGGCAAGGAACATTAAACCCTTGTTGATAACTACCGGAAATTGAGCGAGTTCGGTTTGCTTCTATGTCTCGCAGTACAATGTCAACTTTACCGATGAATGAAAGGTCGAGTGTTTGCAGCCCTGGCAAATTATCCCAACTGAGAGTGGACAATCCAGGTACTCCATTAATTTTGGAGTCTTGCCAATTCCCAAATCGATTAATAGATGTGTTTTGAATGTCGGAAATAGATCTTAGTGAGTAATTTTTTAAATTTATTACTCTTCCTAATTGAACGTCACGTAAACGAGAATTTTGGCTGGCGTTACCTATTGTGCCCCCAGTAATTCCAAATCTTCTCAAGAAATCGCTGACAGGTTCAACACTTCTGACATTTCTATTACTTAAACCAGAGATCGCTTTGGTTAAAGATGGTAAAGTCTGCCATTGAATTAATTGAAAATCATCTAATGTTAACCCACTTAAATTGATTCCTTGTACTGAAGCTATGGTTGAGAGATTTAAATTCTCTATTGCTAATTGAGGTGTTTCAAAATCTCCCAGTTCCATAAACTCGCTAATGCTTTGTCCTACCGTCCAGGTTCTAGTTTCTGTACCTCTTGTGCCTGGGTAGGTAACACTGTTACTTTCAGAAATAATCATGTCGCTGAATTTGAAACGCGACCAATCAGGAGTAAACCCATTAGGGGAATTGATAACGGGTACTTGTGCAGAGGCTTTGGGCATGATTAACCCAATGGTTTGATTGAGTAGCCCGTACTTGATAAAACTATGAATGAATAAACTACCTACTAAACCCAAAAAAATTAAGTAACGTAAGGTGTTATCATTGGGCCGCAAAGATGATTTCATAAGCCATTAGCTCGTGTTAAATTATCAGAACTATTACTTAAAGCAATTAATTTATTAACTAACTCTTGAGAGACAGAAGCCTTATTAGCAGCAGTAGAAATGTCATCACCTGCTTGTAAATAACCGATTAACTTTTGCAAGCGCTGGTGTAGTTCATCTTGCTGATTCATCCATCCACTTTTAATAGCGACAACAATACCGCCTCGAATTTGGTTAATTGTTTGCTGTGTTTTAACTAATGATTGCAATTGAGGCTTCGGGGCTGTTTGTTCTCGTGCCACATCAAGAAGAATTGTCACCTGACTATATTTAGGAGTGCCATTACTTGTTGCTAGTCGAAAACTGTAAGTCTTGCGTTCACCAGAGGATGACTGCGTAACTACTGTTAGTAGAGTTGCCGATGTTTGCGGTATTCCGGGAATGTTTACTCTCTTGATCCGCCGCAGATGAATCAGCCCAGCACCTCCTTTAGAGCATTTCTGATCCAGTCCCTCTAAGCAACCATCTGTGTCAAGCAGGATTTGCGATGGATCATCTAACCAAACCTTTTTAATTGTCTCGCCAATTTCATAGAAAGAAATTGCTACCCCGTGACCATTCCAAACGTTGATAGTTTGTAAAATTGCACCTTGACCACTAGCTTGAGTTTGTTTGATGATGCGAACGACTGGTGCGGCAATTGTGGATAGTGGTACACAAGCAACGGAGATCGCTAACGGTATACCAATCAAAAACTTTTTCATGGCAACTCCAAAGGTTTAAAACACTAATCGCTCCATAATTTAGAAATTGTAATAACAGAGAAAGCGCAGCCATTGAAAAACCAGCTAGAGAAATTATCCCAACTCTTGTTGTTACATATTTGTTGTAACTAAGTAATTGCAATGGTTCTCTGGGTTGAGTTTTATTTTTTTGATTCAGCATAGGTTTTATTGTAAGAATTCAGTCCTTCTGAATTCAGGAGTCAGAATGTTGGAGAAGAAGAGTGAATTCTTTTAAATTCTGGCTTCTGAATCCTGTACATGGATAGCGGGGCGTTTAGCCCGTGTTGAATTATTACGTTTTATTTAGCTAATTTTCCGACTAAACTACCACCTTTAGTAGCAACACCTTTAGCAACCTCAATGGCAATCCCACTGTAAGTTTCAGCAGCTTTATTAATTTGAAGTAAAACAGAAATGCCACCACCAGCTGCTAAACCTGTAGCTAAGAATGGCGCAATTATACCAATTGTAAATAGAAAGAACATTGGCTGATAAGATTTAGAATCAGCGACTAATTGCCCGGCGAAACCAACTAAATCGCCCCCTAAAAGTTTGGCTAGTAAAAACATGATTTGAATCCTTGCTCAATGCAGTAATTTTGTCAGATATTTGAACGCTAGTTGATTGTTTGTATAGGAGGGAAAAGCTCTTGTAACTTTCCCAAAGAATTGGGTCTAGAGCTACGTGCTTCACGCAATGCTTTAAAGTAATGAGTGGATGAAAAATGGGTATTTACTCATTACTCCTTCTTAAGAGCGGCTTTAGGTCGGTGAGGATGTCAACTCTTACTGTGTTTCTATACCCTTTTAATCAGTCAGCAGAAGTAGGATCTAGCCGTGCATTAAGTACGACTTCATGTAATAGAGATAATCTGCCATCTTCTTCGGAGTTCTCCTTTTGCCTTTGGGAATCAAGATGCTCCGCTACTTGCGTTAGCATCAAGTTAGAGTAAGCATTGTCCTGTCGGTCTAATAAAGAATCAGTACGCTGCTGTGCCAACATTGACACAATTAAGCCGTTCTGAGACACGATCGCTTTGAGAACATTCTGAGAAGCGTCCATATTCTGCGCCTCATCAGCAATACCTTTTGCAAGTTTAGCGATTTGTGCTGTAGTATCAATTTTTTCTTGAGTTTGCTGCTGTCCTTTTTTTCCAATCACGCTGGCAATCGAGCCAAGCGTCAATTCACGCTCTAGCTTCTGTGCTTTTTCTTGGGCGACAGGATAAGAATAATCATCCTTAAGCGTATTTTTCAATTGTTCAGCCGAAGCAATTGGGTCAGGCGCACCCAATTGTCCAATAGAACTATCAATTGCCGCATTAGCATTTTCTTTGATGTCACCCCAAGCACTGTTAATCTCACCCTTGGCCCATGCTTGAATTTCCGAAACTTCTCCTTGAAGATCCGATACGATAGAACTAAAAAAATCGTTGATGCTGATGCCATAGCTAGGTGCAGCTATCAATAAACTGCCAACTGTAGCAGAAAGTATTACCCCAATTGTCCGCTTTTTCATTTAAGCTACCTGTCTTGTATGTGATTTTGAAAGTAAATTCTTCGCTAATTCTGATAACTCTTCCCCCCGAATCATTCTGATATAATCCTCACTAAATTTGACTAACCCAAGTAGAGGATTATCTTGATAGTGCTTGAGAAACAAACTGCGTAATTCTTGTTCGTTTGGATTATTAGCAACTGAGGCTAATAAACAGTAGGCAGGATAATAGCGACAGAATGTGAGTTTGCCGTTATCATCAAGCAACCATTGTGAGTAAATCCCCGACTTTTTTGGATAAAAAGCTTCTGTACTGTTGACCCTGATGATTTCAATAGGATATTTAAAGCGAACAATAAACGGGTCAACGGCTGATGATTGAATCCTGCCTACTAAACGTGTAGTGATATTGGCAAATATCTTCTGTGCAGATGCGCTCTGATATATAGTCTCTGGTTCTTGGGCAGAAATAATAACGCGGATACCAGACTTAGCACCATTAGCACACAATCGCCCAATCAACGAGGCGATCGCATCAAATTGGAATAAAATTGGTGCTTCATCAAGAAAGAATATCGAAGCTTTTGAGCTTAAGGCACGTCTTAGGGCTGCTGCATAGGCACTAAGAGCGAGTATGGCAGCATCAGCTTCACTCGATAAATTACGTAAAGCGAATACTAACAATTTGGCATTAGTTCTAAAACTGGATGGGCGTGAGATGGATTGCCCGACCCTGGTACTCAACCAATAATTTATTCTCAGCCTGATTTGCTCTAAGGCTTCGGAAATCTCTTGACTCTTACTAGCAATAGAATCTAATTGTATGAAAGCTGGAGAACAAAAATTATAAAAATCTTTGAGTGTCGGAGTTTCGCTCCATTCTTTAGTCCCAAATCCAAAATGTATTGCTGACTTGTAGCGTGATTTAATTTCATCATCATTAAAAAATGTTTTTAAAGCTAAAGCAATGATTGACTCAATATTGGTGGTAATCGTTGGGCTGATACCAATCATGCTCGTCCCCATCACCATTGTCATCAGCACTGATTTGAGAAATTCCTTAAAATCGTTCAATCGCTCATTTCTCAGTTCTGCATTCAGAGAGCGTAAATCAGGTAGTTCAAAAAGATTGTTTGATTCTTTGGAGATGTCAAAGTATGCCCCATCTTCACCCAGCAGATTGGTGTAGTCGGTGAAAGTAGAAGTACCATCTGGTTTAGGATAGTCTAGTGCCACTACCGGAATATCTTGTGCTAGTGCCGGGGTAAGAATACCTGCCACCAGCACAGATTTACCTGAACGAGTTGCGCCGAAGACTGCCAAATTCTTGTGGTTTTGGTACAAGTCTAGGTGTACTGGTGTACCGCCTTCTTCTGCGATTAACTCAAAGCCAGTGCGATCGCCTGTGGCAGTCCTAATCAACGGCATCAGCCCTGGTGCTTCCGAACTAAAATATGGCAATCGGCGGTTAAAAGGCTTGGTTAACAACGGCTCCCAAACAAATGGACAACACTGCAACCATGTCTTCCAAGCGTATTCTATTTCTCGGTCTACTACCGCCGGACGCAAGAAATAGCTGGCAAGGTAGCGGCAAGCTTCGTCTAATTCCCGTGGAGTTGGGCGGTGGACGAGAAAAGCAACTGCGGTATGCACTACTACACTACCTTTATATATTGTCTTCTGCGCCTCTACCGCTTCTTCAATATTCATCCCCGATTTGACATCAATATTTCCTTTATCTGTAGATAAAGAAGTGCTGGTAATTGATTGTTTGGTAATGCGTTGAAGATTTGTTTTAGAGATAGTTTGATTTGCCTTTGTTACCTGACAAATAATTTCTGTATCATAAATACTATCTCTAGAGATTAATTCCCACAAATAACGTAATTGAGCTTGTTCGTCATACCACCCCCCTGGCTTTTGGCTGAAGTTGAGCGCCCCAATATATTTATTTTGTAGTCTTACCCATTTTCTATCGAAAAATGGCACAGACTCCTCATTCTCTAACATCTGGTGGCGGATGTGAAAATCGCTCGTCTGAGTTTCTACTATTCCATCTATTGGGTCAATTTTTAATGGATTAGGGATTACCGGGGGAGTAGAGCGATTAAGCTGTTGCCAAATTGTTGACCAAATTTCTTCAGCACTTAAAATCCTAATCCCCAACTTCATCTTGTTGCCCAGGATAGCTGACCACTGTAAAAATCCATCGTTAAATGAATTTTGCAGAATATTTTCAATTCTAGTATTGTTATGGGCGTGAATTTCACCTGTAAAGCGAAACCACCCCTTTTCTAATTTTCTAATCAGAGATTCTATAAAATCCTTAGACCGTTCATCGTCATCAATAACAGTGTAGGTACACCAGAGTCTCAAAAACTTATTCTTCCTAGCTCCACTTTCCGTTAGTTTTTTAGTCCTTAATCTTTCACTACGTATTAACAATTTTAATTGGTCAATCTGACAATTACTCTCTAGCTTGGACAGTTCTTCTTGTCGGTGATAATCAGACGTAAAAGAACCTAAATGTATTGTTAAGTTTTCCCCTTCGGGAATTTCTTTTAGCCCCGCTTCTATCCCCTCAAAGATAGGCAGCATTTGCGATGATTGTAAAATCGGATGAATCCCTAAACAATCAAAGCAGAATTTAATTTGAATATTTTCACCTTTTTTAAGAATTAATGCGCCTACGCCCTGCCTACCTCCTAAGTTGAGGTCGCAAATACCCGCTAAATGGATAATATCTTCAAAGGGAGTGAGCATTTTCACAACACTAATCTGCTCGTTTTCTAATGCGACTTTACCTAGTTTATCTTTAGCCTGATTAGAAGATTTTGGCATAATCTTAATAACTTAAATCTCACTAAAACTCAGAACTTAGAACTTATTTCTCTTCCGGCTTCCATCTGACGACTTCTGTTGTATTGATTGAAATCTCATATATCCCCTACTAATTCGAGGAACGCTGACGAACTTACCGAAAAAGTCTTTGTTTGTAGAAATTGTCCACCATGTTGCCCATCCCCAAGCAATACTTAATCCTGTACCTAACCAACTTGTTTTCAGTAGATAATTAAAGATAAATACATTGACTACTGCTATTAATGTCCAGGCAAATATTTGGTCGGCAGGGAATGGCCCTAGTCTTGGTCTTTCTCCTAAAATTCGATTTACTGTACGAAAATCATGTTTTTCTGACATATCTATAATTTAATAAAAAGTTATCAGCTATTAATCCGAATGCGTATGTATCAATAACTGATAACCCTTGAAGAAGAATTCAGAAGTCAGAATTCAGGAGTCAGAATCAAGACGCTCGCAGACTCGCTAACGCTGCGCTATCAGTGGAGGATTCAAACCCGCTCCTGATTGTTCGCGCTTGCGTCTCTGAAAGAGAAGACCGCTAAATTTTGAATTTAGTGGGGGTATTAAACCCACTTATTCATTCGCCATTCACACAGAATTCATTCTTAATTCTGGCTCCTGACTCCTGAATTCTGTTTTTATAAAGCTTTTTTACTGAACAATCAGACCAGTAATTAAATCTCCAACAAAAACTGCCATAACTATGATTAATGGAGTTCTTGCTAGTGTCTGCCAGTCTTCATCATTCCGGGCAGATTGAATAATTCGTACTAGACTGATCCCAACATATAATAGGAATAAAGCTCTTAATACATTGAAAAAAAGTGCAATAACTGCTGATGTTTGTCCATTGCTGACATTACCAAAAGTGTTGGTCATCCAAGTTTGAGCATTATTGAAAAACTGAGCATTAGCTGGAGCCGCAGCAAAATCAATTAGACAAATTACTGCTAACAGCGCAAACAACACAGCATAGAGATTAACTCCATACTTTCGTTGTAGTTTATCGAAGTTAGTAAATAATGCTTGTGACTGTTTCGGCAAGGCAATGACGATGGCAGACGCAATCATAAATCCACCCATCAGTATATTGTGGACGGACATCTCTGCTATCATCAACACACCAGTCACACCCATCAGTGTGAGTGTGCCTTTTTTCGCCCTGTCATTCTTAGAGTCAAATAAAAGTGTTCCTGTTGCTGAAGCAGCAAAATCTGGGTATCCGTAGTCAGTACGCATCTGCTTTCGTTCTCCTGAACGATGTCTTGAGGGATAGGCACATTCTTAAATAAGTCAACCCCAAAATCCACGTACCCTGGTACGGAAAAAAACAGAACTGTAGTACTGTATAAACATTTCTAACAGCAATAATCTACGTAGATAAAAATCTCTTTCTTGTATTATCAGTCTTTGTGCTTGATATACTCACATCCTTAATCATTAATTAGTATAAATCTTTGTGCAACATCTTCAGTAAGTGCTAAATATGGGGGATTGACTATTGACTATTTTTATGATGTAAAACGTCAAAATTAGCTTTAACAAAGTTTGGGGGTTTAAGTCCCCTGCCTAATTAAAATCCCCGTTACAAAACGTAATTGCGAATTGCGAATTGCGAATTGTTTAAGTATCCCTGCTCTCCATAAATTGAACTTTCCCTTCGATACCTCACCATGTTTTGCATCATAACTAAAAACTGTTAAAACTTGATTGCATGTATAGAACAAATATGTATAATACTTGCAGCTTGTACTTCAGCATTTGTTAGAAGTAGATATTTGGTCAAGCAAGGAAATTGGGAATTAATTTTCATAATCATTTGTTGGAGTATTTATGAATAAAAGAAAAATATTTGCAGCACTTGTTTCAATAGGTGTAGGACTATACTTAGGAGCTTGCCAGTCTGAAACAGACTTGGTTGCTCAGGCAGAGAATGACTTAAAACAGGCTTATGCGGCGACAACTGATGAGCAAAGCCAAAAAGATAAGGAAGTACAGGAGCAAATAAGGCAATATGTAGAAGAGACACCTAACTTATATAGAATAACTTGGAAGGTATGCGGAGACGGGAACGCTCCGTACAAAAACGGAACAAGGTGCAACGAAACCAAAATCCCTCCAACTAAGGGATATTTCGAGCCTGTCTATGTGTGGGGAGCGAATGGAGTCCAATTTGTTAACAAACAGGACTTTGTAAGAAATTTTTGGACTACAGGATTATTCGTCAAATCAAGAGGGTGCTTAAATTTAGGGAAGCCGCGAGAAGAAGGCTTGTACAATGTGAAAAATTTCATGCTCAAGAAAACAGGCACTACTCCTACGCCAGAGAATGTAAAAGTTGAAGTTTTGTCAAAAGAAGAGAAGCAAAAGGTAGTGGAACAGGCTTTTAAGGATGCAGAAGTAGAAAATTATGCGCTGAAAAATTTCGGTGTCTCAGCAACCACAGGATTAATACCCACTGGGAAAACTTGCTTAACAGTAGACGAATGGAAGAAAACGCAATCGTAGTAAAAATCAGGCACTAGTTGTTAGAGAGATCACAATTCAACCTCCGCAATTACTTCCCATTCCAGCACCACCAGCCACAGATATCTAAATAGTCCAGCGCAGCGATCGCTTCCCATTGCAGCACCACCAGCCAAATTGGTTTGGGGTCAGAGGGAACAGTGAAACCCAAAATTTTTGATGTGAGCAGCGCAGTCAACAGCGATCGCCGTTTCTAAGTTAGTTCAGCCAGTAAATAGTTTTGCTCACGCACATCAGTTATTTCGCAAAATTTTGTAGTTTTTTATACTTAAGTTTTGCAGTCATTGATTACTTCATGCTTATACTAAGGGATGGCGTAACCGATCGCTCTATGAAAATCGCAATTTGCCGACCATTGGTCGGCAAAAACTTAATTATGATTCTGAAAAACTAATCCTTTATCAATACCTTCGCCAAAACAAGAGTATGAAGAAAGAGGGCGCTTTGTAGTAGAGTTGTTGTCTTCCCAAACGACAACTCAAAAGCTACAATTCGCCCATGTTCGACATCCTATCACTCTTACAATGCC
>JAIVFU010000127.1 GCA_020829485.1 Nostoc sp. CHAB 5834 | reverse complement strand
CAGACCCAGCGTGAAAATCCAGATCGAGGCGAACCACATCCGCGCATGATTGTGCAGATAGCCGGTCTCGATCAGTTCCTGCGCCCAGGCGTCGAAACACGCCAGGCCTGTGCGCCCCTCTTCCGCCTCGGAAACCCGACGCCGCAACCGGCGATCGGTATCGAGCACGGCGAGGTCGGCCTCAAGGCCCGTGACATAGGCAGTCCAGATCGACGGCCGCCGCTCCAGCCAGCCCTTGAAATAGCCGCGCCAGAGCACCTCCTCGACGAATTTCTCCGCCTCCTCGGGGCCATGCGCGGCGATCGCGGCCGACACCAGCTCGGCCTCGGTCACGAGCCGGCGCCGGATATAGGGCGAAAGCCGCGAGACCGCATCGTGACGCCCGGGGCCATGATCGAAATTGCGGCCATTGGCATAGCGGCGGCCCATGCGGGGCACGAACTCGGCCAGCATCGCCAGGCCGGTTTCACGGGTTGCCATCGGCATGGGCATGATCTCAGCGCATCGTCTCTCGGCTTCCGCGAGAGCTACGCGCAAACCGCGCCGATTCAACCTGCTGCGACGCTATGACCGCAACGCCTGTGCCCATACGCAAGCCCGGCGACGGCCCGCACCGCCGCAAGGATCAGTTCAGGAACTCCGGCGAGATCAGGCTCGGCAGGAACAGCGAGACCTTGGGCCACATGATGATCAGGCCGAGTACGACGAACATCGGGATCAGCATGATCAGCGTGTCCCGGATCGCCGAGCGCATGCTGATGCCCGCGACCGAGCAGGCGATCATCAGGCACAGGCCGTAGGGCGGCGTCACCAATCCGAAGGCGAGGCTGACGATGCCGATCATGGCGAAATGGACCGGGTCCATCATCACCGTGCTCGCCAAAGGCGCCAGGATCGGCCCCACGATGATGATTGCCGGGATCGCATCCAGGAAACAGCCGACGAGCAGGAAGACCCCTGAGATAAAGAAGCCGGTCTCGTAGAAGCCCATCCCCCAGGCCGAGACGCCGGTCAGGATCGCCTGCGGCATCTTGTAATAGGCCATCAGCCAGCCGAAGGCCGACGCCGTGCCGACGCAAAACAGCGTCACGCCGGCAAGCTTGCCGGTGTCGAGCAGGGCCGCATAGAGCCCCTTGGCATCCATCTCGCGATAGACGATGAGCGACAGGAAGGCTGCGTAGACCACCGCGATCGCGGCTGATTCCGTCGCGGTGAACCAGCCGAAGACCTTGCCGCCGATGATGATGCCGGGTGTCAAAAGCGCCAGGAAGGAATGCTCGACCGCCTTGAACACCTGCCGGAGGGAGGAGCGCGGATAGGTCGGGTAGCCGCGCCTGACCGCATAGGCATGGACCGTTGCCATCTGCGCCACGCCGATCAGGATGCCGGGAATGACGCCCGCCAGGAACAGCGCGCCGATCGATGTCGTCAGGATACCGCCCCAGACGATCATCAGGATCGAGGGCGGGATGATCACCGCCAGCACGGCCGAGACGGCGGTGATCGCCACCGAGAAGCTGTCGTCATAGCCTTCCCGGCGCTGCGCCTCGATGAAGATCTTGGATTGGCTGGCGGCGTCCGCCGTCGAGGAGCCGGAGATGCCGGCGAAGAAGAACGACAAAACCACGTTGATCTGGGCGAGGCCGCCGGGGAAATGCCCGACCAGCGCCCGCGAAAGGCTCATCAGCCGGTTCGTCACCCCGCCGACATTCATCAGATTGGCCGTCAGCAGGAAGAACGGCACGGCCAGCAGGATGAAGGAGTTGAACGCGTTGAACGTCTCGCTCATCAGCGTCATCGAATCGAGCCGCGGCTCGATGATCAGGATCGGCAGACAGGCCAGCGCCAGTGCGAAGGCCACGGGAATGCGCAGGAAGAGGCCGAGGAAGAAGCAGCCGAAGAGGATGAAGGCAGCCTGCCCCGAGGAGAGAACGCTGCCGGTCATGAGCTGATGGTCTTTCCGAAGAGGACGCGAAGATCATCGACGAACTGCTCGCCGAGGAAGATGACCCAGCTCACCCCGGCGATCGGCCAGGCGATATGGATCAGCCAGAGCGGCAACTCGGCCAGCTCCGAGGTCCGGTTCCAGGCGAACTGGGTGAATTCGATGCCGCCATAAACGAAGACGATCGCGATCGTCAGCACGCCGAGCTTGGCGACGATGCGCATGAAGGCATCGCCCCGTGCGCCCAGCCTCGGCAGCAGGTCGACATCGAAATGAGCCGCGTCGCGCACGCCGATGATCGTGCCGATCATCACGGTCCAGATGAACAGGAAGCGGGCCAGTTCCTCCGTCCAGATATAGGACGGGATCAGGTTGGAGTAGCGCGAAACGATCTGCAGCATGACAGGCACCACCAGGATGCCGACGGAGAAGACCACGACGAATGACAGCAATCGCGAATAGGCAGCGGTCATGCGTCGCCACAGGCTGGGCCTGTCAGACAAGGAAGCATTCATGAAGGGATCCCGCGCGCAACAGCAGCTTCCGGGCGCTTTCGCGCCCGGAACTGATGGATTCAAAGGATGACGGGCTCAGACGCCGGCGATGGCGGTCTGGATGCCGCTGGCGTCGATTTCCTTCGCATAGGTCTGCATGATCGGCTCGGCGAGCTTCTGCATGGTGGGCCGGTCCTCGAAGGGAATCCGCTTCAGCCGGCCTGCCGCCTCGAGCCTGACGAGGATTTCCGCATCGCCGCTCGATTCGATCTTGCGCTCGTAATCGGCTGCTTCCTTGCCGGCCTGGATCACCGCCTCCTGCAGATCCTTGGGCAGGGTCGCCATGGTCTTCATCGAGAAGCAGATCGGCCGGACGGAGACCGCGTGCTGCGTCATCAGGATATTGGGCGCGACCTCGAAGAACTTCATCTGCTCGATGCCGGCCGCCTCGTTCTCGGCGGCCGAGATGACGTTGTTCTGGATGGCGTTGTAGATCTCGTTATAGGCGATGACCGTCGGCGACATGCCGATGGCCGCGAAGCTGCGTGACCAGATCGGAGCGCCCTGGACGCGCACCTTCAGGCCCTTGATCTCGGCGACGCTCTTCAGCGCCTTGTTGGCGAAGAGGTTGCGCACGCCGCCGCCGCCAAAGCCGATCAGCCGCACGCCGGCCTTCTTCTCGATCTCGTCGGCGATCGGGTTCAGCAGGCCCTTGTTCACCACCGCTTCCATATGGGCGAAATCCCGGAAGACGAAGGGCGCGTCGATGAAGGGCGCGGCCTTGGAGAAGGTGGACATATGGGCGGGTGAAACCACCGCGTAATCGACGTTCTTCCCCTGCGCCATGTACTCGAAATACTGCTTTTCGAGCCCGAGCGACGAATCCTTGTGCAGGGTGAAGTTGACCGGCTTGTTGTAGAGCGCCTTCACACGCTCCTCGAATTTGAGGAGCCCCTGCGTGAAGGGGTGCGCGTCGTTGAACTGCACGGCACCGACCAGCGTCGGCACTGTCTGGGCCCGCCCGATGGCGGGGGCGGCAATGGTGGCGGCGACCGCACCGATGCCCTTGAGCAAATCTCTGCGTTCCATGGACGATTCCTATCCCTTGACGCTCCTCTGATGGGAGCTGTCATCAGAATGTCAGACGGAATCCGGTTTGGCCATCGTCATGACCGAAAGAAAGCAGAGCAGCATCCGGCAAAACGGCCTGGTCAACCCTCGACCCGGCGGGGACTCACCTCGCCGAGATAGATGATCGCCTCGCCGGGCTTGGGCGTCTTGTTGGGAAAGATGGCAAAGCCGTCGCGCGGAGCCAGCACCACTGCGCCATCGGCCCGGCGCGCGATCGGCAGGCCGGCCGCGATGGCGTCCCCGGTCTTCCAGTCGCCCTCGATCTGGTCGCCCTCCGCCTCGCATATCACCAGATCGCACATGTGGATCACCTTCGGCCGCGTGCGCGCCGGGGCGGGGGCATCGATGAGGCCCAGATGCGCCAGCGCCTTGTGGATGGCGGCATAGCCAACGTCGATCGAGGCTGGATCGTCATGCTGACCGCATTCGAGCGTGACGCCGTAGCCCCCAGCAAAGCGCATGTACTCCGTCGTGCCGAAGCCTTCGGTGACCGCCAGCCGGGCAAGCCCCAGCCGCTCGCGCGCCGCGATCAGCCGGACATAGATGTCGAGCCAGCCATGGATCAGCATGCCGGTGCCGAGGCTGGCGGCGAAGGACGCTTCCGCGCCGGCATGGCGAAACGCCTCGAGCTCGCCGGTGTTGTCCTCCGGGCCGAAGAAGACGAAGGGCTCGCCCTCGCCCCTGAAGGAATGCACGTCCAGCAGGACGTCATGCCGGCGCAGCAATGCGCAGAGACGGTTGCCGATCCGGTCCTCGTTATCGCCGGGCTGCGGCCGTTCGCGCATGTCGCGGTTGAGGTTGCGGTCGCCCTCGCGGGTGTTCTGCCGGCGGGCCTTGGGGTTGGCGACCGGAACGAAGGTGACCTCACCCCGCAGCACGCTCAGCGCGCCCGTGCGGCAATCGGCGATGACCCGGTTGATCGCAGCCGGCCCGCAGCCCTCATTGCCATGCACGGCGCCGAGCACGATCAGCTTCGGCCCTGCCTTCAGCCCGTGAAAACAGACGCTTTCCAGCGGTCCGAGATCGAGCGCACCGGCTTGGAAGGACGAGTCGTGCATGGGGTGTCCGGATGGTTGGAGATGAGCTGCGGCATAGTTCTTGCTGTTAAAACTGCCGAGGCAAAGCGGCAGATATCACGTCAGATCTGGGGAGATAAGACCGATGCGCGTGTCAAATATCAAAAAAAACCTGATGATTTTTGCGTTTTCAGCCTGTGCTGCCGGTTGGGCCAGTCAGGCCTCGGCCCAGGCCACGCTGGCTCAGGTCAAGGCCAGGGGACATGTCAACTGCCAGGTCGGGCTGCCCACACCGGGCTTCTATGCGCTCGCCTCCGACGGCACCTGGTCGGGCATGGATGTCGATATGTGCCGTGGCGTCGCGGCCGCGATCTTCGACGATCCCAAGAAGGTGCAGTACCAGTCGGTCACCTCGGCTGTGCGCTTCACCTCGCTCGCCAATGGCGAGTCGGACATGCTCTCGCGGACCACGACCTGGACCGCCGTCCGCGATACGCAGCTCGGTCTCGAATTCGCCGGCGTCAATTTCTATGACGGCCAGGGCTTCGTGGTGCCCAAATCCTCCAACATCAAATCGGCCAAGGAGCTCAACGGCGCCACCGTCTGCGTGCTGACCGGCACCACGACGGAGCTCAATCTCGCCGATTATTTCCGCTCTACCGGCATGACCTTCAAGCCGGTGACGAACGAAAACGTCAATGTCCTGGTCGAGACCTATCTCGGCGGCGGCTGCGATGCCTACACCAACGACAAATCCGGCCTTGCGGCCCGCCGTTCCGCCTTCCCCAAGCCCGACGAGCACATGATTCTGCCCGAAACCATTTCCAAGGAGCCGCTCGGCCCGGTCGTCCGTCATGGCGACAACAACTGGGGCGACATCGTGCGCTGGGTGCTGTTCGGCATGATCGAGGCCGAGGAACTCGGCGTCACCTCCGCCAATGTCGACGAGATGCTGAAGTCGTCCAACCCCAACATCAAGCGCCTGCTCGGCACCGAGGGCAATGTCGGCGAGGGCATGGGCCTGCCCAAGGACTTCATGGTGCGCGTGCTCAAGCATGTCGGCAACTATGCCGAGACCTATGAGCGCAATGTCGGCGCCAAGACCCCCGTCAACATCCCGCGCGACGGCTCGCTGAATGCGCTCTGGAACAAGGGCGGCATCCTCTATCCGATGCCGTTCCGGTGAGCCCGGCCACCGGCCGGCTGCGCTTGCCCTGATGCGTCGCTCCCATCCCGGCCAGGCCGGGCCGGGAGCGACGCCCTTCGCGATCGCCGCCGCCACCGCCTGTCATCGTTCCGGCCGACGGCTGCCAAAGGCCGTCGGTGGCTGCATGATACCAATGGCGAGGTCACCATGGCCCTACTCGACAGTCCGGCCCCGGCAGGCTCAGGCGCGCGCCTGATGGCGGTTCTCAACAACGCCACCGTCCGATCGGTGGTCTATCAGGCGCTGACGCTCGCCTGCGTGGTGCTGCTGTTCTGGTACCTGATCAGCAACACGATCGAGAACATGTCGCAGCGTGGCATGTCGGCGGGGTTCGATTTTCTGGGCGTCTCGGCCGGCTTCGGCATCGGCTTCACGCTGATCCCCTATCGCGAGGGCGACACCTATCTGCGCGTTTTCATGGTCGGCATCGCCAACACCATGCTGGTGGCGGTGGTCGCGATCGTGCTGTCGACGGTGCTGGGGCTGATCGTCGGGCTGGCACGGCTGTCCAACAACTGGGTCATCCGCAACGTCGCGCGCTGGTATATCGAGGTGCTGCGCAACACCCCGCTGCTGCTCCAGATCATCGCCTGGTATTTCGGCGTCTTTACGCTGCTGCCGAGGCCCCGCGAC
Source organism: Nostoc sp. CHAB 5834 (assembly GCA_020829485.1). The sequence continues at coordinate 10,347 of JAIVFU010000127.1, read as the reverse complement.
AGCATCGGCTGGATCGACTCGATCTTCCTGAACAATCGCGGTCTATATCTGCCCGCGCCCGTGATCGCGGATGGCTTCGGCACCGTGCTCGCCGCCGCGGTGCTGGGCCTGGCCGGCGCATTCGCCTGGGCGCGCTTTGCCCGCAAGGAGCGCGAGAACAGCGGCCGGATCAGGCCGGTCGTGCTGCCGGTCCTGGCGCTGCTCGTCCTGCCGCCGCTGCTCGCCACCCTGCTGGCGGGGGCCCCGGTGTCCTGGGACATGCCGCAACTGCGCGGCTTCAATTTCGTCGGCGGCCTCAACATCCCGCCCTCCTTCTGCGCGCTGATCATCGCGCTGTCGATCTACACCTCCTGCTTCATCGGCGAGAACGTCCGTTCCGGCGTGCAATCGGTGAGCCGCGGCCAGACCGAGGCCGCGCGCGCGCTCGGCGTGCCGCCGGGCCGGACGATGCGGTCGATCATCCTGCCGCAGGCGCTGCGGGTGATCATCCCGCCCCTGATCAGCCAGTATCTCAACGTCACCAAGAACTCGTCCCTGGCCATCGCAATCGGCTTTCCCGATCTGGTCAGCGTCTGGATGAACACCTCTCTCAACCAGTCCGGCCGCGCCATCCCCATCGTGGCGATGACGATGGGGTTTTACTGCCTGGTCAGCCTGGCGGTGTCGCTGGCGATGAACCGCTACAACCGCTCCATCCTGATCAGGGAGCGCTGAGCCATGGATAAGGTCATCGGCCGCAATGCCGGCTCCGTCGAACAGCTGCCGGCGGAGATCTTCAAGCCCAAACCGGCCCGCGCCGCGCCGCCCAGCACGCTCGGCGTCCAGGGCTGGGTCCGACAGAACATGTTTTCCAGCATCCCCAATGCGCTGGTCACCGTGCTGGGCATCTGGATCGTCTACGCCTTCTTCGACACGATCCTGACCTGGGCGGTCGGCAATGCCGTCTGGGAGGCCGACAACCGGCGCCAATGCCTGGATCTGGTCGGCCGCTCCGGCGCCTGCTGGCCGGGCGTCATCGCCTGGATCCCCAATCTGATCTACGGGCTCTACCCCAAGGATCAGGTCTGGCGCATCAATCTCGCAGGGGTGATCCTCCTGCTCTGGGCGTTGCCACTCTGGTTGCCCCGCGTCCAGTCGAAGGTTCAGATCGGCCTGTCGCTGGTGCTGCTGTTTCCGCTGCTGGCGTCCTATCTCTTCCTCGGCGGGGAGAAGGGCGTGATCTGGAGCGCGCTGATCGCGCTTGGGCTCGCCGGCTTCCTCTGGACGCTGCTGACGGCGGCGACCGAAACCATCAGCGGCCTGAGCTTCGGCCGCTATGCGGTGGCGGCAATCGGTTTTGGCGGCGACAATGATCCGGCCCGGCGCAACGGACAGATCGCGGCGCTGCTGGCGCTCTATGTGGTGGCGCTCATCGCCGTGCAGGCGATGTCGCTGTCCTTTGTCGCGACCCGCGCCTGGGGTGGGCTGTTCCTGACGCTGGTGATCTCGGGCATCGGAATCGCCTTCTCGCTGCCGGCCGGCATCGTGCTGGCACTGGGGCGGCGCTCGCGGATGCCGCTGATCAGCATGCTGTCGACGACCTTCATCGAGCTGTTCCGCTCGGTGCCGCTGATCACCATCCTGTTCACCTTCAACACCATGCTGCCGCTGTTCTTGCCCGTCGGCGTCGAGGTCAACCAGTTGTTGCGGGCGATCGTCGCCGTCTGCCTGTTCTCGTCGGCCTATATGGCGGAGGTCATTCGCGGCGGGTTGCAGGCGATTCCGCGCGGTCAGTACGAGGCGGCCTCCGCGATGGGCCTCGGCTTCTGGCAGTCGACCGGCCTCGTGATCATGCCGCAGGCCCTGAAGATCATGATCCCGACCATTGTCGGCAACTTCATCGGCCTGTTCAAGGACACCACACTGGTCTCCATCGTCGGCCTGTTCGACCTACTGAGCATGTCGCGCGCGGTCGGTGAGGACACACGCTGGCTCGGGCTGTTCCTGGAGCCGTTCTTCTTCATCACGATGATCTACTTCGTGGTCTGTTTCACCATGTCGCAATACAGCCTCAACCTTGAACAGCGCCTCTCGGCGGGAGAGCGCCGATGACGGACGCTGTCCGAGGGGAACCGCCCGTCGAGATGATCGGCGTGAACAAATGGTTCGGCGCCTTCCATGTGCTCAAGGATATCGACCTGCGGGTGCGCGAGGGCGAGCGCATCGTCGTCTGCGGCCCCTCGGGCTCGGGCAAATCGACGATGATCCGCTGCATCAACCAGCTGGAGCGGCATCAGGAGGGCACCATCCGCGTCCATGGCCGCGCCTATGGCCGCGATCTGCGCGAGAACGACGCCATCCGTCGCGAGATCGGCATGGTGTTTCAGTCGTTCAACCTGTTCCCGCATCTCTCTGTTTTGGAAAACTGCACCTTCGCCCTGACATGGGTCAAGCATTTGCCTAAAAAAGAGGCTGAAGACCGCGCCATGGAGATGCTGACGCGCGTGCGGATCCCGGAGCAGGCGGGAAAGTACCCGCTGCAGCTCTCCGGCGGCCAGCAACAGCGGGTCGCCATCGCCCGCGCGCTCTGCGCCCAGCCCAAGATCATGCTGTTCGACGAGCCGACCTCATCGCTTGATCCGGAGATGATCAACGAGGTGCTGGATGCGATGGTGGAGCTTGCCGAGAGCGGCATGACCATGATCGTCGTGACCCATGAAATGGGCTTCGCCCGCAAGGTCGCCGACCGGGTGATCTTCATGGACCAGGGCGAAATCGTCGAGGAGGCTCCGCCGGCGCAGTTCTTCGGCAGCCCGCGCTTCGACAGGACACGGCTGTTTCTCAGCCAGGTTCTCTAGGGACCGGTCCCTGTATCCGGCAAGGAGAGACGGCACCACCGTCGGCGCCAACGACCTCTATCGAATTGCGGTTTCAGATCAGATGCTTGGATTCTGTGTTCACGCGATCCACAGGAAGCGATGACACGAAGGTGATCGGTCGGTTCAGTGTGATGTCTCCCCGTTTACTGGACGCGGCCAACGGCGCTCCCTAGCTTTGACCTTGAACTCAGGGCCCGCAGATCGCTCGCCACAGGCACCAGCGCAAATCTGCCGCCTCCAAAATCCGGCGCGACGGAGCGACCATGCACAAGACCATCATAGCCGTTGATCGCCGAATGGTGCTGACCGGGCTGTCGGCGCTGGCGTTTGCGGGCGCGCTGCCCCGCTTCGTCGTCCCCGCCGCCGCGCAGACGCCGCCGCGGGGCCCGGTGCCGGCAACCGAGACGATGCGCGGGGGGTCGAACAATTACGTTGCCAATGCTCCGATCGTCCGCAATCTCGGCACCGGCTTTGTCGCTTCGGGCCTGGTCAGGCGCGCCGGCGACGGCGCCCCGCTGCCGAATGTCCGGGTGCAGATCTGGGCCGCCACCGAACGCGGCGGAGAACGCGAGCCGAGCAACCGCGGCAGTGTCATGACCGGGCCGGATGGCCGCTATCGCCTCGACATCTCGCCGATCGTCCCGCAATTCGGTCAGCCCCATATCCACATTGCCTATGACGACGCCGATTATGCGACGCTGTTCCTGCGGCCGGTCCTGAACAGCCGCCACGACGCCGGCATCACGGCTGATTTTGTCCTTGCGCCTGCCGTGTCGAATGAAGCGCGCCGGAGTTGATCGGCGGCTGCGCGTCACGATCTGGCTTCTCATCGCGCTTGTCGCGGTCGTTCCGATCGCGGCCGCCGCTGCCAGCCCGCTCTTGCGTGGGCGGGAGTGGCTTTGGATCGCGGGCGGCATGGCGGGCGTGGTCGCGCTCAGCCTGCTGTTCGTGCAACCGCTCCTGATGGCAGCAGCGCCGCCGCTGACGGCCGTCAGGGACAGGATCGCGTGGCACCGCTGGGGCGCCGTCGCGATCGTCGCGCTGGTCGTTCTGCATATCGGTGCGCTCTACGCTTACAGCCCTGACGATGTCACGGACATCCTGTTCCTGGCGGCGCCGACATCGTTCTCCGTCTACGGCGTGATCGGCATGTGGTGCCTGATCCTGACCGTGGCGCTGACATCGACGCGGCGCATGCTGCGGCTCGGCTACAAGCCTTGGCGGATCGTCCATAGCGTTCTGGCGGTCGCGCTGGCCGGGTCCAGCGTCGTTCACGCGATCCAGATCGAGGGGGCGATGGAAGACTATTCCAAGCTGGCGATCTGCCTCGCAACCCTGGCGGCAACAACGGCGGCTGTGCTCGAAATCAACCTGTTTGTGCCGATGCGCCAAAGGACATTGAGAAACGCCAAAGCCGAGCGTGGCACGACACCCGCGACCTCGGCGATGTAACGAACCCTCGGTATCGCCCGACCTTGGCCCCGACTCGTAATTCGGCCCGAACTTGCAATTCGGGCCGGACTCGCGATTTGGGGCAAACTTGCAATTTGGGAACAGCAGAGGTTTCTGGCGCCATCATGCGCAATCTCTCATCCATCGCCCTGTTCTGCGGCTCCAACACCGGCCTCGGCGACACCTATACGCTCGCCGCGCAAGCGCTGGGCAGCGAGATCGGCCGACGCGGCATCACGCTGGTCTATGGCGGCACGCATAAGGGCCTGATGGGCGTCGTGGCGGATGCGGTCCTGGCCGCCGGCGGCCGGGCGCATGGCATCATCACCCAGCGCCTCGCAGGGCTGGGCCATCTGCATTCCAGCCTGACTGTGTCCGAGATCGTGCCCACGCTGCGCCAGCGCAAGGAGCGTATGGCGGCGCTCGCCGATGCCTTCATCGCGATGCCCGGCGGCATCGGTACGCTCGAAGAGTTCATGGAGGCCTGGACCATGAACCAGCTCGGCGAGCTCGACAAACCGGCCGGGCTCTACGACGTCGCGGGCTTCTATCAGCCCTTCATGGGCTTCATCGATCACATGATCGCGCAAGGCTTTCTGCCGCCGGCCCATCGCGAGGGCATCGTGGTCTCGCCGGAGCCGGCCGCCCTGCTGGACGGTCTGGCGCGGTTCGCGCGCGTCACCGTTCCGAAATGGCTCTAGACCGGCCTGTCTCCAGCCGCGCGGCAAGCTGCTCGGCGAATTTCGCCGCAGCCACGGGCAGCGGCCGGCCGTGGAGCTGTCCCATGGCGAAGCGGGCCGGCTGAATGTCGCGCTCGTCGATGGCGCGCGAAATCAGCCCGTCGCGATGCTTCAGGCTCGCGGGAGCACCGATCTCGATCTGGAAGGTGATCGCGTCCTCCAGCCGGACATAGTTGCGCAGGAACTCGAAGGAGTTCGATTCGATCACCGGAACGAGCTTGAACGAGCTCCGGGCGACGGCCTGGTCAAGCAGCTGGCGCCCGCCATAGCTGCGGTCGGGCAGTGCCAGCGGATAGTCGCTGCATTCCCGCAGGCGGATGCTGCCCTCCCGCGCGAGCGGATGTTCCTGGCGCATGATGGCGACGAGGCGCTGTTCGGCGGAGGCGATGATCTGGAAGCCGATGCTGGTGTCGAGCCGGAAGATCAGGGCCAGATCGACCTCGTAACCCGCCAGCGCCCGCAGCGCCTCGCCATGGCTGGCGACGCGCACGTCGAATTCGACGAGCGGAAAGGTGCGGCGATAGGAGGCGATCTCGACCGGCAGAAAGTCATGCGCCAGCGCATGGCTGCAGGCGATTGCGACCGTGCCGCGCCGGAAGCCGGAGAGATCCTCGATCTGCGAGCGCACCCGGCCCATATCGGCAAGTTGGCTGCGGATGTGCCGGATCAGCAATTCGCCGGCGGCGTTCAGCCTGACCCCGCGCGGCAGCCGCTCGAAGATCCGGATGCCGAGTTCCTCCTCGACGTCCTGCACGCGACGGTTGAGCGCCGAGGCCGTGATGTTGAGGCGTTCGGCCGCCTTGCGGATCGAGCCGGTGCGCGCGACCTCGTCGATATAGGTGAGCAAGCGCAGATGCCTCATGGCGCGTCTCTCATGGCGCGAGCTCCCGACCGCTGCGTTTTTCGAACCGTTCCTGCACGAAGTCAGCACAAGACGGCACCGGTCAAGCGCCTTTAGGATTTTCCCATGGCAGCGGCACGGGGCCGCGATGGGAGAGCGCAGATGATGCATGCGATCAGCAGACGCGGTTTCACCCTGGCGGCCGGCGCTGCGGCGCTCGCCTCGGCCTTCCCGCGGCCGGCCCTGGCGCAGACGCCCACCCGCCTCAAGATGATCCTGAACTGGCGCTACCAGGGCCCGCAGGGCTGGTTCTTCCTGGCCGACGACCGGGGCTATTTCCGTGAGGAGGGCCTCGAGATCGTCATGGACCAGGGCAATGGCTCGGGCGCGGCGGTCGGTGCGGTCGCCTCGGGCTCCTACGACATCGGCTTTGGCGACATCAACGCGCTGATCCAGCTTGCGGCCCGGGCGCAGCCCGGCGCGGCCACGCCGCTGGCCATCGCGGCTCTCTACAACCGCCCGCCCTTCACCATCGCGGTCAAGGCCGACGGCCCGATCAAGACGCCCAAGGATCTCGAAGGCCGCACGCTCGGCGGCCCGGCCAATGACGGCGCGTTGAAGCTGTTTCCGGCCTTCGCCAAGCTCGCCGGCATCGACGCCACCAAGGTGAACATCACCAACATGCAGCCCAGTCTGCGCGAGCAGATGCTGCAGCGCGGCCAGGTCGACGGCGTCTTCGGCTTCGTCAACACCATCGCCTTCTCGGCCAAGCTCGTCGGCATCGATCCCAACAAGGACTTCCGCTTCATCAATTTCGGCGATTACGGCATGGACCTCTATTCCAACGCCATGATCGCCTCGCGCAAGCTCGCGACCGAAAATCCCAACGCGCTGAAAGGTCTGCTGCGCGCGATCAACCGCGGCCTCAAGGACACGTTGAAGGACAACGACGCGGCGATCGAAGCTGTCGCCAAGCGTGAGCCGCTGATCAACAAGGTCGTCGAGAAGGAGCGCCTGGTCGCGACGCTGGCCTCGGAAATGAGCCATCCCGAGGTGGCGACCATCGGCATCGGCGATATCGACGACGCCCGCTTCAAGAAATCGATCGCCATCGTCGTCGAGGCCGACAGCCTGCCGCGCGTGCCCGCACCCGACGAGGTCTTCAGCCGCGCCTTCCTGCCGCCCCTGGCCGACCGCATCACCAAGCTGGGGTGAAACTCACCGTCATTCCGGGGCTCGCGCAGCGAGGCCCCGGAACCCACGACCGGGTGAGCCGAGGCGAAAACGTCGCGCTCCGACCCGTGGATTCCGGGTTCGCCCCTAGCGGGCGCCCCGGAATGACACCGAGACATTGAAGCCGACCGCGCCCATTCCGACGCCGAGAACATACGCATGGATCTGAACCTCACCGGCCGCGTCGCGGTCATCACCGGCCCGGCCAAGGGCATGGGCGCCGCCGTCACCCGCGCGTTTGCGGCTGAGGGCTGCAAGCTCGCCTTGATCGGCCGCGATACCGCCGCGATCGAGCCCATTGCGGCGGAAATCCGTGCGAAGGGCGCGCAGGCCATCGTGATCGCCTGCGACATCACGAAGGGCAGCGACTGCGAGGCTGCCATGGCCCGGACGCTGGCCGAATTCGGCGGGCGCATCGACATCCTCGTCAACGTCGCCGGCGGCTCGGGGCCGATCGGCAAGACCGGCTGGGAAACCACGGAAGAGGAGTTCGACGAGATCGTCGATCTCAACATGCGCGGCTGCTTCAACACGATGCGCGCCTGCCTGCCGACGATGATCGCGCAGCAGGGCGGCAAGATCGTCAATGTCGGCGGCACCTTCGGCATGCGCGGCCGGGCCGGGCGGATGGCCTATTCGGCCTCGAAATGGGGTCTGCGCGGCATCACCAAGAGCTTCGCGCTCGAGGCCGGCCCCTTCGGCATCAACATCAACTGCGTCGCGCCCGGCATGGTCGACGGGCCGCGCTTCCGCGGCAAGGTCGTCCCTGAAATGGCGAGGCGCCTCGGCATTTCGGAAAACGCGGCTTTCGAGAAGCACGCCGCCGACTACGCGCTGAAGCGCGTCTCGACCGATGAGGACGTGGCCAATGCCTGCCTCTTCCTCGCCTCAGACGTCTCCCGCCAGATCACCGGCGTCGACCTGCCGGTCGATGGCGGCTGGGCCATGCTGTGAGCGAAGCCGTGAGCGACACGCCCTTCATCGCCGATCTTGTTCTCGCAGGCGGCACGATTGTCACCGGCAAGACGCGCTATCGCGCCGATGTCGCCATCAAGGACGGGCTGATCGCGCTGATCGGTGAGCCGGCCGCGATGCCGGCTGCTCTTGAGACGGTCGATGTCTCCGGCCAGTTCCTGCTGCCGGGCGCGATCGACGTCCATGTCCATTTCCGCGAGCCCGGCTACACCCATAAGGAAGACTGGCGCACGGGCAGCGCGGCGGCCGCGATGGGCGGCACCACCACCGTCTTCGAGATGCCCAACACCAACCCGCCGACGCGCTCGGTCGTCGAACTGCGCCAGAAGCAGGAGGCGGCCGCCAAGGCCCATGTCGATTACGGCATCTACGGCCTGCTCGCCGAGGACAACATCGACGAACTGCAGGGCCTGATCGATGGCGGCGTCAACGCCTTCAAATGCTTCATGGGCAACACCTTCGGCAACCTGCCCTCGCCCTCGACAGGGGCGATGCTGGAGGGCTTCGAGATCATCGCGCCCTCGGGCCTGCGCATTTCGCTCCATGCCGAGACGGCCTCGATCATGGCCTGGCGCCAGCAGCGACTGATGGCGGCCGGCCGCAATGACCCGCTCGCCCATATCGCGGCGCGCCCGGCCATCGTCGCCGCGGAAGCCGTCAGCCGCGCGGCGGAGCTGGCGGAATGGACCGGCGCGCGCATCCATATCCTGCACATCTCCTCGGCCGCCGAACTGCGCCCGCTTGCCGAAGCCAAGGCGCGCGGCGTCGAGATCACCGGCGAGACCTGCCCCTGCTATCTCCTGCTCGACTCACGCGATTATGCCCGGCTCGGCTCGATCATCCGCGTCAACCCGCCGGTGCGCGAGGCCTCGGATTCGGAAGCCATCTGGGGGGCGCTGCAGTCCGGCGTCGTCGACATGATTGCGACCGATCACGCCCCGCACAGCGTCGAGGAGAAGACAAAGACGGTGATCTGGGAGGCCGATTGCGGCTTCCCCGGCGTCGAGACGCAGATGCCGCTGATGCTGAACGAGGTCTCGAAGGGCCGCATGACGCTGGAGCATTACGTCATGATCTCGGCCGAGAACCCGGCGAAGTCCTTCGGGCTCTGGCCGCACAAGGGCCGCATCGAGGCCGGAGCCCATGCCGACATCGCCGTCGTCGACATGAACAGGACCGAGACCATCCGCGCGGCGGCCCTGCACTCGCGCGGCAAGATCACGCCGTTCGAAGGGGTGAGCGTCACCGGCATCCCCGTACACACGCTGGTGCGCGGCCGCTTCGTTCAGCGCGACCGCAAGCTCGTCCCCGAGACCAGTGGCTGGGGCCGGCAGGTCACGTCGATCCAGGCGATGCCGAAACCCAGCATTCGCAACGCCGACCAGACCCTGGCCGCCTGTTTGCAGGCGCCTGCCATCACCGCGGAGGGAGCCGGGCCTTGAACGCCGCCGTCACCGAAATCGGCCCGGGCACCGCGACGCCCGCGCCGACCTTCATCGAGTTCCAGGACGCCTCGATCACCTATGGCCGTTGCGCCAAGGCAGTCCAGGCGCTGGCGCCGACCTCGCTCAAGATCGGGGAGGGCGAATTCGTCGCGCTGGTCGGTCCTTCGGGCTGTGGCAAGTCGACGATCCTGAAGATGGTCGGCGAATTGCTGGCGCCTTCGACGGGCCACGTCTTCGTCGCCGGCCGCGAGATCGGCGCGACGCCAATCCGCATCGGCATGGCCTATCAGAACCCGACTTTGCTGCCCTGGCTCAACATCCGCGACAACGTCATGCTGCCGCTGAAGATCGTGCCGCCCTTCCGGCAGGGCTATCGCGCCAAGCGCAAGACGGAATACCGCGACCGCGTCGAGGCCCTGCTCGACCAGGTCGGCCTTGGCGGCTTCGGCGACAAATATCCCTGGCAACTCTCGGGCGGCATGATGCAGCGCGCCAATCTCTGTCGCGCCCTGATCCACGACCCCGACCTCCTGCTGCTGGACGAGCCTTTCGGCGCGCTCGACCAGTTCACCCGCGAGGAACTCTGGGCGATCATGCAGGACCTCTGGCTCTCCAAGAAGCTGACCGTGCTTCTGGTCACGCATGATCTGAAGGAAGCCGCCTATCTCGCCGACCGCATCTGCGTGATGAGCGCGCGGCCCGGCCGCATTCTCGACGATTCACCCGTCGCGATCGCCCGCCCGCGCACCATCGACATGACCTTCGAGCCCGACTTCGTCGCACTGAACCAGCGCCTGCGGGCG
>JAIVFU010000126.1 GCA_020829485.1 Nostoc sp. CHAB 5834 | reverse complement strand
TTGATCAGTTCTTGAGCCATTTTATGGTTCGTCACATAGATTCGTTTCTTAATGCCTATTTACTGAACACCTTTGTGTATTTTTATTTACTTACGTCCCAGAATTATCTGTAACTTTTTGTAATACAGGTTGAAGTGCGGAATGTGGGCAATAATATCCCAAAAATTACAACTAAGGAAACGGAACACTTACGCGAAACATATCCGGCCTTATCCCATTTGGAGGCAGGAAATGTTTCTGAATGGTTGCAAGAGCGCAAGGATCAATTATTTGAATGGCCCGAGTTTCTGAGAACGAAGCAGACATGACCCGTGTACTTGGCTTGCTGGCTGGGGGGATAGGAGCAGTTTGTTATGCTGTCAACCCACTGGCTATAGTTGGTGGTTTAATTGGCGGTGCTGCATGGCTATGGTTTGTAGTCGAACACTCCAACCGCACTAAAGAAATTGCACCAATACCATTTGTACGTGGCAACTTTATAGACGCGGTTGCCCGTGCTGGTGACTATGATAATCGGAGCAATTATCAAGCAGATCATCTTGCTAATACCGTTAAATTTCTAGAACGACAATCAGCAGAAGAGTACGCCTTTCTTCATGCTGAATTTGAAAATATTGTCCAGTATTTAACGCAAGTTGAGCCAGGAAAACGTTTTTATGCTTATCGCTGGATGTTTGGCTGGTTTGGCAAGCTTAAGGGTCGTCAGCTACCCACTTATCAAAGCATGGCTCTCCATTTACAGGATGTGACCATTGACAGCCGTGTGAATCTGTCAGAGATAAGTGCTATTGCACAAGCTCAAACCCAGTTACCACCGACCGTAGATATCAAGCAATTTCAATCACCGATTGTTGATATTCAGCACAGCCATCAAGCTGCTTCTCTTTCTAGACCGGAGGAGTTACAGCCATCAGCTAATGGGCTTTCACCAGAGACTATAACTCATCTCCCTCTGGCGAATAGAGCAAACGCACTCATCGCGGCTTTAACGAAAAGTGGTTTCCAAATAGAAGACATGATGAGTTCCCAAGTCATTGCGATCGCTGGCACTCAACGAGGTGGTAAGGGAACCTTAGCAGCAATCTTGGCAACATTATCTCTAGCTTTAGATTCGGGATTAAACACCCAATACTTTACAGCCGGGGTGGACGTTTACCCCTTTAGTTGCAATCTGATTTCTGCTCTGAAATACCCCGAAAAAGATGCGGACGGTGCAGATAAACTAGTCGCCCGTGACTTGCTTAAATTTCTTAAAGGCTTAGATGCAAGTGAACCTTACTCCCACAAAAACTTACTGTTAGTGATTGATGAGGCGATGCGGTTGCTGTCCTTACTTGATGAGACAGATCGCACTTGGGCTATCCAATATTTACTTTCTCGCTTCGCCAAATGTGGCGGTACATTAATCATTGTGTTGCATGGCTCTAACTTAACTTCTGTGGTTGGCAAGGCCACAGCAGGACTAGCAGATACCTTTAAGCAATCGGTTAACTTCATTGGCTGTGTAGCTCAGTCTGTTAGCGCTGGCGGATTGCGAAAAATTAATGTTGCTAGTGGCGAATATTTTAAGGCTAACCCTAATAACTTTGCTGAACCTGTTAGCGGTGGCAATCTCGGCATGATTCCTGACTGGTTAAAGATAGAGTTACACCCAGGAAATGGTCAGCCAGATCCAGCTAGAACATTACTCAAATTCTTCCCGGAACTGGTGCAGCATCACCAGCCAGCACTTATGCCCAGAGGGGAGAAAATTGCACCAGATGACGCAGTTAATAAACTGGAGTCTATTTTCTCAAAGCCTACCCAAGAGGTTGAAATTGCAGAGGTAGAAGAGGTGAGTATTTCTGAGGCTGATTTAGAGCAAATTTTAAACATTGTTACTTCAGCCGTGACAACACCAGTCAGCTTTGCCGCGATTAGAAATAGCCGAAAGTGGGGCGAAGAGAAAAAGAGTGTTCGCTATTTAAGGAGTGCGATTGCACAACTTATAGAATCCAACCAATTGAAAGGTAGTGAGAAGTCAGGGTTTACTGCTTTTTGATTTTACTGCAATCTCAAAAAGCCATTAACGAAGTCGGAACTAGGAAGTCGGAAGTCGGAAGCTTGACTCATTGTTCCGACGTTTAGGGGTTTAAATCCCCATCCCCAACGCCAAAGCTCGTAATGAGAAAGGGGTTAAAATCCCCATCTCAAAACCGTACTTCCGACTTCCGACCTACGACTTCCGACTTCTATTTAATTTTCAGTTAATACCAAGATATCAAGACATCAAAACTCTGAAATCCTAATGATGGATTTAAATTTATGCACCCAATTGAGTTTAAGAAAAAATGGCAGTTAAGTTATGACGAGCTTGCACTTGTCTTAGGTTATCAAAGTGATTTCACCGTCCGTTCCTGGAACATGAATGGAAGGCACAAACGCAACCCTCAAAAAGTTGTCTATGTCGCTTGCAGACTTCTTGATGAGAAGTGGTCAACTCAAGGTAAGCTTGTGCATTCTTATCTCTGATTATTTGTATGATTGGGGCAAATATTACGTTAAGCCTGTTTGCCCCAATCACTATATATTGCCCTTCATCTTCGATTTCGGTCAGTACCCAAACGCTTTTCTATGCGTTGTAACTTGACATTGCTATAACCAGTACGCTGCCAGATAGCTCGTAGATAGGTATTGAAATCATCCGAGGTTTTTACCGGAATTAATTGATTGATTGAAAAGAACATTGACAAAGCAAATATTGTCGTAATCAACCCCATCATTCCATATTTAGTTAGGGGTTCAGAGCGATAAACCTCTTTCTCTATGGTGATGGGTTCGGGAGGACGGCTGTTCTTCAACTCCTGAATAACCGTAGTCAACTTCTGCGTGTGATTCAACAGTTGATTCCAGTTCTGCTTTAATTCTGTTATCTCGCTCTTTAGCCCTTTGAACTCTAAGCTCTCTAATGTCGCTGTTGATTTTGGCGTATTCTTTAACTGCGTCAGTAAGGGAGTTAATTCTTGTCTCAAATTCTCGTTGCTCTGCTCGTACTCGTGAGAGGAGAGATTCTGATTCTTCAATTCCCCCGTCAGCATCTCGATTGTCACCATCGCTTTGCTGAGGAGTTGATTCTGAATTAAATTCGTTTGCGCCCATGCTTGTAACTCCGCCCTATCTCTTTCACGTTCAGTTTTCTGTGATTGCTTAAAACTGTCAAACTCTCTATATAATCTGCCCAATGCTATCTTGACCTCACCCAGGTCACTGCTCTCTATTGAATCGGCAGTTTCAGAATGAGGATTGCTGTGATTGCCGTTGCCATTATTATTGTTGCTCATTAGTTTTCTTTTGACCCCGACGAGAAGTAGACGCAGTAACTTTTGGCTGTTTTGAAGTCGTAGTGTTTTCTAAAGCAGCAACCAGAACCTCTGGTTGTTGCAACCCCAGATAAGCCCCAGCTTTTTCAAGTTCTGGTTTAGCCTGATCCAAAAACCCACTGACCAGTAGGTAATCTCCAAAAGGAAAACCATTCTCTTCAGTAGCAGCCGAGTAAGGTAGACCTTTCTCTGTCAACGTGTCAAAGGTCGAGTAGTCTAGCTCTGGCATTTCTATTTCTATGCCTTTAAGTTCGGCTATAGCTGCCGAGGTTTTGCTATTCTCCCAGCGCTGAAAACCTGAACCTTTATCCCAGCACAGATTTTTTACCACCACATAATCAGCTTTATCGCCACAGAACTCAGCCATTGTTTTTAAGCTAGTGATGACCGAGTACCCAAGGTTAAGCACAGTCACCAGCGTTACCCGATAACCTAAATCGCCTGCAATCTTGAATAGCCCAAACTTACTGATAATCTCCCTGGTTTTATTGCTTGATGCCCCCGGCATATCTACTATTATTGAATCGGGTGATTCCGCTTTGATTTCCGTAAAGAAGCGTTTAGCCTCTGCCACCTCCAGGAAATTCAACAGTCTTACCCCTGAGCCAAAGTTTTGATAGTACTCGTACAGTTCTGGATTCTCTGTATCAGCGTCATAAGCTAGATAATTAATCCCCTTTGAGTGCATTACATCCAGCAGTAAGCGAGTAAAGGCGGTCTTACCTGTACCACCCTTGCCCCCCAGTATCATCACGATGCGTTTCATATTTCGCTCCTATCAGTGATATTAAATTGGGAAGAAGTATTAGGAGTTGTTTTCTTTCGTTTACTAGTTTTAGATGATGATGAGCCGGATGGTTCACTACTATCAATTGGTGAACTATCCGGCTCTACGGCTGGAACATCATTATTAGTTGTGGTTGAAGAATCAGTTGATTCTGGCTCGGAGTCAGAATTAACTGATTCTTCAACCGCTTTATCTGATGATTCATTACTCGAATTATTCTCCGTTATTGTTGAAGCTTTTTTATGAAAACTCTTCAGACCACTGGCCGCTAGTTCTACCCCATGACCTTTAAACACATCAGAAACATCGTCATAAGAATAGCCAGCGTCTAACATCTCTTGAATAGGTTTAGCCAAACTGAGAACTAAATCTGACAGACTGATAGTTTTAGGTGTTGCCGCAAAGTGTTTAAGACTGGTTTGAATATCTTCTATTTTTGATAAAGGGACAGCTTTCGGTTTGCGCGGCATATTCAGCACTAGTAATAAATTATTCCATTGTAAAAAATTCATGGTCAAAAAAAGTTTAAGTTTCTTGTCGTGATGTGACGAATATCAACAGAAAAGGGTTTGTATCTTCGTGAGGTAGACTAGTCTAAAAAAGCAGTTACCCATGAATCAACATCCTTCGTATCACTAGTATGGCCAGCATTGCCCAATAGACCATGCCCTCGGTTACACTCTTGTGATTGCACAAAGTCAATCGTGGTTCGCCAAAGTCTCGTATTTCCCCAGCCTCCGGTTGTGTCCCCTGGCTTTGGTTTACCCTAGCCCGTCGTGGGGGCATAGGCAAGCAGCAATACACCGTAACGCACTTCGTGCTACTTTTACCTTCGGTAAAAGCGGTGTGTTTGCTTGTTGGGGGTGTCCCCCAAACCCCCGAAAACCATTCTTTTCAAGGGGTGAATAAGTCAAGAGAGTTCCGGGTTATTCGCCTACCTGCTCGGCGCAAAGCGCCGTAGCAGCTACAGCGAATAACCCGGTGTAAAAATAAATAAAAAGAATAGCTAAACACCTAATTAGTTATGCAGCCAGACCCTTGTACCAATCTCAGTAATCAACTAGCTGACACATTAACCAATCGGTCAGTAGTACCAGATGAAAAGCGAGAAGTAACCATCACGTTTAGGGCTAGCTATGCTGAGAAAGCTAGACTAGAGCAGCGTTGCAGTGGAGTGGTGCAAAGCGACTATATAAGAGCGAGATTATTTGACTACCCTTTACCACATCCTAAGTTAGTCATTCCCGAAGTTAACCGACAGGCTATCTACGAGCTAAAGAAGATTGGTAACAACCTAAATCAGCAGACCAGAGCTATTAACGAAGCTGTGAAAATTGGTAGCCAACCGTTGACGGTGGAGGTGAAATCCTATCTGAAAACTCTTGAAGAACTGACAGCACTTTTAGAGCAGACTCGCCAATCACTCACTCAAGTATCGGTAGAAGAGCAGGGCAATGATTACCAAAGTCAAGGCTAACAAATCATTTCGTGGCACTACTAAATACGTGCTTGATAAAGAGAAAGCCAAAATCATTGGCGGGAATATGTACGGTCAAAGCACCAATGAACTGGTAGAGCAGTTTACCTTATCAGCCCACCTTAACCCCCAACTAAAAGACCCATGCTATCACTTAATGCTTAGTGTACCTCAGACTGACAGAACTCTCAATGATGACGAATTAGCTAATCTGTCTCAACGTCACTTTGCGAATGTCATTGTGCTGTCGCGGCTTCAAGGTGATGAAGCTCAAGTTAAACAGCCTGATAAAAGGATAGCTGACACTAAACTAAAAGAACTAGTTGATGAATTTATAGAAACAGAACTGCCAGCTTATGACTTCTTTATAGCGCGACACTCAGACAAAGAACACGACCACACCCACATCGTTGCATCTAGAGTTAATAACTTAGATGGTAAGTCTATTCTCACTTGGAATAATTACGCCCATTCGGAACACTCCGCCCGACTGCTAGAGCGAGAATTTCAGCTAACCCCAGTCCAAAGTAGTTGGGAGAGCAAGCAGAAAGCTATGACTCGTAATCAGCTTGAACGAGTCAAGAGTTTGGGACTTCCAGGCGAAGAAATAATGCGCCGAGCGATTGAGCAAGTGGCAGTAAATAAACCCACAATGCCCCAGCTAATTGAGCGCTTATGGAGAGAGCATCAAGTCAAAGCCATCGTAAGTTATTACAGCCACGGTGGAGTAAGGGGCATCAAGTTTGGCATTGATATTGGCTCAGTTAATGAAAATGGTAGCCCTCGCTTGCTCTGGAAACAAGGAGGCAATCTCAATAAATATAAGTGTTCATTTACAAAGCTTCAGACAGAGTTGGGGATAAATTATGACCCAAAACGGGACGATAGCGAAATTAAACGTTTAAATAACTTCTTAGAATCTGTAGATAATAGCCAAGAAAATCAACAGCTAATACCAACTATATTACCTAAAAAATCTCAAGCTATAGCCGAAACTGAACACCAGCTAATCCCAGCTAAATCAGATGCAAAACAACGAGCCAGTTCCGAACTCATAAATACAATCTCTGACTTTATTAAACAGTCAATAGTCGAGTCAGTCTTGGTTGAAGCGTTCCCACAATTAACAGAACAACTGTCTCAGTATCACCAGCAGTTAGCTAATAATAAAACCACATTCGACGAGCTATCATCGGCGATTACTGATGTGGAGCAACGACTTGTATCACAAAAAGCAGTTTTATCAATTGCTAATTTTATTGAGCAGTTAGCAGTTGAGTTAACCTTAAGTGAAACGTTACCACAATTAGCAGAACAACTGTCTCAATATCTTCAGCAAAGCGAAGCAGGTAGAACTGCATTCAATGACCTCGAATCGGCGATTACTCAAGAGTTACAATCCCATGTAGAGAAAAGAGCTATCTTATCAATTTTTGATTATATTGAGCAATCCACTGTCGAGTCAGCCTTAACCCAAACAGTATTAGAATTAACGCAACAACTTTCTCAATATAAAGAGGAACTTGTTACAGCTAAAGCTACATTTAATGACCTGGATGCAGTGCTTGGGACTGAGTTACAATCATATCTAGAGAAAAGAGCTATTTCATCAATTTCTGATTATATTGAGCAATCGGCTGTTGAATCAGCATTAACTGAAGCAGTATTAGAATTAACGCAACAACTTTCTCAATACAAAGAGCAGCTATCAGCAGGTAGAACCACATTTGACGACCTCGAATTGGTGATTAATACTGAGTTACAATCCCATATAGAGAAGAAAGCTATCTTATCAATTTCTGATTATATTGAGCAATCAACTGTCGAGTCAGCCTTAACTGAAACAGTATTAGAATTAACACAACAACTTTCTCAAAATCAGCAGCAGCTAGAAGCCGGAAGAACCATATTCGACGACCTGGAAGCAGCGATTGTTTATTTGGAGCAACTCCATAGATCGCAAAAGCCAGTGGATGCAGTTGCTCTTAATCAAACACCAACTATAACCACAGATGAACCAAAGCTAAAAGATAATCTAAGAGCCGAGTTATATAAGTATTACAGCGCTGACTTGCCAAACTTATTAGTGACTGACCGAGATAAAGAAATCGCTATCAGGGCGCTTATAGATGAGAAATCAACCCTGGAGGTTGAAGAAATTCTCCAAGCCAGTCCAGCCGTATGGACACAAGATGAAGCTAGAGAATTGGTACTTATCGCTAGCAATCAACTGGCAACTCAAAAGTCAGAACCAGAACAGTCACTCGATGAAAAGCAGCGTATTGAATCGGAATTCTTAGCTCTAGCTGTGCCTATTGCTGTTGAGTTAATCAACTGGCAATTAAGAGAAAGTGGTGAGAATAGCCTTAGATTCAAACGTGCCACTCTGGAGAAGCAGGGTAGAGAATTGGTATTTACCCATGATGAACGAGGTGATATTTTTCGAGTGGCAGTCAACCGAAACCAGTCAGGTGAGCTTGAGTATTCACCGATTTATATCGGGTCAGTAGAAATAGAAGATATTCAGCTTTGGCAAAAAGCAGAGTGTGTATTGCAACAAATAATATCAGAAAAACAGCAACAAGAAAGAAGACAAAGTAAAGGGTTCTCCCTCTAGGCGATGGCGCAACTCTTAACCGCTTCGCTCAAATAGGCGGTGTCTGCCACTGCCACAAATCAACTCGTTGAGCCAACCAATTTGTTGCGGGCAGCGGCAGACACTCCGCTTCGCCGCCTATTTGTTAAGAGTTGCTTGAGTTACTGTTAGGTGGAAGGATTGAAATGATCAGCAACTTTACTCGGCAGCAACTTGTGGAAGTAAAGAAGGAGTTGGTTTGCCCTGGCGTTTAGCACTAACGGCTTGAGTCATAAACTCCAAAACATTCCGACGCTGAGATTTAAGGGTAGTCACAACAGTCAACATACTTTCTTCATCGATTCCATCTCCAATTCCTTAGCTGAAACAGCAAGAAACCCACGGTTTTTAGGCGTGGGTTCTTGCTTCAAAAAGATTCCAACGAATCAACGAATTTACCTGAAGCTACGCATCCTACGCAACAACCACAAAATCTGATGCCGTGAGAGTTGGCGCACCAGTTAGAGTTGCAAATAGACCAGCACTACCATTTTGGTTGTAAAATAACTGTCCACTCACAGAATCGTAGACAATTGTCGCCGTGCTACTCCCCGCAGAATTCGTGATTTGGAAATCATTAGCATTACTAAAACCAGTTCCGGCAGCAGAAGTAATTGCACCAAAGGTAGTCTTATCCAGTAAAATCTTGTCACCTTCAGAACTGTTGAAGTCAGTAATAGCATCAATCCCAACAGCAGTAGCAGAAAACTCAGCATTAGTGTTGTAAAGGAATTTGTCAGCACCTACACCACCAACGAGAACATCATTGCCATTGCCACCCACAAGAGTATCATTCCCTTCAGAACCAATGAGAACATCATCGCCCTCACCACCCCGCAACAGGTCATTGCCACTATTACCATTAATGATATCGTTACCCCCTTGACCATTAATTACATCATTGGAGTTGTTAAAACCCGCAACATTATTATTTAGGTCATTGAGGAAGGTGACGGTGTTCTTGTTAAACAGATTCGTTTGAGTAGAATTGGCATTGAAGACATCAAAACTGTCAGTGACACTAGTCTGTCCATCAAACAGGATATTACCAATAGCTGGTCGTGAACCGTTTGCTGCTAAGTTCTCCAGGTTTTCTAATTGGAAGTTTTGCAGAGTAACTTCGGGAGAATCCACATCCAAAAAGGTGACTTCTAAGTTATTACCGTTTTGAGTTAATTGCAGATTTCGGGCAGTTAAACCACTACCAATAAATTGCAAAGTATCCAATTGGCTAATCACCGTTGTTGATGGATTTGAACCAATGCCGATTCCCGCAAAATCTGTAATGGTGTCATTGCCATCGCCAAGACCTAAGACAAAAGTATCATTGCCAGCACCACCGGAGATATTATCGTTACCATTGCCACCAGCGATCGCATCATTCCCTGGAGTGCCAAAAATAGTATCATTTTCGTTAGTACCAGTGATGTTAGCACCAACTGCGATCGCAACTCTAGCAGTACTAGTCAGGCTACCATCGCTGATGGTGTAGTTGAAGTTGGCATTGCCACTCAAGCCATTAAATGGGGTAAAGACAATGAAATCATCCGCCAAGTTGCCCACAGTGCCGTTATTATTCAACACAGCAGTACCGTTGGTTACACCAGTTACAGCAGTAATGCTGAGGTTATTGCTATCGATGTCGGTATCATTAGCCAGCAGAGTACTAGCAAAAATGGTTACGGGAGTATTAAAACCACTGGTGAGACTATCATTAACTGCTACAGGTGCGTCATTGACTCCGTTAATGGTCAAGTTGACGCTGGCTGTATTAGTCAAGCTACCATTACTGATAGTGTATGTAAAGCTGTCAGTGGCTCTTTCATCGACAGCCAAACTTTCAAATGAAGCATTGGGATCATAGGTCAAACTGCCATCAGCATTCAGGGTAACTAAAGCACCAGAACTCAGGGTAATGGCAGTGCCAACAGCAATTGTATTACCATCGACAGCCGACACCGTTAGAGAGTTGCTATCGTTGGCTAAAACCTCTATGTTAACAGCAGTAGCTTCGTCGGTGGTAGCGCTGTCATTAACCGCAACAGGAGGTTTATTAGCAGGTGTGGAAGATGCAAAACCAAAGACCACGTAGCTCTCCCCGGCATAACCCTCACCGTTGGGGTCGGCACGATATGCCCCGATAATCAGATCATCGAAGCCGTCGCCGTTGATATCCCCCGCACTGCTGACAGAATTGCCTGATTGGTCATCATAATCAATGCCGTTAATCACAAAGCCGTTGCTGCCATTGAGGTCAGAGAGGTTGAGTTGGGCATCAAAGCCACTATTGCTGCCAAAGACAACGTAGCTCTCCCCGGCAGTATACTGATCGTTGGGGTCGGCAAATATTGCCCCGATAATCAGGTCATCGAAGCCGTCACGGTTGATATCCCCCGCACTGCTGACGGAGCTGCCTAAGAGGTCATAGCTATCAATGCCGTTAATCACAAAGCCGTTGCTGCCATTAAGGGACGAGAGGTTGAGTTGGGCATCAAAGCCACTATTGCTGCCAAATACCACGTAGCTTTCCCCGGCAGAATACTGACCGTTGGGGGAGGGGGAGGCAAATATTGCCCCGATAATCAGGTCATCGAAGCCGTCGCCGTTGATATCCCCCGCACTGCTGACAGAATTGCCTGATCTGTCAAATCGATCAATGCCGTTAATCACAAAGCCATTGCTGCCATTAAGGGACGAGAGGTTGAGTTGGGCATCAAAGCCACTATTGCTGCCAAACACCACGTAGCTTGACCCGGCAGAAAACTGACCGTTGGGGGAGTCATATACTGCCCCGATAATCAGGTCATCGAAGCCGTCGCCGTTGATATCCCCCGCACTGCTGACAGAATTGCCTGAGAAGTTGTCAGTAATGCCGTTAATCACAAAGCCGTTGCTGCCATTAAGGGACGAGAGGTTGAGTTGGGCATCAAAGCCACTATTGCTGCCAAACACCACGTAGCTTGACCCGGCAGAAAACTGACCGTTGGGGTCGGCACCAGGTGCGCCGATAATCAGGTCATCGAAGCCGTCGCCGTTGATGTCTCCCGCACTGCTGACAGACCTGCCTGATCTGTCATTATAATCAATGCCGTTAATCACAAAGCCGTTGCTGCCATTGAGGTTAGAGAGGTTGAGTTGGGCATCAAAGACACTATTGCTGCCAAACACCACGTAGCTTGACCCGGCAGCAAACTGACCGTTGGGGGAGGCAACTGGTGCGCCAATAATCAGGTCATCAAAGCCGTCGCCGTTGATGTCTCCCGCACTGCTAACAGAATTGCCTGAGTAGTCATTCGCATCAATGCCGTTAATCACAAAGCCGTTGCTGCCATTGAGGTCAGAGAGGTTGAGTTGGGCTTCAAAGCCACTATTGCTGCCAAATACCACGTAGCTCTCCCCGGCACGATCCTGACCGTTGGGGTCGGCCTGAGATGCCCCGATAATCAGGTCATCGAAGCCGTCGCCATTAACATCCCCCGCACTGCTGACAGAAATGCCTGAGTTGTCATAAGCATCAATGCCGTTAATCACAAAGCCGTTGCTGCCATTGAGGTCAGAGAGGTTAAAATCTGAAATAACCTTGGGTGCGTCATTGACTCCGTTAATGGTCAAGTTGACGCTGGCTGTATTAGTCAAGCTACCATTACTGATAGTGTATGTAAAGCTGTCAGTGGCTCTTTCATCGACAGCCAAACTTTCAAATGAAGCATTGGGGTCATAGGTCAAACTGCCATCAGCATTCAGGGTAACTAAGGCACCAGAACTCAGGGGAATGGCAGTGCCAACAGCAATTGTATTACCATCGACAGCCGACACCGTTAGAGAGTTGCGATCGTTGGCTAAAACCTCTATGTTAACAGCAGTATCTTCGTCGGTGGTAGCGCTGTCATTAACCGCAACAGGAGGTTCATTAGTAGGTGTGGAAGATGCAAAACCAAAGACCACGTAGCTTGACCCGGCACGATCCTGACCGTTGGGGTTGGCACCTGTTGCCCCGATAATCAGGTCATCGAAGCCGTCGCCGTTGATATCCCCCGCACTGCTGACAGACCTGCCTAATCCGTCACCCGCATTAATGCCGTTAATCACAAAGCCATTGCTACCATTGAGGTCAGAGAGGTTGAGTTGGGCATCAAAGCCACTATTGCTGCCAAAGACCACGTAGCTTGACCCGGCATAATTCTCACCGTTGGGGTTGGCACCTGTTGCCCCGATAATCAGGTCATCGAAGCCGTCGCCGTTGATATCCCCGGCACTGCTGACAGAATTGCCTGATCTGTCATCCGCATCAATGCCGTTAATCACAAAGCCGTTGCTGCCATTGAGGTCAGAGAGGTTGAGTTGGGCATCAAAGCCACTATTGCTGCCAAAGACCACGTAGCTCTCCCCGGCACGATCCTGACCGTTGGGGTCGGCCTGAGATGCCCCAATAATCAGGTCATCGAAGCCATCGCCGTTAATGTCCCCCGCACTGCTGACAGAATAGCCTGAGATGTCACCCCCATCAATGCCGTTAATCACAAAGCCGTTGCTGCCATTGAGGTCAGAGAGGTTGAGTTGGGCATCAAAGCCACTATTACTGCCAAAGACCACGTAGCTCTCCCCGGTAGAATTCTGGTTGGGGGAGGCACTTGCTGCCCCAATAATCAGGTCATCGAAGCCGTCGGCGTTGATATCCCCCGCACTGCTGACAGAACCCCCTGAGAAGTCACCGTTATTAATGCCGTTAATCACAAAGCCGTTGCTGCCATTGAGGTCAGAGAGGTTGAGTTGGGCATCAAAGCCACTATTGCTGCCAAACACCACGTAGCTTGACCCGGCATTAAACCGACCGTTGGGGGAGGCACCATTTGCCCCGATAATCAGGTCATCGAAGCCGTCGCCATTAACATCCCCCGCACTGCTGACTGACCAGCCTGAGAAGTCAAGCTCATTAATGCCGTTAATCACAAAGCCGTTGCTGCCATCGAGGTCAGAGAGGTTGAGTTGGACATCAAAGCCACTATTGCTGCCAAATACCACGTAGCTCTCCCCGGCTGTAAGCAGACCGTTGGGGGAGGCAACTGGTGCGCCAAGAGCAGTTGATGCCCCAATAATCAGGTCATCGAAGCCGTCGCCGTTGATATCCCCCGCACTGCTGACAGATCTGCCTGAGAAGTCACCCGCATTAATGCCGTTAATCACAAAGCCATTGCTGCCATTGAGGTCAGAGAGGTTGAGTTGGGCATCAAAGCCACTATTGCTGCCAAACACCACGTAGCTTGACCCGGCATAATTCTCACCGTTGGGGTCGGCACTTGCTGCCCCAATAATCAGGTCATCGAAGCCGTCGTCGTTGATATCCCCTGCACTGCTGACAGAAAAGCCTGAGAAGTCAAATCTATCAATGCCGTTAATCACAAAGCCGTTGCTCCCGTTAAGGTCAGATAAATTTAAAACTGCATTAGCCATTGTTGTTGATTCTCCTTATGATTTTTTTGTCTTGTTTATCTGCCTGAAAAGGGGAAATTTCCCCTTTTTACTCATCCCATCGTCACCGGAAGAGGCAGGGGGAAAAGGAGCAGGGAGCGGGGGGAGCAAGCCCTTTCCCCCTGCGTGGAATGAAGGGGGGAACATGGGTACAAGCCCCGTCCTAAAAGGACGCTTATACGGGGCGGAGTCCAGAGAGCTTCTCCGTCCCGGTCTTCCCCTCCGCTCCCTGCCCCCTGCCCCTTTTCCTCTTGCTGACCATCCGCCGAATCTCATCACTTTTAAAGCCGATGGCCATTGGAAGGCGCACCCCAGAAAGTGCCACCACATCATATAACTCCAGTACCGCCCCCTCCATTCGCAGAGAATGCAGAATATCTCCACTCCGCAAATCAATCACCAGTAACCCACACTGAGGTTCGACGTTTTTTTGTTGCAATTTCTCATCTAGGGGCAACCCACTAAAAGTCAAGTTGTGCCTAGCTTGGGAAATTCCGACGATACGCACAACTACGCATATATCCCGCACAAAAAGCTACGGGTTCAAAGCTGCCTCGTTCCAAGTTTACGTAGCCAAAATCTCCTATCCCAGAGTTGAGAGATGCTTCACCAAATCTTCAATATGTAGCTTTTTGTCTAATCTTATACATCACTCCCTTGACATGATATTAACTTTATCCTTTGTCGGAATATATTTGTTTCACTTATTAAAGTTTCTATGTCAGATGGAGTTCTGTGTGTTTGTTGATGAAAACACATTTTCTTTTTGTGCGAAAAATCATTATGTGATAGGGATTTTTGCCAAAAATACATAAGTAAATTTTATAAATACAAGCTGAGGACATCCCCGCCTAAACAAGGAGTAAGTTCATCTAAACTTTAAAAGGGAGCAACGCGAAAAAGTGAGATCATCGTGAAAAGAGCTTCGGGAGCAGGGGGAGTGAAGAGAAACTTTTAGTATTTTTTACTACCGAATTAGTCTTTAATACACTTATTTCTTTCTCTCCCCCTGCTTCCCCACCTCACTGTTAGAGCATTGCTCCCAGTGCGATCCATGAATTGAAAAGACTTTTCGGCTCTAATTACACGAAAGAGCCATTACGTGTAATCAGACTCTCAAACTCTTCTCCCTTCATTCATGTCCCCCATGCGATCGCTATCCCCAGGAGAAAAAGCCAATGCCGCGCAAGAACAGTGAACAGCACTGGTTCTTGGAAGCATTGCTAGTGGGTTGTTTCCTAAAAAGAAGTAAGAAATAAATTGAAAATTTTCTTACTTGACTCTCAAAAACCTAAAATTTAGTTCAATTTTACTAATATTCTCTATCTTTATTGGCTTATAGGGGTTTATAAACAGCAACCAACTAGGGGGACTTCCCAAATTTTGATTTATTGAATTTATGTAGTACAATATTACTATATAATGTAGAGATAGCCGAGCGAAGAATCCTCATAGACATGAGGGAGGCAATTCTTTATGCTAATTACAGACAGAGATTAAAACAGATTGAGACAGAGGGGGTAAAAGATATGCTTACTGTATTTGACGTGGCAAAATTCTTTATCCACCTGGCTAACGGAACAGGCTCTTACATCAGCAACCTCAAACTACAGAAATTAGTTTATTACGCTCAAGCTTGGCATTTAGCACTCCATGATGCTCCTTTATTTGAAGATGAGTTTGAAGCGTGGGTTCATGGGCCTGTAGTCCCTGTACTTTATCAGGAATACAAACAATTTAAGTGGAAACCTATTATTGAGGAAGCCACAGAGCCTGAATTTACTGAGGATGTTAAAGCTTTCCTTGATGAAGTAGCTGAGGTTTATTTCGCTTGTGATGCTTATGAGTTAGAACAAATGACTCATCAAGAAGATCCTTGGCTAATAGCAAGGGGTGGACTGCCACAAGATGCTCCTTGTAATGCGATTATTTCTAAAGAGTTGATGCAGGAGTATTATAAAGCCCGTGGCGAGGAAGATTAAGAAGACTGAGCCTAAAAAGTCTTCATCAGAAATAAAACCTAGTATTATTAAAACTCCACCGAAAGGTGTGAGTTTTTCATATAAATACCTTCAAACTGACCACCCCAAGTTTTCACCTGCTGGAAGAGAAGCTGCATACTTGGTAGCACTGCTTGAAAGGCTTAGGGATGTGTCTAGCTGGGCCTCTCAAGAACTTATGAGTAATCGCAGTAGTGCATTACGGTGTCACCCAATAGATTGGGATGATACTACTGAACAATGTTTTGGATTTCCCAAGGAAGAAGAGATAGTGAGCATACCTTATCAATTTTCACTATCCTCAAACGAACACGGCAGGGTGCATGGGTTCTTTATTAATGAAATCTTTTACATCGTTTGGTTAGATCCTGATCACAAACTTTATAGTTAGCCTTGAGTCAAATAGATATTAACCCTCTACACACAACCTTCACATCGCGCATCTCGACCTAATATTATTAATAAATTTTATATTCTTTATTCAAGAGTCTTGATTCTAGATTCTAGATTAGATAAAGCTGCGCGTAAGCTGTCTTCCGAATCAATTTCCTCCCAGTTTACGGGCATTGCTTGGAATAATTCCAGGGCAGCTTGCACCCAAACTTCCT
This sequence comes from Nostoc sp. CHAB 5834, assembly GCA_020829485.1. The sequence goes on along the minus strand of JAIVFU010000126.1, from coordinate 642 downwards.
TCGGTACTTTAGCACCATGCTTGCGCTTACCTTTTTTTAGTAGATCGTTGAGCCAGTCGTTCTGTTCGATCGGTAGGCGCAGATTCACTGCCTCTCTATCACCTTTAATCAAGAATCTAGATTCTTGATTATTGATTATTTCTTCAGTAGGCTGAGTTTCTACCTCAGTCTTGTTAAAAACCCCTTTTGCTAAAGGATTAGCACCGAGAACTGAACGCGACTTATTTTTATTTACTGCCATTTATAAACCTCCGATACTAATTCCCGATAAGAAGAAGCACCTACACCGTTCGGGTCGTACTCAAAAATAGATTGCCCGTGAGAAGGTGCTTCTCGGATTTTCACCGTCTCAGGAATCACAGTCTTAAACATCTTTGAGCCAAAATGCTCAGTTAGGGCATCTAAAACTTCTTTACTAAGTACACGTCACCGCAAAAAAGGGTCGGAAATAGAGGAGGATATTTTTTGTAGGGTAGTATAAAAATCAGACATGCAAGGACGTATCTCAAGTATCCCAATACTGCTCGGTTAAGGAGAAATAGAGGGTAAAACAAAGAAAATAGTGTTCGCGTATGTATTACGCGAACAAGATGATTGGACTTACTTTTTCTCTTTGAGGCTATCGTACAAGTCCACCCAATT
>JAIVFU010000125.1 GCA_020829485.1 Nostoc sp. CHAB 5834 | reverse complement strand
TAGACATGAAAAAATCCCCAGCTTGTGCCAGGGATTTGTGGATTGTGTTTTAGATTGGTGGTTGGGTTATGAGGGAGGTAGGGATTCCAGTCGAGCGAAAATTCCAGCCAGCTTTGCTGTATTGATTTTTAGCCCTGCTACGGTCAAATAACAGGGCATTGCGGTTGTAACGGGTTAGGAATGTTGGGAGGAATTAAGAGGGTTGGGGAGTGGTTTGGGAGGTGTTGTAAAGATTAATAATTAATTCTCGTAATTTTTGGAGTTCGTATTTTAATTTTAAATTGTAGGTTTACATCTACATCTTAGTGGTTAATTAATTAGGAAATAGGTAAGCGTATGCAAGTACGAAAAAGTATTGGTTATCTTGCAGGAATAATATCGATCACCTTTTTCATTATTATTTTGGTTTCATCTTTGATAAGCTCCACTGCAAAACCAGCGTTTTCACAAAGTGTGAGTTGGGTGCTTGCGAATGGTAGATACTGTGAGAGTGTTTGCACTGATGCAGGCAAGACGGCAGTTTCTTCTGGCTTTTATAGCAATGGAAACGAGTTCTATGTATGTTCCACAAATGCAGCAGGTGAAGGTTTCCGTCCTGGCTTCAATCTTCTTCCGGTTTGGTCTACTACCTGTACTGTAGGGTACGGAGACGATTCAGTATCCCTCTCTAGTTACAACTGTCTATGTAAATAAGACATGGAGCCGAGATTCCGATACCATTGGTAAAATATTGTTCACCATGTAATACATCGCAAATTTCCGATGTATTACATGATAAGAAATTGCCTTCTCGCAACCTTTACTTATCAGAACATTAATTCTCATAAGCTATTTTTGATTGAAAAACCAATACATCTGTACTAATCCACAGCTTCTACTTTGACTAATTCCTTAGAAAAGGGGTCAAAGTGAAAACCGCTTTTAGGTGGATGGTACGTATTGCTTTACTTTTTCAGCTTGTGGGTATGGTGACACTTGAGTTAACAAAGGGCATGGAAGAAGTCACCGAACCGTTAACAGTGCTTATTGAAAAACGAAATAAAACCGAAGAAAGGGTCAAAATCATCCCTTAATATCATCCCGCCTAGACTGTGTAAGGGTTCTAGGCGGGCTTTTATTTGGTTATCCCTGAGAATCGTTAGTTATCCCCAATCATCCCCAATCATCCCGCCTAGACGGTGTAAGGGTTCTAGCTTTTGGGCGGTTTAACCATCCCCAGGTTTGGTGTGATATCCCCAACCATCCCCAAAATATCCCCAGTTAATCTTGTATGTCTATTTGTGGTGGTTGTTCGTTAAATCCTTCTATTGGCTGGGGTAGCTTTTCACCAGCAAGAAGTCTTTTAAAGCATTCATCCTCTGTAATGCCGTGTTTTCGTGCTGCATAGGCTAGCAATTCCTTGTGTGCCTCAATATTCCTTCTGATGTAGAAAGTCACCACAGAGGCTAAATTAGCCCTAACAGAGCGTTCCATTAAGTTAGAGCTAACTATAAACCAATCTTTATCAAAATCTGATAAATCGAGTGAACCGACATTAATTTTAGCCATATCAATAATTTTTCGTAATCCATCCTTATATATTACACCAGTTTTACACGGGTGATACATGCTACCAATCAAGCTATTTGTATCACGGTTGTTATATCCATATAACAGTATTATACTAGAGAGGTCAGGCAAAGGACAGCGAAACGCCAGTCTCAAGCAAGGCTAATGAAAGGCATTTAACTGACTTGTGCAAGACGCTTCACAGACATAAGAAAGGCTCTAGTATGACTTTTACAACTCTAGCTATTAACGCCAAGGACGAGACAGAAATCATAATTACATCCGATATGGTTTCACTTTATGAAAGGCAATTTTCTAGGCAGGAAGTAGCTCAAGAAATTGGAATTTCTGTCAGAACGCTTACAAGGTATTTAGAATTTTCAATTGAATTAATTCCCGATTTACGCATATACGCCGATGAATACGGAACTTTAAACCGTAGAAGAATTGACTCTTGCCACGTTGAGTATTTAAGAGAAGTTGCCGATCTTTTGAAAAACTTCTCTAGAGAACGTGTTGTATCAATTCTTACCCGTAAATACTCACCAATTGAAAACTAGTAATTAACAGGAGATATCTAACCATGCAAGTCAAAAATTACTGTAAGAAAAATCAAATTCCTGCACAAGATGTTTTAGAAGTTCTAACTTCTCAATTCGGTGGTACATGGCTTTTAACTTCTCAGTTAAATCAATCTATTGTTGACTTCCTTAATCAAACATTCCAGTTGGATAACTTGAAGTTACCGAGTGCAAAAGAACAGCTAGCACTTCCACAAAAACTTCACTCAAACCAGATAGATGAAATGATTGCTAATGACTCAAACCTTGTTACTAGAGAATCATCTGAATTAGGTGATGTATTGAAAGAGAAAGTAAATCAATTAACGGTTTCAGATGTACAAGAAATTTATCAGCAAACCCAAATAACCGATATTCAGGAGACTGCATTACACCACGCTGTAGAAGCCTTTCAAACGTATCAATCAACTTATGAGGAGGTAACTAAAAGTTTAATTCTGAATGATGTAAGCAAGAAGCAAACCGAAAGACAGCGCAAGCGTGAAGAGTTCCAGCAAAAACAAAAGCAGATTGTAGACAGGAGAATTAATTCTGAAACTTCCAAGGATATCACAGATGATATTTTGAACTTGATGAAAGCTGATGACTACTCCAGCAATATATTTAATGAAATTCTAGGAGGTTTGTAATGGTTGCATCTAGAAAAGGTGGTTTAACAGGTTCAAGTAGAGTTAAAAATCAAAAGTCTGTTGGCGACAAAGCAAAAGAAATTCTTGATAATGCTGTTTCTTCTTTAAGTACTGTAGCTAACAAAACTGTAGAAGTTCAGGCACAAACTCAAAAAACGGCTGGAGATGTCGCCCAAACTGTAACACCTGGGGGATATCAAAAAGGTTTTCAATCTTCAAATTTAGACCATAAATCAGATGTTTACGGTGGTTTAGCTTTTCCGGTTCAAAACTTTTCGGGTATGATTCCGAGTGACTTGCTTAATCCACAGATTGAGCTACAAGCCACCGAAGAACAAAAGAATATTGGATTAGCTACTTACAGACAAGCCGAAAACGCTCAATTTCTTTTACAAGCTGGATTTAAATATATTGAGGAAATAGGAAAAACTAAGCAACAGTATCACAAAGCAGAACAAAGCGTTATCAAAGCTTCTACTGAAGGTATTAAAACCCAGCAAGAAGTAGTCAATTTTGATATTGCAAGCGTCAATCTTGATATTAATAGAGAGAAGCTTTTGCAGACTGATGAAAAGCTAGTACAAGAGAGGATTACAACTCAAGCAACACGTAACGAGACACAACAACTAAGACTATTTTATGAGGCTAAGGAGCAGAAGCGAGACACTGAAATCACACGTTTAAAAGTTGAAAGTCAGACTATCATCCAAAAATATTTACAAGGAAAAATAAGCTAATGAATACACACACCCCAGTAGGCTTTATTCTGGGGTTGGCTTCTTCCGTCTTGGTTATAGCCAGCCCAAATCCAACAGTTAAAACACTTTCTACAATTTCTCTAGGCATTGGTTTAGGTGTAGTTGCTTCCTCACAGATTGGTGATAAAGAATCTGAAAATAGGGTAACAGAATCGCAAAGAAAGATTGAAAATATTGAACATGCTTTAAAGCTTGTAAATACAAGAAACGAGAATTTAAATAGTAAAATAGAAGATTTAAAAATGCAACATGACTTAGAAAAGTTCAAATTAGAAAAAGACATTAAAGAGCTTCTGAGTCAAATTGAAGACTATAAAAGTAAGAATATAGACTTACAGCATGTTGAATTAGAGTTAAGAGGAGAATTAAAGCAAGCTGAAAAAGACCTAGAAAATAAGATAAAAGAACTGAAAATAGAGGCTGATAACAAAGTAAGAGAGGTATCAATATTTAGTGAATCTTCAGCTTATGCAATTGCTAACAAGACTTATGAGGATGAACTAAAACAGCTTGAAGGATTGGTTTCAGGAAATAAGCGAAATTATCCAGAACTAAAAAAGTTCTTTGAAAATCTAGAAAGTGAAATAGATTATGTAAAGTCAAAAGCTGTTGCAGACTTAGAAAATTACTCAGGTGTTAGAAATTTACAATCTTTAATTGACGATGGTCTGAGTATTCAACAAAAAATTATAAGCCGATGCTCAAGCATTAAAGTTAAAGTACTCACAAGGATTGTTAGATACCTGAATGATATTTTAAATGATTCCGTTGCATTGTCAGACCTTCAAAATCATTTATCAGACCTAACCGAAAAGGCAGGTTTAGTGATTCAATCCAAGCAAAACGAAGTTGAGCAAGTAGCTAGTGACTGGTTAGAAAGTAATGCTAAAACAACGCAACTTTACGAAACAGAATTTACTGAAGCACTTGAAAACGGTAAGTATTTAATGAAGCGTATCGATGAGTTAAACGAGAGAGTTGAGCAATTATCTAAACCTCTTACATGGCACTTCGCCAACCGTCAAGATTTACAGATTGGTAATATCATAATCGCTTACTTTGAACGTATGGGCTTGATTTTAGATAGGGGTGATGCTGATTTTGATCACTGGCAATCTACTCTAAGCTTTCATATTGACCGCAATAATCGGATAATTACAGTCGATGAACTAGAACCAGAAGCCGAAAGATTGCAACAACTTTGTCATACTTTATCGCCTGTTAAATTTGGTTGGGATACCAAGAAAGGACAAATTACAGCATGGTTGCACTTGGCTAAACAACCAACTAAACAAATTATTGAGTCTGACATCAATAAAATTTGGAAATCGGCTGATAAGTTCTCAACCATCGTTAAGGATTGGTCGAGAATACGTTTAACAGGTGGATCTGAGTCCGGGAAGTCTCCTACAGCAGAGAATATAGCCATTTGTATTCTCTTGGGTAAGGGTGGTAGTGCTGAATTATTTAACCCTCAATTCGAGTCAATAAAAAATTATTGGTCTATTCCCGTAGTAGGGCATTCTCACGAAGACTCATTAAAAGGAATCGCAGAGTTAGCGGAGTCTGTCAACGGGAAAAACTTTGATAACTTCAAGTTAACTATTTTTGATGAGATTGACTCAACTATGGTCAGTGTGGACAAAAAAGAGCAAGGCGGGATAGGACAACAAATTTCTACAATTATCAAGCAAATCTCACACAAAGGAGGTGGAGCTATTTTTATAGGTCAGAATGCGAACGCTAGCCAATACCCAGGAATGGACAGAAGCGATTGGAACAGTGCCGTTAACGTTCACATAGGGTCAAATGCTTACGATGCACTGACCAATACTAACCAGGTGTCAAAAGATGACCAAGCAAGACTCAAGCAACAGGCAGACAGATTAACTGAGTTCTGCAATGAAAAGAACAGCGAATTAGGATTAGAGAAGACGAACCCCGAAGCTTATAGATTTGCTTTGGTGATGAATGATGGAAAATCGCCTTATTTTATCCAGTTACCCAATTTTGGAGAATATCAATATGATTTGATTACTGAAGCTGAAAAATGCCCTAAGTGCGAGAGTACAAAACTAGTGAAGAATGGCGGGAATCGTCGCAAATGCAAACAATGTGATAACAGTTTTACATTATAAACAGGGAGAATAAAAAAATGCCTGAGTACACAACTTATACCGATATGTTTGATTTTACAGTCGAGGATTTATTCGATTCTGAAAGAATGCACAATTGGGGATATTTCACAGACCCCAAGATTAATTTAGTGAGAATTTTTGAAACAACTCCCGATGATGAATTTGATTCCAGACTGGTACTAGCAAGACTTGAAAAAACACCGGATTTGATTGTAAATAATGTCTTTGGAGAGAAGACAGAGCTTATAAAGGAATTAGCAAAAAAAGTGGTTGTCGTAGAACACCTTGATGGTGATCAAACCCTCTTTTTTTACACACTTGATCTAGACCTGTTAGCTCGTATTTGTTTAATGCCTTCGATGTCTACGGGAACAGTAAATACCTTTTTGTAATTATTCCTTGTGAATAAATCCTATGCCACCTTATTGGTGGTTTTTTTCATCTTTAAAATAAGCGAGAATAGAGTAAGTAATTAATATTTAGAACTATGTTAACCAGAGATTTATTTACTCTCGATGAAGTACTGTTTATGGCTGCTTCAATGCATAACGGATTTTTTTTGTACAGGGTGCAATTTGATAGAGAATTTCAAGCGTCATGCACAATACGAAATCCCATCTAAAACGCTGTTTTTAAAGCTAGAGAAATTCACCCAAGCAGAGTTACAAGACTTATGCAACCGTTTAAATGCTTTTTGGGATATTCACACTATCCCAGACCTACGAGTAAGGTTAAGAGCGCTGAAGTTGGTTTAATCGTGTGACAGTTTTAAAAGTGGCTTTTTATTGCAGAGATGAATTATGGACACTTAACAAACTGGTTGTGTAACGTCTGCATTCCGTATTTACCGAGATTTTTGTGGTACTATAAAGATATGAACTGAGAGAAGGTTTACAAATGCCTAAAGTAGTCAAAGAGCAAGATAAATTATCCGCATCCTTTCATTTTCGTCTAAAAGCTGATGAAGCTGTAAAAGTTCGTGAGATAGCCGCAAGAGAGGGTAAACCCCCTACAGAGGTGATTAGAGAGTATTTTCTAAAGTCTTTTGAATCAGTCTCACAATAACTTCAAGTTAACCAAGTAAACAAAAAAGCCCCTGAGTTTGCGGCTCAAAAGGCTTTTAATCAAATCACCGTATAAGGACGGTTTTTAGTTTTTTATGTACATAGATTCTAGTATAGTGGATATCCACCAAGATATCAAGAGTATAATAGATTTTCTTTCTGGGTTGGGACTACCACCTATTTCTGTCGCTCCTTTTCATTCTACCTTAATAAAGGTGGATAAAGACGGAAAAATATCACCGAGATTTAACGGGAAAAACCCATCATTTATAGATGAAAAAGGTAATTTCCGAGAGATTAACCACGGAGTCTACAAGACTGTTAAACCCTCTAGAGCAATCCTTGATAGTTGGTTTCAAAGTGATTTAGTTGGTATTGGGACACTGGGTGGAGTTAATCAACTTTACTGGATCGATATTGATAAAAAGGACTTTAACAATCAAGAGGATTGTGACAGGTTTTACAGTTCTTTGCTTGATACTTATCCAACATTGAAGACGACATGGATAGACAAGACTAAAAACGGAGGTTATCACATCCTTGTTAAGGTTCTAACAGTCCCAACGCTCACTAATGTAGGACACGTAAACCATCCTAAACGTTTGGGTGAGTTTATAGGTGTCGGTAGGTTCGTTGTCACCACACCCACTGTGGGTTATGTCAATATCAAATTTCCCTCTTCTATTGCAGACATCCCAGAATTTGAAACTCTAGAATCTTTAGGTTTTTGTAAACCCGTCACCGAGTCAAAAGAACCTAAAGCACCTAAATCAAACGTCGTTCAAATGCCGGGTATAGCGGCTAAAGAGGTAGAATCTAGAAGCTTTAGTATAGAACGCCTAATATCTAAAAAGACACTGGACATATTGAGGGGTAAGACTGAATCAGATGATAGGTCAGGGGATTTAGCAACCTTCATTAAGGAGGCTTATGGATGGGATAACTGGTTAAAATCCCAAGGTCATCAAGTATTAGACTCTCCCCAATCTCTTACTATCTCTTGCGCTGACGTTTTAGGCATAGAGAGTAGTAGAGTAGAAAGAATTACGCAGTCCGTTAATACGGTCACTTGCTTGCCTGCCTTGCACTATATAAAAGGTGATCAAGGTTGCCTCAATAAGATTAACAATCTCAGAGAGAAATATAATGTTGTCACCACAGCAGAGCAAACAATTTTAGAGGATTTATTTGGTGGTTCCGATGGAGATTATGTAGTAATAGACTCAGTTTTTTATTACTACACTTGTTTGGGTTATTGGAAGGCTTTAGATGATGAATCTGTTCAAAAACTCATTGTTGATGAACTTCAAAAGCTTTTTAAAATCAAAGTAGGTAAGGGTGGTTCAGTAAGTAAAGAATACACCTTTGCAACAGAACACAATAAGGTAGCTTGCTTTAAGTTTTGTAGGACAGCATTAAGGATTCTACCGGAAAGGCAAAAAAGAAGTTACAGGTGCTTTCAGGACTGTACGGTTGATATGTCTACAGGGGAAGTCCTAAAGCATTCTAAGGAGCATTTTTTAACATCTAGAATTAACTTTTCTTATGTGGCTAATTTGCCTATTCCAAAAGTGTTTAAGAGCTTTTTAGATAGGTCTTTTGCAGAGGAATTTCACGAAGTTATAAGGGCTGGGATTGCTATGTATCTCGATCCAACAGAGTACTACAGTAAATTCTTCTATATTATGGGTGAAACAGGAAGCGGAAAGGGAACGCTAATACAACTTATCCAACATCTTATAGGTGATGACTCAACTGCTTATATACCTAAACTAGATATACTCTCCAACGTAGATAAATGCCATCAAAAATTATCCGGTAAAACGTTACTTTTTAATGAAGACTTCGGGGGATTTCAATCAGACTTAGGAGCTTTTTATTCTCTGACAGAAAACATGCCACACAGTGGTCGGGCTTTGTTTTCGTCAAATGAATACACAAAGCAATGGTTTGTTAGATTCTTGTTTGGTTCTACTGAATACGCGAATCTGGAGAATGCCGGAGCTGGATTTCTACGTAGGTGTATACAACTAAAAACGTTAGGACAAATCCCCGATAAAGAAAAAAACACCAAGTTAAAAGATAAATTAAAAGAGGAATCAGCCTCTATAATATCTTGGGCTTTGGGTCTTGATAGGGAAAAAAGGCATGGCTTGTTGAATACCTACACCTGCGAAGCTATGAGGAGATTAAAAGTTAATCAACAGGTTGCTAGTGATAGTGTCTCCGCGTTTGTCGATGAGACTCTGATTCCATCTAAATCAAGAATAAAAACCTCAAATGATTTGATTTATGAATGGTACAAAGTTTACGCAAAGCACACAGGTGTAAAGCAACTAGGGAAAAACAAATTCATTGATAGGTTAATAAAAACTTTGCCGATGTGCCGTGTTGAACGCCAAAAAGTGGATGGTGTTTGGGTTCCCGCTTACTGGGTAGGTTTCAGACAAGAGAGCTTTGAAAAAGGTCAAGGTGAAGAATGGATTTGTAAACAAACTTCAGAAGGGTATCTTCATGTGTTTTTAAACCCCGAAGACATGGAGCATGATGAAGTTATTGAAATTACTTCTCCCTTAGAAGCCTTAGAGGAAACTAAGGAGCCTGAAAACCTCTTTGAGTATGCAAGTATCGAAGATGGTGTGAAGGACTTATGGAAATCAGAGGAACAATTAGGCGCTTATCTACACGAGATTGGAGAACAAAAGAGAGAGGATTACTTTTTGAACTCCATTCTTAAAAAAGAGTGTATTGACTACCTAAAAAATATATACAAAAACTTTGCGGGAAATCACAGTTTCTAATTTTCGCGAACTTCGAGTTAACCAAGGCTATACCAATCCAGGTATAGCCAGTTTCACCAAAGGAAAAATCATGAAATTACTAGCTCAACACATAACCTGCACAGATGGCAGACACTCCACACAGACAACATATAGGTGGTTTGATAACAACAGTGTGGAAGTGAGAACCGTTAGCGGTGATGATGAATGGGATTCTTATAATGATGACAGTAGCGGCGAGTCAGTAAGAGAGGTTAGTTTTAACGCTCTTTCTGAAGATATAAAAGTAATCCATAAGGAGAAGTCAGCCGTTAAAGAGTTTATCCAACAAATAGGTACATAGCACCCTTTATACATTTAAAAGTTCAGTAGGTCATCCATAGAGAATCCTTTATCCTACACAGTATTATGTGACATAAATTTTATGTCACATATTTGCTTTTTTATGTGACATAGGTTATATTAGATGTATAACCAAACAGGATAAAAGCAAATGACAACATTAACCGAACTTAAAGCCCAAGTAACTGAACTCGGAATCCCTAAAGAAGTAATCAGAAGCTTTGGAGCTTTAACCACTAAGGCAACGTATGAAGCAGCAATAAATGACCATCTATCAAAACAACAATCTACCGAAGAAACGACCGAAGAAACAGTTATTTATCTTCCTTCTGAAAAAGATTTTGCAGCTACGATCGCCCAATCTCAAACAGTGGAAGGAGTTAAGGAAAAATGTCAAAGTCTAGTTAAAAAGCTAGAGACTAAATACAAAGTTACGACAGCTAGAAAAGAACTCACGGGCTATAGAAAGGTAATTCAGACTCTCCACAAGTTCTACGAGATTCAACCAGAATTACTTAAGCCTAGAACTTTCAAGAGCAAAGAAACAGGAGAACTTGAGACTGAGAATCAAAGTATTGCACTAGACTTTTTAATCGTCTCAGAGGATGCGGCAAAAGTAATCTCCCAGCAAGCAGAGGAAAAGACATATAAAAGGGCAAATGATGAAACAGTTATTGATTGTCAAAAAGTTTTTGAATTCGCTGAAAAACTTCTAGAAAGCGAGAACGAAGTTGAGGTGGCTATAGCTTGCCAAGCTTTCACAGGTAGAAGAATCTCCGAAATATTTCTCGGTGAGTTCGTAGAGGACGACTCATATACAATGATTTTCAAAGGACAACTTAAAACCAGGAATACCGAGAAAGCACTTTCAGATTACCTTATCCCCGTACTTTTTGACTCTGTAAAGCTCGAAATAGCTTTAAACAGACTACACAATTGCCCCAATGTAAAATCACTCTGGCAATCCGAAAACCCTCCTGATTTGGTTGATAGTCGCTTCGGTAGTCGTATAAGAGAAGCCTTTCAAAACCACTTTGGTGTGTACTTTCCCAAGTCCCCAAATAGTAAAGAGGGTAATGGCTCATCTCATCAACTAAGAGCTTTATACGCTTCTGTTCTTGGGCATCTCTACAATAAAACATCAGGCAAGATTGATTACATTGCTAAATCATTGGGAGACACTGTAGGGCAGGTCAATCAATACTTTAGATTTGACATAGCCAATGTACCCGAAATACCCTTACAACTAAAAATAGAGGAGATAGGAATGATTAAGACTGAAGTTAAAAATAAAACTCAAACATTTGATTTTGAAAGGTTCACCCGTTTGTTATCCCCTGAAGGGTTATTAAACTTCAACCATAAAATCAAATCTGGATTACCCCTTGAAAAGGTTTTAGCTGAGGCTATCAATAATAGTGCAATAGTAAAACCCGTGCCTAAAGAAAGCGAAAGTTTAAAAACAGACCATTTAAAGCTTGCTTTTGAAACAATGCTCAGATATAACAACCAGTGCCCTGAAGGTCAGCAAATTAGAATAGAACCAACAAGCTTAGGAAATGTCTACTCAAAAATTGCAGGGAAAAGAATGTTTATTGGCAAAATCCAAGATTTCATGAAAGCTAATGAAATGATAATAAAAGCGCATCATGAAGGTTTAGGTATACCAGAAAATCAAAACTTTAAGCTGCGAAATGTTGCTGGAGGTGTAACAGGTATAATTGAGAATATATACAACTTAATTATTCATAATGAGTAAATTAGAAGGATGTGGTTGTCACCTTTGTAGGAAGGGTTTAGCTAAGATGATTTCTCAGATAGTACCCGACCACACACCACATCAGATAATCAAAGAACTTAGAGAGAATTATGATGTCAAAGCCTCTCTACCAACTCTAGAGAGGCATTTAAGGTACTTTGAAGAGAACCCACTACCAACTAGGATAGAAGAGACTTTAACACCTATCCCTAGTTCTCTAGCTATCCACTTAAATGATGTCAATTTTGATAGTTACAATTTCAATCCAGAGGATGGAGGGTCAATCATCGCATATCTTCAACGAATGCAATTAAACGAATATTTATTAATTAGTACAATAGTCAAAAAAGGACTACACGAATATTTATCGGGTGAATCTGAAACTTTACCGAGTCAAGCTATGAGTATGAAACAAAAATCACACGATATGTTTATGGACTTGTCAGGAGCTAGAAATATTATAGATTTAAATGTAGCCATTGAAAAAGTCACAAAGTCGGGTTATGAGGTAAACAAAAAAGATGCTGTTTAGCGTACCTCTTACGCCTAAAAATGAAAATTTGACTAACTTGAAGTTAGCGAAAAGCGATACAAAAATAGAAATTCCTGATAGCTGGGCTGATTTTGCTAGGAAAACCGATATAAAAACAACAGGAGGTATCAGAAAATTCATTCCCTACGGTTATCAGTTAGAACTTGTCAAAATTTTAGAACAGTATCCTAGTGCATACGTCTTGAAATCGCGTCAATTAGGTATCTCTGAAACGGTCGTAAGTTACATGACCTACAACGCGCTGAAATCTCGCGGTTACACTGGTTTAGTGTTTAGTCGTTTTGGTGAAGATTCTGCGGCACTGGGCGAACGGTCAAAGCTAGCTCTAGAAAGTTATGGCGTAAAACTCGACAAATCAAACGCCTCACACATCATGATTAAGGGTGGTGGTGATTTAAAGCTGTTAAACAGCTCAGAAAACGGGTCAAGAGGTACACCGTCAGTAAGTCACTGCCTATACGACGAAGCGGCATTTAATGAGCGTTTAAAAGGGATACGTGAGGCAACACTACCGAGTCAGAGTTTATTAGGTTCTCGTGCGCGTGAATGGTTTGTCTCTACGCCGGATTCGCCAAGCGGTTACTACTACGAACTGATAAACAGAGGCAACACGGAAGAGATAGAGGAAACAGCTAGAAAAGTGGTAGAGGGTACTTATCCGCCTTTTTACTGGTACATAGACCAAAACGGAAATGCTAAGGTGTTCATCCATTTTAAAGCTCATCCAGAATACAGCCAAAATAAAAACTTTTTAATAGAGAAAAAAGAGAAACACGGATTTGATGAGGCAAAACTCCGACGTGAATATAACTTAGCGTTTACCTCCCCAGCCAATGAATATTTTACACGGGAAGAGTTAAAACTCTGTCACAGAGACAACCTGAAAATTAAACGCGGTGTTTCTGGTGATGTTTATATAGGTGCGTTAGATCCAAATAACGGAGGGAAAGATTACACGGTATTTAGTATCTGGAGAGTGAAAAACGGAACATTTAGCAAGGTTTTTGGTTATCGTGCTAACTTTCAAAACATGGAATACCACTTAGAGAAGATTAACGCTTTAATTCTAAGATTTTCTAACATGGTTCTAATTGTTGAAAGTAACGCACACGGTAAAAACTGGTTTGATAAACTTTTTGATGCTTACCCAAGCAAAACGATTTACGAATGTAATATTACAGCGAATAATAAGGAAGCCTACATCCACAGGTTAAAGTATCACATTGAAAGTCAAAAGATTTTTATAGAACCAACCGATAAATTTAATCTGGATGCTCTGAATTTACGACAAACAGAGATAACTAACCTTGTGACAGGTGCGTTATCTTATCGCTACGCTGCTAGAGATGGAGCTAACGACGACGAAATCATGGCTGCAAGTATCATGCTTGAAGCCGCAAGTAGAAAAGGATGGATTGCCAATACATTATGCGATTAACCAACGAAAATAAATTAATAGGTTGCTTTTATTTTAGGGAAAGCACCCCGCTTGTCTGTTGTAGCTTTACAGGAGATTATGAATTTATCAGGGGTGTAAATAGCATGGATTGGATTTTAACGGGTGATAGGTATCTCACCATTGAAAAGGTTATCCATAAAACAGAATGGAAAGCTGATTCAGTAGCTAGAACAATCGAAAAAAGCAAAAACAAAATCTTTTATATTCAACCAAACGCCTATTTAAAAGATTCCCTAAAACATCTTAACAACTACATAGAATCGCCTTTGCAACTTAGATATCAACTCCCAAACGGTGGCTATCCTAAAGTAGTTTTTACTCAGATAACTAGTTTAAAAGAAGAAAAACAGATTTTTAGTGAGCGTGATGATTTGCTAAACTCACTAACAGATTTATTTGCTAATGGCAAGATTCGATCAGCCCCAAACTGTGGTTATCGTCACGGTGATGACACACACAAAAGCAGTTTATTACTATTAATCAAACCTATGTTACCTCTGATAGTTTCACCCTCCTATACACTCGTATAAACAGGCTATAATTAATATAGGAATACGCTTTAATTAATAAACCAATGCCATACTTAAACGACAGACCACAGCCACCAAATAAACTTCAAGTACTGTTAGAAGATTGTTTTTCTAACCTTAAGCAAATCTCAGCTTACACAGCAGAAAATGTTAGAGAAATTATCCAACTAAGTTTTGAACAGCAGGAAAACCGCGCTTACTTCTCTGGACTACGAGAAGCCTATGCTTTATTTTTTAACCGTCTTCAAGCTAAAGATAACGGGGTATTAGACAGAGTGGATCGGGCTGTGGGGAATTTCTATACAGCCAATGATGAAAATCGGCTAGCTATTCAAGCACTCGTAGAGATTAACAAGGAACAAACGCAGCAAATTGCTTTACTTTTGCAAATTCAAGAAAAGAAAAATTCTTTAAATGATGCGAATATAGCGTTATCTAAAAACACTTTTTCGGCTACTGTAAATAGTCTTGATTACAGCGACATTGAAACCGATTTAGAAAGTCAAGCAGCCGCTTTTGATGATGACTACGGAACTGATACCATTGGCGATGAAGACTATTTGGATATTGACTAATGGCACGTACTTTTGATGAAATTTTAGCTTCTGTAGATAGGTTGATTGAAAGCAGAGAAAAAGATTTTAACGAGTTGTTGACCAAAGGAGTATCTAAAATGTCAGAACTTACGCCAAAAGAAATAAAAGCCTTACGTGAAGAAAACGAACGGCTGAGAGCTGAAAACGAAAGTTTAAAACCCGTTGATACCAGTCTGCAAGCTAGGGCAAAAAGTCGTAGAAGTTTGAAAGAGATTGCTAAGGATGTGCAAGCTGAAAGAGCGAAAGTGGGGACATTCAATAAAATAGAGCTAGCAAAGCAACGTTATAGATAGACTACAATTGTTAATATGACGTTGATTAATTAAAGCATCACAGCTATTTATGTCTATTAAATAGCTGTTTTTCTAGTAACTTCAAATTAATGATTTTATGTGTTACTATTGATATACAAATATTTAACCAATGTGATTTTCCAGTTACTTTTAATCCAGTTATCTGGATTTTTTATGCTAGAATAAAGTTAATTATATGAATTTTTTATACGTAGTTATTCTTGTGTTTTAACGTTTCCCTGTTGACAGAAAACAGGGAATTTTTATATCTAGATAGAATCAGTTTTTCTTATTGTGCAGACATGATATGTGCAAAAGAAATAAATAGAATTACGTAGTATAATACGTTTACAAGTATTACAAACAAATTTTATGAGAGAAGGTATTCACTATTTAGAAAATCACCCAAGCGTAGACGGTTTTTATCGTCCTGATTCTTCTGAGGCAAAACGAAAACAGAAAGAAGCAAAACAGAGAAAGGAAATCGAAAAGAGGCGGAGAACCAAAAAACGAAAGTAGCTTATGAGAAGTGATTTTCTCTATACCAATTTTTAAATTTATTCTTGTAAATCAGCAAGAATATCATGTTGTTCTCGAAAAACTCTAGGAGTATGAGATAGACCTAAATCTGTAGAGAGTAAATCAATCCCATCAATAATCTTAGGTATCTGAGCTTGATCAACTTGTAGACCAAGAAAACATTCCTCTCTATAATCTGGTCTTCCCTGAAATAATTCAATCGCTCTTTCCAAAGGACGTATAACCTCATAGGCTTTCTCAGCTTTTTCAATTGATGCTTTAGGGATTGGAGATTGCAGCCTAAGAATTGCTAAATCAATCAAATCTCTTGACTCAACACCATCATCAGCGTAACGGTCAGAATTTGACAGTAGTTTAGAAGTAAAACAATCATTCAAACTTAAACACGGAACAGGCGACCATTTTGGATATCTTGGGGGGTCTAATTGAAAACGAGTTTCAGCAATAATTTCTGTTTTGATCGGCACATCATTTACAAAAATTAACATCCGAATCCCATATTGGTCAGTTGTACTGTTTCCAGCAATTTGAATTTTACTTAAATCATTAAATAAAACTTCGTGACCATTATCAAATATGGCTGTACGCAAGTACCTGTAGCCTTCTGTACCTACTGAAGAAAGAAAATCAACGTCTTTACTCCATCGATATTCTTCAAAATCAAGAGCAAGAAGGGTTCCACCACCAAAGTAAGCAGAACCCTTCCTAAGTACCTCACAATTTAAACATTCAAGAATTGTAAGGATTTTATTATGATGATCTAACTTAAATGTCATAAATCAACTTGCAACCAGGATTCATAACGTTTTGCAAGTTGTTTAAGAAAATTTAATTCTTCACTCTCAAGATTATTGAACATTTTATGATATCGCCAACCACGCTCGTAGCGACTCAGCATTTGTTCCGGTGTAAATCGATACACATCACTTGTTTGCCAACAAATTGATTCCAAAAAAGGTAGTTTTTTTGGGGGAATAACAGAATTAATTGTTTGTGTTGCGGTCGCCATAGCTCTTTTAACCAACCACTCTGGCTTACTCTAATTTTAGAATAGTTTTATTCTTAAATTAAATTCTATCTAAATAATCAAATTAAATACACCCCCAACGCGCTAAATCTTCCCCAACCCCGTTAAACATTCCGACACTTTCCCAACACAAGACAAGCCTTTCCAAACTGTAAGCCCTGCTATTTAGCCTTTATAAGCTATTTAGCAAGGCTAAAACACCCAAAACACTCATAAGACCTCTTGCAAAAGTCCCCAATACCCCACCCCCAACCCCTCCCCTTAGCAAGGGGAGGGGAGACAAAGCGTAGCTTTGGCGGGGTGGGGTTCAAATTGTTTGATTTATGCAAGAGGTCTATAGAAGCCTCTACGCAGTCCTTAGCGACCCGTTAGAGGCTTCTTTGATAAGATAGGGCATTTAACTAGGAAAATGACGGGAGTAAGCTTTGTGAGTGACAATGAAAAACCCTACCCCTGCCCACCTAAAAAGCTAAAACCCTTACACAGCCTTATTGGGGATGCCATAGGGGATGTTTTTCACCCTTTTTCTGGTTTTTTAGCAGGAATTTTCGCTCGATTAGAAAGCTTGCCACCCTCATAACCCAAACCAAATACACCCTGATAGAGCCTTGCCACAGTCACAGCGACCTCGCAAGGCTTTTTTCATGTCCTAACTCAATTCAACAATTACAACCCGCTTAAACCCAAATAGAGCAAGCGTTTGGAGTTCTCCGCTTTTCTAGCGGAAAACTGTACCAACATTGAG
>JAIVFU010000124.1 GCA_020829485.1 Nostoc sp. CHAB 5834 | reverse complement strand
CTTGTTGCTCACTAGTCATTTCAACCCGGATACTTGAGATACGTCCTTGCATGTCTGATTTTTATACTACCCTACAAAAAATATCCTCCTCTATTTCCGACCCTTTTTTGCGGTGACGTGTACTAAGCAAGCGATCGCACCAAATCGTCAGCGTGGTTATCTGGAGTGGTGGCAACGCTACTTTGAAATTCTTAGAGAAAATCATCGCTCCCATCCCTAACCTCAGTTTTCATCCATTGGATTTTCAACAATAACTTGAGTAGTTAGCTTGAATAAATCTATGGTTAGCGATCGCCTACACTATACTGCATTAACAATGCCAAGTTTTATACAAATGTGGTAGTCACCACTGAAAATAACTACGTTTTGTATCAGAGCTTGATACCGTAGTCACGACCTCTATATAAATAGATATTAATCCTCGTGACTACCAAAATCCTCGTGACTACCAGACATGACTACCAAAACCCCTAAACCCCACTTTAAATCTCTTGTGGCTACGGGCAATCGCTATACTGTTTTACCTTGCTACGCTTTATACACAAGATGGTAGTCACCACTGAATATCCCCTTATTTTGTATCAGAACTTGATACCGTAGTCACGACCTCTATATAAATAGATATTAAACATCGTGACTACCAAATAACCTCGTGACTACCAAAACCCCTAAACCTCCAATCTATTTTTAGGCATTGGGCATTGGTCATTGGGCATTTGAGATTGGGCGATCGCACCCACTATACACCCCACAATCCCCTACACCAATTTTCGGGTACATTCCACAGCCACGACCATACACACCCCTAGAATCCCAAAATTAACCCCACTCGTGATTTAAGTGGGGCATCGGGTATTGGAGGGAAGAGGAAAGGGAAGGGCGATCGCGTCCAACCACCTAAAAGCTAGGAAGCTGAGGTAGACTTGATTTGTCGCGTTTTCGTCGCGTTTTCGTCGCGTATGTCGCCTTTTCTTGTCGCCTATGTCGCTTTCTGAGAAACAAATACAATGTATTGCGCTATTAGCTACGGGAATGGCTCAAAAAGATGTCGCCGAGGCTCTAGACACGACACCACGAACAATCCAGCGCTGGCAAAGAGAGCAAGATTTTATGCAGGCGCTACAGGCTTCTGAAGCTGGGCAAGTGGCAAGCCAGCAAACTGCAAAAGTAGCAACTGAGATAGTAAGCAATGTTTGGCAGGGACGAGATCAGCTAAGGCAAAAAGAGTTATCGCTTTTGGAAGCGTTACAAGATAAGCTAATGAACTGCTTACAGGGAGATTCACCAGATTTTCGCGCTATAGATAGATTAATTAAAGTATCTGAAAGGCGCTCAAAATTGTTAGGGCTAGATATCAGAAATTACTCAATTCTAGATGCTATACAGCTACTTCTACAAGAAAAAGTTGCAAGTCAGAGACACGCAGAAATTGTCGCAACCAATATTTTAAATATGGAACAGGAATTAAAAAATATTACTACTCCCTCCATTTCACCCAGTAAATAAAAGTTGGTTTAACTCAATTTCGCACTCATCCTTAAGTCCCCAACATCGACGGGCGATCGCAACTCCATCACACACCGATTTGATTATATAACTGCGGAAGTGAGAGCCAAACCCTACTTCTTTGATTTCTGCCTGTTGAGCGATCGCCTGTTGTGCTAATTGTTCTAAAGATGGTATCTGTTGATATTCTTGGTGAAGTTGCCAGAGGTGTGATTGCTCATCTTGGGTAAGCAATGACCATGCCTGATCTACTTCTGATTGGGTTAGGGTCAGTTCTCCCCAGTGGCAAAGTTCCCGCAGTTTCGTTGCTGCTGTTTCTACTAATGACTGATGACTAACAGCTGATGACTCTTGAATGACTGCTATTGTCTGTGTTTCCTGCTTTGTGTACTGCTCTTGTAATGTAGGAAGTGGATTAATTTCGGGTTCTACAACTGCTGACAATTGGGAGGATGAAATTATTGCTTGTGCCTGTGCTTGTGCCTCTAGTTTGGCGGCGGCTAATTTCTCCCTAGCTAAGGTATCGCGTTCTACCCATGCAGCGAAAACTTCCTCGCGGCGATCGCTAACGGGAACAGCCCGACCATCAACCAAAACCAGATTCCCCTCATCATCTTTTTGGAAGCTTGGGGCTGGAGTGCCGTAAATTCTTATTTGTTGTCCGCGTCCACCTTCTTTTCTCAGCATGGGTAATTTATAATCAATCAAGTCTAATACCCGCCTATAAGCTTCTATCGGTGTTTTTATTTTTGCAAAATCCACACCTAACACCAATTTAAAATCGTAAGAGTTTTTCTTACCAGTTTCTAGCAGTTCAATTGCTGACTGGTGATTATTACTAATTTCCTGAGCTTGCATAATTGCATCAATTTTTAGAGCGTCTAAAGCATCAATCTTTTTATTAATAAGGCTTTTGTTAGTATCAGGAATAAAATAATCACCATCACCATTTTTTAAAGCGGTAGACATTACATTTTTTTCCCTGTCTGGTAGAAACTCTCTACCTTCACTGAGGTAGTAATGAAGCCGAATTAGTGAATACCAGTTTTTATCATCTTGCTCTACTAATTCTGGAGTGACAGTCACGTTATAGCGCCTTTCAATCTCACCTTTTCTGTGTTGTAGCTGTTGCTCCTCAGTTTTGCAATTTTGTTTATCTAATTTCAAAAACTGTTCATCTGTGATGCTTTCAGATGCGGTTACACTCTTACAATGTCCCGCATATTCTTTGTTGCAGTTCTCATAAATTGCTTGCTTGGTAGCTTCTATTTCTGCGGCTTCCGGTAACTCATCCGCGCTGACTTCACAGATGATATGCCCCTCGGATTTTAAATCACTAATAATTTGCTGGGAATAATGATTCATTCCATCATTGATGATAGCTCCCAATTTAGCCCAAGTATTAATGTAAATACTTTCAAGCCTGCCTTCTATTGTTTCTTCAAATCCCAGTTCAGCTAGCTTTTTAATATTGGCTTTATCCTTTCTGTACTCACCTGCTAGTAATGCCCTGACACTACTCGAGCCATTGCCTACCCTATTGATACCTACTGGAGTAAGCCAAATATAACGCGGAACTGGAGGGCGATAACGCGATAAATGCTGTCTCACACCATCGGTAGTTTGTACGCCTTGAAAAATTCCAAAAACATAATCAAAATGCTTTTCTTCAATTGATACCCCAGTCTCAATAGTTGAGGTAGTGAGAACTAAATCATAATCTTTAATTACCTCATTTAAATTATCTGTACATCCAAAAGCGGCATGACCAGGGGTAATTGTAGTTTTAGAATCAATTCGTAAAATTCTTAACTGTGGTAGTAACTTTCTATAGTAAGCCTCCAAATTGCGGGAACCCCATTTAGAACTAGCTCGTTGTGCAGATAAAGCAACAAAGCATTTTTCCCCATTCTCTAACTTTTGAGTAAGGATTTTTACTAACTGTGCTGGATTAGTACCCCCTACTAGATTTACCTGCCAAGGCTCTACAAACTTAAACGTATTTTCAACAAGAAAAGTATCAATTTCTTGCCCTAAAACCCCTTTGATAAAATCTATGCCAATATCGTTTAAGTCAGCATCAGCAATGAAGATTTTACCGCCATAATTAACAATATTAAGTAGCAACCGCTTAAAATTCTTGATTATTGCTACGCGATCGCTTTGACAAGTAGTACTGCTTAACAGATGCCAAATTAGCTGCATGATTTCATCTAAAATCAACCAGCAACCCTTCCACTCATCAGGGTTAAATTTGGCTTGGCTTTTTGGATGTAAGCTATCAATTACTAACCCCATTCCAAAATGTGAGCCTTGCTCAGTCTGTTTTATTTCAGTAATAAAAGGTAATCCCAGCTTTTTTACAAGCTGAGTTGCTAGCTGTACCCGATGAGTAATTACTAAAACTCTCCTCTCACCAGCGCGAATTATCGGGTCAGTTAACCATTGGAGCGAGTGAGTTTTCCCGGTGTTTTTTGGCGATTTAAGCCCGATTAGCTGCTTACCCGATGGAATCGCCAACTCACCCAAGTAACGCTGATTTAAGCTCAAATCTGGTGTGTATGTGAGCCGCCTTGACTGTTTGGTGTTCCACTCATCTAATTTCAGGGCATCGCAGTAAATAGTATCAAATTGCTCACGTCCACAAGCGGCTATTACATCATCAATTCCCTTCCCTAGTACTGAATGCCACACCATTACCTTGATTTCTTTACAACCACGCAAAGAGAAAAGCTTGGCAGTTTTAGCGATCGCATTATTCACGCTTCTAACCGTGCTGCGCTTAACATCGGCATCGAAGCAAAAGTAAATTCGCCTCTCTGGTTGAGCAAATACGGCTAACTGTGGGATGAGGTATGGTTCGCCGTTATTTTCGCCGTATTCATCCTTTGGTTGACGGCGGCCTCCCCAAATTCCGGGTAGTCCGATTGCAACGTAACCACAAGATAAAATCGCTGCTGCTTTTTTTGCACCCTCGCAAGTAATAATGGGAATTTGGGTATTCTCTTGCACCCATCGCCAAAAATAACCATAAGGTAAACTTTGGTAATTTTCTGGAAGTGCCACATCGTAGCGGCGGCCAATTAATTCCCAAATCCGAGCGGGAACCCTTAAAGCAAAAATTTCTGTGTCAACTTTTGGGGGATGCTCATACTTAATTGTCTTGCTGTTCCCCTCATCTATTCTTGGCGAGTTGCCCTTGAAGCATCCCCAAAATCCATCTTCCCCGGTAAGAATATTTATCCCACTACACCACCAACCACCATCAGAGAGGTGAGCATATCGCCGCATATCTCCATCGCGTAACCGTCCATCATTACGGCGGCTGATTTTATCGGAGTAGAGGAGATATTCAAAGGCTTCATTTCCTGACAGCGATTTAAAGTTAAGCGCGGCTATTTCAGAATCAATTGCACTACGCTCTAACTCCAATCGCATTGCTTCAGGCATCGGCTCTGGCAAGGGTTCCCAATGCTCAATCGTTGCTGCTTCCCTTATCGCTGGAAGATTCCGCCTAAGATTGCCTCGTTTGTTAAACTTGCGAAAAACTTTCCGCAGTTCTTGCCGCGCAGAGAAAGAGGGAGAAGCTAGCTTGCTAAATCCTTTCATGCTCCCACCTCCCCAGATGCCTTAGTCTTGGCTTCAATTTGGAGAAGTACAGTAGCCACCTGACCACTAAACCAGTCAAGGTTTGTTATTCGCTGTAAATATTCGCGCTCATCTTGAGTGAGGTTAGCCGATCGCAATAACTCAGCCGGTTCAGGGCAAGGACGCAACGCGCCATCACAACAGCCAGTCCTTAAATATTTGGTTTTCGTTCGCCGACAAGCGACAACGTTTAATCGAAATTCGCCGTTGCAAAACTGACAATTTTCTCTCACGCTCCCACCTCCAAAATTTGAAGGCTGGCAATGATGAAAATCGCTAAATCGCCAGTAAAACCAACATTTTCGAGAATTTCGACCGATTCAGTTAATCGGCGATCGCTAATATAGTTCGATAATTCGGAACTTCGAGATTTTTGAAGTATTTGTGATAGAATAATGTTAAGATTTTCAATCACAAACCCCCGCCTGTCGCAAGTGAGGGGTTTTTGCATTTTCGGCTGCTCCTATTTTTATGTGGAACAGCCCCCATTTGAGTGTTCGCGTTAATCTACCAGTTAAACTAAAGAAATACTTTTTATAATTCTGGTTGCATTAGATTGCCGCTTGAAACGCCTGCAAAACGTTTCTTTGTGCTATCCTTTAGAGTCGCTTTGGCTACTGCTAATTTGGAATCGCACTCACAAAAATCGGGGCTGATGTAATCAGTTTTCTCTTTTCTGACAACTTTTGTTTACATTAAGCTATTTGAATTCATTTTTTTTCTACTTTGCTATTTGAACAAAATTGAACCAAATTAGAGATGCACGATCGCAAGCGCTTCGATCCAGCGATCCGTCCGTACTAAGCTTTTCTACCCCAGTACGGATCTAGCTTGTGGTTGAACTGCTAAAAAAAGTTGCAAAAAAGTGTGATTGTGTAAAGCAAAGTGATAGAAACTGGTAAGTACTGAGAGAAAGTGTTAGATTTTGATAAATCCTATGTATTAATTGTTTCTATCAATCGCCTCTCTTCACAGTTCATTCCCTCCATTGCGATAGTATTTTTGTACTTGCGATCGCGGCTAGTTTTGCGGGTCAATCCTTGTTAGCTGCACCAAGATAGCCCCAAGTTGATTTAACGCGGCGTTAGTAGTTCGTTGATGTTCCTCAAAATTACGCTGATGTGTTTCGTGACTTTCACGTAATTCGACCAGTACATCATCTAAAATCGCGCTACGGGCAAGCACTCGGTCAACGTTGCTGGTTAGTTCCTGAACGTTATCAGTCAAATTATCAATTTTGGCTGTGATGTTAGCGATCGCTTCAGTATTTCTAATAGCCAGAGCTTCTATACGGTCTAGTCGGCTTGGCTGTTCTGGTGCTTCTGTCATGCTGATTTCTCCTGATTATGTTCTTTTGGTGACAACTCACCACGCTCTTTTGCTTCTCTCATAGCTGTTTCAATTAAAAACGCGGCCAATGCGGCTGTAGGTCTGCCTTGAATTCTGGCTAATAATTCCAAATCCTCAAAAACATAGTCTGGTACTGTTACTGAAAATTTTTTACTCACAAATTTACATATATTTCGAGTCATCATCATACCTCAATATTACTCTTAGCCTTCTGTAAAGCAGCTTAGTAGAAGCTTTTTAGACATTTTATGGTTATGTATTCTAAAAATATTCTATTTAGAGGCTTATAGTCAGCTAAATAGATGCTAACATAATTCCATAGCTCAATCGATCAACAACAAGTCACTGATTAGCATCCTACGAGTACCCCAACGACTTACACAGTAAAGGGTTTAGCGTTTAGGTGCTACATCGTGATGTGTACTTATTGTGATTGCTAGCTAGTTAATATCTGATTCACATTGATTACTGTAGTAAACCGATGAAACCTAGACGGAGTAAACATTCTACAGATTTAGACTCATTCCTTGATTTCCCCTCTACCAAGACATATTTAGCTGAGGTCTTGGGTGTTAGCCGTTCTACTTTGGTCACTTGGGAGAATTTAGCTTTCTGGAGAATCCCCAGTTTCAGAGATGCCTACCCAAAAAACCACGATGGCAGTTACGACCGGGAATCACCTTTATCACCCTATCAAGCATGGATTTTAGGTCGTGTAGGTCGTCTCATGGCACAGCTACGACGGTCTGAACGGGTCAAAGGTTATATCGCCAAAAACCCCAACGATTTTTCTAGATACCGCTATCAGCAAGCATTCGGGCAAATCCAAAAATTACAGAAGGGAGCGTAAATCATGGCAGCACGGAAGAGAACCACAGCACCAACAGCAGACACAGTAAGCATTTATGATGCTTGTCTAAAATACATGGTCACGGAACAAGCTTTGCGATTGGCTTTAAGCGATATTCGCCCCGATGATTTCGATACTGTAAAGGCAGTTTCGGAATTGGATTTAGAAGCGATCGCGTCACACTTCCAGCCAAAAAACACCCTAGAGTTACCCGAAACCCTCGAAACTTCTCCACAGGAAACATCTAACTCAGCCACAGAACAGCCACAAAGTACCCTCTCTGTGAGCCAGCAACAGCAATTAGCCTCGCCTACCCAATCCCCCACATCTAACGCCCAACTCACCCTAATTGACCAACTAGCGAAACAGGCGGGACAGGAAATTGAATTAGTAGACGCGATTTCTCAAGTCAAAAACCAATTAATTCTAAATAACTTGGCTGTGAGAGATGCTGAACTAGCAGAGGGTATAAATCAGCACTGGCAACACCAAAAGCAAGGATATTTGGGAGCGATTAGAGATTTGGCTAGTTTGGCTAAGGAACCTGTAGCAATTACCCCAGACACTACAGATTTACCCGCAGAAGTTGATCAAATCATCGCTGAATTAGCAAAAAAGCTAATCGTGTGAGAGGGATCAACATCCTGTTATGCCCCCTCGACTTCGTTAACTGGTTATTAGAAAGAGTACTAACCTTATGACTTTTACAATTTCCGGCACTGAACCAGAAGTAAATATAAGCGCTAATTCCCTACCAGAGTTAGTTTTTCAAGCACAAGAATTACTCTTACAAATCCGCCAACATCCACAATTTAAAGGCTTGCGCTTCGATTGTGATGTGGCTTTTGGTGATGTTAAGCAGTATTTCAATTATCTAGAATATGCTGCCACTGCTGATTTAGAGGTATCTAGGTTTGAAGGTTTTACAGAATAATTATTGCGCTATCGAACAAAATAGACGCTCTTGAGACGGGTAATAAAAAAGGGATGTTGCCAGCATCCCCCGTTAACACTTGTAAAATCCCATCCGGGGAATGTGTCTTAATTACTCAGCAATTATGCCATATTCCTACTCATAGAAAAAAGGTTTATGGATGATTTAAACAGCCAAATTCAGGATGCAAAGACGGATGAAACAGAGCTAAAACAAGTCCTGAAAAAATATGACTTAGATCAGGAATTAGCACTTGAGTTTAGCGAAATCGACAAAGCATTTAGGCAACTAGAAATTAAATATCAATCCCTAGTGAATACTAGAAAATTTTTCAACAATGGCAAGAATTGACACTACAAAAGCAGCCGCGAAAGCTGTAGCTGAGAAGCTAGCAGGGCGTAACCAAAACTCGACATCTAGCACTAGTTCCACATCTGCTACCCCTGCGACTGTTCCCATAGATAGCCGTATCCCTGGATTGTTGACTGTCACGCCGGATTTAATACCGGGAATGATGCCACCATTCCAGCCCAATCAATACCATATTTCAGACCCATTAAATCCTCCTGAAACTCTCCCACAAGCAACTCAAAGCCAGCTTGATAAAGGGATGAAAATCTATGAAGGTGCAACGCGATCGCTCAAGTTAACCGGAGCCGCGCTTGACCTAACACGCGAGAAATTTACTGTAATTGGTAAGCACTCAAAAGCCTTTGGTGCTGGCATCCAAGCGGCTACCGAGATTGAGAAAGTCAAGGGTAACTATTTGGATTACCTTAATCAAAAAGAAGTGACTACCCAAAAATCAGTTGCTTTAGATGTCAGCCAAGTAAAGACGATCGCTGATACGAATATCTCGGTTTACAGCAAAGATGAATTAAATCAAAAACTGTTACAGGCACAAATTAAAGCTGAGGAATTAAGGCTAAAAACTGTTGAGTCACAGGGGAACCTAGCAAGCTTTAAAGCCCAATTGGGTGATTATCTGGAGGTGAAATCATGAGGTTATCTCACAGCTTAGGGCTAAGTGCTTTTAGCTTGTGCGCTGGCTTGGCAGTAGCTTCTGGAGGGTTCACCAACGATATAGCTAAAGTAATCTCTATGCTTGGTGTGGGAGCATTGCCAGCAAGCTTTATTACTTACTTTATTGCTGATACTAAATCACAAAGATTATTAAATGATGCTGAAAGTAAAAATCAAAAAGCAGGTGAAACACTCCATAAAATAATCAGAGATTTCGACACTTGCAAGTCAAAGTTAACCAATGCTAGCAGCCAGCTAGAATCCTTGAAAGATGAACTCAAAGAAGCGAGAAATACCATCAATTCGCTAGGTCACAGCAAACTAGAAAACACGGGTTTAATTGCTCAACTGCAAGCCAAGTTGAACCAAGCGTTTACCCAGTCACAGCAAGATAAACAGCGTATTGAATATCTGGAAAGTGAGACTGAGCAATGGGAATTTAACTTTAAAACTCAAGTAGAGACTGAAGCTAATCAACGCTTTCAACTTGCCAAGTCTCAGGAGTTAGAGAAAATTTACTCGGAGCATGATTTGATAACCAGTGAAGCTATGCAGTTATTTAGGCGGCTGCAATCCTGGGGTGAGAAAGTGGCACACGGGCATCAAAGCAAAGCAGAAATTATCAAAAGTTTGGCGAGTACCTATAACGAAAATTTAGATGAGGTTGGGGAAGCGATCGCAAGTGAGCGCCAAAATTATCTTCTGCAAATCGAACTACTAAACGAGCGTATAGGACAGTTACAGCAGCAATTGCAAGGCGATTTATTAGAACCTGTTTATGGTGACTTTGGCTTTGATATCAATGGGAAAATCGCCAACGAGATAGTGCGTACCCTGTTTAGTGATATCAGGCTAGCTTTGAGTGTTAAGGGGTTCCAGGTGAAGCCTGACGGCGTTGTAGATGTTGGTTATGGGTATTCGCACTCTGTAAACCCCAAAGCCATTGTAGAGGCTATCAGCAAGCACTCTGAAACGCTGGTTAAAAAGTTAGGGCTATTCAAAATAACAAGCGTTCGCAAGTTGGAAGTAACCGACTGTATTGTGGTGAGTTACCGTATGGGCCCAGCCGTCAAAACAGATGAAATTAAATTGATGGTGGGAACGCCTGAAGAATTTATCAACTACGTGGTCAGTCATCCAATCCGCTATCGGCTGATAGCAGATCCGGGCGTTGGTAAAACCCCAACGACTGCGGTAATGATTAGCGAAATTGTCAAAGCTGGATGCACTCGCGGCAATACCGGGAAGGGTGAGAAAGTGCCTCATACTCTAGTTACGGTATCTTACCCCGGTGCGATCGCTTCACTGAAAGATAGCAGTTACCCATTAGAGCATTTTCTTAAATATGGCGATACCACAGCCGCGATTAAGTCTTTTGATGATTGCCTAGACGACGGAAATTTTAGAGTTCAAAACCCCACATTCGCTGCTAACTTCTTTCAAATTTGGGCATGGGATGAACTTGATAACACCCTAAATTCTTGCAGTGAACCATACAAGGCAGGGGAAAACCTTAAGAAGATTTTTAAACAGTTTGGACATAATAACATCGGCTGGATTGTGTCGGGTCAATCCGTGATGACCAAACAAATCCCAGGTTTTACCAACGATGATAGGTCACTATTTACCGAGATTATTATCGGCATTCCCAAAATTAGACATTACCTAAATACTTATGGTAAAGGGAAAAATAGCGAGTCTAACTTAGCTAAATTGACCCGTAACTTAGACGCTATAGAAGAATATATCGACCAGAAAAATGGTTTAGTTACCGACGATGCCAGATTATTAAGAGTGGCTTTAATAGTTGATTCCCGTTCACCTAAGCTTTACTTCTTACCTAATCTTGATAGGGTGAGTTTCAACTACCAAGAAATAGAAGAGACAAAGCGGCTGGCAAGGCTTGCCAAGTCCCCTGACACGGGTGACACGAGATTGACACGCAGTAGTTTAAATTCAAGCACAGCAAGCACTGACACGGTGATGTCAGCCGCGTCATTTTCGACTATAGGGGGTAGCTGTCAAAGTGACACAAAGCCTCACTGTCCCCACTGTGGTAATGCAAATTTAACCGTCAGAAAAGATAAAAGATATTACTGTTTGAACTGCAAAAAAGTAACAGTTTCTAACAAAATAGTTTGGAAATAGGTAAATGAACTTTGATGATATTTCGACAATTGTCTATCAGCCCAAAAATGACCATGAACCGGGATTTATTTATCTAATGGAAGCTGAGGGCTATCATGGCTTAATTCCCGGTGCTTGGTTACGTCGTTGCAAAATTGGGCTATCTCGCAATCCAGAAGCTAGGCTTGATAATTTTCACCGTAATCAACCACCTTGCAATGTGAAAATCCTCAAGACTATTTATGTAGAGGATATGGCAGATGTAGAAGGGGAGTTACATCAACAATTTAGCCAATGCAATGTTGAGTTAGTCAAAAGTCAAGAATGGTTTGATTTTAATCCAGTGCAATTTATGATTGTTAATTGGGAATTTGAGAAGCGATCGCTGTATGTTTTCAGTTTCAACGAATTGCCAATTAAATTAATCATTTTCAGCATGATCGGGGTATTGTTCGTGGGGGCGATCGCTGGAAGATTGACAAATCAACCGGCTAATTCTGTGATACAGCCACAAGGACAATTGAGGAAGTAAGCAAAAATTAAGGGAGGTTGTTAGCCTCCCTTTGGTTTTTAGAATGGTGTGTTGCCCGTCTGGTTCACTTTGGCGAGATATCCGCGCCAGTAATCGCCCTCAGTTGTTTTAGGTGGAAGTGAGATCGCCGCGTCGAATTCACCATCGAAGTAGTCGTTAGCTGTTTGGGATTGTTGAGGTTTAGCAATTGTGAGTAACATACAGACATCCTTTTCATTTTTAAGCTGCGGGTTAGTAGCCCGCTTTTTCTGTGGTTTCTTCAACCTGTTATTAATATAATTAACCTGTTAGATACCGTCAATAACAGATTATAAACTAACAAGTTATTGACATTTAGTAACTTGTTAGATAAATTAGTAACAGCTTAAAAATAAAAGGGAGTCGGTCAGATGTCAAAAGCAGTTCAAGAGCAAGTAGAGCAATTGTTTGAAGCGGTCAAGGATTTGCAAAGCCTTGAGGAAATCAAGCCACACTGCGAAAATTTTAACGAGTGGATAAACCAGAATACTAACTACAGCATCAAAAGCTTAGGCACTGTGCTAAGTCGGGCTGGCTTCTACAAAAAATTTAAATCACTCCCACTAGAGCAAGGTAAAAACGCCGCTTCTGTACCCAAACATGATGCAATCGGCAACGTTACAGGAAACGAGTTAAAGCATTATGTCTTGCTGTTGTGTGGTCTGGATAAGAAGGATTGGGAGGAGCGTAACGAAACTACACGGGTAAGCGATCGCCTTCTTACTGCTGGTGAAGATGGCAATACAGGCATTGAGATTAACCCAGAGACATATTTAGAAGTGACTTCTAACTTGTTAGCCAGTGAACATCCTCACGAGTTAGCAGTGGGCTTGATAGCTGCTACGGGCCGCCGTCCTCATGAGATTTTAGCCAGAGGGAAATTTACCCCGATTGATGGTGAATCCTATCAAGCTAATTTTGAAGGTCAAGGTAAAAAACGCGGTGAGAAGCCAGTATTTAAAATTTCTACTTTATTCCCTGCTAGTTACATCATTGAGCGCTTAAATTATTTACGCAAAGAACCATCTAGTAAATCACTTTTAAAAGAAGTAGCTAACGCATTTCCTACTGATGTAGCAGCCCAAAATAAAGCTATTGAAGATAAGCGCGGTAATTCATTACGTCGGGTAGTTCAAGAGTATTTTGGTGGCAAGGACAACAAAGAACCGCTTTTAAATTTCCGTCACGGTCAAGAACAGAATGACTGTAAAGCTCTAAGGGCAGCTTGTGCCTGTCTTGTTACCGAACGGGATTGTACGGGTTCACTAGGGGCAAAAATGTACTTTGCTGCTTGTTTCTTGGGTCATATTACCCCAGGTGAAAAAATCAGCGATAGCGATTTGAAGCATATCACTACTACCCTTGGTTACTCGGATTATTACACTACAAAACCTGTAGGCTACCCAAGCGCACCAGAGAAAGAAAAACTCTCTAATGTTCGGGTTAGTTCAAGAGATTTAGAAGCTATTCGCCAGTTGCAAGAGAAGCTAGAAGCACCTAACCAGCCATCAGTAATCAATCAGTTAATTGAATCGTTTAACAGTCGGCTGGACACTGCAAAGCAATTACAGGTAGCGCACCAAAAATTAGCCCAATTAGAAGCACAAGTTAAACAGTTACAGGAAACTAATAACCAGTTAGCAGATATGAATAACCAATTACAACAGGAGAAAGCAGCAATGGAAACCACACAGCAACCCCAAACAATTACTCTGAACGTCACCGAGTTAGACTTTTGGCTAGAAAAGAAAGTTATTGAGATGGTAAATAAGTTAGCTCTTGGGGGAACTATCGCAGCTGCTACGACTGCCACGCCTGCCAAGGTCGCACCACCAAAGGAAGAGATTGACTGGGAAGCCAAGACCGATGCTGAGGTGTGGGGGAGCAAAACGGCTGGAGCAGCTGTAGAAAAAATTCGTAGGTCTTATCAGGCAATCTGTTTGTACAACGATACTGTGGCAACTGGGGACAGCGATCGCCTAGCAGTGACTAACCAAGCACTTAGAGATTTATCGGGCTGCAATGGCTTGCTAGTACGCGATTGGATTGAGGCCCATAAGGATGAAATAATCAGCCATAATGCCAAGTTCGGCATGGAAAACAAGAAAGACCCCAGTAACCCTGCCAGCTATGCCAATAAAGGGAAGGACACAGATAAAATCCTGTTGCTGATAAACGACGAATTCTTAAGCGGTGAAGGCTTTAAGGCAGGGAGAAACTAAAACGGTGTTATTAGTCTGAATGCCTTACTGTAGGTGCTTTTAGGTTGATGTCGGGAAAGCAATATTTCCCGACATTTTCCCCAACAGGTGACAACATAGCCAAGCTTGCAGCCGCTCCCAATACCTGATTGTCAGTCACTTCTAAATATCTCTGTAGCTGTTCTAAGTTCCGATGCCCTGAGATTTCCTGAATAACTCTCAATGGAATGCCAGCGTTACTCATCTGAGTTAAAGCAGTCCTTCTAAAGCTATGGCTACTCACTCCAAAAATATCTACTTGCTGGCAAGCTACTCTTAAAATCCTCGCGGCTGAGTCTTCGCTGATGTGTCCATTACTGCGACCGGGAAACAGATAATTATCTCCTGCTAGTGGGTAGTATTCAACCAGTAATCGCCGTAAGTCTTCAATCACTGGTATGGAGCGAGTAGCTAGCTTGCCTTTAGTGTTTGACTTCCTAATAATCAGCCTGGGTCTAACGTTGCCTTTGGGCGTGTAAATGTCTTGAGTCAGCAGGGTACAGCATTCACGGATTCTACAGGCACTAAACAGACAGACACCGAACAAAGCGCGATCGCGCCCGTTGTCTAAGCCATCACTGAAGATTAGCTGTATCTCTTGCTGAGTAAGAACTTTGGCGCGTCCGTGCCGATTGATTTTCATCGTCAGACTGTAGAACCTGTAACCCATAGCCTACAACGATTTGACACTGATTAGTCAGAATTTGCTTGACTTAAATTAGTGAAGGGTTAAGAGATAGCTATATAAACTCTTGTATTGCCGATAGACTATCAACACTCGTATAGTGTTATACAAGACAATCTTTTTAAATATAAAGAAATTACCAAGATAAATGATTAGGGCTTGTCATCATGTCAAATCTGACATACTATACTAATATATTAACAGTGGCAAAAACAAATGATCTACCACTCATTTGGCTTAGTGGAGAAGTAAAAACACCGCCTTTTTCTAGTGAGGCGCGTATAGAAGCTGGGTATCTTCTTCGTAGAATACAACAAGGTGAGTCTATATCAATGCCTCACTCTCGACCTATGCCGAGTATTGGAGATAATTGCCATGAATTACGTATCAGAGATAAAGACAAAACGTGGCGGATCATCTATCTAATTGATGTAGATGCCATATTAATACTAGATATATTTCCAAAGAAAACTGGCAAAACTCCATTACAAGCGATAGAACGATGCAAAAAAAGGTTGAAGAGTTATCAAGAGATTTAAATAATTAATAAAGGATGCTATCCTCATGGATGAATTGAAGCGCCAACGTCTAGAAGCAGCAGGTTGGAAAGTTGGAACTGTAGAGGATTTCCTTGAACTTTCACCAGTAGAAGCCGAAATTGTTGAGCTAAAACTAGCATTAAGCCAGAAATTAAAACATCTTCGGACAAATCAACATCTTTCTCAAACATCGCTTGCAAAACAAATGAATTCCAGTCAATCACGTATTGCAAAAATAGAAGGGGGAGATCCATCAGTTTCCTTGGATCTTCTTATTCGTGGTTTATTGACTGTAGGAGCAACAAAGGTAGATATAGCTCAAGCAATTTGTGACTCTGAAGAAACAATTAGTAGAGAGGGTGAGTTAATGGCTATGGGGAAACATTAATACAGGAAATACTTCCTAACCGCTACACGCGCTAGAATGCATTACACGACCTATTAATCCCTTAAACGTTGCTTTATATGTTTAAGGGATTTTAAATACTGGTAGCCCGTTTACAGGAGGTATGTCTTAAGATTTCCAATAAACATAATTCTCAACAAGACGCTTCCACTAAAGTGATTTCTCTAATTCTCCTTTGTTTGTTGGTAGAAAAGAGTAAACCACCATAAGCATCATTTGGATATACTAAATTCTTTTCATTATCAATTTTTGATAACAATGTAGAGTATGCTTTTTGAGCCGTACTTATACTATCACCTACTTTTATTCTATTTTCAGTGGGATAACGCGAACTAGAAGTCTTAATGAAATGCACTTCACTTTTAAGAGCATTATTAGAAGTCGAAAGACCCTCAATTTCTAATCCATCATATTTCCAAGTAGTAATATAGGAGGAATAACAAACGTCATCATATTTTGTAGTCCGACTCTTAGGTTTACCTAATTTTTTGATAATATCCTTTTCTAGCATTCCCAGTTTAATATCACCTATGGATATTTTAGATACATCAATTGCTTCTTTGCTGGACTTCTTATGAAGATTGGTACGATAGTTTGAACTGTTTTTCTCCCCTATAGCTATAGGATTTATGCTGAATAATATACCAAAACCAATCCCTATCGCTAATTTTTTAAACATAACTGAATTGAAAATATCGTTAGTTTAAAAAAAATTATGGCACGGCTTAAATAAAAGTGCCTCCCCAACCTTCCCAACATTCCCCAACACTCCCCAACCCTCTTAACCCCAATGCCCTGTTAAATCGCCTTAACAGGGCATTCTAATGCTTTGCGATAGTTTGTACGTTTTAAGGTATTTTGTAGGCTTCAGACACTACGTTGGGATGGTCTAATAGGATGATTAGCGATTTAGAGCGATTGGGAATGTTTGGGAATGCTTTGATATGTTTGGGAATGATAACGATTCTCGAAACAGGGTCAACTTTAGAGACTTACTAAGGTATAAATAAACACTAATATTTCAGAAATCTAAGTAAGGTATCTCCAAAATTTTTTACATGGATTTGCATCAATTCATGTAAGAAAAAAACGGGTCTAAAATCGCTGTAACGTCTACTATGCAAGGACTACAGCGATTTAAAAAAGTCCCAAACTGTACTTTCGCTCCCTATACAACCATGTTTTGAGTTTGGGACATTTGGGACACGGAAAAATCCAGCGTTCGTGAGTGTCAAAATAAACAGGTAATATTTTTACACTACGTAGATGACCGAGAATGCTTGAGAACGCTTTGAGGGCGAAAATACTAAAATACCCAGATAGTAGCCAAATAAATAAAAACGCTAAAAACCGGAAAAAAACGGAAAATTATCAGAGGCGAAAGAGTGCCTTTGCCAGCGATCGCTTTGAAAGCAGTAATTCTCATTTTGAAAAAAATAGAGTATTAACCCCGATTTTGGAATTCAAAATATAGTACAAAGTAACTGGTTTTTTAGCCATTGCCTCTGGCTAAAAAACCAGATGGAGCAAAAAATAAGTA
>JAIVFU010000123.1 GCA_020829485.1 Nostoc sp. CHAB 5834 | reverse complement strand
GGGGCTCAGAGACCTTGGGGTGCGCAGCTGGAGCTGCTCGGCCTGTGGTGCTGAGCATGACCGGGACACCAACAGCGCGCGGGTCATCAAGGCCCGGGGGCTCGCTTGGTTGGAGAACGAGTTTTCCGATGCAGCGGAGGCGAGAGCCGGTGAAGCTGCGTTGAATAAGGGAAGGCCTTCAGGCCTGCCCGAGGCTGGATATGGCCTTCCAGGTGTGGGAATCCCCTTCCTTTAGGGAGGGGAGGATGTCAACACCTTTGACCCGGTCTAACGGGACTCAGCGCGGCCCGCTATGCCTGCTCAGACCATGTAGAGCACCAGGCCCCCCTCCCATCGGGTTTTGATGCCAAATTCTGATTCCACAAAGGCGACAAAGTCCTTGTAGTGCTCCTCAGCCTTAGGGATATCGATGTTGAGGGAACTAAGAGGGATTGCTTTGCCTTCCGAGGGCTCCTCGATGCTGCCGAACCCTCGTTGATTCGGAAGCCAGACAGCCGTGTTTTCTTCAGGTGCCTCAATGTTAGGGGAATACATGAGGTCAGTCCACTTGGCGGGCAAGGTGTGCAGCGAGGGTGGCCTGAAATGCGGAACACGTTCCTCTGATACTGCAATAGCACCTCCGCAAGTTGAACAAAAGGAGTGGGTTGGTGGCGAGTGCCGCCCGCACTTTGAGCAATAGAACACCGTCTTAATGGAAGTGTGTTCGCAAGCGGGGACTACAAGATAGGGGCCCACGTACGCCCTGTGAATACTTTTCATGGTCTCAGGTATTTGTTGAGTGGTCAGGCCGTGATGAGTTTTCCGTCTTGGTATACGAATCGACCTTCACCGGCTTCGTCACAAGCGATGTGAAAGATGTCGCAGTTTCCCGGGTTTTTCTGCTGCTCAAACCATTCATAGGGCAGATGCAACCATTGCATGATGAATGCTCGCATCGTCACGCCATGGCACACGACGATGATGTTTTCGATGCCGTGGCGAGAGGCGTCGCGGTGGAAGGTTCCAAACGCCTGATGAACGCGAACCGCAACGTCAAAACGGCTCTCACCCATTGGCATCCGAGGCCAGAATTTGCCTTCGTGCGAAACTGCCAAAGCATAGTGCTTGTGCTCTACAGGGAAGGCCTCGGCCAGCTCTTCGTCCTCATAACCGTCAAACAATCCGAACTGCTGCTCACACAAGTTGATGTGCTCACGTTGGTCAAAGGGGCGGCCGATATCGCCCATACCTGCCTTGAGTTCAGTCGCAGTTTGACGCGTACGGCGATAGGGGCTTGTCCAGAGACGCACCGGAGAACCATCCCCCGCACGAAGCAACTCTCCTAAAACTTTTCCTGCGCCCTGAGCCTGGGCGGTGCCCCTTGCTGACAGAGGGATGGCATGGTCTGGTGTTTGCGAGTGGACCATTTTGCTGACGTTGGCCAGGCTCTCTCCGTGCCGAACCAAATAGATGTTTTTCATTTGAAAATGCTTTCTTCGCTTTTCACGTAATCAAGCGCTAAGGTAGACGCATTGGGGTATTTGTTCAGTACAGTCAAAAGGACTTATCTACGGAGAGTGGAGAGCTCTTGCTTTCAAGCGACTTCTTCGCTTTGAGAATGGCTGTTTGAGGGTTCATAGACTCCCCATGCACGTACAGATGTTCTCCATCCTCGGTGTGTCCGACCACTCGGTAGGCTCCTGAGCGCAGAGCCACGAGCATGAGGTCGCTGGGCAGCTGCGATAGGTCGACCGGAATAGCTCCGTGCGCGCCGCTAGCTACTTGGACGGATGCCCCCAGCTCTTTATTGAATAGGGGTTCGTCGAAATCAACACCAAAGCCACCGGTTGGGTTGGCGTCCCAGGCCATTCGATGCCGCAATGCCTTGCTTACAGACCAAGCCACTTGCGCATTCTTTGAAGTCAGAGGATTCAGGATGTCTAGTCCTGCGTTGCGTTCGAGTCCAAACAGCAGTTCCTTGACCCTGTTCAGCAGCTCATCGGCTTCGCTGATATCTTCGAGGGTTGGTTTGGTGCCATCGCGTTTCTTTATAGAGCCCCAGCGCGCAAGTTCCGTAAGCTCTTTGAGTTGACCTATGCCAAGACGTGCGTAGGACTCCAAAGCTTGATGGACAATTCGAGCCGTGGGCTCATCCATCTCTACATAGACGTGTCGACCGTCATTGTTGGGCTTTTCAAACTGCTCGGCGGGAGACTTCAAGCGGTATGCAGAGGCGCGGCCTTGATTTTCTTGCACAACGAGCCCCAGCTCCACCAACTCCCTGAGTTTGCGGTTGAGGGTAGCTCGGGAGCCCCCCAGCTTTTTAGCAAGTTCGCCTGGCTGCTGCAGGTCAGCTGTCAATGTCTGAAGCAGAGACTTTAGATTGACTGTTTTTGTAGGCATGTGGATTCCTTCATAATTGTCTCAATTGTCTCAATTGTCTCACTTATTGAGCAGTTTGACAAGTTTAGTGTTGGAAAAGGTTGCGAGCAGAGTGCACTCAGTTTAAAATATAGGCATATAGAAAGTAAATAAATGCGTAAAGTATTCGAAGTGGACGTATATCTGCCTTTGTCTCCCCGGGAGCGTTTGCATACCTGTGTGAGGTACGTGGTGCTGGCGCCTGATGAAGAAACGGCTTTGGCAACGATTCGTCGGAATTTGGACCGGATTGGTAACAAGTACATGCACATGACAGTTCGAGGTCGTAAGGGGGACGATGGGGTATCGCCATTGGTAGTGCAAAACCAGTTCACTACGTGCACCAAGGAAGCGCTGGGCAAGCTAATGGGAGTTCCGCTCTCTGCGCCTAAGGCGGTAGACCGCAAGCTTTCCGATAAAGCGTTGGGGCCCACCCAGCGGGAAGTTCTAAACTCGCTGAAGGAGAACCCCTACCCGAATGGAGGCTGGGTATGGGGGACTCATAGCGGTACCGTAAGTATTCTGGAGACTTTGTACGCGCGGATGCTGGTCGACAAGGTCGATAGCCGTTATGTCATAAGTGCCGCGGGTTTGGAGGCTTGGGCTGCTCTTCGCTCCCAGGCGAAACAGCAGCGCATTGTCGCAAAACAGTCCCGTGTCCAACGTGCTTGATTGCTTTTCAGAACAGGTCTAGCGCTTAGGAGCCTGGTTCGCTCTTCTCGGGAAAAGCTCCCGAACTAAGAACATTCAACTCATTGACTGGCGCAGTGTCTCTCAGGCGCTGCGCCAGTCTTTTTTTTGGGGTGGGGTTTGGGGCGCATCCCGAGCGGTATCAGGCGTACGCGAGTGGGTTGACTGTTTTGCGCTTCCGCAACTTAATGTCGTATCGACCGGGCAAGAGCAGGCGTGGCGCCACCAGTGAGGACGCCTTTTTGGGAATGGGAGTGCCCGCGACGCTCACCAGATTTTCGAGTTCCTTGATGACCCCTCCCAGCTCGAAGGGGCCGGCGGGTAGCCCCTGGTATTGAAGAGAGCGGATGCGGTGGTGGCCATCCCCAACACAAGAGCAGCACCGCCCATTGGAGAAAGTGTCCAGCTCGATGCCCTTTGCCATCCCGCCATCGCGTCTGAAGGCGAGCACCAGTGCGGCTATGCGGTAGCTGTGCTTTCTGTTCTCGGGCACCTGCTCGTTGTTCATTAGGAACTTGTCGTCTTGCCACTCAATGTAGGGGTCGACTTTCGACAGCGTCTGCATATCCCGCAGCGCTGCCGTGATTTCCTGGTCGGTCACTTCGTCGTACTGGAAACCTTGAAGAACAAGGAATTCCCAGTTTTCAATTTTTTCGAAATGAAGCCAGTTTGCCATGTTAAGCATTTGATGTTGACAATGTCATTCTATTCTATTCTAAATTGATTTTCTTAAATCTCTCAAAAAAAAGGGCCCGTGATGGGCCCTTAAATCATTGAAAACGAATATTCCGATTAAGCCACTAGGGAAAGTCCCTTTTTGGCGCAATCTTGATTTCGATTGGTTACGTCACTGGCTCGAAACTCGGTGATATGCCGGATTGCATTTCGCAATTCATCAGCGGTAGGGAACCCGCAATTCCCACTGCGAGGAGCAGCAGGGTTCGACTTGGTCCAAGCCTGCCACAGCGTATGTATTCCTGCCACCCGCAGTCCTCTGATTTCAAGCCATAACTCTTGATTCGGTCGATTTAAGTAGCTAAGGATGCGCTCCTTTGTCGCGGGCTGTAAAAGCCCCGTTAGAGAGTAGCAACCTTTGAAAATTCCTTTCTCGGTTTGAGCATGGGCTATCATCGAATTTTCATGTTGAAAGTAATCGGCTTTGGCAACTTGCTCGATTCGATTTTGTTTCAGCTTCTCTTGATGAGTAAGCGTCCTGTAGCACCTGTACCGTTTATTGGCGCTTAGCGCCTTGACGATTTCCTGGGAGCAGTCTTCCATGCTGCCAAGGTACTTGGTGTCAACGCTGTAGCCGCCGCCGGCCGAAGCTATGTCTGCAGGGTCCACGTTATTGGCCACAAGTGCGGCATGAAGTCCGTTGGGGCCGTGTGCTTCCTCCAGGGAGTGAATCAGGGGCTCAGAGACCCAGTGTTCATTGACTCCAGAGCCCTGGCACATCATTCCGGTAGGGACGTACTCAAACAAAAAGAACCGCTCTTCCGGTTTGTCTGCAGAAAGGTCCGTGTATCCTGACGATTTGGTGACCCTGAAACTTCGCTTGGTCAAGGGCTCGTCGTACCGGTAAGTGCGGTCATCGTCATGCTTCTTATGAATCTCTGGGACGAACTTACTTAGTATCTCGGCACTCAGAATTTGTTTTTCATTTCGGGTAAGATTTTTGAAGGGGTTTGTGCCCATTTTCATTCCTGGTGATAGTTCCTGACATGTCTAGCTAGTGCCTGACAACTTGTCTTGGACCTATACCTGTGCATAGGAGGACATTTATGACAACACAGGATGCCTTGGAGGTGGCTAATTATGATGTATTTGATTTGGCGCGCGTTGCGCTGACGGCTGCCAAACGCTACCAAGTACAATCTGTAGAGGTACTGCGCAAGAAAGTTATTGATACGTATCCGAATGCCGCAGATAAGCATATTGATGAGGCTTTTCGGTTGATAGCGCGGTCAATTAGATAAATTTTTCACGCCCGAATTTTTCGGGCGTTTTTAATGGGCTCTTTAATGCAAAAAATAGTTGAATGGGATTTTTTTGGAGCAGTTTCATAACCAATTTGCCCTGGCTGCTTGTGCGCGATTCAATGAAACAGGAGCGCTCCCTCCGCAGATGTATGCAGTTGGAGTGGACGCGGAAAACCGGATGTGCGTCCTCGTGGTGCCCACTGAATTGGTCGGGATTCTGTTCAGCTCTCCCGAAGCTAAAGATACTCAGATGGAGCTTATCCCCCAGCGCCGTAAAACCTCGGCATTCATGCCGGGGATATAAGGCGCTGGGGGATAAACCACGACACTAGACACACCAACACCAAGGAGAGATATCGCATGCTGAAAGCTATTCATTCCCAGAGCGATGCATTCCGTGCATACGGAAACGTCGTCGGCCTATTGGCCCTCCCCGTTCTTGCCGCGCTTACCTATGCGCTATGTGCGTATGGCTTCCATCGCCTGTCTCCGGCTGCCCAGAACGCCATCGAGAACGGCTTGCCTGGGATGGTCCTCGGGATGTTCGGTGCCGCAATCTTTGCGGGTGCTGCGTGCGCGACATGGCAGTCCGCAGCGGACGTCGTGACAAGAATAACCAAGGCTAGACGTTGATTAGCTTCTTCCCGAGCCCTGAGACGACGAAGTGCTCGGGCTTGACGCCTTCCTTGAACCACTCCCACAAGCGCATCCAGGCGAGGTAGTTCGGCAGGTGCTTGGTCGACACGCCGCGCAGCTGTCGGTTGACCCAGGTCTTGAACCGCTCGTGGTAGTTGTTGACCGTCTGGACGTGGTAAGCGCCCTCGCTGACGCGGCCGTCGTAGCCCACCACCACCGACTTGGACGTGACGCCCAGCTTGGCAGCTGCGGTTCGCAGCGCGCCGCTGCCATCGGTGCACAGCAAGGTGTCTGGGCCGACCACGGTCCGCAAGGCGTCTTCGGCCTGGCCCGCGGTCATAGCGGTCAGCACGCTGTCGGAGACCTGGTGCGTGCCTCGGACGCGACCGATGAGCACCGGGACGAGGTCACCTCAAGTACAAAAGCGATGACGCGGGTGTGTGGTTCAAGGAGGTTGACGAGAAGTTCTCCACCCAGGAGTGCAGCGCCTGCGGCGCCCGCACCGGGCCCAAGGGGCTCAGAGACCTTGGGGTACGCAGCTGGAGCTGCTCGGCCTGTGGTGCGGAGCATGACCGGGACACCAATAGCGCGCGGGTCATCAGGGCCCGGGGGCTCGCTTGGCTGGAGAACGAGTTTTCCGATGCAGCGGAGGCGAGAGCCGGTGAAGCTGCGTTGAATAAGGGAAGGCCTTCAGGCCTGCCCGAGGCTGGATATGGCCTTCCAGATGTGGGAATCCCCTTCCTTTAGGGAGGGGAGGATGTCAAATACCGCGGAGAAGACGGCACAGTGTGGAGTCGGCCTTACGACGAATTCTTTAGCGATGTGGCCGTGAACGGTGAATTTGTCCCTAGATTTCGCCAGCTGCCCCAATGAAAACGAGCGCCTCGAAAGACGCTCTGGAAAAAATTGTGCAAGTGGCCTAGCGCAGCAACTGTAGGGCGGCCGGTGGTATAACTCCCCGGTACTCAAAAGTCGCGGGCAGCTCCTCGCATGCCAAACGGACATTCTTGTCGGGTTGCAGTAGTGCGGTGTCTAGCCGTTCTGTGGCTACGCTTAAGACCACGACATCATCGAGCCACTCCTCGGGCACAAGGTCCGAGGTCTCGGCATACGACACCGCAACCTCCTCACTGCTTGCCAGATAAACGACTCCCGGTTCCGAGTCCTCGTAGTTTCGAGGAATTGGCTCAGGACAGCCCCCAAGCCCGAATACCTGAATGCGCCCCAGGTAAGGCCGATAGGTCGCGTGGTACAGCAGTTTCATAGTGACTTGGGTGGTAATACCACGGCGGTCAGAGAAGACAGCCCGGCCGTCACTTCTTGCACTGAATGCAAGACCGAGGGATTCATCAGGAATGACGTGCCTCGGCGCAGTTCAAGTCGACGCATCGATTTGTCCCGAACGTTAGGAAAACAAAGTACACCCCGGCCCCGAGTCACTACGTGGAAAAACATACAAGCTTTCCTGCGGAATGACACCGGGTCATCTCGGTGGGGCTCCACCTCTTTAAAAAGCAAGCGAGTGAACTGGGCGTTGCCTTCGTATTGAAGGCCTTGCTTTTTACAAGCCCACTCCAGGTAGGCAACAGTTTCAGCCTCCAGGTGCATCCGAGGATTACTTGGGCCCTTCCAAAGTGGCCCAGCTTCGAAAAACTGCGCGAGCCTATCGGGAGAAATCCTTGAAATACTGAACAGGACGTCCACGTTTTTGTTCACAACAGAGGGTACTACCAGACTCGGCAAAACGATAAGGCTTTTCATAAATTCCAAAAAAGTGAACCTCTCTGGTATAGCCATGGGTCGCGTTCCTCCGGTTCTCACAAATAACCAGAAAAATGTCGTGAGCAAGTGCAAAAAAAAACAATAAAAAGCACAGGGTAACTACCTACACCTTCAAGACAATCAACTTGGAGAGATTTTGAATTCGAGCTTAAACCTGGCCTTTATCGGACTGGGAGAACACCAAACCCGCGCGCACCTCAAGCATCTGTACACCTTGGCGCAAGTAGGCGAGCCCCTTCGCTTCGTAGGCGCCGTAGACCCTGACCCTGACGCCTTTGAACGCATCAAGGACGGCCTGGGCTTGAGCATCCCCCGATATCACTCGGTGGAGAGCCTATTGGCCATCCCCGAGCTAGACGCAGTTTTCATCGGCTCGCCCGATGAATCCCACATCGTCCACCTCAACCAGGCAGTGAGCCGAAAGATTCACGTGTTCTGCGAAAAACCCCTGGCTGTTACCTTGAACGAAAGCGCGCACCTGGCTCGGCTCCTCCGCACCGCCGAAAGCTTAGGTCTCGTTGTGTCGAGCTGTCACCCACGCAGGTTTGACCCACCTCTGGTGCAGCTCAAGGCAAACCTCGATTCGCTGGTTGCGAAGCATGGAAAGCTGCGAAGCTTCGACTTTTCCTTCTGGTACCCCCGGGTCACCGAAGGGTGGAAGCTCAACCGCAGTCTTCTGCTGGACCACTTTGGGCACGAAATTGACCTTCTCAACTTCCTCTTCGGCACCGAGAAGTTCACTGCCACCAAAGCGGCGGACAGCCACGACTACTACCAGGTGTTAGGTCAAACCGAATCGGGCTTGACGTTCAGGTTCATGGGCAGCCGGCACCTGACTGAAGCGAAATACCACGAGGCACTGACCCTTTCCTTCGAGAAAGAAGTCATTTACTTGAACTTGAATTCAGGCGAATACCAAGAAATGCTGAGCGGCGAAAAAACCATGGGCCCGCCCATGGACTATGACGCACGCTTTCTGGAGCTCAATTCAAACTTTATTGATGCAGTTCGCGGAAAATCAAAGAGCTACCTCACACACGCCGTAATGCTGAGAAATAATGTGAGTGCTGTAGAGCTTGCTCACAAAGGAAGTTGCTTTTACTAGCAAATTATTATCACCCCTCCCTAAAAAGAGGGGTGTACTTTTTTTGCACGCGATATTCGAAAGGACTATACAAAATAACAATAAATAATTCTTCTTAGCAATATCTGGATGAACCCAACGTTAATCGCACACTTGATTCTGCTTGCAGCAAGCTATCTGGCTCCTCCCCTAGCTGCAAACGCAGCGACCTTCAATTTTCAAATTCCATACCGCCGGCTGGA
This sequence comes from Nostoc sp. CHAB 5834, assembly GCA_020829485.1. The sequence continues at coordinate 8,968 of JAIVFU010000123.1, read as the reverse complement.
AGGCACTCCGCCCGTTACGCCGGACGCGGGTGAAGAACCCGCGGCAATTCTGGGCGTCAAGCTCTCCACTACCAAAGTCAATCTGGGCCCTGTAGCTACGAACACCAGCGTCTCTCGCCAAGTGCTACTGGACAACACGGGGAGTGGCTCCTACCCATTCTCGGGGCTACCCTTTGTCACTGGAGACAAAACCTTTCAACCAGGAGCCTCCAGTTGTTTCGGGCTGCTTTCCCCCGGTGCCACCTGCTCAGCAGAAATCTTGTTTTCAGCGCCCGCGGAAGGCAACTACGCAGCCACTATGACCCTACCCTCGACCGGGACTGGGGCTCAGCTGGTGGTCACCTTGCAGGCAAGCGCATACAACCCAATGTCACTTGGAGCCCCGGCCTACGTGGCTCCTGCGGGAGTTGTGGGAATGCCGTACCAATATGACTTCAAGCCCTCTGTGAAGGTCTCCAACGAGACCAACCCCAATCTGTCGCAGGTGATATGGGAGGGGGCAGGCTCGCTGCCGCCCGGGCTGACCTTTGACACCAGCACAGGTGTCTTGGGCGGCACTCCCACCATGGCAACACCCGGTTCCCCCTACACGGTCACAGCGACCTACAAAAACAATGAGGGCAAGCAGGTTGTCACCATCGTGGTGGGTGCTGCGTATTTCGATGCCGTTCAAGTTGCGCTGGGCCAGTATCACACCTGCGCGCTGACCACTACGGGAGGTGTGAAGTGCTGGGGACGAGATAATTACGGTCAGCTGGGCAACGATGCTGCGTTTGCTGACAAGATGGTTCCGGTGGACGTGCAGGGGCTCACCTCGGGGGTCGTCAGCATCTCGGCCGGCTCTGGCCACGTGTGCGCGGTCACCCGCGACGCGAATCTGAAGTGCTGGGGCTATGATGGCTCTGGCCAACTGGGGGATGGCGGTTCCTTCACGAACTCCCCGGTACCTGCGGACGTAGTGGGTCTAGCCGGCAAGGTGGCAAGCGTGTCCGCCGGCGGATACCACACCTGCGCGGTAACAACCAGCGGTGGCGTCAAATGCTGGGGATACGACGGGCAGGGCCAACTTGGGGATGACAACGCCCTTGCGAACAAGTCTATCCCCGTGGATGTCGCAGGACTGAGCTCTGGAGTCATCACCGTCACTTCGGGAGTGACGAGCAGTCACACCTGCGCACTGACTACAGAAGGGGGCGTGAAGTGCTGGGGGGACGATGCCCAAGGACAGCTCGGGAACGACTCCGTCTATGCGGCAAAACAGACACCTGTAGATGTAGTGGGGCTCACCACTGGAGTCGTCAGCATCGCGGCCGGGGGTAAGAAAACGTGTGCTCTGACCTCAGCAGGCGGGGTGAAGTGCTGGGGCGGGGCAGTGCATGGACAGCTTGGGAACAACAATTCTGTGAACAACCAACCCGTTCCAGTTGACGTGTTGGGGCTCACCCCCGATGTAACAGCCATCGCAGCAGGTGACTCCTTCGCCTGCGCAGTAACGCAAGGGGGAGGCGCAGTCTGCTGGGGACATGACGCCTATGGCCAATTGGGTAACAGCGATGAGTTGGTGTCCAGCCCAGTGCCTTCTCCCGTTAAGGGGCTGTCAAGCGGGGTTCAAAGTCTATCTTTGGGCGCAACACATGCGTGCGCCGTGACAACAACGGGCTTGAAGTGCTGGGGCTCCGACAACTTTGGTGAGTTGGGCGACGACGGCGCAAAGTTGTTGAAGGCAATCCCCGTTCCTGTCGCGCCTTGACAGGATGCGGAGGGCCTCTGAGGCGTCAAAAGGCTGTCTTCTGGGCCAGCTTTTTACCGTGTCGGGGTACTACATGGCAACATCCTCTTGGAAGTGGACCCCCGCAAAAAGGGCGGCAGCGCCGAATGTGCCATTTTGCCCCTCGTAGTTGTGGCGCAGCGCTTCCTGGACACCCTCGGATATGCGGGGAACGAGCTCCCAGGTGAGCAGGCTCGCGCTCTCGGTGCAAAACTGGACTATTATTTCCGAGGGGGGCGCCCCGACTCGCATCCAAAGAACGCGTGCGATTGCACTCGTAACTACCGACTCGATGGAAGATGCCCAGACTTCGAGAATTAAGCCTTCGTTATCGGTCCAGGCGCACCAGGCCTCTTCGACCGTCACCTGAAAGAACATAGAGTTCTCATCGACTTCTGCACAGGCGCTAGTAGTGACGACAGCAAAGCCTGCTGGCATATCGCCTTCCATGAAGAAGAACCTGTGCGACCGACTCTGCTCTGCTGCGGCGCTCTCAGAAAAATCAAGCCGACTCACGCCATAGGGGCTAAGATTCAGCAAGCACCGACGAGCCTCCTCCTTGTAGCTGGGGTACGGAGAGCCGTGCTGGTGCATAGAGCCCAGCACTTTTTCGATGAATCCCTGTTCGTCCTCTCCCTCTGGAATGCCGTAGTAGACATACATGTCCGAGTCGATGTCCGGCACGTTCATGCAACGTCCACCCCCCCGTACAGGATTCTCGCCTGGCGTGTCATATAGGTCGTGGGCGAGCCCACGGTAAAAGCACGAGCCTCTGCCCAACTTGGCGAGCTTCTTGAAGCGCACGTTAGGCTCATTAGGGTCGATATGAAAAAACAGCGTTGAAGCATCGGGCACTGGTGCTCCAATGAGCTGCAGGAGCACCTTGCGCTGGGCCATGTAGCGCTTGTAAAAAACACGGCTTTCGTCGGCTTTATTGATTCCGATAGGCGGGTCGGAATCCTCGTCGAAGTCGGGCGTTTCTTTCACGTTCGGGCCGACGCTTCCGGCGAGCTCGTGCCAGTTTCGGTACCCGAGAATCTTCGCCGCCCACTCCTGCGCCTGCATATGCGTGAGTGCGGGGAAAACGGTTTCGATGCGCTCGGCCAAGTGCTTAGGCCGCGTCAACGAGCGGAACTGCAGTCGCATGATTACTCCTAAATTGCTGCGCTGGTGAGCCCACTTGACCAGATGCAATAAAGGACATTCTCTTGACGCGAATCCGCAGTCTTAGAGACGAACGATGACTCCTAAGAGCTTTGCCAATTGTGGGCGGCAGGGGTCGAAAACTCCCCGACGCGGATTTTCAGGTTAGCGTTCAAGCAAGTCAAGCGCGTGCATCGTGCGCAAATCGTTGCGGGAGGCCTCCTGACAAGAAAAAGGCGCTCCTGCGAGCGCCCTTTGAATCATTCAGCAACATCTTATTGGAACGGCTAGCCTTGCTAAGTGCACCTTTTTTATCTAGGTGGTGTGCCGCTACTTGGTCTTGCCTTTGGAAACAAAACCTACAGCGCGTACAGCTCTTTCCCAGAGTTGTACCGCTTCCTGACTTTGGCCACGGCAAAGGTGGTAGCTCTTGTTGCGTACGCAGCCATCTGGCTCCAGGCTACCCTGCTCCGTGAACCAGCCTGAAGCGGGGTAAGAGGAGTCCGACGGGGTGAGTCCTTCGAGAAGGCGAACGAGTTCTTCAAACGTGTGCGGCTGGTCTTCAAAAAGGAACCCGCTGTCATCTGTCTCGCCGATTTCAAGGCTTTCTTCATCCCACACTTCGTAGGTTCCGTTGAGAAGTACGGTGGGTTCGAGAGTGGTATCAGAGTGGTTGTCGGTCATGCTAATCCTGTGAGTGAGTCCTAAGGCGTATAGCTCCTGACCCCATCCGCCCTGAATAATTTGTACACCGCAGAGCGGCTTGGCGTTTTCGCCAGGCGTGGCACCTCCGACCGTTTCGAAGCGGGTATGCCCAACGTGGAACCGGGCCTGAGCCCTCGCCCTGAAAGGCACTTGTATCTGAGAGGGATTGGCGGCGAGGGCTCATTGAAATTTCAACCTCGCCGCAAGACCTATCGGCCCCTTCCTGCCTTGCCCTATACAAGGCAGGACATTTGAAAATTGGACCCATATGAACTTGAATTGCAACTTCCTGTCGCGCTTTAAGACAACCATCGCTGGTATGGACTTCTACGCCGAACATCACAGCAACAACTACGATGAGTATCTCTCATCCTTGAAAGCAGCCCAGCAAGCTACCGCTAGCCCTGAGCTATCCGCCGTTCTCATCTACCTCGACATGTCGCAGCCCGATGGCAACAGCGCGTACCAACTGGACGATGCTTCCAATGAACTGCTCGACGAACTCTGCGAAGACGCAGGCCTCGACAGAGAGCCTTGGATAAACGAAACGATGGGCAGCTACGACCGTATCAACAACCGGGTGAACGCTGTCGATATGGGCGCCGTATTTCCGGACTGGTCGATGCGTTTCATCTGGAGTGCAGACAAGTCGAAGGGCACGGTGGACTTTGCCTTGAGCTTGGTACGAGGGGCCGTCGAGCTGCTGTTGAAAGCACAGGAGCTACCTGAGTTCAAAGCAACCGAGGACCAAGAAGATGAGGGGGACTACGAGCCGGTCAAAGCCAGGCGAGTACAAGCATTGTTCCAAGCCGGGCTCTGGGCTTGCCAAGATGCAGCCAATCCGTTTCCAACCCCGCTGACCGACCTGTACTCACGAATCAACAAGGCCTTGGGCATCGAAGCCCACAACGTTTAAGGTACCCCATGAACCAAGAAGCGCTGAGCAATGGAAATCTGAAAATTTCCCTGGAAGACCAAGCCGACGAAGAATTCGTCACGGAGACACTGGAGCGGCATGGAGGCGACGACATCCTGTTCCTGTGCGAACTGCTGGAGCACACGGGTTGGACACCCAATGGCGTACTCCATCGCGTTGCCCCTGAGGCGATTGGTGCCTTGACCGAGGCCCCTATCCTGACGGACGAGTGCCTTATTGATGACAAAGGGGACGTCACAGTCCAAGGGAAAGTGTGGTGGTACCCTGACTACATGGTTCGCCACTTCGGACAAGTGCTTCTGGAGAAAAAGGAAGTGGTCTTTACGGCCGCACCCAAATAATCCATAGCCCAATCATTCATTCAAAGGCGCCTGCTCCATCGAGCTGGCGCCTTTTTTAGTCCACTTCAGGGGTAACGCTTGGATAAGCTGCGTCCAGCATCTGCATGTCGACGCTGCATTCTTCCATGTGCGCACGTGCAGCACACAACTTCTTTTCGAGGTCGCTGATTTTTCGCTGCGCAAGTTCGACACCCAAAGAGGCATCCCGCTTGGCCCGCTGCACCGTGAGCGTCAAGTCTGGTGAATATCTGTTTTCATACATCAACTCGCCCTCGAAGGTCACATTGGGCCAACCGTACGCCTCGCACTGGCGTTCGACTATTTTGCCACCATCCCAGGTGTAAACCGGCAGGGCCGCGCCGTAGGAATCAGGCTCTTCGATGAGCTTCTTCACTAGGTCCGGTTCGGCTGTCAGCTCTTCAATGTACCGAGTCAACTCCGGGCTTCCCCGGCTATCAGGGCTTTTCAAGAGCCCGCCATCTTTTCCGATGATGAAGAGGTCCGGGATGTACGGAGAGCCAATGCAAACCGCAGAATCCCGCACATGGACTATGTGCTTAATCTGGAAATGGTTCTTAAGGTTCTTGCAGCCCATTTATATTCCTTGATGTAGTTCTATTGTCGCGGTGGGCTAGTCGAGTTGACGGGCTTCTTCAATATCTCGAACGCTCACAGTCACCGTGCTCAGGTAAGGCTGGTCGTCAATCCACTGATTTGCGGTTTGAGTGATGCGCGCGGAAGGCAGATGGGCAGCGAGCAGTCGAGCGATAGCCTCGCGTGTAGGCGCGTCGTCTTGGAACCGAGGCTCCCCCCGGGGATAGAGGACCTGTAAGCCCATCGCTTGAAAGCTTTGCTCCCAAGTGGCATGTTTATCACTCGTCTTTTCGGGTTCAGAGGAGTAAGGCGACACCCGCAAGACCACCTTGAAAGTACCCGCTCTGGTGGATTCAAAGGACGCGAGCCCTCCGAAGCCCTTTGCCTCCCACCAATGGTCTAGGCAGTCACAGCACAAAGCAATGGCATCACGAAGGTTTGTGGAGCCCCGCGAAGCGAGCTGCGCTTCGAGTTCTTGGATACGCTCGGTCAAGGGGTCAGCCGCCAAAGTATTGTCGCCAACCTCTGCAATGCCCGCAATCAATGCCACCCGATTCTCCAAACCAAGGAGAACCTTTCGAGTCATCTCCTGGGGCAGTTCGCGCTCGTGTTTTACGCTCCGAGACAAAGCGCCTAAAGAGTCAAGGAGCTCTTTTAACTCTCGCGAGACAATGACCTCTTCCGCAGAAGAGAGCTTTTTAAAGGTTTCAGGTGGAAGCATGGCAGAACCGGTTTGGGGTAAAGGGCCAATAGCCCTCTCAACCGTAACTATAACAGTTCTGCCAGTGATGTCAACAACTCTGTTTGTGCATATCTAGGTGCTAGGCGGTTGCCAGGAGGGACACGTCTTGCGTGTCCCGCTCTTCTTGCGGGACGTCTTCTACGGTGTAGGCGAGCCATCCGTACATCCAGTCCTGGATGTCCATCATAGAGGTACCCAGGCTCATCATTTGCAATGCATAGGTCTGCTCAGAGCTTCGGTCAACATTCGAACAAGCGAGGATACGAAGCTCCAGGCAACCGGTTGCTGCTTCCTGGAGAGCATTGGCTACGTCTAAGAGAAAGGGTTGTGGAGACTTGAAGGAATCCTCCACGGATTGGCGACAGGCGTCCCAGAGTGCTTGCCTGTCCAAGTGATGCATCAGAGGCAAACTGTTAAATGTGATGCAGCTCGTAGGCCCCTGCAGGGCTTTGCGTTGCGCGACCGTCATGGCATATCCGAGGTTTTCCAGAGCGTCTTTCACCAAACGGACAGGGACTCGGCCCTTGCTCTCCCACCATGCCTTCAAAATTGGATGGTCGGGGGCTTCCTTGGTTAACAATTGGACCACCATTTCTTGGAGGCTGTACTGGTTGCCGAGGAGGGCGTGATGGACCAATTCAGTGCCTTCGGGCGCCAGCTTTAATCGAAGCTCCATGGCCATATGGAGCCGGTCGGGATATCGCTTGGACGGCACTTCCACGAACGAGGTTGTCAGTTCGTGGCCCGCGGTCATCAGTTCGCGTAGAAGATTCATGGCGGAATTTAAAATTTAGGTTTAAATCCATTGTAAGCGCTTAACTATTCATCAGCAAGGACTTAAGCGCCCCCTTCAAAAAGGCCGAGAATCTTTCAATTCCCCGAATAGACGCCAGCCTGGTATCCCACAGGGACAGCGTACACGAAACTATTCTGCCCAAAGTTAACGGTTTGCCCGTAGGTTGCATTTAAAGCAAGCGCTGGGTAGTACGTTCCTGCAGGCACTTGACTCGTCGAAGTAACTCCGTTCACAGTTCCTGTAAGGGTGCGAGTGCTCCCATCGAAAGAACACCGGGCGACAGCTCCTGCGCTCAAATTCATGGTGTAAAAACTGTAAACGTTAGGTTGCATAAAATAGGGAGCTCCAGTTAAGGAGGTGCCCGTCTTAGAGATGACACAGTAGTAGTTAGCAACACCCCCTGCTGAATTTCCGGAAGATTTAACAATTTCCCAGTAGTACCTATCGGTTCCAAACGAAACCGTTGAGCGTACGTGACTGTAACCCGTGTTGCTCGTCGCGCCCGTGAACATCAATGAATCCAAAGTAACTAGGGTATCTTTGTCTTGACTATTAAGGACCGCGCATCCCACTTCACTTGCGGCACAAGCCCCGGCCTTGGACGTTCCATTACCCCGAAGAGATGCAGATGTGATAGCCGGGAGCCCCGTACCGGATACCTTAAAGTTTACGGCCCCCCCAAAAGTAGCCCCACTCACGGTCACAGCCCCCTCCAGATAGCCAGGCGAAGTAGGTGCGAAGGATACCGAGGCCGTGCATGAGGCACCCGGAGCAAGGCTATCCGTACACCCCGTGAGAATGAACTGGGCAGGTGTCGCAGTCAGGGCGGGTGTACCCGCTTTGTTTCCATCGTTCTTCACTTGAAAGGAATGAGCGGTGGACGAGAATCCAACCTTTGTGTCGGGGAATGAAGGGAGCTGGGCCAGCACGGTGCCGCTCTCAGGCGGGTATGCGTTGAAGAGCGAAGCTACGGCCTTGGCACTCAAACTCACGCTATGCGGGGACCCCGTCGCATTGCTGGCAAAACGCAAAGTGCCTGTCAGGTCGCCTTGGATTACAGAAAGGAACTCCACCGTGGTGATACAGGACTCCTGCGCAGCAAGGGCTGCATAGCAGCCTGTAGTAGCTTTGAAAGCGTTGGAGCCCTCTACCTCGGGAAGTTTTCTGAACGTGAGAGGCGCTGTCCCCTTGTTGGTCACCGTAACTTGCTGGGAGCCAAGTGCTCCGACGGGGACTTCGTTGAAATCTAGAACGCTTGTGGACAGCTCCAGAACCGGAAACTTCTCAGCAGGAGGGGGCGGGTCTATAGGCGGGGGCGTTTCGGGGCCCGGGGTAGCATTTTTGACCGCCAACCCTCTGACGGAAATCCGATGTTCGTAAGTAGCCTGTGCCTGAACAGAAAGCGGAGCAGCGGCGGCCGCTAACAGTAGAAGGGATGAGATTGAACGACGGTTCATTGAGCACCAAGCAGTTGGACGAATGCTTGGTATAGCTATGACCCTTTTCTCTAAACCGCGGGAAACCACTCCCGAATGTCCGCAACAGGCTCATTTTGAGTCAGCAGAGAGAACGCTTCTTGAAGACTCATTGTGTTCAAGTACGGAACCGGTACCGGCACATCGGGAACCAGCTCGCATAGAACACTGACATCGTCCATGTTGATAAGCGTTCGACATACCAGAGGTCGGTGGGCGTAAATTGAGCACATACCGTCATTAAGGAATGTGCATGGCGAGCCCTTGAAGCTTTTGCGTTCGCTCCACTCCAACATTGGCTTGGCCTCCAACTCTCGATTGAGCTTACGGCCCGTGGCTTTCGCAATCAGTTTGGCCTCGACCTTTGGTACGTGAACGTCGATGTGGCAGCAATGAGAGCACTTTGTCGAGCAAGCCGATACTCCTGTGAACGCGTCAGATAGCTCTGATGCCAGGTAGCGAAGCCG
>JAIVFU010000122.1 GCA_020829485.1 Nostoc sp. CHAB 5834 | reverse complement strand
TAAAATATTATTTAGGATAGGTAAATAATATGAGTATACGAGCCAGTGAAGTATTTTTTTACTCTCCTTGTCGAGAAAATATTCAGTAAAAACCCCTTTGTGACAGTTAGGGTGCGGAATGTCAGTTGTATATGCGATGCGCTCATGTTGCCCGCACTACAACAATTTTACGTTTTTGTGTTATACAATTTAGCTGCACATCAGCTTAACTTTAAAAAGATGCGAAATTGGACTGGGCTACGCTAAGAGGATGTCTAAGAAGTATCAAATATTTGTTGATCCCCCCTAACCCGCCTTTTTAAGGGGGGATAAGAGTCTTAAAGTCCCCCTGCAAGAAGCAGCAGAAGCGCCTACATACTTCTCTATGTGCAGACTAAAAGCCTAGCTACTTTACATTTACTTGATAATTACTCGTTAAATCGGCACGAAAAAATAATTTTTCTTAAAATAGATAAAGATTACCTAATTTTGGTTGTGACAATATCTACTCAAATATTACCACTGGTTAAAGATCCAGAACGACTGGAAAATCGTCTAGCCGAAATTCCACCGGAACCGGGGGTTTATTTCATGCGGGACAGTAGCGAGCGCATTATATATATAGGTAAATCACGTAAGTTGCGATCGCGTGTCCGTTCCTATTTCCGGGATGGCTACAACAAGAGTGAACGCATCGCCACGATGGTGAAGTTGGTGACAGAAATTGAATTCATTGTCACTGATACTGAAGCCGAAGCGTTAGCGTTAGAAGCGAATTTGATCAAGCAGCACCAGCCATACTTTAATGTGCTGCTCAAAGATGATAAAAAATATCCCTATCTTTGCATCACTTGGTCACAAGATTATCCGCGAATTTTTATTACCCGTAAACGCCAATTCGGTAAAGAAAAGGATAAATTTTACGGGCCTTATACTGATGCTGGTTTATTGCGAGAGATTGTCCGCCTGTGTAAGCGAATCTTTCCACAGCGACAACGGCCTCAACCACTTTTTAAAGATCGTCCTTGCTTAAATTATGATTTAGGGCGGTGTCCGGGTGTGTGTCAACAGATGATTTCACCAGAAGAATATCGCAAAATTGTGCAAAAAATAGCGATGGTCTTTCAAGGGCGAACTCAGGAACTGATTGATATTTTGACTCAACAGATGAACGCAGCATCTGAAAACTTGAATTTTGAGTCAGCAGCGCGGATTCGTGACCAAATTTCTGGGTTAAAGTCGCTGACAGCCAATCAAAAAGTTTCCTTACCAGATGATACAGTTTCGCGGGATGCGATCGCACTGGCAGCTAATGAACAACACGCCTGTATTCAACTATTCCAGATTCGGGCTGGGCAATTGGTAGGACGTTTAGCCTTTGTGGCGGATGCTCACGCAGAACCGGGAGCTATTTTACAACGAGCTTTAGAGGAACATTACCAAACTGCTGACTCAGTGGAAATACCTTTAGAAATTCTGGTACAGCATGATTTACCAGATAGCGAAATATTGGCGGATGTCTTAACTCAACGCAAAGGGAAAAAAGTCACAATCTTGACTCCTTTGCGGCAAACTAAGGCAGAATTGATTGAGATGGTAGAGCGAAATGCCCAGTATGAATTGCAAAGAATGCAGAAATTAGGCGATGTCTTCGACGGGCTACGCCAACGCAATGACCAAGCAATGCAAGATTTAGCGGCTATTCTTGATTTACCAGATGTACCCCACCGCATCGAAGGTTACGACATTTCCCATATTCAAGGCTCAAATGCAGTAGCTTCGCAAGTCGTATTTATCGACGGATTACCCGCTAAACAGCATTATCGCCACTACAAAATCAAAAATCCCACAGTGACGGCGGGACATTCAGATGATTTTGCTAGTCTTGCTGAAGTTATTGGGCGACGGTTCCGTAAGTATGGGGAAGATCCACAGTTGGCACGTTTGGGTAATCCAGATTGGCCTGATTTAATCATGATCGATGGTGGTAAAGGTCAATTATCATCAGTTGTCGCCGTTTTGCAAGAGATGAATTTATTAGAAGACTTGCGAGTTGTGAGTCTAGCGAAGCAGCGAGAAGAGATTTTTTTACCGGGAGAATCTAAACCTTTAACAACTGATTCAGAACAATCAGGGGTGCAGTTGTTGCGGCGGTTGCGGGATGAAGCGCACCGGTTTGCAGTGACTTTCCATCGTCAGCAACGCAGTGATAAATTGAAGCGATCGCGTTTAGATGAAATTCCTGGCTTAGGACATCATCGACAAAAGCAGCTACTAGGGCATTTTCGCTCAGTTGATTATATTCGGCAAGCTGCACCCACACAACTTGCTGAGGTTCCAGGAATCGGCCCGCGTTTGGCTCAAGAAATTTACGATTACTTTCATCCTTCTTGATATCGGTGAAAAGCATTTGACATACAGCAGAATTCAGGAGTCAGAATGGGCTAAAGAAAAGAAACAGGCTTTATACCTGCCTTTGAGACTTAGCCTGCATACCTCACTAACTTGAAATCTGCTGTAAGTATTTTGAATTCCAAGGCAGCAGTATTACTCGGCATCTATGGTGTAGTATCAATTCTTAAAAGTTGTCGAATTCTTCTCTGCTTCGTTAAAAAGCCAAAACATCAGGTAGATGCCAAAATATGGCTGTTTTTTTTCAGCAAATATTAACTAAATCTTAAGATATATATTTTGTGACTAAATATACAGTATTTTTCTGTGTTTAATTTTTGAATACAAGAACGGCTTTTTTTGTATTTGTCTGAAATGCCTGTAAATAAGTCTCTCTCAAGGCATTCTTTATAGGGATCAGTAAATCTCTAAGCAGTATTTAATTAAAAAACAATTTATGTATCTAAAGTCGGAGGGTAAAATCACCTAAATTTTAGGATAATATACAAAGATATCGTAAATCTTTCAAATCTGAAATTTTGTTTAAAATAATCAGCCAATATTAAGACAGTTTGTTAAGTTGAGTCAAATCAAAATTTTTGCTCGTTTCACTGTCAGTTTTCTCAAATAAAAAATAGTTACAACCAGGGGTTTTAAAATGCAGACAGTACAAAAAATTTACTGCCCAAATTGCGGCTGCCAAGCAGAACGCTATTACATTTCTGATAGTCAATTAACTCGAACACAATGCTCTAGTTGTGACTATTTGATGATTAGTTGCACTCGCACTGGTAAAGTCATTGAGGCTTACGCCCCAGGTATTTATGCACACCGCTAGTAATTAAAAATTAGAGAATATATTCTCTAATTTCTAATAATAAAATTACTTGTCAACAATTTTGAACATTTTACAGGTTGTTCTTCTGTAGCCGGAGTTGTTGCTGTCGTATCTGTTCTTGTAATCTCAATTGTTGCTGTTGTCTAATTTGTTGATCTTGTCTGAGTTGTTGCTGTTGTATTCTTAGTTGTTGCTGTTGTGTAAAGTTTTGCCGTTGTTGTCTAAATTCTTCCTGTTGCAGTCTCAGTTGTTGCTGACGGATCAGTTCTTGCCGTTGTTGTGTAAATTGTTGCTATTGTAGTCTCTGTTGTTGTTGTAGTTGTGGTTGCTGAAACTGTTGCCGAAGTAATGTTTCGTTAAATTGCTCTTGTGTTTGCTGATTTTGCTGCTCTTGTTGTTGTCTCATTCTTTCTTGAAAAGACTCAGGTTGCTGAGGATTAGTCTGAATTATTTGTGCATAGGCAGGAGAATTAATCGATAAAGCTTTTGCAAGCACAATCAATAGTAGCCATGCTTTAACCATTAAGAAGCGATTCAACATACAGTTATTTCCTCAATTGTTATAAGTTTATCTGCGGTTCTATATTTATTTCTAAGTAAAACAGCGTAAATAATTTGCATGTTTGTAGTAAGGACTTTAGTCCTAAAAGAAGGACTAAAGTCCTTACTACGAACTGCATTACATAATTTTACATTAATTAATATAATTTCATTTCTTCCCACCGACTTACTTAGAATTGACTACAAGAGGTTTAATTCTTACTTGCTCTGAGTTGTCCACAAGCAGCATCAGCCTCTAAACCACGGGAATAACGCACACTAACGGCAGTATTTTGTTGCTTAAGGACGTTGACAAATGCTTGAATGCGATCGCGGTTGGGGCGTTTGTAATCTACTTCTTGGATGGGGTTGTAGGGAATCAAATTCACATGACTTTGAAATCCTCGCAGGCATTTTGAAAGTTCCAATGCATGTTCTGGTAAATCGTTGACACCAGCAAGGAGAACATATTCAAAGGTAACGCGCCGTCCAGTAATTTCCACATATTCCCGACATTCAGCTAGCAAATCTTCGAGAGGATAGGCGCGGGCGCTGGGGATGAGTTTTTCCCGCAGTGCTTGATTGGGCGCATGGAGACTTACAGCGAGAGTGATTTGCAAATTATTTTGCGCGAACTGACGGATACGATCGCGAATCCCAACTGTAGAAACTGTAAGCGATCGCTGTCCAATACCGACATCTTGATTTAGGGATTTCAACGCCGCTAGGACATTCTCAGTATTCAACAACGGTTCACCTAGCCCCATAAACACCACATTGCTAACCCGTTGCTGAAAATCTTCTTGCACAGTTAACACCTGATCGACAATTTCATGCCGTGCCAGGTTGCGCTTGAAGCCTCCTTTACCAGTAGCGCAGAAATCACACGCCATTGGGCAACCCACCTGAGTAGAGACGCAAACTGTCAAACGGGATTTTGGCCCATCTCCCGCTTCTGCAAAGGTGGGGATGCCAACAGTTTCAATAATTTGATCGTCTGCTAATCGTAAAAGAAATTTGACTGTGCCATCGGGAGCCACAGAGCGGTAATGTAAAGTTGATCGCCCAATGGGGATTTCTGCTACTTCCTTCCGCCATTGCTTAGAGAAGACAGAAATATCAGCTAGCGATCGCACTCCCTTGTCATAGATCCATTCATGCAGCTGCTTTCCTCTATAAGCAGGTTGTCCCTGCTGCTGCACCCAAGTAGTTAAATCCGCAAGAGAAGCGCCGAGAAGAGGAGGAATTAATTCTGATTTTACTTGGTTGTGTAACTCAACTTGAGATACAAGAGGCGTAGCAGACATAAAAAATCAAGAGTTGATGTAGGATCTCTATCCTACACCTGCCAGATTAACTTGGGCTTGACCAAAGAAGGAGGGAAATTACCCAAAGGTTGTACCGTTCCAGCCCCACATCGCACCCTTAGCGTCTGCAAACTCTATATAAATTCGATTTTTCGGCACACCTAGAGTTTGGTTAATCTGCTGGCAAAATTCCTGACTCATTGCTGCGGTTTGGTCTGGTTTCATTGTGCCAACGCTCTTAATTTCAATATAGCAAACCGGGTCGGTATTCCCTGCAAAAGTCATGGGGATTTCTGACTCAAAAGCAGTCATTACATAAGATTCTGGTTTTCCTAAATGTTTCGCTAACTTGGCTGATAAGCTTAAAAGCATTGATTCAATTTCAGCTTTTTGAGGAGCAGTTATAGAAGTTTGCACTTTAATTAATGGCATAATACCGAATTAGGATTTGGGATTTTATTCACATTGTTAAGTTTATCGAAACGCAGAGGTACAGAGTATAAATTAATCAAGAGTTGTTGTGCTACCTGGCCAAATTGTCCAACTTTTTTCTGAACTGTGGTGTCTTATCCCAATTATGTATGAAGATGGGCTAAACCATATTTAAGTACAAGGAAGAAAAACGAACCGCAAAGGACGCAAAGGACACAAAGAAAGAAAGAATTTAATAAGGGTTTGGCGCAGGCTCACAAAGAAATCGTATTACGAAAGTGCCAGTTGCTCTGTTGCTATATTTCTTGGACTACTCTGAGCGAAATAGATGACTATGTTCGGGATGATATAAACGCGATCGCCCTTTATTTGCCGAGAGGGCTGGACTGATTATATAAAGTGTAGTGCGAATTAGTTTTTCTTTATGAGTGCAGTCTGCCATTTTATTAAGGGGGACAACCTTGATTTTTTCATCGGGCCATCCGACGCGAAAGCAAATTGCAATGGGGGTTTCGGCTGGATAATGTTCGAGTAGTTTAGCTTGGGCATTTTCGACGTGACGCGCACTTAGATATAAGCAGAGGCTAGCCTGATGTGCCGCCAGAGTCGCTAATTCTTCAGTAGCGGGGACTTCTGTACGTCCACTGATCCGAGTCAAAATGATAGTTTGGACTAAACCGGGGACAGTCAACTCTACTTTGAGTTTGGCAGCAGCAGCTTGAAAGGCGCTGATACCAGGTATAACTTCAAAAGGGATATTTGCCTCAGCGAGGAGGTGCATTTGCTCGTGGATGGCGCTGTAGAGACTAGGATCGCCAGAATGGAGACGGACTAGAGATTTGTGTTGCGATCGCACCCGATCTATCATGATCGGCAAAATCTCTTCTAAAGTTTGATTCGCAGTTCTAATGATCTCCGCATCTTTTCGGCAAAGTTCTAAAATCTGTTCAGGTATTAAAGAATCAGCAAATAAAATCACATCAGCAACAGCCAGTAGTTTCTGCGCCTTCACCGTCAATAAATCAGGATCTCCAGGGCCTGCTCCCACAATATACACAGATGGTTCTATGGCATATAGTGTTTTTTCATAACTCAAATTTTCACTTTTAGAAGAAGACACGGCAATCCCTCAAAAAACTTTTTTGATATTTTCTCAGTATCTTTCCGGATTCACCCTCTTTCTCTAGTAGAGAGTAATGGTAGATGCACCCTGGTTAAGCCCTAGAGAATACTCTGGGGCATTTTTTATTCTTTGGGCATTGGGCATTGGACATTGCTTCTTCCCCCTCATCTCCCCCACTCCCCACTCCCTACTCCCCACTCCCCTTAACAGTAGAAACTACATCGGGTAAAGGGCGTTTGAGTAAGTAAAGCCAAGCTAATCCAACTAATCCAAATAAAATTCCTAGACTACTGACTACTTGTGCTATCCGTAACGGCCCCAGCATCAAGCTATCAGTGCGAAAACCTTCAATCCACAAGCGTCCTAAGCTGTAGGCTGGCCAGTAAATTAGAAACAGCGTGCCTACCTTCAAACGTGGCTTACCGGACAAAGACCGGAAAAACAAAGTTATTAGTAGCGCAAACACCGTTAAATCCCACAGAGATTCATAAAGGAAAGTGGGATGGAAGTAATCGAAACTCGCATACTCTAGAGGACGATGATCTGGGGGAATATATAGCTTCCAGGGTAAATTTGTGGGATCGCCAAAAGCTTCAGAATTAAAGAAATTGCCCCAACGTCCGATCGCTTGCCCTAAAATCAGCGAAGGCGCTACTAAATCTGCCAGTTGCCAAAAAGAAACCTGCTTGATTTTGGCAAAGATTAACGCAGCCAAAACTCCACCAAGAATTGCTCCATGAATGGCAATACCCCCTTCCCAAATAGCAAAGATTTTTCCTGGAGTTGGGGCATATTTTGACCACTCAAAAAAAACGTAATATAGGCGTGCGCCAGGAATCGCCCCAATCAATAACCAAAAGAATAAATCGCCTAACAACTCAGGATTAACATTACGGCGCTTTGCCAATTCCTGGGAAAGGATAACGCCAATTAACACTGCTGTGGCAATCAATAAGCCATACCAGCGAATACTGAGTGGCCCTAATTTCACCAGAATCGGTCCTGGAGAAGTAAATTGAAACGCCAAGGGCAAGGTGGAAAAATCCAGTGCCATGAAAAATTACCTAGAATAGTTCGTTAACTACCCGCGCACTTTGCTAAGTACGGAGTTTTTTGGGTGTCGAATGCTAGAACGTACTTAAATCCTCCACAATTTCGCGGGGACACAAATAGAAATCCAGCATCCATATTTAGGAGTTTATAGCGGTTTTGTTCAACCTCACCCCCAACCCCTTAAGAAGAGGAGAGTGTTTGCTTGACTCAAATGTAAGGTGAGGTTGAGGCTATATTGCACCGTTATAGTTCCTAACGCCTAGTTGAGCATAACTTGTACCAGCAAAACAATTGAGTTTAACATCCTTACTCAGAGCGCAAGATGGTAAATTTGAGTAAGTTACACAAAAGAGCTTCTATATAATCACCTAAACAACTTTGATATATCTAAAATTGTGATTGCTATTTATCCTGGTAGCTTCGACCCCATCACCTTGGGACACCTTGACCTCATCGGGCGCGGTAGTCGGCTGTTTGAGCGGGTAATTGTCGCTGTACTGCGGAACCCTAATAAAATGCCACTTTTTAGTGTGGAGCAACGGCTAAATCAGATCAGTCTTTCTACACAACATCTATCTAATGTAGATGTAGACAGCTTTGATGGTCTTACCGTCAACTATGCTCAAATGCGACAAGCACAAGTTTTGATCCGGGGTTTACGGGCTGTGTCAGATTTTGAAGTGGAACTGCAAATGGCTCACACTAATAAAACTCTTTCTACCCAAATAGAAACAGTTTTTCTTGCAACCTCAAATGAATATAGTTTTTTAAGTAGTAGTGTGGTAAAAGAGATTGCAAGGTTTGGTGGCTCTATCGATCATCTCGTTCCCCCACACATTGCCCTAGATATATACCAATGCTACAATCAGAACTCTCCAATGTTGAACCCAATCTCAACGGAAGCAATCCCCCCCCTCAAGAGTATCTCGGTGGAGAGGGAAGCATAGATATTCAGGAGGAACTCAACCGCCTAGAGGAAATGGTTCTCTCTAGTATCAGGATTCCTCTGACGGGACGTACTCTCATAGATGAAGAAAAGCTGCTAGATCAGCTTGATTACATCCGGCTTGCTTTACCATCGCTTTTTCAAGAAGCAGCAGTTATCCTCAATCAAAAGGACGAAATTCTGCTGGAAGCGGAAGAGTATGGACAGCAGGTTGTTGAGGCCGCGCAAGCAAAAAGAGCGCAAATTTTAGCTGAAAGCGATATTATTCAACACGCAGAACAAGAAGCTGAACAACTGCGGCGACAAGTGCAACAAGAGTGTGACGCAATAATGCAAGAAACCCTCGCTGAAATTGAGCGTAAACGGTATGCTTGTCAGCAAGAGTTAGACCAAATGAGGCAAACTGCGATCGCTCAGGCTCAAGAAATTGAAGATGGTGCTGATGCTTATGCTGATGGCATCCTGGAAAATATTGAGCAGGATCTCAAGCAGATGTTGCGAATTATCACCAACGGACGGCAACAATTGCAAATTGATAACCTCACCCAGCGCAATTCACCTCCAGGTAAGAAAAAATAGAGGTTATAACGAGAGATGAGGAAGAATTCTAGGTTGGGTTAAGCTATAGCGAAACCAAACAATTTTTATAAATAAAGACTTTTGGTTTTCTATACCTAACTGATAATAGGTTTAATATTTTGGCTTGTAATTAAACAGGGTTTTTCAAAAATGCTTACTTTAGCTCAAGTTAACTTTGGAGCAAATTCAGCTAGTATACTGGGACTTCTTTACATAAACCGCCCAGAACTAAAGTTCCGGGCTAATAGCCTAAGTCCACTAAAGTGGACTAAAAGCCTTTTTTAGTCGTCTTTAGACGAATGAGTGCTATTAGCCTCAGAATTTATTCTAAGGTGGGCTAGATGAGAATGAAATAGCCCTGGATTACAAAGTATATGTAAAATCTTCTACCAGCATACCGGGAACTAAACTACCTCCTAGTTGGCGGCTTTCATAAGTACCTACTTCGGGAATGAATTCTTGAAAAGTGGTAAAATCTACTAACTTATCTCCCCAAAAGCGATAAAGACTTTCGTCAAAACGCAAGTTTTCAATGGGGGCAACAATTTCTCCATTTTCTACCCAAAAACAAGCATAACGGGTCATACCTGTGATTCTACCAGTGTGGCGATCGCTCCAATTCAAGTAATGTAAATTAGATACATATAATCCGGTGTCTAAACTCGGAAGGATTTGTTCAAATATCAAATTTCCCGGACTTACTTCTGGCGCTCGTAAAGTCTCTGAACCATTAGCACCGTTGGCAGTTTTTTGATATTCCTTAGCAGTCCGAGAATTCACCAAAGTATTTACCAAATGTCCTTTTTTTATTATAGGTAACTCCGGTGTTGCTATTTCTCCTAATTCATTAAATCGCGGCACTAATCCTTTCTGAAAGTTTTCTTTCAAATTAAATCTTGGCGAAAGTTGTTTTTCTTGACGCGATAAAGCAGCTAAAGCACTGTTTCCTTGTTGGATATCAGCTTCGCTGACTGCTCCCCAAGAAAGCATTACTAATAAATCTGCAACAGCAGCAGGTGCAAAATAAGTTTTGTATTGTCCCCGTGGCAATTCTTTAGCTGGGCGAGAAAGTAATTCAAGTTGCTTTTTGGCTTCGCTAATTTTGGCTATATATGCAGATATATCCCAATTACTCCCAGCAAATGTACCCTTAACGGCTTGTTCAGAGGTGGAAAATAGAGAATAATCTAATGTAAAAGTATCAGTAGCAAACCAGTGTTTTTGCCCGTTGGAATCACCATAAGCTTTAACTACTAATCCGCCCGCATATATACCAGTAAAATCTAACTCAGCAACTAGCTGTAGTACAGTTGGTACTACTGCCTCATCTCCCAATAAATTCCCAGAATGTACTTCTCGGCTGGTATTATTTCCTGATGGTAAAACTAGATACGGATCGATGGGTAGTAGAATAAGTTCGTCACGTAGTTCTTGCAAAGCAGTATATGCTAACTGCCAATCTACATCCCAATTTCCAGTAAAGGGAAATTGCCGAATGCTGCTGCGCTGGTCTGCCATCAAAGTCAGTTCGATCCAACCATCAGCAACACAACCAGTTTGTCGCACTTTCGCGTGATTGAAACGAGTAAATTGACTTCTTTCACTGCTGAGTTTCACAGTGAATTGTTCACTTTCAGATTTTTTAATCAGCAGAGTTTCAATCAGTTGATTAAAGCTGACTTCTAACGCAGATAATTCCTCAATTTTCATAGATATTAAATATTAATAGGGAGTGGGGAGTGGGGAATAGGGAATAGGGAGTGGGGGCGCGGAGAATGAAAATAAGCTGTCACGCATCTAAGTTGCACATCTTTTCGTATGGACTGTTGACTGTTGACTGTTGACTGTTGACGGTCAGCAATCAACAAACCTCATGAGTTATTGTGTAATTTAAAGGCGTAATAGTTTATCTCTGTGTCCCCGTGTCCTCTTCAATTTCCTCCACCAAAAACTTCGACATTAGCAAATACACAAACAGGTGAACCATGTCCTACCCAAATGGCCTGATTTGGTTCTCCTTTACCACAATAAGGAGTACCATACATTTGCCAGTTATCAGCATTTCCTACTTGGATTAGGCTGTGCCAAAACTCTGGTGTTGTGGCGCGATAGTTGGGATTGCGGAGGGTTTTGGTGAGTTTACCGTTTTCAATTAATTTAGCGTACTCGCAACCAAATTGGAATTTATAGCGGCGATCGTCAATTGACCAAGAACGGTTAGACTCCATGTAAACGCCGTGTTCTATGCCGCCAATAATGTCTTCAAAGCTAGCGTTTAGAGGCTCTAAATTTAAGTTTGCCATGCGATCGATCGCAGGTCGATTCCATGAGGAAGCACGGGCACAGGCAACTCCTGCTACACCTGCTCTGGCTTGACTCTCTAGACTGCCTAAACCCCGTTGCAGTACTCCTTCTTTAACTAAATATTCCTTTATTGCTACAGCACCCGTATCATCAAAGCCATAGCTGGCAAATTCGCCAGGCACGGTAGGATCAAAGGTAATGTTCATCAGTGGCGAACCATATACTAAGTTGCCAAAATCACTTTTATTAACGAAGCTGCCCCCAGCATAGTTACGCTCATCTCCCAAAATTCGGTCAATTTCTAGGGGATGCCCGACACTTTCATGGATTTGCAGCATCATTTGGTCTGGGGCTAAAACTAAATTGGTACGGGTGGTTGGGCATTCTTCTGCTGTCAAGAGTTCTACTGCTTGTTCGCCAATTTGCCGCACCCGATGCCATAAGTCTTTTTGCTCTAAAAGTTCTAGTCCACCTTGATAAAAGTTTGCGTGAGAACCATTGTTACTGCGCTGCTGTACAACCGCACCATCTTGGGCGGTGGCTCCATAATGAGTGCCTATAGATAGAGTTTTTTGATAGACTTCTGAGCCGTTGCTGCTAATAAACCAAGACTCTCTCTCAATGGTGCTAGCACTGGCTATGGTTTGCACAATCTTGTCGTCAACTTTCAGCGTTTGGCAAATCCGAACCAGTAAATCGTTGATTTCTCCTGGACTCAGAGCATCCAATGGCTCAAGATATGGAGATTTATATTCACCAACGACTTTAGGGCGCTCACTTTCACGGAAGGGATGTATCCACCATTCACTGGCTGCTAGTGCCTGTTTGTAGGCTGTTTCGGCAGCAGCTTTTAAGGAAGACGGTTCCAGAGAGTTAGTTGCTGCATAACCCAGACAGCCATTTACCAAAACTTCTAGCATGGCTCCTACAGTGAAGGATTTACCATTTAGTTGGGGTAAGCCATCACGGACTGAACGGGTTGTAGAAGTCTCCTTTACGGCTCTAATACCAATCCAGTCAGCAGGAATGTCGAAACTAGCGATCGCTTTCTTAAGTTCAGACCACATAATTTAAGGGAATGGGGAGTGGGGAGTGGGGAATGGGGAATGGGGAATGGGGAATGGAGAATGGAGAATGGGGAATTAATTTTCCCCTACTCCCCACTCCCTACTCCCTACTCCCCACTGTCCCTAATTCCGATACCAGCGCGTGCCATCACGGCTATCAATTAGCGTAATACCTTCTGCTTGGAGTTCGTCACGAATGCGATCGCTTTCGGCAAAATTCTTGGCAATACGTGCTTCTTGCCTTTGCTGAATTTTTGCTTCAATTTCCGCATCGGTTAAACCATTACTCTTGTCAGCTTCCGCTTCTATCTCGGCTTCTAAACCTAAAACTCCAGCCAATGTAACGAGAGTTTGCCATTGACGCTTTAACTCATCAGGGGAAGTTTCGGTTTTCCCTTCATGCACAAGAATATGCCCTTCACGGCGCAGTTCTTTAGCTAATTCAAACAGCACTGTTAACCCACCAGGAAAATTAAAGTCGTTATTTACAACTTCTTGAAAGCGTTCAACAATCTCAGGGAGTAGTGAGGCATTTCCCACTCCCCACTCCCCACTCCCCACTCCCCATCCTAGTTTTTTACCGTATTGGTAGCCGAAGAGTAAACCTTCTTTAATGGTGTGCCAACCGTTGGTTGCTGCGGCGATCGCTTCGTCGGTAAAATCAATTGGTGTGCGATATTGAGCTATCAGTACGAACAACCGCACCGCCATCGGGTCAACTCCTCGATCCAGTAAGTCTCGAATAGTGGTAAAATTACCCAAAGATTTGGACATTTTTTCACCATCTACTTTTACCATGCCGTTATGTAACCAGTAACGCGCTAAGGGTTTTCCTGTCACAGCCTCAGATTGGGCAATTTCGTTTTCGTGATGGGGAAAAATTAAGTCAGCACCACCAGCATGAATATCTATGGTATCACCCAGGCGATCGCGTACCATTGCCGAGCATTCTATATGCCACCCCGGACGACCTGCGCCCCACGGTGACTCCCAAGCTGGTTCTCCTGGTTTTGCTGCTTTCCATAAAGCAAAATCGAAGGGGTCTTTCTTTTTCTGGTACTCTGGATCTTGTACATTGACGCGATCGCTTTTCCCGGCTTGCATATCTTCTAACTTGCGTCCCGAAAGCTTGCCATACTCAGCAAACTGCCGCACTGCATAATACACATCGCCGTCAGCAGGGTATGCAAAACCTTTATTTTCCAACTCATGAATTAACCGTTGAATGCCATTCATCGTATGGGTAGCACGGGGATATTCATCAGCTTCTTTGATTCCCAGCCGCGCCATATCCTCAAAATATGCTTTGATAAAGCGATCGGCTACAGCTTCCATTGATGAATGTTCAACACAGGCTCGATTGAGAATCTTGTCATCAATATCGGTAAAATTTTGGATATATCGCACTTCATAGCCGATAAACTGGAGGTATCGGCGGATTACATCCCAAACGATGCAAGCTCTCGCATGACCCAAATGGCAGTAGTCGTACACCGTCACGCCGCAGTAATACATCTTAACCTTGCCTGCAACGAGAGTTTCAAAGGGTTCTTGACGACGGGTGAGGGTATTGTAAAGGGTTAGGGTCATAACAGAGTAATGCTGAAATAAGAAGATACGTAATAATAGGGTAAAGCAGATGGGATGACAGTCCAGCATCCCTATGCTAGTACGTCACGGCGGAAATCAACATACTATTGGACAAAATCTCTAAAGCTCAGAAATCAAGGGTTTTTGACTTTTAACTTTTAACTTCCGCCTTGCGGCGCTAGTGTTTTCTGGACTATCTGCGCTACATTACTATTTTTTGACTTATTTGATAACAGCGCTATGCAATCAGCAGTTACACCCGAATCTTCGGCAATGGATACGCCCAAACAAGGAATGCCAGTAACAATTATTACGGGTTTCCTCGGCAGTGGCAAGACGACTTTACTCAATCATATCCTCAACAACCAGCAGGGTTTGAAAACCGCCGTTCTCGTAAATGAATTTGGCGAAATTGGCATCGATAACGAGCTAATTGTTTCCACTGGTGAAAACATGGTGGAGCTAAATAATGGTTGTATATGCTGCACTATTAACAATGATTTGGTAGATGCAGTTTACAAAGTTTTAGAACGCCAAGAAAATCTAGATTATCTAGTAGTGGAAACAACTGGATTGGCAGATCCACTACCAGTAGCTTTAACATTTCTGGGTACAGAATTGCGCGATTTAACTCGTTTAGATTCGATTATTACCGTGGTAGACGCGGCAAATTACAGCCTAGATTTGTTTAACTCTCAGGCGGCATACAGCCAGATTGCTTATGGTGATATAATTGTACTGAACAAGACTGATTTGGTTGATGAAGCCACATTGAA
The DNA here is from genome assembly GCA_020829485.1 of Nostoc sp. CHAB 5834. The sequence continues at coordinate 2,890 of JAIVFU010000122.1, read as the reverse complement.
TGAGTTAGAAACAAAAATTAACGAAGTTAAAGAAGGAGCGAGAATTCTCCGCACGACGCGATCGCAAGTGTCACTTCCGTTAATTCTGAGTGTTGGTCTGTTTGAGTCTGATAAATATTTTGACACAGTGGTGGATCAACACGACCATGATGATCATGATCACTCAACATGCGGTCACGATCATCACGACCATGACCACGATCACCATGAGCATCACCATCATTCTGACCATTTAGAAAATGATGGTTTTACTTCCATCTCTTTCCAAAGTGATAAGCCTTTTTCTATTAAGAAGTTTCAGTATTTCTTAGATAACCAGCTACCCTCAAATATCTTTCGAGCGAAAGGGATTATGTGGTTTGATGAAAGTCCGAAGCGTCATATTTTCCACCTTTGCGGTAAACGCTTTACGTTGGATGATGATGAATGGAAAGGTAAATTGAAAAACCAACTAGTGCTGATTGGCCAAAATTTGGATCGTGAGGCTTTAATTAGTCAACTCGAAAAGTGCATTTGTCTACCTTCAACCTCTCGCGGTAAAGGGTTTGGAAAGTAAAAGTTAGGAGTTAGAGACGCGATTAATCGTTCCCAGGTTACACCTGGGAATGCATTCCCAATTGCTCCGCCATCGATTTTTGTCAATGAAAATGAGATAATAGCGTAGGCATAGCCCGCACTTCATAAGTGTGAACTTAACGTAAAAACCATGTCCCGCAAGGAACTGAAGTTCCTTGCTAATAGCTCAAGTCATCTAAAGATGACTAACTAAATAATCCGAAAAATCTTTAGTCTACTTCAGTAGACTTTAGCTGTTAGCCTTGAACTTTAGTTCCAGGCGGGTGAGGAAGCTAACAGTTAAGCAAGCTACTTTTAGCTTAAGTTGACACTAATGCCTGCACTTCGATCCTTCGACAAAGCTCAGGGCAACGCAAGCTCAGTGACCATCGTAGACATCGCACTTCCTCACTCCCCTACATTACCAGTTTCTTGGCTTGACAACTGCTGTACCTGCTCCACAGTTAAGCCCGTGACTTTGGACACTATCTCTATAGACATTCCCTCTTTAAGTAAATTTATCGCTACACGCCGCACTTCTTCAGCACGACCTTCAGCACGACCTTTAGCACGACCTTCAGCACGACCTTCGGCTAAACCTTCAGCAAGGATAGCTTGATAAGTTACTGACTCCTGCATAAGTTCCCTCCGCAGCAATTGTTGAATTATCTCCTTGTCTAATACTAACCCAGCCAGAATGAATGCTGAGGCTGCAATATTGTTTTGGATACGTTGATCGGTAATTTCTAAAATTTGTTGAGCAACTTGTTGTAACGTAGCAGTGCGGTCATTTGTCTGACTTAAAACCGCAAATGGTAATAATCCTGGATGTTCCAAAAATACACTTGTTGGTTGCTCCCAAAGACGAATTATCTCAAACCTATGAGAGGTTTCTTCTAAAGTGAAAGTGGTTTGTTGCACAAGTTCTGAATTTGTCTGTTGCAGATAAATCACTACCTGACGCATTCGCTTACTCTTAAAGCGGCGATACCCTCGCAACCGATAATCAATCATCCGAAAGGGAATATCAGCTTTGGGTTGGGTTTGGAACTCCAAATGCAGCACAACTTCATCGGATTGGAGCAATATCAGAGCATCGGCGCGGATTGGTTCAAGAGAAAGTTCAGAAGGGCTTAATTCTGTGAGGGTGATAGATTCTCCTAACAGCCAAGTGGCAAAGTCACTGGAGAAAGTTTCAGCAAGGAACTTACAAACGTTATCGAACATTAAAAGATATTATCACCTGTAGGCTAGCCCGTCGTAGACATCGCTCTAAAATAAATTGGTGCAATGATGCAAGTTACCATTAGAAATCTCCAGAAATTAATTATGCGTTACCTGAAACCCTTGTCTTGACGTTGCAATGCAACGTCAAAACAATTCATTTTCGGAGATGTCTATCGAAAATGATCGCCCCATAACTTTGTTACTTGAAAAGGAAGCGATTTAAGTATATACACTAAAATGATGAATAACAGTAGCCTCTAGACCGTGGTGTTCTAATTGATGAGAGAATATTAAATTAACCATCATAAAAGTTTAAATTCAGTGATCATGGCGAAAATCCAGTTTTCTAGAGGTCTTGACGAAGAAGTAATTCCAGAGGTGCGCTTGACGCGATCGCGCACTGGTGACAGTGGCACAGCGACGTTTATTTTTACCAATCCGAAGATTTTAGATCAAGGTAGCACCGAAGATATTACCGGGATGTACCTGATTGACCAAGAAGGAGAGATAATTACCCGTGAAGTTCAAGCTAAATTTATTAACGGGAAACCAGAAGCATTAGAAGCACTTTACATAATGAAATCTGCCCAAGAATGGGAGCGCTTTATGCGCTTTATGGAGCGGTATGCTGAAGAAAACGATCTGGGACTGAGCAAAAATGAGGTATAGGGTATAGGGTATAGGGTATAGGGCATTGGGCATGGGGAATTGTCATGTTCAATGAGTGCGCCATTTACCATGCCCAATTATCCATTAATCAAAATTCATGAGTGACATATAATGCCACAACCCCACCCAGACTCGCTTGAAATTACGGTAACTTGTGCCATAGTTACCGTCAGCGATACACGCACTTTTGAAACAGACAAAAGTGGCCAGCTAATTCAGCAGTTACTCCTTGGTGCTAATCATGCTGTAGGAGCCTACACAATTATCAAAGATGAACCAACACAAATTCAAGGGCAGATAGAAAATCTGGGTGTGCGATTCGTTGATTAGTGAATCACGGTAATCAGTCCGTAAATAACTAATCCAGCCCGACAGCAGATTACTGTCACTAAAGGCTGAACTCTCGGTCAGATGTAGGTGAAAGCCCTACCATTCAGAC
>JAIVFU010000121.1 GCA_020829485.1 Nostoc sp. CHAB 5834 | reverse complement strand
CATTGCGCGAACCTCCACAGAGAAGATTGCTATAACAACCCGTCAATCGGACAATACAACGACAACCCGGCTCCTGAAGTTGGGCGGTACCGCTCCCCCTCGTCGTCTGGGCTGGAAGGAAGTTCTACGCTAAGCGACTGACCAGTACCCTTGAAAAAGAGCCGCAATCCTCAACAGGTTGCGGCTCTTATACCTTTGAGAAATGCCAAACGGCCGATAAGAGCCATTGCCTCTTAGGAGATTCGGTACACCTTGTCAACAACACCGGCAGTCGCACTACCCACTGTCGCAGCCCGGACATAGACAGTTTTCCCATCGAGGCGGCGAATATGGCCACGACGCAGATGAAGGCGTGGGGAGAGCCGGCCGATATCTCCCGCTTCCGATTGGGCGGCCACCGGCTTGCCCTTCGTAGGGCGATTGAGGTCTAGTACCCATGTTTCGAAAAAAGGAGGCTTGCCATTGTTGAGCCGCTTCTTGTTGAGCTTTTCTGGGACGTCCAACGCCTTACGACCCACGTTGCTCGTGTTGACTGTCAGGCAAAATCCAATGGCTGTCGCCGTCTCATCCCTCAGGTCCATGGAAAGCCGTGCCATAGCGTCGACATTCGAACCCATAGTTTGTATCAACAAGGATACGAGCTCCGGTAACATCACACTCGCGTAGCACTCATAGTTGGAGGTGTTTGGCTTGACCAGGCCGCGCTCGACCAAGTGCTCATATTCCCTCCCAGCGTACCCCTCTGAAGGCAAAGTGCTGTTGATAGATATGCTCGGGCAGTCCGGTATGAAATTTGTTGTCGGGCAGATGAGCCAAGATTTGAAGTTGTCGCTGTAGTAGACCGACGCCACATAAAAGCCCTTTCTGGGCCCAAAGCTGCACAGCCCCGGATACCGGGCAGCCAAGTTCGAGGACCATGCGAAGGAGATGCGCCTGGTCGACAGGCTTTCTTCGAAATTTCCTTCTTTTTCGTACACATTGTCGACCGAGGGGAATGGAGCCTCAAGGCAGACAGCGTCAAAGGGAAGCCGAACTAGCTCAGAAAACGCGTCATCCAGATGGTCTAGTGCCACGAGCTCGCCGTGGTCTGGCAGATTGAACTTAACGGCTTCACCCATGAGGCGCATGACTTGCCCAAGCGACTCGGCAGTGCTGGAGTTGCCGTTCTTCTTGTATACAAGGGCAAGCTCGCCAATGTCCTCCATGGCTTGCGTCGTGTAGTTCAGAGCATCAAGTTTTTGCATTTTTCAGAAGGACAATTCTGGGCTAAGCCAACCTATTGAAATTTGTTCGGACCACCTTATTACCCGTTCTTTAAAATCTCGGATTTATGCGGGGTATAAAGGGCGCCAAGGTAACCCTCTTGGCAACGTTTTTGAATTGTGCGGGGCTGGCATCTGCATATATTACCAGCCCAACACTCCTCACAGGGCGCAATCCTAAAAAGAACCCAACGCATGCCCGTCTTCACGAGTCCTGCGTCTGCGCATCAGGACAACTACGCGGCCTGGCTCAATGCAACCCCTTTCGAAGTCAACTTCTACTCGACAGGGAATGCACACTTTCAATAAACAACTTTGGCCGGAATAGGTGTAGTTCTTCCCGAAGTGTCTGCGATTCCTAGCTGTCCTATCCCATTTCCCCCCCAGCACAGCAACCCGTCTTTACGGGACAAAGCACAGGTATGACTCACCCCTGTAGATACGCTGACGACGCCAGAGGTTAGCCCAAAGACGTCTACCGGCGCCCAACTGTTGGTGAGAGCCACATCGTTACCTAGCTGTCCCGAACCATCATATCCCCAGCACTTGAGTCCCCCCGCATTAGTCACAGCACATACGTGGCTCTCCGATACCGATACGCTGGAGACACCCTGGGTCAGCCCTGCTACATCCACAGGTGTAGTGCTGTCTGCTAACGCGGCATCATTTCCCAGTTGGCCCGAATTGTCCCGTCCCCAACACTTCAGTCCGCCTGAAGTAGTGACTGCACAGGCGTTTTGATTTCCTGCGGAAACACTGGAGACCCCCTCGGTCAGCCCTTTCACATCCACAGGAGTAGCCTTGTCTGCCAACACGTTATCATTTCCAAGTTGGCCGTAGTTGTCCCATCCCCAGCATTTGAGCCCCCCGGCGGTTGTCACTGCACAGGTGGTAGCCCCCCCCGTCGATATACTGCGGACACCGGATGTGAGCCCTAGTACGTTAACGGGCGTAGGCTGGTTTGTTAGGCTCCCGTCATTGCCTAGCTGACCGACCTGGTCATTCCCCCAACATTTGATTCCTCCACTAGTAGTGAGTGCGCAGCTATACGAGCCCCCCGACTCCACGTGGGAAATACCTGACGACAAGCCAAAGACATTAACCGGAGTTGGACTGTTAGTTAATGCTGTGTCGTTGCCTAGCTGACCACTGGAGTCCTGACCCCAGCACTTCACACCTCCCGCAGTGGTTACGGCGCAGGTGTGAAAGTTTCCCGCCGAAACACTCACCACCCCAGAGGTCAATCCTTGAACATCTACGGGAGTTCGCTGAAGCGTAAGCGTGTTATCGTCTCCTAGCTGACCAAAGTTGTCCCAGCCCCAACATTTGACGCCACCTACGGGAGTCACAGCGCAGGTATGGAATCCGCCTGCGGAATATTGGACTGCTTCAAATACGACGTCACCTACTTGGAGGGTGAACTCCTGCTCTCCTGAGAACCGGTTTTGATAGCGCGCCAAAATTTTGAAGGAGTTACCTTCCTCTATCGTGTTTGCATTTGGGGTGCCAGATAACTTGCGGGTTACTTTGTCAAACACCATGCCTTGAGGAAGGGATAGTGCGGGGTCGAGAGATAGCTCAAGCTGGTCATTTGCAACTGGAACCCCTGATGCTAAACTGAACGCTTGGGCAAAGTCTGGTGAGACTGTATATGGCACGCCCCGAGTCGCACGTGGCACTGTAATTTTCTGCGACTGTAATGGATTATCCGCTTGTCCAGTCAGGGATACTTCCTGCTGGCCAAGCCCTTGGACGTCGATAACGAGCGCCCCTGAAAATTCCTGCGCATCTATGGGCGCAAAGCGAACCCATACCGTGCAGGTTTCTCCAGGGGGCAATGTTGCGGCACAGGTGGAAGCTTTTACCGTAAAGGGGCTGCTAGCCGGAGTAATCTCCATGGCCTTGGCGAAGTTAATTGCGCTACTGCCCGAATTCGTGACGGTTAAACCGTCAACATGCTCGCCAGTTGCCGGCAATTTGCCGAAATCCACCTTTGTAGTGGATAGGGTGATTCCCGAGTTTGTGGGGGCAATTCCGCGCCCAGACAGCTCCAGTCGCGCCACCTTGTTGTTCGCCCCAATGGTGAAGTAGTACGGCGCATTGATGTACTCAGCTTGCGCAGGAGGCGTAAAGCGCAAGCGTGTTCGACAGCTGTCACCTGTGGGAAGATTGACTGCGCAGTCAGTCTGAACAATGCTGTAAGGAGATACAGCAGAGGCCCCCGGATTATTGAACACCAGGGGGTCCCCTATGTTTTGGGTACGGACCCATTTATAGCTGCTAGCGCCCACTGGGGTATCAGGAAACATGAGTCTTCCGGCCGAATCGTTCGGGTCATCAGTCTCAACCGCCAAGGGTAAATCCGGAAGGGGGCCAGGGTAGACAGAGCCTGAAATGCCTACGTGAGCGGCTTTTCCATCAAACTCCTGCCAGACGCCACCAACCAGAGGCCGTTGGCCGGTAAGTCCTGTAAAAGGACCTATCTGAATGGTCAGATAGCAGCTGCTCCCTACGGCCAAAATCCCGGAACAGGTTGAGCCAATCAGGTTTGCATCGCCATAACCGCCAGCACCCCCGAGATTGGAGGGGCCCGAGCCTGTATTAGTGAACTCGATGGTCTCTACTACTTTGCCACTGCCTACGAAGCTCCCTATTCCCAAGTTCGAGCCGCCCAGGTCACCGCGGCCAGGAAAAGATGCCTGTACATTTCCCCCAAAGTAGCCTCCTCCACTAGTGCCCATATCGGCTCCTGACGGCGGCCCCCCTATTCCGCTACCCCCTCCGCCTCCAGAACTAGGGGAGCCAACAGTAGGGGGAACAGCCCAGCCGCCCCCCGTTTCGTCATACAGCAATTCTTCATCATCTTCGACAAAGAAAATTACGTCCAGCCCGGGCGCACCAGGTGCGAGTCGGGTAGTAACCACGGTGTAGCTGGCTTTAGTGCCAAAACATTGAGTGACCAGTCCGGGACGGGCAGCTCGGTATATTCCGTTGTCACCCCGAGAAGCAAGGTTTACCGCCTTGCATGTCTCCTCGTCGACGGACTTTTTGGCCCAGAACGTGGGAACACCCGCTAGGGGCTGAACCCATGCGGTATCCATGAGGACCGGTGAGCTCTTTAGATAATTGCTGGCAATTAGGTCGTCGACAGTGTCGGGCCATGAGCCCTGTCCCACCAAGTGCAGCTCGGCAGCCCCAAGCACCTGAGTCGCCTGACTTATGGCGGTAGTGGCATTTGCTTTTGCTTGTCTTTCCACCCAAGAAGCCCCTCCGTAGTAAATAGAGGTAAGGGCGAGGGCGGCGACTAGTGCGATACTAACGAGTGAAATAATCAGCGTGAACATTGAGCTTTTGAGGATTAAGTGAATCTGCGCCTTTTCAATGATTTAAAAAGCTGCGAAGCGTGTAGGTAGCTCGTTCAGTGACTCATGCAATAATCGCTGTAGCGCTCAGGAGTACGTCGTTTGCGGCGCTCGCACCCGGCCCAGGGCAATCGATGTCGTTGTTGTGCGTAGCGGGAATGGCACTGGAAGTGGCTCAGCCTATCAGCGCGACATTGACAGGGAGCATGCACTTAATCGCCGCGGCGCAATAAGCATAATCAATCTATCAAAATTTATGCCTATACGTCGTAGGTTCATTTTTATTTGGAGTAATCTATGTTCAAACAAGCATCCTTCACCATTCTTATCGCTGGTGTTGTCCTGTTCTATAACGGGATGTTCGCTAACTACGAGAAAGTTGTTTTGTGGGTCCCGACCTACTACTACTTCTTGTGGGCTGGCATGGCATGCATAGTTTTGTCTATGGCCATCACTCTGTGCACTACCATCGCACGACGTCGACGCATGAAAGCCGAACTTGAGTCCCGCAAGGACGGCAATGATGAAGAAACGAAGTCCGACACCAAAGTAGCACCAGTCTAATTTATTGACTGATTTTTCAAACTCCTTAATGCCCTGCATTGAGGAGTTTTTCATTTTCTCCAGCACAAAAATAAGCCACCTCATAAAGAGGTGGCTTTGAATGATGCCAAATCGGCTAATTACTAGCGCAACGTCAGCGGAATAACCGTCCCAAAAGGCGGTTGCGGCCCTTTACAGTAACCTTCAGGCACCAGCCAAATGACTGGGTACCCGGGGTCCTCCTTCGGAAAACGTCCCTGCAAGTCAGTCATATAGATGACGCATGAAGGCGAAATATCCTCTTTTTCAATCCACTCGAAGACTGGGCAGAAATTCGTGCCGCCGCCTCCTAGTGCATTCAAATCGTCCGGAATATCTCCTTGCAAGACTTCAATCACCTGTTTTACGGATGAATCGCAGTCCAACAAGTAGGCCAATTCAGGTTTGCATTCCACAATCAGCTCAGCCACTTCCGCGTTCATCTCTTGGAGATAGCTGTCCGAGATGGAGCCACTGGTGTCTCTTGCGATAACCGGTGTTCCAATAGACTGTCCCACCAGGGACGGCAAGTACATTCCGGCATATAGCCAGCGCTTACTCGGTCGTCCCCATGAGAAGTTGCTCGGAGTGCCCACTTGCTGAAGAAGGTGACGAAGTTCTTCCGTCCATCGAACTTTTGGAGCCAAGGATTCCTTGACGATTCTTCGAACAGACGCCGATAGCTGACCTTGCGTGCGGGTTGCATTAGCCATTGCCGCATGCCATTCAGCCTCCGTTTCCGGAGACTGCGCAGGTCGTATTTCGCCAGGGATGAAAGTCTCCTCGGCCGAAGCTGGGCTTTCCCCTCCAGAGTCTGTCTCAGCCCCATCAGGAGCCCCTCCCGGTTCAGCCATGCTGGCCGGGTCCGGGGATGCATCGTCTTTGGGTGGGTTCTTCTTACTCAAAACTTCGTAGATGAGCTCTGCAGGCATACCCGCATACTCGTCTTCTTGTAGATAGCCGCTCGGCAGTCTAAATCCTGACTCCAGAACCAAGGGGTTGATGGCATACGCCGTCGCCTGGTTCCAAAGCTTTGCATTGCGGTTTCCCTGTCGCCAGGGGTGCCCCGCGGCAATATGCATGACCACCTTGGCCAGCAAGGCTCTGAGCTCCAAATCGGTTGCTCGGTCCACGTACTCGGGGTTGTACCCAAGTGTTGTCGCGTCCGACCAAATCGACTTGCAGGTAGGGTCCGGCACAATCTTTAGCCTGAGTGCGAGGCACCCAAAGAACGGTGCCGTCCGCAGCATGTTGTGCCTGGCAAGGATTAGCTTGCCAGTCATTTTCTCCTCATGCCGCACGCAACATTCCTTCTTCTTCAATGTCTTGCGAGGGGTTCATGAACGCTTGCATCACGCTGAACACCTTGCGGGTATCAGTTGTGACACGCTCTCGTGTCGAAGGGTCGTGTTTAAGCGATTCTTCCGATAGGCCCTTCAAGGAGGACTGAAGCCGAAGTGTCAGGGCCTCCAGGCGTTCATCGCCGGTCAGGTTCATGCGTGGCAGCAGCTCGGTGAGCTCCTGTACAGCCGCAATAGTCCCTTTGCGCACGGTTGCGTCTTCATCGCTGAGACGTTCGTGTAGCACCGCCAACCGCGAGTACAGCTCGTTCCACATGCGCTGGTTTGCCTTCAGGAAGGTGTCTTCCATGTCGGCTTGCAACTTCATGCGGAAGGCTTGAGCGTCTTCCGATTCGAGCCCCAGCTGGAGAAGTCCTTCCGCAGAGGGCAAAGGTTGAACCTTGACATCCATGGAATACTTCTTTCGAAGCGACTCTACAGAGGGGTAGTCGGTGGCATCGTAAAGCTTGCCCAGCGATTGCTCGGCAGTCTTGGCGAGGGTAGGGTACGCATCGAAAAATTCGAGCACCTTTGCTTCCAGCTGCGCCTTCAAGTCTCGGATACCGTCCATGTAGGGAGTGAAGTTTGCCGTTGGCAGCATCCGAGGGCCGTCATGCATCCACGCCAAGGTGTTGGCATAGTGGAACTTGCGGATAGCTCGGATGATGGCAACCATCTCGTCCATCACCTGGTTTTTTGGCAGCAGTGTTTTTCGCAGCCGGCACATACGTCGGTCTTGAACCTCGTTTGCCTTCGCGACATCTGCAGAAACCCGATTGTCCTGACGGTTGAAGTCCCACACAGAGATGGTGAGAGTTACCAACACGCAGTTATTCACATTGATTGTCATGTTCTTGATTTCCTTTTAAGCGAACAAAGGGCCGAGGGGGCCGCTAGCTACGCGCGTAAACGCACTGGTTTGTTGAGCATTCGGGCAGCGACGAATCGCGTTTCGAATGAAAAATGCTGACAACTCCTGTTTACCCATCGCTCCGATTCGGTCGGTGTAGACCATCAGGTTTGCAAAGTTTTCAGGGGTCACGTGGTGTGCGACGGCATTGCCTAGTGCATACAAAATACTTATATCTTCCGGAATGCTGGCACTGCTTGGAGACAGCAACAAAGTCTCTGGAGCGGGACATTCCCGGCTGAGATTGAGGAAGCTTTGATACTCCGTAGCTACCGCTGCTCCAATAGCGCCGGAGAACACTTCCAACTCATCGTCGGGGTGCACGCCAGCAGTTTGAAGCTTGCCCAGATTTGCCCACGTCCGAGGACTTGGAGAATTGGTGAGCTCCAGTGTTGGATTTTCCACAATAAAGTCGTCCGGCTTGAACATCAGGTAAGAGATGATTTCAGCTGGCACGTTATGCTCCCATGCCCATGGAGTCCACTCTTGCAACGTAGGCTTCAGGTTGATAATCGTGCTGAATCGAGATTTCACAGGCTCGATAAAGCCGTGAGTCCCTGCACGATGTTGCTTGAGGTTCGTTGCGAGTACAAATGTCACAAAATCAGATATTTTGTGCTCTCCAATTTGCCTGGCAAGTAGAAGCTGCATGTAGCTGGCTTGTACGGCCGGAAGCGCATGGCCAAAGTCATCCAGAAACCAAATTGTTTTTTTCTTGGCTTTGATTGCACGCTCCAAGTCGCCGTAAGGCAGGAATCGTGCAAAAGTCTTTGTCTCATCTGGAAAGGGAAGACCTTTTACGTCAGTGGGCTCGCCGGTCACTGGGTGGGAAATGATGCAATCAGCCTCAATATTTTTAGCCACCAAGGCGACAATGTCCGATTTACCAACGCCAGGAGCGCCGCTCATTATGACTGGCAGATTGTTCTTCGCGCAGAGAGTCAGAACGCGAATAGCACCTTGAATGTTCATTGATTTACCTTCTTTAATAAGTTCCTACGTCTGTATAGAAACTCTAGAAAATAAATGGAAGAAAAATGAACCTTTATCCTTATTGAAAAAGCCCTGCAAATTACTTCGCAGGGCTTTTGAATGAATGGAACGCTATTGGATAGCTAGCGCCTTGATGTACTGTCCTCTGGACAACTTTTCACAAACGTCGGGATATTCCCATATCGGTGCTGTTTGTGTAGCCGTTGTGAGGTGCTTGACGTGAGCAGTTGCTCGCCAGGTAACAACCTCTCCCTGTACACCCACTTCCTTCAGCGCTTGAAGTGTGTTCAAGGCAGATTCCTCGCAGATTGCCCCTGTGCAGAATGGATTGAGAGACACTTGAACTCCTCGAACACTGACAGGAAGCATCGCTAGGACACAGTATTCCGCTCCTTCAGTTCGCGGGAAATCAGCAGAAATGCCCATCGAGTCGTAGGACTCGCATACGGGGTCACTAAGGCAGGGGTAGCCAAAACAGTTCACCATGACATTGCCCTGGGTCAAAAGGTCCAGGCTTACTCGATGGTGGACTACGAAGTCGTGCAAATACAAGAAAGTGTTTTTCAGCTCCCCACTAGTCTTTAACGCCAAAGCGAGGGCCACTTCTTTGCATGCGTCCCATGAGGGGAAAATTCCCCGAAGAGGCTCCTGGGCAAGCCGAAGGTCTTCGACTAACTCGTTGAAAACCTTAGGTGTCAGCCTCGCCACCTGATTCGCATACGAAGGCTTCAGCACAGAAAGCACTGACCTTCCTGAAATACGCGCTTTACGAATTTCTAGCTCATCTTGGGGCTCAAACAACCGTTCTATTTCCCACAGGTGGTACTTCATCCCTTCACCGTCTTCCATGGACTGACCGTGATTGGCAAGAACGGCCGGAAGACCTACCGGGGTAGGAAGTCCTTTCTTGGCAAGTTTTTCAAGCTCAGTAAGCAACTCGTTTGTGCTTTGACAACAGGTCGCTTTGAGAACAGAAAAGGGCGTCAGATGCGACACCCGGGCATAACCTCCATCGAATGTCCGTTGTCCGTTCATCAGGAGTTCAAAAGGCTTTGCATTCCTTTTGGTTGCATAAAATTCACCATGTATTTTCATACTTTGACACGTAATGGACCTACTCTGTGTAGCCATTAAGTACAATGGCCAATTGATGACAACAACTACCCCTCAACTTTTTTTGCAATCAGCAATTTGCTGGTCACGTGTCAGCGCCTTAGAAGCATCTCGGCAAGGGCTCATTAGCCAACAGGCTAAGGAAATGGCCCTATCGCCACCCCCCTTCTCTCAAGGAACGAACGCCCTTTCAGGACGTATCTGTCAAAAAAGCAAGGAAGTTCAAGACGCATCGGAGGTGGCTTTAAAAGTCACCTCGAAGGCGTGTGCGGCCAGGTGGGGAATCACCATTGGCCGCAGGTTGACCTTAAAAGTCAAAGGGCCAGAGACTTACACGGGGGTTGTCGAGCGCTTGGAACACCTTCCAGGCAGTGATTTGCTTGTTCTGTGCACGATTGCCGGGGACTCTGGCCGAGAAGTGGTAATACTGGACAGCTCCAATGTGGAGAGCGTCATACCCTTGATAGGGGGAGGCGTTAGTCAGCCTTTTAGGCGGCTGAAGACGGTGGAAAGGCCATCTTAAAAAGGTTGCGCCCGACTGCTGCCTCCCCGTTTTAAGGGGGTCCCGATGGCAACAGTCAGGCGCTAGGACTCAAAACTCAATGTGTTTTAGCCAGGGCTCCCGACCTAGCCTACGCACGTGGAGCATTAAATGAGTTTCAAATCCCGGTACTTGAGTGCTTGGGGAGTGAGATGCTTCGTCCAGCTGTTTCCGCGGAGCCCCCGAAGGGACAAACAACCAGCTTAGGCAACCCCCTCCTTTCAGCTTAAGCCTACCTTAAGCGGCATGGGTTCCCGGCCCACGCCAAGATTGGCAGCAACAAGTAATCTGTATAGTCACCCTGATGTGGAAATCATAGACTGTTACAAAATATTTGCAGTCATAAGCGTTCAGAACCTAGATACAAACAGTAGCTATGCACCAAAACCGTGCGCAAATTTATGCTATCAGCAGACAGAACATTGGGCCTTGCTTGCCTAAGGTGAAAATTTAAGTACAATACCGGCAGCAAGAATATTTGGAACGGATTTCACAATGAACCCGGCACAACCTTACGCGGGCGCCCACTTGAGAACCGGGGGAACCCGCACATTCTCAAATCATCCGCAAAACGCCAAAAAAATGAACGGCCCACGCCCAAGCGGCCAAGCACCAGCTCCAAATTTGAACCTAGCGTCTGCTCTCAGAGTAAGGAACTTTAGGCTGCTCGCACAGGCAATTGGAGACGAAGACCTCGCAGTCGCCCTAGACCTCAACATGGGCCGTGTTAAAGAGATTGCTGACGGCATCAACTACACAGATGAAACCGCGTACCACATCGAAACAGTCCTGGGTCTGGCCTCCGGATTCATGGACAAGGTGAATCCAAAGCTTGACGCAACGGACATCGAGCGTATCAAAACGCTGCGACATCAAGGTCATGCCGAAGAGGTCGTCGAAACAGCTCCCGCGCCAGTAAAGAACCACGCATCTCCTGTCGTACAAGTGGTTAACCCCCCTGTTGCTAGCCCCTCCCTCGCAGTAGCCACCACACCAGTTTCAACGGAGATAGAAAAGATGTCAGACAACAACAATCAGAACCCATCCACTGATTCTGCGAATTTTGAAGAAATTGCTTTGCGGGAAGTTCGTCAACAAAATCTTGCTGTGTTGACGGACCGCCCCAAGGCAAAGTCTCATCTTGCACGTCTGACGCAAATGAGCCCTGCGAACATTTCCCATCGGCTCCATGGGAACAAAATTTTCGATAAGGCGACAGCCGACTATTTTTGTAAGGTTCTAGGGTTGCCCCTCGACTGGTTCGAGACTCCTAAATCAGAAGCCCAAATTCCTCCAGAAATCATCCATCGCCTGGTTTCTGCAGACTCCCGCCCCGCGGAAGAAGTATCTCCAGTCCTTTCCCGGGCTCCTCGTTTGTCCCAACCCGCCAAGAAGAAGTTGGCACCGGCACCTTTGGCTCCTGTTGGGCAACCCTCTGTATCTTTGTCAGCAGCTTCCATAGGCGTTGCACCTGCACCTGCTGCAAATGCCCCTGCAGCTTCCTCCCCTGCCATGCCCGCGCTTACCGAACCTGTGAAGGCTCAACGCGGCCCTAAAAAAGTAGCGGCTGCACCTGCCCCGACAGTGGTACTGAGTTCAGTACGCGCTCCAGCCGCTCCCGTAGCTACACCCCCTGTTGCGTCAATTCCCGTACTCCAAAGCGTGGCGCAACAAGAGGCCCCTGTGGCGTCGGCTCCGGTAAATCCCGCAACGCCTTCAGTTGCCAACAATCCTGCATCAGCCCCGGCCCAACCCCCCGTTGTTGCGCCGATACCTAATGCTGCGGCAGTAGCTACGAAGGCCCCCTCGCTAGCAGAACAGATTCTCTATAGTGTTCCTTCTCCAGTGGGCCCTATAGCAGAAGCTTTGCTCCGAACGCTGGCACAGAAGTCGCGTGAAGGTTTGCTCACCGAAACGCAAGCTCTGCGAATACTCACGGATGTTGTCAGCTTGTGACAAGCTCCTCTCGCACACCCGAAGCGCCGTTTATCGGCGCTTTTTTTTGGTAATCCTATACGAAGCATGTACTTCGGAGTGCCAAATGCGATTGCCTTTCTTTCTTTTGACAACTGTTTTGCTCCTGGGTTGCAGTCAAGATGCCGCTCAAAATGCGACAACCCGCGCTAAATCCACTTTAGAGAATGTGGGTAACCAAGTCCTTGATGCGAAGGGCTCAGCACTTGAAGCGGCAGATACCTCCCGGGAATCTCTGGAGCGCTTTGGGGAAGCCACCCTCGAAGCTGGTGAATCCGTAAAGAACGGACTTACGAAAGTCGGGGCCTCTGTCCTGACGCTGACAGAAGATACAGAGCCTTCTGAAAAGCGAGACTAAAGAGTTGATTTTTTCGGTCCTATACTCCTCAGAAACTAAAGACAGAGGAGCTATATGAATTCGAGATATCAGCATCTTTTGGTGTTGACTGGGTCCGAGGTTCGCATTTCGGCATTTACTCACGAGCCCTTTTCTTTTGGTCAAATACTTCCAGCACCGGCTGACTTGCCGGAAGTGGATGAACTCGACCACATCGGCTTTCATTTTCTTCAGGGCGACCATGCAGAAGGCTTCCGAATAGCAGATGACCTGAGCATTCCACTTCCCTTTACGGCTGATACGGTGACACTCTCATCTGCGGCCGCATTCGTTCGGAATGATGCAAAGTGCCTAGAAGGTGCACAACGCATTTCAAGCTGCATCAGAAAATATGGCAGCACGACGGTGAGGGCGTGGAAACAGCGTAACTGGGGAGGCTCCGTTGATGCGGGCCCACTACCCTGGACCACTCGGCCAGGCTTCGCAGCTGTTTTGTTTGGCGGTATTAACAGCTATATCG
Organism: Nostoc sp. CHAB 5834; assembly: GCA_020829485.1. The sequence goes on along the minus strand of JAIVFU010000121.1, from coordinate 5,426 downwards.
AGGGTTTTATTGCGGTCGCGCATAAGCACCACTCAACCCTTCGTATCCAGGCGGTCGTAGTGGATTTGCAGCAGCTCTCGGAAGAGAGCTTTGACACTGTAATGGGAGCGCCGTTGTTTGGCAATACCCTCAATAAACACAATAATAAAGAAAGCTTTGAAAACGAATCAGCATACCGCCTGATGTGCGGCTATTACGACTTAAAGGGCGCTCAGCAATGAAAGTGAAAACGGGAAGCTTATTGGATGTCACCGAGGGCATCATCGTCCATGGTTGTAACTGCCAAGGAAAGATGGGGTCCGGCATTGCATTATTTATCAAGAACAAATGGCCGTCGGTGTATTCCGCATACGCGGAGGAATTTCGGCAAAGAGGGCTTCATCTTGGGCAACTGGTAAGCGTTGGAAGCACCTCCTTTGCGAGTCAAAGTGAAACCCTTGGGTTAGCTGCTTTGACCACACAACTGCCGCCCGGGCTCATTGCGGTCAATGCCATGACGCAGCGGTATTACGGCAATGACAAGAGTGTGCGGTACGTTGACTACGACGCGGTGCGCGAATGTTTTCGCAAAGTAAAAAATCTTGCGGTTCAAGCCCACGTAGCAGTCAACTTCAACTTGATTGGTGCAGGTCTTGCCAATGGCAACTGGGACGAAATCAAGCTCATTATTGATGATGAGCTGGGGGACGTCGATAGCACGTTGTGGGTTCTTCCCCCGACTTGATTAAAAAGGGCGTCTGTACAGACGCCCTTTTCTCTTACCCCCGAGAAATGAAAAAAGCCACCTGTGAAGGTGGCTGATGAATCATATTGCGGTTAAGCAATGAATAAGGGGAAGCAAAAGCTTCAATCAATAAATCAATCAGTTTTCTGAGAAATTTCAGGGTTCGAGTCTGTAACAGACTCAATTATTTCCGCACTAAAAAAGTGTGGAAAAACAACGCCAGAAATCAAATAGGACAATATGCCATAGCCGACGCTAGCAAATCCACCAATTGAGGTGAAAAGCAGCGTTGCAATAACAATTGCAAGAGCGCATGAAGATGCGACCCAATTTGCTACAAGCAAATCAACAGCAGTTGCCACGGATTCCCGTAGCGAATCACCAAACCTTTCGGTTGTGAAAACCTCGCCATCGGCGAATTCACATTTCCATGCGTTTTTAATGACGGCTCGAACTACGTTCGAGACACAGAACATACAAGCGCCAACGAAAATAAACCACCCAATTTGAGAAGCAATCTGTGACATAGTGCCTAAATAAAAAACAAGTCCTACTGCGTATAGCGAAAATTTCGAAATGTGCATAAAAATTCCATTAGACAAATCGAAAAATAAATTTTAGACGCTATTCAAGGTATCTGCAACAACCAAACGATTCTGTGAGAACCTTTTTTGCTATTTTGACGAGTTCATTGCTGTTGACAGGTTGCGGAGAAGAGCCTGTGTTTGAAAAAGCGTGCAGAGCGCTTCTGGGTGAGTCGCACATTTCGGTTGACGTAGTGGAAGACCCCGTAGTCATCGACACCGCTATGACGCGGGCTCAAATATCTCAACAGTTGATTGCGGCCGGCAAATCAATGGGGCCCAGGGACGCTCTAGGACTAACGGCCGCGTCCCTCTCTCAAGAGTACTCCCTCAAGTTTTCCTACGTCAAAGGCCTGACCGGCGTTTGTGCGGTGCCTCAGGGCAACATCGTTCTGAGGCTCCACAAGCCGGTCATTCAGATTGCAAGCGAATTCCCCGAGGGGAGCTGCATGTACGAGCATGTACTGCGCCACGAACAAGAACATTTGGCCATTTATCGGAGGTTTCAAGCAACAGGCAAGGCCCTTCTAGATGACCTTCTGACTCGGGAACTTTCTACGGGGACTGTCTTTAGTTTTAAAGACCTTGCCGAGATGGAGAAGTACCAGAATGAGGTGCAAACAAAGTGGCTTACACCCGCAATTGAACAGGTGATGTCGGGTGTGGCCGAGGAGCATCAGAAGCTGGACACGCCCCAAGAGTACCAACGCATTGGCGCCCTCCTTCGCCAATGCGAGCGGCAAAACTAGCGGCGGCGCCCGGATAAACCCATTGTCTATGCAAAGAAGCAACGCTCTACGCTTCTATGCCCGCAAATCACATTTTAAACAAGCTAAACGTACTCACGTCTGATGGGTCCCCTGAGGCCTATGCTGACGCCATGCATGCGCTTCAACTAGCCCTTGATACGGGGAACGAAGAAGTGTTCAACGAGTTGGAGTCCTTGCTGATTGACTCTGATGACGAGTTCCTCGGATTAGCACTAGATGGAATCCTTGATTCGCTGATGGCAGAGACTACTCGCGCTATGGACGGGGAACCTCAAGACTGGGCCTGCTACGCCTTGAACCTTGGCCTCACGCGAGGCCGCAAAGACTTCAAGCTAGATGTGGACTCTCTCAAGCAGGAGCTGTCCATTTATCTGGACGTGCTCCCTCACGACATCTACATTGACCCCCGGCACATAGCTACGGCCACCGCCATTCAGAAGACAGTTCTTGGCGCCTATCAGCGCGCACAACTCACTAAATTGCGTGCAAAAGGTGTGTCGTTTCCGTTTCTCGAAAGCATCACCGCGTCAGATGTCGGAGCTGATGTTTCCGATGAACGGGTCGTCTTTTTTGCAGTTAGAAAATACGAGAAAAACATTTCTCGACTTCATGAGCGACTCCGCAGCTCGACCCGGTGCCCCCCGGACTTGAAGGTAGACCAGCATGGAACCCGCGTAATCGGTATCGGCAAGCCCTGGACCGCGTGCACCTACTTTTTGCATGAGTACGAGATGCGCTGTTTTGCAGAAGAACTGGGCCGAATTCTTGTTAAGAACCCCAAGACTCAAGTCCGACCATTTTGTGTTGTGGTTCAACATGACGAAGGACTCTACTCGTTGCGCATATCTATCGTCAATGCCCGGAACCAACTTCTGGGAGGCGTCTATGAGTTCAATTTGGCAGACCCGGATGTCTATACAGACAAGGTAGATGAGCTTCTTTACAGCTTGGAACTACCTAGACTATTCAGGATGCCTCGTCTGTTCTACGCATCTGATGCGGACCAGGACGAGGCCCCTTCGTTTTGGGTTCCCAACAAGGGCTGGGTGCCTCCTAGCCACAACTAATGACCTGCTTTACTCATGCATATTCCGCTAGGAGAAGACTTCTTTAAAGCAAGAACTGGCGCTTCCCCGCCAGTGCTGATGGACACCAAGCAGCTTATCAACCCCCACCTCTTGGTGCTAGGGACCAGCGGCTCAGGAAAGTCCTCGACCTTCAAACGGTTCATTAATGCGGGCATCCGCTCCAGCAAGAAAGTTCGCTTTCATGTTTTCGACGTTCACGGGGACTTGGACATCCCAGACGCAAGCGTTGCCGTGTTCTCCGAACATGCTCCCTTTGGACTCAACCCCCTACGAGTGAACCCGTCACCCTTGTTTGGGGGGGTGCGGAAGTGCATTCAGACATTCATCCGAATCGTTAACGAATCCTCAAAAACCGCTCTGGGCGTTAAGCAGGAGTCTGTACTTCGCAACTTGCTGGAGGACGTTTACCGTGACTTCGGCTTTGAAATCAACGACCCCTCCACTTGGACGTTAAACATATTCGACACTCAGCTTCTGTCGTCGGGTAGTGACAATCGTTTGTACTTGGAAGTCCCAATTGCAGACAAAGAAGAAGCCAAAGCCTTAGGCGCACGGTGGGACGGCGATAAAAAGCACTGGTGGATTCAAGCACACAAGTACGAAGGTGCTGTCAAAAAGTGGTCCCCTGCATACCGTGAGCGAACCTACCCCTCTATCCGGGATGTGGTTGCGTATGCACGACGCATTCATGAAGAACGATTTCTAGGTACGGACCAAAAGGGCGTTAAGGCCCTTGGTGAGCTGAACAAGGCGGCACGCTCGCACCAGAGAAAGGTGCTGGAATCACTCAAGGCCCGTGCCCACAACGTTGCCTCTTCGGACACTGAAATGTCTGTGGACCAGGCAAGAAACGACGCGATTGACGCCTTCGTGCAATACGCTAAGGCGGTCAAGACCGGGTATGAGCTGGAAAGCTTGATGAAGTATGACTCCCCTGAAGTCCTCAAGGGAGTATTAGACCGGCTACTTAACATCCTGGCGACTGGGGTTCTCAAGCCTCATGCTCCTCCGTTTGACCCTGATGCACAGGTTTGGCGCTACAAGCTCAACGCACTTCTGATGGAAGAAAAGAAGATGCTTGTGCTGTTCATGCTGACCGATATTTTCTACAAAGCCATAGAGCGGGGCGAGCAATCCGAAGTGGTTGAAGTAATCGTGTTGGACGAGCTCGGAACCTACATCTCCAATTCGGACGTGAACGGCGACGGCATCATCGGCATTATTGCTACCCAAGCTCGGAAGTACGGGTTGGCGCTATGGGCGGCCAACCAGTCTACAGAAAACGTTCCGACACAGATGATGAGTTCGATGGGCACTAAGGTTGTACTTGGACTGGACGAAACGTTCTGGAAAACTTCTGCCAGCAAGCTTCTCATGGAGATGAAGCTTCTGGAGTGGATACAGCCCACTAAGACCATGGCAGTTCAGATGAAAGAGCGCTCTTCGAACAAGACGCGATGGCGCTGGATTATGGTCCCCCAAATTTCATAATTTCCACAGTAACAAGTACCCGAAAATAATGAAAAAACAAATTCTTCTTGCAGCAATGTCTGCCCTGAGCATCCACTCTTTCGCAGGACTGCTGGACGCGCCCTATTCGCCTTCAGCGGCCGCAGTAGAGCAAGCTGCCGTCAGCGACTCCTGGTTTGAAGCTTATCGGACGTCCGATAAGAACAGCAAATCTGATATCAAAAAAATCTCTAAGAAGGGGGACATTCCTCCACCCTTGGCCATCGGTATCACGGACACCTTACATGTGAGCGTTAAGGGAAAGGCCTATGCGCTTGAAAAGAAATTCGAGGGCTACATGCGAGGGAGCGCTCGCGTTTCCTATGACGAGGAATGCCAGAACCCTCCAAAAGCTGGGGACAAGTGGAAGGTTGACTACTCGAACCCGAAGGGAGATGTAACCGTGTCCCTGGACCTGAGCCTCAAGGAACTCCACACCTATGGGCCCAAGAGCGCCCTCAGCGAAGATTGGGCTTCCCTCGATATCTCTGTACCTGCTGAGTGCGTCAATGTTCTGGAATCGCGACTGCTCTACACGGGGAAACTGGCAGTCAAGGCCGCGGGCAAGGCAGAACTCGATGAGGTAGTGGTGCAGCTGATATATGAGGCATCGGAACGTAATTAATTGACATCCTCCCCTCCCTAAAGGAAGGGGATTCCCACATCTGGAAGGCCATATCCAGCCTCGGGCAGGCCTGAAGGCCTTCCCTTATTCAACGCAGCTTCACCGGCTCTCGCCTCCGCTGCATCG
>JAIVFU010000120.1 GCA_020829485.1 Nostoc sp. CHAB 5834 | reverse complement strand
AAAAAACAGGTTTTTTCCAATGACCCAAGCCACTGTTGTTCGGCCGACCCTTGAGATTCTTGAGGCGTCCTATGTCTGCATTTACCCCACATCCCAAGCGCTGCGGACGGCAGATGCAATGCGTGCAGAGCTGGGTACGGAGGAGGCCGCTTCCTTCCTGACCGACCATGTCTCCACGCTGTTCCACCAGGTCACGGGGCTGGCGTTGCCACAGGCGATGCACGTGGTACGTGGCGATGAGTTCGAACGGACCTTTGTGCTCACCGCATTGAGCGTCGAGGCTCAAGGGAGCCAGTGGCTGGTAAACCTCTGGGGCCATGGCCTCAACAAGAATGGCGTCGTGCAGTCCACCTACTGCTGCCAGCTCTCGCTTAACTCCGAGGCTATCCGTATGGCATACCGAGATGGATTGGGGTCTTGGCACCCTGTCGTTTGCTGAACCGGGGCACCTTAAATGACGCTTGACCCTTCCCAGCCCATTTTTGGCATCAACCCCTACGTTCTCCGCGGCGCCATTCGGTCCTTGGGAAAGTTCTTTACCCCCGAGCACTTCTCCATCGTGCTGGGGCTGCCAACAAAAGACTCTCTGCCCGTCGTAAAGCAGATGCTCGCGCAAGGATGGATTGCTCCTGTGCGCAAAGAGGAACTGAAGAACACCGGGTTTCTGGCGTTCCCGTTGGTCTATACCGGACTGCAGAGCTGGCGGCAGTTTCGGGTGGCCACTGCTCGCAAGAGGGTTTCGCTGGAGAAGGCCAAGGCCGTCTTGCAACGGGTTGTGGATACGGCGCGCGAACACAACCGCAACGCAGACGGGCAGACGATGCTCATCACACGTGTTGAGCTATTTGGCTCTGTGCGAGAAGGGCGCGCGGATGTCGGGGACTTGGACATCGCGGTGGCCTTGCAGGGACCGGAATATTCGCCCTCCTCGCCGGATGATGACTTGGACATTGACCGCGTATTGAACGCTACGCTGGGGGCGCTGCGCAAGCTCAAGAAAGTTTCTCCGCTGGTCAGTCTTCACTATTCCGATGAGGTCAAGCACCAGCTGCAGGTACCGGTGACCGTGGTTTACGACCTGGCGGAGGACGTGGACACGCTGTTTTGTATCGACGAGTTTTTGGCGACGCGCTTTCCTAGCTACCACGCGTGTGTCCTCGCGGAGTGGGCGCAGGCGGCACGAGCGCACGCTATACCTGATAGGACTTCTCAGGAAGAGTGCGCCATGGGCGCGACAAAAAGGACTTCAGATGAAAAACAATTCGCTGGTAATTCATGACAGCAGATACGAACTCAATTCGGCCTACATCGCGGGCGCTATGGCAATGCGCCGACGTATTCCTAACAACTGCAATCCCCACGAAAACAGTACTCAGAAGTACCTGGACTGGGATGCCGGGCATGTGAACGAGTCGGCATGCGAACACATTCGGTTTGGCACCGATGTGATTTCTGCAAAGCGCAACGGGCGGGAGTTCCTGATGGACGTGGATGTCCCCCACAATGTCCACGGAGTGTGTCTTCAGTGGTACCGGGAGCAGCTCAGCAAGCTTCAATCGCACAGCTGAGCCATTGCTATACGTACCAGATACACTCAACCAAAAGGACACTAAGCATGAACTTCATCGCAATCCCCGCCGCTCTGATGGCCTCTGGAATCAACAGCTACACGGATGAGGGTGACGCCAAAAAATCAGCCTTTCACAAGGAAGGCAAGAAGTTTCTGAAAGCATTGGCCAAACAGTTGGACCTGCGTGATGGCACTTACGACATCCGCTCCAACGTCGCAGGCATGGCCGTCAGTGGTGAAGTGACGTTGCACGGGGACCATCTCTACGTACAGCTGTCCGAAAGCTGCATCGGTCGCCGCGGTGTTCAGATGCTGTACCGCAGCTGTGAAGGCCGTAAGGACTATTGTGGCGGCCGCAACAACTTTGCGTTCATGGCCGACCTGAACAACGGTGACACCCAGGCCCGTGTTGTGGATTACATGCGCGACTTGTGTCACGCCCACGACGACGCTTCCATCCACTAATTCCAAGCCCCCACCCGGGGGGCTTTTTTCATGGGAAATGCTCGCGAAGCTGGGCTAGTCGTCTTGCTTTGCGAACTCGTTGGCTGCCGCTTCTTTGGCATTGAACCGGAGGTTGAGTTCTGCCATCAAGGATGACAGCGGATGCAGCCGGCCAACCTCCCGGACCACCGAGGCGTGGTACGTGCCGTAATTGTCTTCGGGGTCGTCAAACACCCGAGGCTCAGCAATCACCTGCCGATAGCCCTTGAGCTTCAGCGGGGCTGCGCCTTTGAATTCCAAGGCATCCAGGGGACTCAGGTGCAGAGATGCCTTTAAAACGGGCCCGTCGGCTGACTCCATGTGTTCTGCGAGGTAGTAGGTGCGCGCGCTGCTGACTGCGTTGCGCTTTTTCCGCACAGCTTCCAGGTCGAGCACGGCGTTGGTGACAACCTCCAGGTACCGAGATTGGGCGACCGTCGCAAGGTGGATGGTCTGAATCAATCGGTCTTCCTTCTCGGCCAGCGACTCGGCACGCTTGGGCGCGGGAAGCGGGGAGCACCAGGGAAGGAACGCTACTGCCGGGTCCCAGACTGTGCTGGAAACAACGGGGTCATCGGGAGGGCCACCCCATTTGAACGACGCGATTTCGCCCAGTAGGTTTTTCATCTGTTGCAGGTCTTGCGGTTCAACGCAATGTGCGCTGTCTGCGCCTTCGCTGGGCTCGGCCAAGAAGCCCTTCAGCTTCCCTAAAAGAGTGGCCACGGCGAGCCTTCTGTCATTGTCTTGATTTATCTGAGTAATTTCCGTCATTTTCTTTAAATCGGTTGAATTTTAAGAGAGTATAGCGGCCCTTGCACTAAATTACCACTGCGTACCTGGATGGCGATAAGCCCGGCTTTCTGGAAAATTGATGTTTCAATGAAAAACCCTGCTGTAAACAGCAGGGTTAAAATCAATGATTTGTCATTTCAACCGGAAAATTCTGCTTGTGCAATGTGGGTTTTTCTGGGTTCAGCTTGACTTGAATATCGAGGGTTTCGATATCCTTATTGAGATGAATGCAAAAAACCGCTGTACTTTGCCGGCACCTGGCATAGACAAGGTCGACTGCATAGCCGGTAGCGTTCCGAAGCATGTTTTCAAAGCACTTGCGGGGGTATGATTCGTCTTTGAACGACGAATAATCCGACAAGAAGCTGCTGAGCGTCTTCTCTGCCACCATCTTAATCTTGCTACGTATCGCAATGAGGTCTGGACTTTTCGAATCGACCGCAGGGAGCCCTTTGACTTCTGCCAACTTGCGAATGAAATAGAGGTAGCCGGCAGTGCCTCCGGGCATTTCTTTGGGTTCCCACACTTCAGGGTCTGGCAAAAGGGCGGGTTGTTCGTCCTTCGACGTTACGACGCGAATATTTACAAGAGAATCGTTGATTCGGGTCCACCAGTAAATACCGTGAAGGTGTTCCCCTTTTCGCAGGTATCGATTGAACGCGTTGGTGACGTCGGAGTATTTTGATTCATGTTCGGTCAATCGGCATTTGGGCTTGATTGTCCAGCTTGAACTCCAGACTTCTACCAGGTCGACAGGAGGGTACGCTTGCCAGAGCTCGGGCAATTGAGCGTTTTTGCAATTAAATACCAGGGAGTAGTCCGCTTCATACCCTTTAAGGCTGAACGCAGTCGGCTCCACAGGAGTTTTCGGAAGTTGATTCAAAAAACTGATTTTCTGGTCGACTTCCTTGATGAAAGAATCGCGTTCTCGCACTAGCTGAGCCTGAAGAGTTTTGATTTTTGACATGTTTGAATCTTATTGAGTTGGCCTAGCATGTATAGGCAAAGAAAAACCTGCGTACAAATGCACGCAGGTTGTAAACTCCAAAGAGTCAATTAGGGGTGGTCAAGCCTGAATAGGCTAGGCCGATGTCAGCACTTCCAGATGATGCCATTGGTCACTCAAGTCTAAAAGTTCGGAGAAATACCCGCAGAGGGCATTTGCCTGATGAAGGGCAAAGGCTGCGGATTCGTCGACTTCCTCGAATTGCGGGGCACCGGAATGTTCCGCAAAAATGTCTTCACACAGCTGATGAATCGCTTCGGAAGGAGTTGGCTTAGGCAGGTCCTGAGCATCTTCGGTGGGCGGAGTGAACGCATCGAGCATGTCATCAAAGAAATGCTCTTCCTCTATCTCTGCCCGCGTTTCGGTGAGCGTAGCGAAGAGCCTCTTGGCCTCCTCCAATTCCTGCAGGAGCCAAGCCACCGTTTGTTTCGCTTGTGGAGACGGGTTCTTCAGCAGACTGCCCCACTTTGTTACTGTCATCAGGATGTCGCGAACAGGCAGTTTTCTGTACGCCGAGGTAGACCAGGGCACTAAGGAACGGGGGCCGGGAATAACCGGTTCAACTTCGAAAATTCCCAGCAGAAGACAACCGTCAGTGTAGCGCTCGATAATTGCCATAGCTGCTGCTTCTAGTGCGGTACGTGCCTCGATTTTCGTCCCGTAGGGCTGGTTGTTGTCGAGATACATGCCGTCTACAGTCCAAGACTGGAGTTGGCCCTCCGGGATTGACACCGGGGGTTTCAACCGTGGTGCGTCGATAACCGCTTTCAGTTCACGCCAGTTGTCGAGGCCCAAGCCCTTGGCCAGGGTCTCCAGCATGAGCGAATGTCCCACCTTCACGCCCTTCGTTTCCAGATGAGCGCACATGGCTTTTGCTGCGTTTTTGACTGCGTTTTGATTTTCCATTTCATTCTTTCTTGAGCGCGACGGCTCTTAAATTTCAGGATGTCCTCGTTGTCTTGCTAACCGTCTTGTCATGCGAATGACTTGGGGTTTTGAAGGGTTCTCATTAGGTTTCGCCATTCCTTCTTGTGAAGGTGAGGACGGGAGGTACCTAGGACCTGAGCTAGTGCCTGTAAGGTGTAGCTATCGAGAGCGAGGACTCCCGAATGAAAAAACCCCCTGGCACTCATGCCGGGGCACGGTACCAGGGGGTCTATGGCCGAGGGCCCCTACTAGGGGCCTTGTTTAGTCGGACTTCAGCTTCTGCGCGAACTTCAAGAGAAACTGCAGATAGAGGTCCGATTTGCCGGCTTGCAGCCGCAGCAAGGCTTCAAAGAATTCAAAAATTTCTTCGTGCGTCTTGAAGATGCGCTCCGGCAGGTGAAACGTGTACTTCTGCTGATAGTCGAACTGGATGGGCTGGCTTGTCAGCAAGGACCGCAATATCGCCTTAATGATGGTTCGGGTCTTGTCGGCACAGCAGCTGCTGCCTTCGTACTGCTCGATGAGCGCCCGGAAATGATTGCTGACGAAGGCGTAGTGCCTTGCCAGGTACTGGGCTTTGCGAGACTGGGGGTAGGCTTGTGCAATCAGACCGTCAATTGCTTGATTCAGGGGGTGAAAGCTCAGCCAGAAGTAGTCCAGTCTGTGGCTTTCGAGAGCCTCTCGTGCTTCTTTAATCAAAGGCTGTTCTGCCAAGGCATCAGCCGCTTCGAGCTGCTCACTTTGGAAGGAATTTACCAGGGCGTCCATCAGAGACGCTATTCCTTGTCCCACATCTTTCATGCCAGCACTTCTTCGCTATCCAGCTGAAACGTGGCAAATTGGCCGCCCTCTGCCTTGTGCTTGCGCAGCTTCGCTGACACCTCAAACCCGGCATCGAGCATACGGACAGCGCCATTTGCCAAAGAGAGTATCTCGACGTAGCCCGCGGCAGCCAGGTCGTCGAGGCAGTCCCAGTCGTCGTGTTCTGACAGCATGAATCCGGCTTGCTCGGCAGCAGACAGGTCGTTGCGGTGTTCATACTCGAAGAAGCCCCTCAGTCGCGTACCCCAGCTCTTTTGCCATTTGCATAGGGGGCTGTTCATGCTCAGCAAGGGATGGGTGACCTCGTTGGTCCGCATCCGGCGATGGTCCAGAAAGCCCACCCCGAGTTTTCCGTCGACACAACGGGTCTCGATGTAGGCGAGAGTGGACCAATGGTCCTTGCCAAACTTTGCAACAGGAGTGGGGGTTGTAGTCATCGTGATTTTGAATGGGATGGTCGCCCGTCTGGGCTTCTTTTTCTGAATAGGTATCCGATTACCGTGAGCGGGTCACGAGCGCTCGCAATGCGGGAGAGGGTGCGGGGTGGACTTTGTTAATGACGTCCAGGAGGCCGACACCCCCATAGCTCTTACTGCTCGCAAGTTGCTCAACATCTCGCACTGCCGTCAGGAACGAGGCCCACGCTTTTCGCAAGGCATTGGGCAAGGGAAGTCCCGGGTAGGCTTTGCGCAGGTACGCGAACTGAAACACCACGTCGGAGCTGCTCCGCAATACCGAAGGGGCGTAGCGACCCAGAAGCCCTGTGCCGGAGGAATGGGGGTGAGTGCCCGCGCGAGCCAGTATCAAGTTGGCCAGGGCCTGTTGTTCGCCTTGTAGGTTGGGGGTGCTTGCAAGCAGCAGGGCTTCTTCAATACTTTGGCCCAGAGCGCAGTCGACACTGGTCTCGACAAAAGCGAGCTCATCGGCCACTTCGGAATTCAGCTCCTGAGGGTTGTAGGAGCACGCTGCCTCTGCAAGGACTGCATCACGGTGCAAGGTCCGGGCTGCGTACGTCTCAAAGAGCTTTCGCAGATGGTTCATCGACGAACCCAACGGAAAGGAGTCGGGAATCGAGTCCTTTGCGGTTGAGGTTGACGTGAGATGAAGCATGGGAAGGATGCGGAGCTTTTGTCTAAAATTTAGGACATTGTAATACGTGTTGAAAAGAAAAAGCCACTATGAGTGGCTTTTTAAATTAAATAGCCCAGATTCCAGTGTCCTGGAATCGTTAAGCGCTCAATGCTTCGGCTCTTTTAGGAACAAATGCAGAAGCACTCAACTGGGTGAACCGTGTGGGCTCTTGCTGCATCAATTCCAAGCGATGCTCGGCATCGTCCTTGTCATAACACCACTCCAGAACGCCACTACCTCCTCGACAGTCGTTACCCGATACTGTCCACAAATACTCGTCCGGGACAATGCTGCAAGGCAAATTCCGGTACTCGTATTCAGGGCAATCGTTCAATGCGGAATGATTGGGGCTCCGATGGAAATCGGCCAAAGCGGTGTTAACAAGGTAGACCATTCCGAGCATCGTTTGCAGCTGCTTCAACGTCGCAGTGGCGGGAATCCACGGCAACTGAAAATATGCTGAAACCAGCCCATAACAGTCATCTTCAACAATTGCTTTGAATTCCAAGGGAGAGTTTGTCATCTTGACGATGTCCATCACCCATTTGGCTTTTTCTTGCGCGTGACTTGCAATTTTTGCAAGCTGTTCCTGAGAAAATCCTTCATCCTGTGCAAAGCACAAGAAAAGGTCTGCCTTCGTTTTGGACACAGGGTCCACCATCAGCAAGTCGCTGAAGAACCTGCGCAGCGTTCGGCTGTTTTTCAGCTTGGAGCTTTGCTCCAACTGTTGGATGCGAATTTGAACCGAGCGGTAGTTTTTCCGATTGAGCATGAAAATCTCCTAAATAAATGAACCTGCGATGTATAGCGAGGAAACCGCAGGTCTTGATTTAGAAAAGTTCCACTTGCCCAGGTGGCGGCAATGCTGAAATTGCGAGTGCCTTGTGCCCTCGGGAGTTCAGCTCTGGGATAAACAACTCGTGGAACATGCAGTTGGCCGGAGCACCCAGGAAAAACGGCGCTATTTGTGCAGGGTTGTACCCCGCGTTCTTGCATCCGATAGCTTGGACCATGAAGGTCATTTCCGGGTTCTTCTTTGCGAAGGAGAGAAAACGAGCGACTCCTCTTTCGATTTGAGACAGGGGTAGTGCTCGAATGTTTTCATCTTTGGTGGGGATTCCGTAGCTTTGACCCTGCAGTCCTTCGCCTTGTCCCAGGACGGCTCCATGTGCTCGTCTCGCGATGAGTGCGTCTCCTTTTCCGTGGATGCCCGCTCGGTTGGAACCAAATACGAAGATACGTTGTGTGGCCATGGAGGACTACAGAACGGACTTGGTTTCGCTGGTGTTGAACTTCGCGCGCAGCAGCCCCGCCAACTGGGCGAAGTTCCGCGAGGACACGTACACCTTACCGGTACCGCTGAACCGGTTCACGAAGCCTTCGCCACTCGTCACAGAGTTAAGCAGGCTTCCGACCAGGCTCTGCGATTTTGAAGTGCGAACGCTGATGTCGTAGTTCAAGCGAGCGTCCCAAGCGACCACGTGTTCGTTGTCGATGATGATGTCTTCTTCCGGCGAAACGTTCAGGCCAAAAACACTACCGAACCCGCCGATGGCCAGCTTTCCGTACCCCGCTGTCTGAATCACAAAGAACCCGCCGGTCCCCCCGAACATTGACTTGCCGATACCTTGGACCTTCATCTTGAGGTCGACACTGGTCTCGGCCGCCAGGAAGGCCCCATCATTGAGGATGTACTGGCTTTGAGGAGAGACATCCAGCACCTGGATGTCGCCAGGCATGCTGGGGGCGAGAAGGACTTCGCCGGCCGCACGTGCCGCAACGATTTTTTGGGTAAACAAGGACTCCCCAGAAACAAGTTTTCGGCCCAGGGCCCCGAGCAGCCCTCCGCGTATTTCGCCTTCAAGGTCCAGTCCAGCCCCCATGGAAACCATTGCACCCGCCTCTGAGTAGACGGTTTCACCCTTGTTGAGTTTGATGAGCAAGAAAGGGTCGCGCTCTCCAGCGATTTCGAATTGCATTGTAGTCACAAGATGTTGTTTGAATAGTAGTTATAGCGCTTGAGTTTATTGCCGGTGTTTTCTACTTAATCCCCTTAAAAAGGAGCGATTGCTACACGTAGGAGAAAATATTTAAGGAACAGGCATGACCAACGGTAATCAATTGACTCTCTCTTCGGCATATTTCCAACGCAAGTACCGAATAGACCGTGCGTTTAAAGCACTAACTCAGAGCTATCTAACGAACGTTCGGGCATGGAAGGAAGCTCAAGTCGAAATTCAGGAAATTCGGGCTGCTCGCGCCAGCGTTCAAAAGCCTCAATCTTTGACCTCTTTGCTCAAAGCTTCAGAAAAGGTGAAGGGGTTGCGACGGGTTTTTGCTGATGCGAAACTTGGCGCTGCTAGGATTCACCAGGAGTTACAAGTTGAAGCCTTAGCTGTACGTCGCATGAAAATGGTCCTCAGCCAGGGCTATTCCATTGAGGGGCTGAACGCGTTGACTGCAGAGCTCGAAGCCCTTTCGACCTTCAAGCCGGGTGCCTTTCTTAAAGGGCAGGGGACGAGTGTCCTCCCCGTCCACATAAGTACGGCGAAGCGGATTTTTGATACTTTGAAACCGGCTAGCCCGGAGGGTGAACAACTGGCAAACATAGCCCGGCCTAGTGCTATCGCTCTGTGCCACAAACTGTTGGCCATGAGCGAGGTTCAAATGGACTTAACAGAGGCTGAAAAGGAGATGCTCAAGCGTGCTCTATTTAAGGAAGCCGACTTCCGTTAAAAGTGCTCTTATAAAGGAAAGTCTATGAAAGTAAGCACACTGCTATCCCGTGCCGCTGATTGCGTCAAGCATATGGAAGTGCTGAGTCTGCTAGCGGCAATCCAGGATGCGTTTTCTAAAACCAAAGCGCTGAGACACCTGGGCGCGATGAACGAAGACTACGCCTTTGAAGAGACAGGCGTCATGGTTCGCTTCGAACTAAATCGGGTCATTTCCGATGACTACGTAACCATGATTCGGCCCGAAATTCGTGATGGAAAGTTTGTTGTGGCCGTCGTCACTAATCACATGCTTGACGGGCTGGGCCTCAGCTCACAAAAGTGGGAGGAGATGCCAGACATGGAGGACCTGCTGGAAGTGGACCAAAATTTCACCATTGCTAAGGTTGCCAAAGAGTCCGCAGCCCTTGCCATCAAGCACCACCAGCTTCTGATTGAGAAAGCAGGAGTCGTTCGTGCACTGGCGGAAAGGGTCGCAAAGAGCTCTTGGTAACAGCTCACATCATTCAAAGGCGCTCTTCGGAGCGCCTTTTTCTTGCCCAGATACAAGCACTTCACATCGCTCCAACCCCCAGAAAAGCAGCCCGGTATGATGCAGTCGAGGTTGGATGGAGAGCAGACGCACATCTTCAGTGTCGCAGTGTTTGTGATTGCCGCGGCGCCTGCCGCTGTCGTGTACACGGTCAGTGTTTGGTCTCAATCCAAAGGGGTGATGTGGCTGGCGGCTACCTGTGCGGCATTGCTGGGGATGGCAGTGCGCAGTACGCCGGGGTGGAAAAGCAGGCCGGTGCTGGGCCAAAAGGCCGAGCACCGGTGAATGAGAGCTTGTGTTTAACTGTCGGAGTAGGTGCTAAGGCAGTACAGCCACCTCTAGCGCCTCTAGCTTTGAAATAATGGCTTGAGCCTCGACGATGAGTGCTTGGCGCTTTTCGTCTGCAAATACCTTCGCCGCTTCAAGGAGGGCGTTTTTGTTTTCCTCGTAGTCGATGAAAAATCCGGTCATCGAAAATCCGCCGGACGAGTGGGGTTGATACACACCCAGCTGAATGTTCTCAATGGTCCCGTGGGCATGCAGTCGAATGTTGTCCCCGCGGTCCATCTTAAGTGTCGAGCTCTCTTTGCTTGCGCGCAATTCGATGGCGAGAGTGCTGATGTCGACGTGAACTGTTACAAACTTCGCGCCGCTTTTGAAGTCATGGACCGTAGGGCGGCGAATATCTTCTTTCTCTTTCATAGCTCTTTCCAAAGTGGTTCTTCAGGGTATAGAGATTCACCTGCTTGAGACCAAAAAACCGCCCGCTGAGCCAGGGGCGGTCAGCGGGCGAATCAAGGGCACGGAGGACTTGAGGCCCTCGGTGCTAGGGTGCGTCAATAGCGCGGCTATGGCCTAAGCGACTGTCTCTTCATCGGCGTTGACGTCTATGTCCAAGACCTGTTGAGCACGCATCGTCTTCACGGTTTTGCCGAGATGCCGGAAGACTTCGCGATAGTGGAGCCCCGCGAACTCTTCTACTTCTGCCTTGAACGACTCATCTGTGTCGAGGACACTATGAAGGAGGTTCTCCCACTCGTCGTACGGCAACCGCACGACAATTTCACAGCTGTCGCCCGAGTCATCCTGGGAGTCGGTTATCGAGTAGTCAACCCCGGTGCTAGGCACCACTAGACGATGGAACTGGTTGTAGAAGAAAGCGTGCGAATTCGAGAGGTAGTCAGGAAGCCCGTACTTCGAGATACGAGGCACTATCGCTTTGATGTGCGACACCTGGGCTTCCGAAAACGTCCAACCCTCTGGTACCAATATCGTCCCGGCGCTGTCCAGAGACAGCTTTGACAACACGCCGTCATCGTCTTCAGTGAGGAACAATGTCCGCGCGATGGTTGGCGAAAGCATAGCTGCCACTTTTTCTGGGGGCTTCCCTTTCGACGCAGGAACAAGTCCAGCATTTTGAAGCCATTGAAGCTTTCGTCCTTCGAAGTCGTACTGCACTGCGAAATATGTAGGGGCTTCTTCAAGAAGCTTCTGCATTGCTTTGAGCTCTTGTTCGAGAGACTTGACGCGGCTAGCGAAAGACTGAGGATTCAACCCCTGTGCTGTCAAATAGCTTGCGCGCAGGGCGGAGCTGGGTACCTCGATTTTGTGCTTATTCAACAGGTGTGCGCGCATAGCGCGAACTGTGGCTGTCACTTGCTGGGCGAGCGATTTTTCATTCGACATGAATCCATTCCTTTTAGTGTTTGCGCCTGGATGGACGCCGTAACCCCGTAGGGACTGGTTTCCGCATTGCCGTTCGGCGTCTTTGGCGCATGGCCAAAAAGAGCGAGACGTGAATTGTTCAGCTGAAGGTTTCAGCGACTTTGCTTCTCCTGCCATTGCTGGCAACCCTGTGAAGGGCGCGGATGGATGGGTGAAAGTGACCTCACAGGAGTATAGGTCGCAGCCAAAAAAAGGGTCGCAACGGCATGTGCCGATGCGACCCAAATTAGGAAAGAGCTTAAGCGATTACACGCTCAGCTTTATTGCTGCGTCGTCATTTGCGCTGTCGAGGGGGACAGACGCATTGCGTTCCACAGTGTCCAATGCCTGGAGTGTTGCAGCCCGAACCGGAAGGTCCTTGTTGCGCAGCTCTACGGAGTACTTGCTCATGAATTGGCGAGTAATCTCACCCAGGCCGAGGTAGCTACTCGTGCTGGTCTCTTCGAAGAGCTGGAGCGTATGGAACCGCTCATAGAACTCCATCGAATGGACGTGGCTGCCCGATGTATCGCAGTCATGGAGAAGCTCATGCGCCAACAGGTTGACCAGGTGAATCGCCCCGGAGAGGCCCTGGTCCGCCTGTTTGAGGCTGTCACGGTTGAACCAGACAGATGTCGTTGAGTTCGTCCAAGCACGCGCCTGCACACTGGTACCCAAGCGCAGTGTTCGACTTTGAAGTCCTGTGCTTACGCCGGCCTTCCTCATCGTGACCACTAGGTAGTTCTGTGCATAGGCGAGAGCCGAAAGCGCGCACTTTTCTCGTGGAGTCCACTCCTTCTGGGGGATTTCGACCGAGTCCAAGTTTGCAGCTTTGCATGCCTCTTGCCAGTTCTCTACGATGACAAATGCACCACCTTTAAGGCTATGCACAGTCGAATGCCACAGATACCGAGCGCTTTCCTTCAGCGTGGTTTCGAGGGTGCTCATGAGGTCCGCCACGGAATCCACGTTGAATAGCTTCAATGTCTTCTTGCTGAGAACAAAGCAGTGCCCCCGTTTGTGAGCTTCTTCAGCAGCTCGGCCGGCATCGGTATCCGCTACCGATGTGATGGTCACAGAGAAGGTGTTTGCGGCTTTGGTTAGAAAGCTTTGAAGTGTGTGCTTTTTCCCCAAAACGTCAACAATGATTCGGCGACTGCTGAGCTCCTGGTATTTAAGCTCACCTGCAACAAAGCGAAGTACCAAGTTGTAGATTTGCTCATCGGTCAGGACTGTGCTTTTCTTAATCGCCTCATCCGCTTTCTTTTGCAGAAACGGCTTGATGCGCTTCCACACTTTGCACTCACTTTGCAGGATGTCGTTGCGAGCAATGTTCAGCGCCAACTCGACGCCAATACGTGTCACCACCACACCTCCGATACCGAACGTGTACGCCGGGTAGCTGCGAACCAGCACACCCTGACTGAACACCGAAAGCGTTTGCAACTCGCTGCTCAGCCGGATGTACGCGTCATCTGTCTTGTGCGTCCACTTCTCTTCCAAAGGGTCGCGATTGATTCGCTTGCCATTGAAGGTCACAGGCGTTTTGACATAGGCCGCCAGCATCGAGAGGTCTCGTTCTGTGGTCAGGATGTCGCGGGTCGTTTGAGGTTCGTAGAAATTACCCTCGATGCAGAGCCCGGGGCGTGCCTTGAGGCCTTCCTTGAGCACATAATCGAGCCCCTTGTTCTTGATGTCAACGTGCATCTCGAACTGGTTTGTGCTCCAAATAGTAGAGCACCAGGCCCACAGCTGTCCTCTCCCTAGCCCGAATTTTCCATGCGTGCGTTCACCTGGAGTGTGCTCGAATCCGAAGACTTCGAAACACTTCAGGATGTCCTCACGAGTCGCAAATCCCTTCCCATCATCGGTCACTTTCAGTCCTTGCGGAGTGACCTTGATGTCGACTTTTGTGGCTCCTGCATCTTCTGAGTTCATGATGCATTCCAGCAAGCCTTTTGCGAGACTGCCGGCCTGGCCGAAGATGAGGGAATAGATGATGTTGGGGCTAACGCTCAACTTGCGATTGATGATTGCTTCTTGCATTTTTTCCTTCGTTTGATTGTTGATGTCCTTCTTGGTGTAGCTATCGGTGAGAATCAATCCAGGCTGAAAGCAGCCTTCTGCTGTTCAACACCGCGGGTGGAATTGGCTCACCCTTTTTGCAAGCGATAGACGTCGCGTAGCTGACTTGCTTATCCGTAGGTGCGTCGGTGTTTTTGGGCGCCGGGGCTGCCAATCCCTTCGCATACTCGATGAAGCTGCTGCAGGCTTGCCTTTGACCGTGGGCATCACTTGGCATAGCGATTTGGAGTCGCTTTGCTAGGCTGAGGGCGAAGCTCAACATCGCTTCAGTTGGAAGCTCAGGGGTAGGAGCGCGGGGAGGGGGTGTGGCTCCGGTGGTGGTTTTACGAGGAGGAGGGTACAGCCGCAGCTTGACGACCTTCTTCGAGGCAGGTACCCGGTTTTCCGGCACCGGGATGAAGTCCGAGCTTGGCTGGCTCACCATGGTGACCTCTCCGTTCCTGCCCTTCAGGACTCCGGTGAACTGGAAGTACACCATGCAGCGGAGACAATACAGCAGTCCGGCCTTGGCCTTTGTGAGGCGGGTGCCTCTCATGTCGACAGGCCCACAGCGGCATCGGTACACCGCACCGTTCTGGTTCACCCGGGCATTGGATATGTCCAGGCTGTGGGTGCGCTTGGGGTCAAGCCCAAACGCCTTCATCACCCGTTGCCATTCTTCCCCGTGAGGAGAAATGTTTTTTCCAAACTTTCGATTGGCCACCAGGTGGGCTACTTCGTGCGGAATGATTTGGTGCAGGAACTCGTCCACGTTTTCGGTGAAGAGCACCGCGTTGATGCGAACGTGATTTTTGGACAGAAAGGCCTGGCCCCCCACCGTCCCTCGAAGGTCGAAGCTCACTGTTGGCATGGGTAGGTTGACCCCCATGTCGGCCGCTTTCTTCACAAACTTCGCCAGTGCCTCTTTGGCGGCTGTCTTTAGCCCAGCAGCTACTGGGGGCGCCTTGACTTTTGAGAACTCAATTTCTCGGGGTAGCCCGGTACTCGAATGTGATGAATTGGTCATTCCGCCCCCATGAGTTGAGTTGTTGCCCGCAGTTCTCCCAGGTAATATGCGCTACCGTAGGGCTGCAGTAACGTGTGCGCGCAAACCTATTTAGCTGTTAAATAAAAACCACTGGTATACAGAATAGCTACCACGAACCTCACGCGAAGGATATAATTTGTCTAAAATGCAGGCTTTTCAGTTTTAGAGGGGTTTGCATCTAAAGGAAATTACTCTTATGACCCTTTTTTGGAATGCAGTGGTGGCAAAGGTACGAATCAAGCCTGGCGCTTATCTGGTGCGGTACGCCGGCAGTGATTTTCCAGAGTCGATGGCCTGGTACAGCAATGCGACTACCGGTTCCAAAGGTTGGAGGACTCTCGCTCTTTCTGAGGGCAAGCTGGCCCCGGGCCTTCCTCTGGAGGACAACCGAACGGTTTCACACTACGCAGAGCCCTCGTCGGAGACTCTGGAAGCGGTACGACGTTCATTGCTGGGGCATGAGGGGTTGTGTGAAGAGGTGTACCGGAAGGGCTTGGCCTCGTACAAGCCTAGCCAAGCCTTAGGTCCTCGGCCTCCTTCCTGCCGAACCCTTGTGGTGGGTCAGGCCGTAAAAATTGGAGCTCTTTCCAATTGCGAGGTTGCCGAGCTTCGTGACGACGGCCGATTTGTCATTGCCAAGCACTCGGCAAGAGAAAGGCGAGACAACCTCAAAGAGCTGCCTAGCGAGGAGTTCCAACTGTTCCACTGGACAGAGGTGCTTCCCGCTAGCGGGCGCCGGACCGGTGCTCTGACGCAGAAGGCCCGCACCCTTTCATTTCTCACCACCCACCTTGATTCGCTCATCGGTTCGGTGCATCGAGGATTGGATGACTCTCCTGACTTTCAGCGTGGCTACGTATGGTCCGACTACGACAGGGAACAGTACCTGACCTCAGTTTTTGAGGGTCGGGACCTAGGCCGCTTCATCTTTGTCCGGCGCGAATGGCCGCTTGAACCTCTCGTTTTGGACGGAAAGCAGCGGCTGGACTGCCTGAGCCGATTTGTTCGCTCGGAAATATCCTGGCGGGGTGTTTTCTGGCATCAGCTTTCCGGCTCTGATATTTCTGCCATCTACAACCGCACTGTTCAGCAATCAGTCTTGCATGAAAGTGACTTCCCGCGGGCAGAGCTGCTGAAAATTTTCCTGGAAGTAAATGCGAGTGGTGTTCCGCAGACTGAGGCCCATCTGCAGAAGGTTCGTCAATTGCTGGAGTTGGAGGTGGGTAGCTCCAGTGCTTAGCTTTGTTCTATACGTATCAGTTCATTTCGGAGCATTGATATGTTGAAAATTGAGGATATCCAGAAAATCGCAGAAGATAACGGTATCGAGGTACTTGCGCGGTATCCGCAGTATTGCGAAGGTTTCACGCCCCCTAAACCAATCAGTCTGACCCTGTATTTCAGGGAAGAAAAGGTTGATGCATGGCAGGTGTTGATGAGCGACCTCACCGAGGTCCCCGTAAGCATCAACGGCACCCGCATTTCGAGCCCCAGCGGTGCGATTGACGGCTCGCTTTACCCTGCGTATGCCTCACGGCTTTCCATTGTCAATGCAGCGCGGGCAACAGTGGGCTTGGACAGGGCCTACTGAATTTGACATGATTAAACAAAAGGAGCAGCTCGCGCTGCTCCTTTTTTCTACTTTAAATCAGAACGTGAATTCCTGGCTGATGGGGCCACCTGGTGTTGTGGGTGGATTGAATGCTTGACCTGGAATATAGACTACAGTGTTCCTACTGGACTTCAAGTGGCCCACAAATCTGAAGGATGGAGGAACTCCGTGCGCGATAAGCTCCACTTTAGTTTTATCGGCAAGCGGAGATGAGCCTTCAAGGGAGAGCATATAGGTAACCTCGCAGTATTGGTTTTGGGCAAGCCAAGTTCTGCAGTCATTATCTTTGAGAGGTAGAAATCCTACAATGGCATCAACAAAAACGTAAGGGTCGAGCCCATCGTTCAACGCTTGCAGAGTGAAGAGCCATTCGCGGCGCCAATGGCCATTACCTAGGTAGATGTTCCCCGAGTCTGTGATTGAGCTAACTCTACCCGTAACCGCAGAGCGAACACTCGTGAGTACCATAACGGTGTCCCGATGTGCGTTTCCTTTGGAAGTGGGAATCGTGACACCCGTGGTATCGATGAACGGAATGGTATCGGCCAAACTGAAAGGGTCATTGAGCGCCGTTCTGACAAGTACGAGACATCGCTCTCCCGGTTGCAGTATCAGTTCACCCAGACAACTGGTTGTTCCGTTAACAGCCGATGTTGTTAAAACTGTTCGCGTCAGGCTAACTCCCCCCAAGTAGGTTGGTATATTAGTCATGCCAAAGCTAGTTGTCGGGATAGTGAGGCTACTGTTCGTTGAATTTATTAATTCATAAACAGTGTTAAGATTATCAACCCCATTGAGTTCTTCGGCGTCAGATAATGGCTTTAGTTTAGGAGCTTCGGTGTATTCAGGGTACAGGCTAATGTTTAGCTGGGCCGGATTACCATATGCTGAATTCGGGTAGTTTGCGAGCAAGTGCAGCGTACGGTAAGGGGAATAGGGCACCAAAGCAATTACCAAGTCGATGGTGCATGAGGCACCTTCGGCAAGCTTAATCGGGCAGTTGTGCGTGAAAGTAAAAGCGTTGGAACCCTGCGTTGCTCCGAACAAGGACTCCTCAGCTTTCGCGAAGGTTATTTCCGCGTCGCCAAATCCTTTGTTCTTGAGCCTAACTGATTCGTTGACGAATCGAACGGGCCTTGCCCCCAATTCTTCGTAGTAGGCCAAGTAGGGCGAATTGTCGCTACCCACTTCCGTGAACTCTAAGAACGGTTTTTCTGCAACGCCCCGGCCAGTAACAGTTAGCGATGCTGCCCCCAAGTCTGTTTGCAGAGTAAAGGTCTCTACGTAGTCCTGTTCTGCCGTAGGCTTGAAGGTCAATGACAGGGAGCAGGTGTCAGCGGGTGTTCCCGCAGCGCCGAGGCTCGTGGGACAGTTGTGCTCTACAGAAAATGCACCAGCGCTAGCGGGCACAGTCAGGGCCGCAGGTGTTGAGCTAGCATTTGAGACTAGCACTCCCAATGTTTTTGTACGTTGCACTGCTACATTCCCAAAGTCCAAGTAAGTCGTCGACAGCACTAGCTCCGATGGAAGGTTATCGAACACTACGGAGTAGCTTTCGCTGCCGTTGAACGAGGTGTAGGAGTACACGTTGTCCCATACTGAACCTTCCCAGGAAGCAACTGCGGTGACAGTCACGTCACAAGAAGCGCCAGGCGCCAAGGTAGCAGGGCAGCCGCTAGAAGGAATGACGCTTGCTTGAGCTCCATTAAACGTGGGCATTGCTGCTGGGGCGGTCCCTCGATTCACTGCGGAGAACTCGTGGGATGTAGGAACGTTGGCCATGGTTGACGGAAGGCGAACCTCATCCAATTTCGTCGTGGTTCCTTTTTTCGCAAGCACTACGTTCCCTGTATTGATAACCAGAGGTAGCTGCCCCAGTACGTGTCCTCCCTTTGCTACTGTGATATCCGCAACATACTTTCCGCCGGTATTTCCATATGCCATTACCTCAATGGTGCAGCTGTCGCCGGGTTGCA